>NZ_MKVV01000062.1:7702-74121 GCF_001899645.1 Pseudonocardia sp. 73-21 | reverse complement strand
TCCCGCGGGTAGTGAACAAGTTGGTAGGGAGGTCCGGGCTGGGGCCTCGCCACATGTGATCGTGGGTTGCCGGGCAGGGGCGGGTCCTGGCCGGTAGAGCCACAGATGTGGGAGGCCCCCAGCGCCGCCGCCCCGGCCGGGCTCGCCGGGCGGACGTGCTCCAGGTCCAGCGCCCGGCCAGCGGGTCGCAGCACCCGGATCGGCGAACAGACAGCCGGCGAGGGTGCAGACGGGCGTGTCGAACGACCCGTCCGGGGCGGGACGGCCGTGGCGTCGGCCGGCACGGCGGTCCGGTCGACGCCGGCCCCGGCCGCCCGCGTGGTGGCCACGGACCGGTCAGGACCCGACCGGGCGCACGACCAGCAGCGGGCAGGTGGCGTGGTGGATCAGGGCCTGGCTGGTGGAGCCCACGAGCATGCCCGCGAAGCCGCCGTGGCCCCGGCTGCCCACCACGAGCAGCTGCGCCCGGTCGGCCTGCTCGAGCAGGCGCTCGACGGGCCGTCCCCGCGTCACGACCCGGCGGACCACGACGTCGGGGTACTTCTCCTGCCAGCCCGCCAGCCGCTGCGCGAGCAGCTCGGTCTCGGCCTGCTCGACCTGGCCCCAGCCCGGGTCGAGCCCGCGGTCGAGCATCTGGTCGGTGGCGTACTCGAGCCAGGAGTGCACGGCCACCAGCTCGGCCCCGCGCCACGACGCCTCGTCGAAGGCGGTGCCGATGGCGGCGTCGCTGGTCGGTGAGCCGTCGACGCCGACCACGACGGGGCCCTCGGTCCGCGGGGCGTCGCCGGCGGTGGCGCCGCGCACGACCGCCACCGGGCAGCGGCCGTACGCGACCATCGCGACGGCGGTGGAGCCGGCGAGCAACGCCCGGAAGCCGCCGAGGCCGCGGGCGCCCAGCACCAGCAGCAGCGCGTCGTTGGACTGCTCGATCAGCGTCGGCACGGGGCCCGCGGTCTGCAGGTCCACCGTGACGTCCAGGTCCGGATGGGCCCGGCGGACGACGTCCTCGGCGTCACGCAGCACCTGGGCGCCGGCCGCGGCCATCTCGTCGAAGTAGCTCTGCGGCGGTGCGAGGCCGCCCGCGTAGCCGAAGGAGTAGGCGTCGTCGGCGTGCACCAGGCGCAGCGGGTGGTGGCGGCGGGCGGCCAGGTCGGCGGCCCAGAGTGCGGCCCGGGTCGCGGACGGCGAGCCGTCCACGGCGGCGACGACGGTGGTGCGGGCGAGGCTCATCAGGAGGTTCCCTCTGCGTCGATGTGAACGGTGTCGGACCGGGCGGGGGCCATGTGGACGACGGTCACGCCCCGGACGGCCTCGGCGAGCACCGTTGCCACGTGGCGGTCGGTGGGGTCGTCGAGGGCGTCGGTGATCGTGACGGCCCCACCGTCCACCCCGACGGTCCAGCGGCCGAGCCCGCCGTAGATCTCCAGCTGGTGGCGGACGTCGGTGGCCACCGCCGCGTCGTCCCGGGTCAGGATGCGCACGAGGTCGCGGCGGGTGACGATGCCCACCAGCCGCGGGCCGTCGACGACGGGCATGCTGCGCAGCCCGTCGGCTCGCATGATCGCGACCAGGTCGACCACGTCCGCGCCGGCGCGGACGCTCGCGGGGGGCGTGGTCATCACCCCGCCGACCGTGGCGGCCGGTGCGCGGGTGTCCGGAGCCCGGACGCTGCCCTCGTCGGAGCAGTAGAAGCGGGGGTCGTGCGGGAAGCGGTCGCGGAGGAGGTCGACCTCGGTGACGAGCCCCACCAGCGCACCGTCGTCGTCCACCACGGGGAGCGCGGTGAACCCGTTCGACGCCAGCAGCGTGGCGGCCTCGTGGACGGTGGTCGTGGCCGTCACGGTGACGACGGACCTGGTCATGATGTCGCGGGCCTGCATGCCGTCGACGGTAGGCGTGCGACCGGGTCCGCCGATGCGGGCGATCGACCCGCCCGGCCGGGACCTCCGCCCGTAGCCGCGGCCCGTTCGTCCGGCGGAGGGTGGGGCCGTGCACGTCAGAGCTCATCACCCGGTGGTCAGCGCGGAGTCCGCGCACCGCGCGGCACGTGCCCAGCTCCGGCTCGCGGACGCGATCACGGCGTTCGCCGGCTCGATGCCGTTCATCTACCTGCACGTCGTCGCGTTCGGGGTCTGGATGCTCCTGTGCGAGGAGGCTCCGTGGCCGACGCTCACGCTGGTGGTGTCACTGGAGGCGATCTTCCTGACGGCGTTCGTGATGATCGGGCAGAACCGGCAGGCGGCGTTCCAGCAGGCGAAGGCCGACCACGACTTCGTCGCGCAGGAGCTGGAGCTGCGGACCAACACCGAGATCACCCGGGCCATCCATGCCCTGACCGGGGAGCTGCACCGGCGTCTGCTCGCCGGTCCCGCGGACGATCCCGGGGCTACCGTGGGGTCGCCTGGACTCCCGCGGCCGGGCCTGACAGGCTGAGGCCGACCCATTCAGTCGCTCCTGACCCCGGCGGCCCTGCTCGGCCTGACCGGACCAGGTGACGCGATGCCCTTCGGCGACCACGCCCCCGTCGGCCACGCCCCCGGCCCGGCGACCCGGGCGATGCTCTCGATCCCCCGGGACGTCATCGACGACCGGGTACTGGCCCGACGGATCTGCGAGGCGTGCGCCGGCGGCCTCGGGTTCGACGGCGCGGCGATCTCGCTGCTGACCGGCAGCCCGTCGCGGCACACGCTCTGGGCCACCGACGCCACCGCGCAGCGACTGGAGGATCTCCAGTTCGGGCTCAACGAGGGCGCCTGCATGGAGGCCGCGGCCACCGGGCGGCCCGTGCTGGTGGGCGATCTGCGCACCAGCCCCCGCACCTCCCGCTGGCCGATGTTCGCCGCCGCGGTGGTGGAGCAGACCGACGTCGGGGCGCTCTTCGCACTGCCGCTGCAGTGGGGTGCGGTCAACCTCGGCGTGCTGGACCTCTACCGCCGCGCGACCGGGGAGCTGACCGCCGCCCAGCACCGGGACGCGATCGGCGCCACCGACACGGCGTCGCTGATGATGCTGGGCCTGCGCACCGACCCCGGCGGCGGCGACCAGCTCGACCCGACCGTCAGCAGCCACGCGGAGATCCACCAGGCCACCGGCATGGTCATGGTCCAGCTCGGGGTCACCGCGACCGACGCTCTCGCCCGGCTACGGGCCTACGCTTTCGTCCAGCAGCGGTTGCTCGTCGACGTCGGCCGCGACGTCGTGGTGCACCGCCTGCTCTTCACCGAGGAGATGACCTAGTGGAACCCGTCACGAGCCCTCCGGGAAGCGGTCGCGAGAGGCGGGTGACCAGGGCCTTCGTCGAGCTCGCCGACACACTCGTCGACGACTACGACGTGATCGACCTGCTCCACCGCCTCGTCGGTGCCGCGGTGGAGCTCCTCGCCGCCGATGCGGCGGGCATCATGCTGGCCGACGCCCGGGGCAACCTCCGCGTCGTTGCGGCGTCGAGCGAGGACGCCGAGCTGATGGAGCTGATGCAGCTGCAGAACGGCGAGGGGCCGTGCCTGGAGTGCTTCCGCACCGCCGCACCGGTCACGATGCACGACCTCGACGACGCCAGGGACCGGTGGCCGCTGTTCACGGAAGCGGTGGCGCAGCGGGGCGCCTTCCGCTCGGTGCACGCGTTGCCGCTGCGGCTGCGCGGCGATGCCGTCGGCGCGTTGAACCTGTTCCACGCCCGGCCGGGCGGGCTCCCGCCCGAGGACCTGGTACTGGGGCAGGCGTTGGCCGACGTCGCCACGATCGGCATCCTGCAGGAGCAGGCGATCCGCCGCGGCGAGGTGGTCAACGAGCAGCTGCAGACGGCGCTCAACAGCCGGGTCGTGATCGAGCAGGCCAAGGGCGTGCTCGCCCAGCACGGCGGCCTGACGATGGACCAGGCCTTCGAACGGCTCCGCGGCTACTCCCGCACCAACAACCTGCGGCTCTCGGAGGTGGCCCGCAGCCTCGTCGAGGGCGCTCTGGCCCCCGCATCGGTGCTCAGCGGGGCGAAGACGGCCCGCCGGGGTCGCTCCTAGCGCCACGCCCGCCGGGAGCGGCGCGTCCAGTACTCCCGCGGGTCCTCGGCGAGCGCCTCCAGGTCCTCCGGGACCGCGAGCGCGGCCGCCGCGACGTTGCTGGCCACCTGGGCGGGGGTCACCGCACCGGACAGCACCGTGGGCGCCCACGGCTGGGCCAGCGCCACCGCGATGGCGAGCTGGTCCACCGGCACGCCGGCCCGGGCCGCGGCCGCAGCGGCCCCCGTGGCCCCGGGGCTGCCGTCGTCGCCGCCCGGGGCGAGCCGGCCGTTGGCCACCGGTTCCTTGACGATGACGCGGGCGCCCGCCTGCGCGGCCTCGGCGAGGGCCGGCCCCACCGAGGGCTCCAGCAGGTTCCACGTCGACTGGAAGGAGGTGAACAGCGGCTCACCGTCGACCCGGACCTCCAGGGCCCGCCGCACGGCGTCGGACTGCGCCGGTCCGGAGGTGGAGATCCCGACCCGGACGCCGCGGTCGCGGAGTGCGGCCATCGCGCGGTGCACCCCCGCGTCGGCGAGCACGCCGGTCTCCAGGGTCGCGGAGTGCACGTGGTAGACGCCGAGCCGGTCCCCGAGCAGCGCCAGCGACTCCGCGGACTGCGCGGCGAACGCGTCCGCCGAGTGCTCCTTGATCTCGTGGACGTCGGCCTCGGTCCGCCAGCCCCCGACGTAGCGGTAGCCCCACTTCGAGCCGACCTGCACGTCGTCCGTCCCGGGGCGCGCGGCCAGCCAGCCGGCGAGGAACTCCTCCGCCCGGCCGTAGGAGCGGGCCACGTCCACGTAGCGGATCCCGGCCGCGTGGGCGGCGTCGAGGACCGACCAGGTGCGGGCCCGAAGGTCGGCCACGCTGCGCTGCTGCCCGAGGTCACGGCCTCGACCGGAGGTGATGTAGGCGGGCCGGGCCACGGCCGCCAGGCCGATGCCGATGCGGCCGGGAGATGCGGTCACCCCGCCATCGTGCACCCTCACCTCGCGCAGCCCGGGCACGCACCCGTCGTTCTCCGGGTCCACGCCGGCCTGCCCGGCTCAGGACCGCTCAGACCGCGAGCCCGGCGTCCGCGCCGGCGTTGACGGCGCGGACGAAGTCGCCGGGCGCGTCGGCGTCGCCGAGGACGCGGACCTCGACCGCGCCCAGGCTCCCGGCGAAGGCGGCTCCCGTCGGGCGCCAGCCGATCGCCAGCGCCACCAGGTCGGCCTCGACCGCGCGCTCGGTACCGTCGCCCTCCCGCCAGTGCACCCACCCCGGCTCGATCCCGACCACCGTGGCCCCGGTGCGGATGCGCACGCCCTCCCGCTTGAGGGTGCGGACGATCTGGCGCCGGGTGATCGCCTCGATGCCGCGGCCGACCGAGCGCTGCATCTCGACGACCGTGACCTCCGCGCCGCGGGACGCGAGGAGCTCGGCGGTCTCGCAGCCGGTGGCGCTGCCGCCGACCACCACGACGCGCGCCCCCGCGGGAACCGCGATCTCCCCGCGCAGCAGCGCCTGGGCGTCGTGCACGGTCGGGCCGTCGATGCCGGGGATCGGCGGCACCAGCGACGTGGCCCCGGTGGCGACGACGACCACGTCCGGCGCCACCGCCGCCACCGTCTCCGCCGACACCGGCGACGACGTGTGGATCTCCACGCCGACGGCGGCCAGCCGCTGCGCCTGGTGGGCGCGCAAGCGCAGCACCTCGTGCTTGCTGGGGGCCAGCCCCGCAACTTCCAGCTTGCCGCCGAGCTCCGCGTCGCGTTCCCACAGGGAGACCTCGTGGCCCCGCAGCCGGGCCACCCGCGCGGCCTCGAGGCCGGCGGGCCCGGACCCCACCACCATCACCCGGCGCGGGGTCGGCGCCGGGACGATCTCCCAGGTGCGCTCGCGCCCCACCTCGGGGTTCACCGAGCACCGCGCCCGCTCCCCCCGCCCGACGAGGTCGACGCACGCGTTGCAGGCGATGCAGGGGCGGAGCTCGTCGAGGCGGCCGTCGCGCACGAGCAGCGGCCAGTCCGGCTCCGCGATGAGGCCGCGGCCCAGCAGAATGAGGTCGGCCTCCTCCTTCTCGACCACCTCCGCGGCCACCGCCGGGTCGTCGAGACGGCCGACCGCCATCACCGGCACGTCGACGGCGGCCGTGACCGCGGCGGCGAGCGCCCGCATGTGCCCGCGCGGCACCGACATCGGGGCGAGCGTCTCCTGCAGCGTCAGCCAGGTGCCCGAGGTGACGCTGATGGCCGCGGCGCCGGCGTCCTGCATCATCCGGGCGGTGGTGACGGCGTCGTCGAGGCCGAACCCGCCGGGCTCGGCGTCGGTGCCGTTGAGCCGCCAGACCAGCGGCAGGTCCACCGCGGCGACGATCGCGCGGGCCACCTCCACGGAGAACCGCGCCCGGTTCTCCACCGGGCCGCCGTAGGCGTCGGTGCGGTGGTTGTGCTGCGGCGACAGGAAGTTCGACGGCAGGTAGCCGTGGGCGCCGTGCACCTCGACGAACGCGAACCCGGCCTCACGGGCGTACCGCGCGGCCCGGGCGTACTGCGCGACGATCACGGCGATCTCGGCGGCGGTCAGCTCGTGCGGGACGGGCGAGACGGAGTTGAGCGGCACCGGCGACGGCGCCACCGACGGCCCCTCGACGACCTGCCGGCCCGGGTGCATGAGCTGGACGCCGACCGTCACGTCGTACGGGGCCAGCGCCCCGACGAGCGTCCGGAGCCCGGGCAGGTACTCGTCGGCGCAGATCCGCGGCTCGGGCCCCACGGTGTCGGGCGAGACCAGGCAGCCCTCCACGGTGATCGTGCCGACGCCGCCCTGCGCCCGGCGGACGTAGTAGGCGACGGTGTCGTCGGTGATGTGGCCGCCGTTGTCCAGGCAGGTGCCCATCGGGGCCATGACGAGGCGGTTCCTCAGCGTGAGCGGCCCGAGGCGGACGGGGTCGAACAGCGAGCGGCTCACAGCACCCTCAGGGCCCGCACCGGGCACGCCGCGATCCCCAACAGCGCCGTGTCCTCCTCGCCCGCGGGCACCTCGGCGTCCGGGCCGACGGCGGAGTAGCCGTCGTCGTCGAGGGGGAAGAGGTCCATGTCCACGACACCGCACTGTCCGTGTGCCTCGCACACCGTGCTGTCGACGGTGATTCTCATACTGACATCCTCACGAGTGCCTCACCACCAGCGTCTCCATCGACCGGGACGCGAGCGCGTCCTTCCACACCGGCTCCTGCTCCAGCGAGAGGCCGGGGAGGCGCTCGACGATGCGGCCCACCGCGACGCGGGTCTCCATCCGGGCGAGCTGGGCGCCGATGCACGCGTGGATGCCCTTGCCGAACGCGATGTGCGGGTTGGGGCTGCGGGCGAGGTCGAGCACGTCGGGGTCGGCGAACTTCGCGGGGTCGCGGTTGGCCGAGGCCAGCACGAGGTGCACGCGCTGCCCGGCCCGGATCGTCCGGCCGCCCAGCACCGTGTCGGCCACGACCCAGCGGTTGAGCACCTTGATCGGTCCGTCGAAGCGCAGGAGCTCCTCGACGGCGGGGGCGAGCAGCTCCGGGTCGGCGCGCAGCCGGGCGAGCTGTTCGGGATGGCGCAGCAGCGCGAGGGTGGCGTTGGCGATGGAGTTCGTGGTGGTCTCGTGGCCCGCGAACAGCAGCAACGCGCACATGGCGACGAGCTCGTCGTCGGTCAGCCGGTCCTCGTCCTCGCGGGCCATGAGCGCCGAGAGCATGTCCTCCCCCGGCTCGGCCCGGCGCCGCGCGACGAGCTCGCGGAAGTAGGCGTCCATCTCCTGCAGCCCGCGCAGCGCCCGCTCGTGCCGCTCCGCCCGCGCCGCCCCGCCGGTGCCGAACGCCACCAGGGCGAGCTCGTCGGACCAGTCCCGGAACCGGTCGCGGTCACCCGCCGGCGCGCCCAGCATCGTGGCTATCACGGTGGCGGGCAACGGGTACGCGACCTCCGAGACGAGGTCCTGCGGCCCGGAGCCGGCCAGGAACGCGTCGAGGTGCTCGTCGACGATGGCGCTGATCTGCTCCCCCATCGCCGCGATCCGCTGGCCCTTGAACGCGCCGGCCGCGAGCTTGCGCAGCCGCGTGTGCACGGGCGGGTCGTTGACGACCATCCAGCCGCTCAGCAGCCCCAGGACCCGGTCGGCCGCGGTGGGCTCGCCGCTCGCCTGCCTGCGGGCCAGCACCGGGCGTACCCGGTCGTTGGAGAACGCCTTGTTCTGGAACGCCGCGGAGACGTCGTCGTAACGGGTGAGCAGCCAGGCCCGGTGGGCGTCGCTCCAGTGCACCGGGTCCTCGGCGCGCAGGGTGGCGAACAGCGCGTAGGGGTCGGCGCTCGCCGACGGGGTCAGCAGATCCGCGGTCATACCCTGCTCCCGGCCGAGACGGAGCGGGCGAGACCGAGCCGGTCCCGCACGACGTGTCCCCCGCTGACGCGCCCGTCGTCGACGGAGACGAGCCCGACGAGGTGCAGGGTGGCGGCCGCTCCCGTGAGCGCGGCGTCGTCGATGCCGGCGTCGGCGCCGAGGCCGCCCGCGTAGCGGCCGTGCCGCGTCAGCCGGAAGGCCACGTGCCGGCCCGCCGAGAACAGGGCGTCGACGTCGGACGTGGCGTCGTCGAGGAGCGGTGTGGCGTCGCCGTCGTCGCACGTCACGCCGGGGCCGGTGAGGCCCGCGTCGATCCACTGCCGCACGACGGACTCCGCGCCGGGGTCCGGTGGCTCGGCCCGGGTGTCCCACGGCGCCAGCGCGGGCGCGCCGACCGCGGCGGGCACGCCGGAGGCGAGCTGGCGGCGGCGGGCCAGGTAGTCCTGCTCCACGAAGTTCTCCACCAGCTTCCGCCCGTTCCAGCGGTAGAGCCCGAGCCCGCACCAGGCGGCGCCGCGCCCGTCGTGGCGCACCGAGCGGCCGTGCTCGGAGAAGCGCATCGCCAGCCGCTCGCCGTCGGTGACGATCTCGTGCACCGTCAGGCACAGGCCGGGGAACTGCTCGAACTGCTTGCGCGCGGCCGGGATGTAGACCTCGTCCCGGCCGTCGACGAGGTGCGGCCCCATGCGGAGCACGTAGCCGGGCTCCATGATCCCGGCGCACACGCTCGTGTCGTGGCGGTTGGTGTAGTCGTTGACGTAGCGGCGCATGAGGGCGACGAAGGGATCCGCCGAGCAGGGCTCCATCAGCGCCCCTCGAAGACCGGTGGCCGCTTCCCGACGAACGCCGCGATGCCCTCCGCGGCGTCGGCGGTGGCGTGCAGCGTGGTGAGCGCGGCCGTCGAGTGGTCGAACTCGCCCCGCTCGACCCGCGCGTTCACCAGGTTCTTCCCGGTGGCCACGGCCAGCGGCGCGGCGGCGGCGATCCGCTCGGCCAGCCCCCGGGCGGTGGCCATGAGGTCGGCGGCGGGCACCACCTTCTGCACCAGCCCGATCCGCAGGGCGGTGTCGGCGTCCACCCGCTCGCCGGTGAACATCATGAGCTTGGTCCAGTGCCGGCCGATCACCGACGGCGCGCGCAGCACCCCGAACCCCGGGACGAGGCCGACCGCCGTCTCGGGCATCCCGAACACGGCGGTGTCGGCGGCCACCACGATGTCGCAGGCCATCGTCAGCTCGCAGCCGCCGCCCATCGCGTAACCGTTGACGGCCGCGATCACCGGGAGCGGGCTCTCCTCGACCGCGGCGAACGTGCGCATGCAGTCCTGCTGGAACGCACGCTTGGACGTGACGTCGGTGAGCGCGGCGAAGCTCGCGATGTCGCCGCCCGCGGAGAACGCCTTCTCCCCGGCGCCGGTGATGATCACCGCGCGGGTGGTGCCGTCGGCCTCCAGCGTGGCCAGGGCCCCGCGCAGCTCGGGCCAGAACGTGGCGCCCATCGCGTTGAGGCGGGCCGGGTCGTCGATGGTGAGGACGGCGACGCCCTTCTCCTCCTCGATGCGCAGGTTCACTCCCGGCCTCCCAGCGCGATGTCGATGCTCGTCGCGATCACGTGCCGGGTGGCGGACGGCTCGATCACGTCGTCCAGGGACAGGTGCGCGGCGGCCTCCCACGGCTCGGCCTCGCTGATCCACTCGGCCGTGAGCTCCTCGACCAGCGCCGCGTGCACCGCGGGCCCCTCCTCGGCCAGCACCTTCTCCAGCCGCCGGCGGTGGATGGTGCGGATGCCCGTCTCGGGGGCCATGAAGCCCAGCTCCGCCGACGGCCAGGCGTAGAGGAAGTCCGGCCTGGTCGGGCGCCCGCCCATCGCGAAGTGCCCGCCGCCGTAGGCCTTGCGGAGCACCACGCCGACCTTCGGGACCCTCGCCTCGGCGATGCGGGAGACCAGCGCCTCGTAGCCCTGCAGGATGCCGCCCCGCTCGGCCTGGGTGCCGATCATCAGCCCGGGCACGTCGTGCAGGAACACCAGCGGCAGCCCGAAGGTGTCGCAGAGGTCGACGAACGACCGCTCCTTGGCCAGCGCGGCGGGGTCCAGCGCTCCGGCCCGGACGATCGGCTGGTTGCCGACCAGCCCGACGGGCCGGCCCTCGATGCGGACGAGCGCGCACAGCAGGCTCGCGCCCCACCCGTCGGCCCAGGGCAGGATGCTGGCCTCGTCGGCGAGGCAGGCGAACACGTCGCGCATGTCGTAGCCGGCGCGGGCGCCGAGCGGCACCACCGCGTCGAGCTCCGACGGGTCGCGCGCCGGCGGCAGCGGGGGCGCCATCGGCGCGGGCCGCGCCGAGTTCTGCGGCAGGTAGGACAGGAACGCCGCGATCGCGTCCATGGCGTCGGCCTCGGACTCGACCACGAGGTGCGCGTTGCCCGCCTCGGTGGCCGCGGCCGGCCCGCCGAGCTCGTCGTCGGTGACCTTCTCGCCGATCGCCGGCTCCACCACCGACGGCCCGGACAGCGCGATCGACGCGCTGCGCAGCATCACGACGTAGTGGGCGGTGGAGGCGTGCAGCGCGGAGTCGCCGTAGCTCGGGCCGAGCACGGCGGCCACCCGGGGCACGACCGGCGCGCCCGGCGGCGGCTTGAGGAACGTGGTGAAGTCCAGCGGCAGGCCCGAGAACCGCCAGCCCGAGACGTCGGGCATCCGGCCGCCGTCGGCGTCGCAGAGCAGGACGAGCGGGAAACCGTGGCGCTGGGCGTGCTCGATGAGCCGGCCCTGCTTGCGCATGCTGATCGGCGCGGTGGTGCCGGCCACGACGCTCGCGTCGATGCCGATGACGCCGACACGCCGCCCGTCGAGCAGGCCGAAACCGGTGACCACGGCGTCGCCGGGGATGGGCTTCTCCCGGCGCAGCTCGGGCAGCGCGAGCGCGCCGATCTCGAACCAGGATCCGGGGTCGAGCAGCAGGTCGATGCGCTCACGGACGGGCAGGCGGCCCGACTCGCGGTGGCGGCGAAGGCCCTCGGGCCCGCCGCTCGCGTGGGCGGCGGCCTGCTTCTCGCGCAACACGGCGAGCCGGTCGGTCATGCTGTCGGTTGCCGTCACGGGACCTCCTGGAAGTGCAGTGCCGGTGGGTCCGGGGTCTCGCCGACGGACGCTAGACTACCAGACGGTCGATTGGTAGACAGGACGCAGCAAGCCGGACAGGGGTGGTGGAGTGCGGACGGTACTGGTCGCGAACCGCGGTGAGATCGCCGTGCGGATCGTGCGCGCCTGCCGGGAGCTCGGCCTGCGCAGCGTCGCCGTGTACAGCGACGCCGACGCGGGAGCGCTGCACGTCCGCACGGCCGACGAGGCCCACCGGATCGGCCCCGCGCCCGCCCGCGAGTCCTACCTGGACATCGACGCCGTGCTGCGCGCGGCCAAGGCCTCGGGCGCCGACGCCGTGCACCCCGGGTACGGGCTGCTGAGCGAGGACGCACGCTTCGCCGAGGCCGTGCTCGGGGCGGGACTGGTGTTCGTCGGGCCGTCGCCGCAGGTCATCGCCACGATGGGCGACAAGGTGGCCGCGCGGGCGGTCGCGGTGGAGTGCGGGGTGCCGGTGCCCCCGGGCACGACCGACGTCGCGGCGGCCGCGGACATCGGGTACCCGCTGGTGGTCAAGGCGTCGTTCGGCGGCGGCGGTCGCGGCATGCGCGTCGTGACGTCGCCCGACGGGCTCGACGAGGCGCTGGCCGCGGCCGGGCGCGAGTCCCTGGCCGCGTTCGGGCGGGACGAGGTGCACCTCGAGCGCTACCTGGAGCGGCCCCGCCACGTCGAGGTGCAGGTCCTCGGCGACACGCACGGGTCGGTCGTCCACCTCGGCGACCGCGACTGCTCGGTGCAGCGCCGCCACCAGAAGCTCGTCGAGGAGGCACCCGCGGCCGGCCTCTCCCCCGCCCTGCGCCGGGCCCTGACCGACGCGGCCCTGACCGTCGCCCGGCGCGTCGGCTACGTCGGGGCGGGCACCGTCGAGTTCCTCGTCCTGCCGGCCACCGACGAGTTCTTCTTCCTGGAGATGAACACGCGCCTGCAGGTGGAGCACGGCGTCACGGAGCTGGTCACGGGCGTCGACGTCGTCGCCACGCAGCTGCGGGTGGCCGCCGGGGCGCCGCTGCCGTTCGGGCAGGACGACGTGCGGGTGGCCGGTCACGCGATCGAGGCCCGGATCGCCGCCGAGGACCCGTGGGAGGGCTTCCGGCCCGCGCCCGGGCGGATCACGGCGCTGACGCTGCCGCAGGGGCCGGGGATCCGCAACGACGTCGGCGTCGCGTCCGGGGACGCCGTCGCCGCCGAGTACGACTCGATGGTCGGCAAGGTCCTCGCGCTCGGCGGCGACCGCGAGACCGCCCGCCGCCGGCTCGTCGCGGCGCTCGGTGAGCTGCGGGTCGAGGGCGTGCCGACGACGGCGCCCTACCTGCGCACCGTGCTCGACGCGGACGCGTTCGTGGCCGGCACGCACGACACGGGATCGGTGGAGCGCGACTGGCGGCCCGACCCCGCCGCCCGGCCCGCGCCCGCCGCACCCCCCGTGGCCGGGCGAACCGGACGGCGCGTCGTGATCGCCACCGACCGGGGGCCGGTGGAGATCGCGATCCCCGGCCGCGCCGGTTCGCCGGCGACGACCGGGGACGGGGCCGCCGCGACCCGGCCGGCGAGGCCCGGCACCGGGCCGGTCCCCGGCCGCGTCGGCGACGGACCCCCGGTCGCCCCGATGGACGCCGCCGTCGTCGCGGTCCGGGTCGAGGTGGGCCAGGAGATCGCCGCCGGCGACGTCGTCGTGGTGCTGGAGGCGATGAAGATGGAGATGGAGATCCGCAGCGGGGTGGCCGGCACGGTCACCCGCGTGCTGGTCGCACCGGGCGCCTCCGTCACGGCGGGCGCACCGCTGGTGGCACTGGAACCGTGATCAGCGTCCGGCGCACGACGCCGCCCCGGCGAGGGCGGTGCGGTGCGGCGGACCGCGATCACCCGCCCCCGCAGCGCCCTTCCGGGGCCGGGGCGGCGCCGGCTCACGCCCCGCGCTGGGCGAGGCCCTCGGCCGTGGCGATGCCGCGGATCGACATCTCGGCGAGCTCCGAGCCGATCTGCTCCGGCGTGAACGCCCCACCCGGACGAAACCAGCGGTAGACCCAGTTCGTGGAGCCCAGCACCGACAGCGCGGCCAGCCGCGGCTCGAGGTCGGCGCGCACCAGCCCCTCGGCCTGGGCCTTCTCGATCAGGTCGCGGAACACGCCCTGGTAGGCGTGCTCGCTGCCCAGGATCTCGCGGCGGCGCTCCTCGGGCAGCGAGGAGAGCTCGTGCAGGAACACCGCGGTGGGCACGAGGTTGCGGCACGTGTGCTCGACGTGCCCGACGATCACGCTCTCCAGCCGCTCCAGAGGCCCGCCCGGCACCTCGGCCCGGGCCCGGACCACCGCCAGCCCCTCCTTGTGGACCGCGCTGATCACGTCGAAGAGCAGGTCCTCCTTGGACTGGATGTAGTAGTAGAGGCTGCCCTTGAGCATGCCGAGCCGGTCGGCGATGTCCTGCAGGGAGGCGCCGTCGTAGCCCTTCTCGTAGAACACCTGGGTGGCGACGTCGATGAGCTCCACCCAGCGTTCCTCACGGGGCTTGCGCTCCCCGCCGGTGCGCCGCGCGCTCCGTCCAGCCGGCTGTCTCATGATCCGAGTCTACCGTTTGGTAGAAACCGTCCTACTTCACGGCGGCCCCGGCGTCGACGGGTAGCGCGACGCCCGTGATGTAGCGCGCCTCGTCGCTGGCCAGGAACAGTACGGCGTTGCTGATGTCGACCGGCTCCACCCACGGCACCGGCATCGCGTTGAGTGAGGTGAACCCGGCCATCGCCTTCTCCTGGGTGGGCTCCGGGTCGCCCGGTGCGAACATCCCCCAGGTCCCCGGGTTCTGGATCATGTGGGTGTCGACGTTGGTGGGGTGCACCGTGTTGACCCGGATGTGCTGCGCGGCGAACTCGTTGGCCATCGTGCGCATCAGCCCCACGATGCCGTGCTTGGCCGCGACGTAGTGCGCCACCTGCTGGATGCCCTTGAGCCCGCCGATCGAGCTGGTGAACACCATCGACCCGCCGCCGCGGGAGATCAGGTGCGGCACGGCGGCCTTCGCCGTGTGCCACACGCCGGTGAGGTTGACGTCCAGCATCTGCTGCCACATCTCCTCCGTGAGCTCGGTGGACAGGCCGTAGGAGGCGATGCCCGCGTTGGCCACGACGATGTCGAGGCCGCCCAGCTCGGAGACCCCGGCGTCGAGTGCGGCCGCCAGGCCGGCGGCGTCGCGCACGTCGGCGACCGACGCGACGATCCGACGGTCGAGCTTCTCCACCTCCGCAACGGTCTCGTCGAGGTCGGCGCGGGTGGCCAGCGGGTACTTGTCGACGCTGGAGATCGGCGTGCAGGCGTCGACGGCGATGATGTCCGCGCCCTCCTGCGCCAGCCGCACCGCGTGGCTGCGGCCCTGCCCCCGGGCCGCTCCGGTGATGAACGCGACCTTGCCCTCGACCCGTCCCGCCATGTGCTGTCTCCCGTCCCGGTACCGCATGGTGTCGGCGAACGGCGCGAGCCGGCGGCCCCGCACCGCCTCCGCCGTGGTGCTGCCCGAGCGCGGCCTTGTCGATGCCGATGCCGCGCGAGCGCGTGGTGTCGCCGGTGAGCCACTCGACGACCTGCTGCGTCATGCGTCGAACCCGTCCATCTGCGATGTGGTCAGGGGGAGATCGCGCGGCGAGATCTTCCGGGTTCATCGCTGCTCCTCCGCTCACACGGACCGGTCGCGGTCCGCCCAGTACGGGGCGCGCAGATCGCGCTTGAGGATCTTTCCGGTGGGGGCCTTGGGCAGGGCGTCGACGAACTCCACCGACCGCGGCTTCTGGTACGAGGCCAGGTGCCCGCGGGCGGTGGCGATGATCTCCGCCTCGGTGGCCGTGGTCTCCGGCTTCAGCACGACGAACGCCTTGACGGCCTCGCCCCACTCGTCGTCGGGCACGCCGATCACCGCGCACTCCAGCACCGACGGGTGCTGGTTGACGGCCTCCTCGACCTGGATCGAGTAGATGTTCTCGCCGCCGGAGATGATCATGTCCTTGGAGCGGTCGACGATGAAGACGTAGGAGTCGGCGTCCCAGGTGGCGACGTCGCCGGTCCACATCCAGCCGTCGCGGATCGTGGCCTCGGTGAGGTCGGGCCGGCCCAGGTAGCCGAGCATGTTCGCCTCGGACGCCACGACGATCTGACCCGCGGTGCGGCCGTCCTTCGGCACGTCGACGCCGTCGGGATCGACCACGCGCACGCGCGTCACGAAGCCCTCGCGGCCGCACGACATGAGCCGTTCGGGATGGATGCCGCGCACGGCGTCGAGGTGGTCCTCCTGGGAGAGGAAGCACATCGTGGTGCCCTCGGTCTGCCCGTAGCCCTGGATGAGCGTGCACGGGAAGTTGTCGAGCGCCGCCTTCACCACGCTCGACGGCATCGGCCCGCCGCCGTACTGGATGTTGCGCAGCGAGGAGATGTCGAACGCGGAGAAGCCGGGCACGGCCATCATCCAGTTGAGCATCGTGGTGATGCCGAGGAAGGCCGAGACCTTCTCCTCCTGGATCAGCTCCAGCGCCGTGCGGGCCTCGAAGTTCATCAGCACCAGCGGGCAGCCGTGGCGCATGTAGTTCATCGAGAGCACCACCGGGATGTGGTACATCTGCCCGGTGAGCATGTAGACGTCGGTCGGCACGATGCGCTCGGCCACGGTCTGGTTGAGCATCCCGAACGACACGCTCCGGTGGCTGTGCAGCGCGCCCTTCGACTCCCCCGTGGTGCCGCCGGTGTAGAGGATGAAGAACGGGTCGTCGTCGCCGACGGTGCTCGACCAGATCGGCTCGTCGTCACTGCTGCGGGCCACGAGGTCCTCATAGGAGCCGTCGCCGCCCGCGCCGTACTCCAGCCAGTGGGGCACGTCGACGCGGCTCTGCAGCTCCTTCTCCGTCTCCAGCCACTCGTCGGACGTCAGGACGGCCTTCGGGGCCGCGTCGGCGACGATCCTCGCGAGCTCGGGCGCGCCGAGGCGCCAGTTCAGCGGCTGCGCGACGAGCCCGGCGCGGCCCGCGGCGTAGTACAGCTCCTGGTACTCGATCGAGTTCTTCGCCAGGATCGCCACGCGGTCGCCCCGCTCCAGGCCCAGGTGCGTGCGCAGGCCGTTGGCGACGCGGCGCACCCGCCCGTCGAGGCTCCGCCAGTCGATCCGGCGGCCGGACGGGGCGTCGACGATCGCGTCGCGGGTGGGGGTGAGCGCCGCCCACTTCGCCGGGATCTGGCCGATGTTGACCATTGTTGTTCCCGGACTCAGTACGGCAGGTCGAGGTAGATGTGGCGGCTCCGGATGAGCCAGTCCTCGCCCTGGCGGACCATCTCGTCGCGGTACCAGCCACTGGAGAGGACCTTCACGGCCCCGTTCTCGATCGACAGCAGCGTCAGGTTCGCGACCGTCGACGCGGAGCCGTCGGTCTCCTTGTCGATGATCAGGTTGCTGAAGTTGTGGCGCCGCTGGTCGGTCTGGGAGGCGAGCGAGTCGGCGTGCAGCTTCCGGATCGCCTCGCGCCCCTCGAAGGGGCCGATCAGGTCGCCGTCCCGGCCGATCTGCATGGTCATCGAGGCGTTCTCGGTGAACTGGGCGGCGATGAGCCCCACGTCGTTCTCGTCGTATCCCCACGCCGCGCGGTGCAGGGTGTTCTCGATCAGCGGTCGGATCGGTGTCATGATCAACTCCTGGTGGGGGTGAAGGTGAGCCGGAGCTCCGCGGGGGCCCGGGTGAACACGCCGTGCTCCGGCGGCGGGGTGCCGTCGGTGAAGCGGATGTCGTCCATGGCGTCGAGCAGCTGCCCGATGCCCGTCTCCAGCTCGGTGCGGGCGAGCATCGCCCCGACACAGAAGTGCCGGCCCAGCGCGAACGCGGTGTGGTTGGCGCCGGCGGTGTAGGCGCGGCCGAGGTCGAGGTCGGGCCGGTGGAGGTCGAACGCGTCGGGGTCGGCGTACTGCTGCGGATCGCGGTTGGCCGCGCCGATCAGGCAGGTGACCGTCTTCCCGGCCTCGACGACCCCGCCCGACAGCTCCACGTCCTCCGCCGGCTGTCGCATGATCATGTGCACCGGTGGGCTGTGACGCAGCGTCTCGGCGAAGGCCGCGGCGATGAGGCCGTGGTCCTCGCGCACCGCCTGGAGCTGGTCGGGGTGCTGCACGAGGTTGGTCATCACGCTGGCGATGGCCTTGTCGGTGGTCTCGCCACCGGCGGTGAGCAGCAGGCTGCAGAACGCCTTGATCTCCTCGTCGCTCATCCGGACGCCGTCGATCTCGGCCGAGCAGAGCGTGGAGAGCAGGTCGTCGCCCGGGTGCTCGCGGCGCTCCCGGATGACCGGGATCAGGTACTCCTCGAACTCACCCCTGGTGCGGATGCCGTCCGCGGTGACCTGCTCGTCACCGGCGAGGTTCGACAGGAACCCCATGATCGAGGTGTACCAGCGGTGGAAGTGCTCGTGGTCGGACTTCGGCAGCCCGAGCATGTCCACGATGACGTTGATCGGGAAGCGCGTGGCGTACTGCCCGACCAGGTCGACCTCACCGTCGCCGACGAACGCGTCGATCAGCTCGCGGGAGTTGTGCTCGATGACCGGTGCGAACTTCTCCGCCAGGTCCCGCCCGCGGAACGCCGGCGCCACCAGGTTGCGGTGTGTGGAGTGCTCGCGGCCGTCCATCTGCAGGATCGTGCGGCCGTGCACCGGTTCGAGCTGCCAGTCGTAGTTGCGGCTCGTGAACACCGGGTCCTTGAACGCCCGCACGACGTCGGCGTAGCGGCTGATCACGTAGCTCTGCGTGGGTTCGTGCCAGATCAGGGGGTGCTCGTCGCGCATCGTCCGGTACGCGCGGTAGGGATCGGCGGCGAACTCCGCGGACAGGATGTCGGGTGCCGGTGCAGCGGGCATCGCGGTACCTCCCGGGGCGTTGGTCATCGTTGTCTAACGGCCGTTTGGTAGCGATCAGGTTAGCGGCTCACTGCGCGTCCAGCAACAGCCGCAGCTCCTTCATCGCCTCGAAGGACCAGCGCGCCAGCGACGGGTCACCGAAGGCGGTGATGTTCCACATCACCAGGTGACGCAGGCCGTTCTCGCGGTACGGGGAGAGCTCCTCGGCCACCTGTTTCGGGGTTCCGCAGAACGCGTAGTGCCGCACGACCTCGGGCGGGATGGCGTCGATGATCCGCAGCGACTCGGCGCGTCCGATCGTGGTGGGAATGAAGTCGTGGAAGCCTGATCCCGCGTCGAGGGGCGGTTCGACCCCGAGATCGCGGAACACCTGGCTCGGCAGCAGTACGCACAGCGCGCGGACCAGCGGCGCCTCGGTGAGCCGGCGGACCGTCTCCTCGTCGGGGCCCATGAGGACGTAGCCGAGCATGCCCGGCGTGATCGCGTCCGGGTCGCGGCCGGCGTCCTGGGCGGACCGCGCGATCGTGGTCAGGGCGCTGCCGTAGTCGGGGGCGGTCATCTTGGTGGGCAGCCAGCCGTCGGCCTTCTCGCCGGTGAGGCGCAGCATCCGGGGGCCGTGCGCGGCCGTCCAGATCTCGGGCGGCGTCGCGCCGTACGGGGCGAGCCCGAGCACGGCGTGGTCGAGCCGGTGGAACGCGCCGTCGTAGGAGACGGGGCCGTCGGCCTCCCACAGCAGCCGCATCACGTCGATGCCCTCGGACAGCTTCGCCACCGGCTTGTCGAACGACATGCCGTACGGCGTGACGTTGAGCTTCTCGCCGCTGCCCAGGCCGATGATCGCGCGGCCCTTCGTGACGTGGTCGAGCGTGAGCGCCGACGCCGCGGCCATCGCCGGGTTGCGCCGGATGAGATCCGTGACGACGACGCCGACCTTGATCCGCTCGGTCTGCGCCCCGACCACACCCATCATGATCAGCGGGTCGAAGTAGGTGTGCGGGTTGGGCTGCACGGCCGCGAGCGGGGTGAGGTCGGGCGTCCACATCGTGTCGGCGTGCCAGCCCATGAGGTGGTCGGGCCACCACACGGCGTCGAACCCGTCGGCCTCGGCCCGCTGGGCGAAGCGCACGGCGCCCTCGGCCGGCGGCATGATCTGCCCCGGCACGCCCAGCTCCAGGCGCCTCATCAGTAGCGCCACCCGTCGCCGAACGTCGGGATGCGCGCACCCAGGTAGTCCTCCACGCACGTCAGCGCGGCACGGGCGGCGCGGTCGGTGCCGATGCCGCGGGAGCGGAAGGTCTCGCTGGCGAACCACAGCCCCTCGACGTTGGGCGCGCGCCAGTGCGGCCGGTAGCGGCCCACCAGGCCGGGCATCTGGATCACGCCGAAGCTCGGCTCGAACACGAGGTGGCGGCGCCGCCACACCGGCTTCGCGAAGCCCGGCCACATCACGGCGATGTCGCGCTCGAACGCCTCCATCGTCTGGCGGCACCACTCCCGGTCGCGCCCCTTCGACCCGGGGATGATCGCGCCCATCGTGTGCAGGTGGGTGCCCGGCGGGGAGCTGGAGGGGTCCATCGCCGACTGGTCGAACATGAAGCCCGAACAGTCGGTGGACGGCGTGGACGTCCACGTGCAGAGCTCGCGGGGGTCGAACTGCGTGACCGGCTCCTCGGTGGCCAGGTGCAGCCCGAGCCAGGCGATGCGGAACTTGTCCTGGGCCAGGAACTCGATCTGCGAGGCGTACCACTCGGGCAGCGCGCCGCGCGGCACGACGTTGAGCACCGTCCACACCGGCAGCGTGGAGATCACCGCCGGGGCCTCGAGGATCTCCTCCTCGAAGAACTCGTTGGGCAGGATCCTCGGCTCCCGGCCCACGGCGACGCCGAGCACCTCACCGTTCTCGATCACCACGCGCTCGACGTTCGTGCCCAACCGCAGCTCGCCACCGTTGCTGGTGATGGCGTCGGCGAGGTCGCGCCACATGCCGTCCCAGCCCTGCCCGGGCCAGCACGAGTACGCGGCGGTGCCCCGCTCCTCGAAGTGCATCTTGCGGACGTAGAGGTTGTCGCTGGCCGAGTGGTCGTACCAGTTGTCGGTCATGCACTCGAGCACCGAGATGAACTCGAAGAGATCCACGACGCCCTGGTCGTCGGTGTAGCGGTGGATCCACTCCCGCAGCGAGCGGTCGTCCCAGTCGTCGAGGTCCTCGTAGGGCGTCTCGACGAGAGCCTTGATCACCTTCTTGAGCTCGGTGCGGTCGGTGTAGCGGTCGCGGATCGAGCCCCAGCCCTTCCCGTTCTCCCAGATCGGCATGTCGTTGCTGACCTCGCCGTGGACCAGCTCCTTGCCGACGTGCTCGAAGACCTTCGTGATCCCGGATCCGGGGTCCTCGATGAGGTGACCGCCCAGGTTGACGGTGAAGCCCTCGTCCGGCACGGCCATCGCCCGTCCGCCCAGGTGCGGGCTGCGGTCGACCACCACCACCCGCTTGCCCTCCTTGGCCAGCAGGGCTCCGGCGGTCAGCCCGGCGGCCCCCGCCCCGATCACCACGACGTCGTAGCTCATGCGCGTCTCCCCGGTTGTGCGCTGGTGATGCCGCCGTCGACGACGAACACCTGGCCCGTCGTCCACGCCGACTCGTCGCCGGCGAGGTGCACGGCCATGGCCGCCACCTCCTCGACGGTGCCGACCCGGCGCATCGGGTACACGTCCCCGATCCGGGCCATGGCCTCGTCGATGTCGAGGCCGGCGCCCATCCCGCCACCGGCCTCGTAGGTCCTGCGCACCAGCGGGGTGGGCACGTTGCCCGGCGCGATCACGTTCACCCGGATCCCGTGCGGGCCGTAGTCGATCGCCGCCTGCCGCGCCATGCCGATGCACCCCGCCTTCGCCGCGGCGTACGGGAAGATCCCCGGCACGCCGCGCAGCCCGCCGATCGAGGCCTGCACGATCACCGAGCCGCTGCCCCGCTCCACCATGCCGGGCAGGGCGAACTTGAAGGAGAGCCACTTGCTCGTGAGGTTCACCGCGATCACGCGGTTCCACGTCTCCATGTCCGTGTCGGCCGCCGTGCCGGCCCCGGCGATCCCGGCGCAGGCGTAGACCACGTCGACGCGGCCGTAGCGGGCGAGCGCGGCCCGGGTGACGGCCTCCGCCGCCGACGGATCCGACAGGTCCCCGGTGACCGACGACCCGCCCGCCTCCTCCGCGGTGGCCGCGACCGCGGGGTCGATGTCGGTGCACAGCACCGTCGCCCCCTCCCGCGCGAACGCGAGCGCGCTGCCCCGCCCGATGCCCGAGGCCGCGCCGGTGACCACGGCGATCTTCCCGTGCAGCCGGCCGGTCATCGGCCCGCTCCGACGTGCGCGGCGTCGGCGAGCGCGGAGATGGTGGCCAGCGGCCCGTCGAGGTCACCCGGAACGGCTCCGGGGGTGAGTACCACGGCGAGCTCGACGCCCGCCTCGCCCAGCGCGCGGGCCCGGTCCGCGACCGCCGCGCCGTCCCCGACGACGCACAGCCGGGCCACCGCTTCGGGCGTGACGAGTGCGAGCGCCTGCCGCCGCTCACCGGCGCGCCACAGCTCGGTGGCCCGCTCCAGCTCGGGGAACGTCGCGGCGAACGAGGCCCGGTGGGTGGGCACCATCGCGTACTGCAGCACGACGCGGCGCAGCTTCTCGGCCGCCTCGTCCGCCCGGTCGCCCGCGTACCCCCAGAACGACGACATCGCCCACACCGTGCCGGGCGCCCGGCCCGCGGCCCGCTCCCCCTCGCGGACCAGCGCGAGCTTGGCGGCCACCTCGTCGGGCGTGCACCAGGTGATGAACACGCCGTCGGCGATGCGCCCGGCGAGCCGCAGCATCCCGGGGTTCATGGCACCGAGCACGATCGGCGGCACCACCGGCGGGAGCAGGCCCGAGCGGAACCCGTGAACCCGCGGGAACTCCACCTCCACGCGCTCCCCCGCCCACGCGGCGCGCAACGCCCCCACGTAGCCCTCGACGGTGGCCAGCGGCCGGGCGAAGTCACGGCCGTGCCAGTCCTGCACGATCATCGGGCTGCTCACCCCGAGCCCGGCCAGCACCCGGCCCGGCGCGGCGGAGGCCAGTGTCGCGAAGCCCATCGCCGTGAGCGCGGCCGACCGCGGGTGGATGCCCGCGATGCCGCTGCCCACCCGGATCCGCGACGTGGCGCCGGCCATCAGCCCGAGCATGGAGAACACCTCCGGCCCGGCCACCTCCCCGACCCACACGGAGTCGTAGCCGTGGTCCTCCGCGGCGCGCGCGAGCTGCAGGTACTGGGGCGCGGACAGGCCGTCCTCGACGGGCAGGGTCACGCCGAGCTTCACCATGCTCCCGAAACTATCAAACGGACGGTTGGTACGGCTACGATCCCCGGGTGTACTCCGCTGACACCTGCCTGGCCGACCTCGTCGACCACGCCGCGGATCCGGACGCCGAGGCCCTCGTGTTCCCCGACGAGCGGGTCACCTACGCGCGCCTCGCCGAGCTCAGCCGGGCGTTCGCCGACCGGCTGTGCGGACTCGGCGTCCGGCCCGGTGACCACGTGGGGCTGCTGCTCACCGGCGGTCTCGACGTCGTCGTCGCGCTGCTCGGAGCGGCCCGCCTCGGGGCCGTCACCGTGCCCGTCAACGCCCGGTACAAGGCGCACGAGCTCGCCTACCTGGTGGCGCACGCCGACCTGCGGGTCGTGGTCACCAGCGCCGCGGGCCGGCCGCACGTCGACCTGCCGGGCCTGCTGGAGGAGGCACTGCCCGGGTTGCGGATCGGCGACGAGGTGCGCCTCGACGCCGCCCCGTCGCTGCGCCGGGTGGTCCTGGCGGGCGACGCGGACGCCGGCACCCCGCACACTCCCGGCGCCCACGACGTCGCCCTGATCCTCTACACCTCGGGCACGACGTCACAGCCCAAGGGCTGCATGCTCACCCACGCCGGGCTGATGGCGCAGTCGCAGGCGCTCGGCGAACGGCTCGGGCTCACCCCGGCCGACCGGTACTGGACACCACTGCCGCTGTTCCACATCACGGCCATCTCCTGCCTCGTGGCCGCGCTGGGCGCCGGGGCGACGTTCGTGCACGCCGGGCCGTTCCGCCCGGACGCCGCGTTGCGGCAGCTCGCGGCGGAGCGGATCACCGTGGCCAACCCGGCGTTCGAGACGATCCTGCTCCCGGTGCTCGACGAGCCCGCCTTCGCCGACACCGACCTGGGCGCCCTGCGCACCGTGTTCTGCGTCGGCGTGCCCGCGCGGCTCGCCGCGATGCAGCGGCGCCTGCCGACCGCCGCGATGATCAGCGGATTCGGCTCCACGGAGGCGGGCGGCTCGCTGAGCATCGGCGTCACCTCCGATCCCGACGACGTCCGGCTGGGCACCGGCGGCCTGCCGCTGCCGGGCACGGAGGTGCGCGTCGTCGACCCGGAGACGGGCCGGGAGCAGCCGCCCGGGGTGCCGGGCGAGGCGTGGTACCGGGGGCCACAGCGGTTCACGGGTTACTACCGGGATCCCGCGTACACGGCGACCGTGATCGACGCCGACGACTGGTTCCACTCGGGCGACATCTGCGTCATGGACACCGGCGGCCGGCTCACGTTCGTGACCAGGCTCAAGGACATGCTCAAGGTCGGCGGGGAGAACGTGGCCCCCGCCGAGATCGAGGACTACCTGGCCGGGCACCCCGCCGTGCAGATCGTCGCGGTGGTCGGGGCCCCGGACGCCCGCTACGGGGAGGTGCCGGCGGCGTTCGTGCAGCTCGTCGCGGGAGCGAGCCCCGCGGAGCAGGACCTGATCGACTTCTGCCGTGGCCGCATCGCCACGTTCAAGGTGCCCCGCTACGTGCGGTTCGTGCGGGACTGGCCCATGTCGGGCACCAAGATCCGCAAGGTCGAGCTGCGGGAGCGGATCGCACGCGAGCTCGCGGCCGCCGGGATCACCGAGGCGCAGCGGATCACCTCACGCTGACCGCCGCCGGACTCCGACCACCGCCGTGCCCGACACCGCCCTCCCCCGACCCTCGACGTCGAGCCACACCTCGCACTCCACGCGGCCGTCGTCGTGCACCGCGGTGACCCGGCCCCCCGCGACGACCCGGTCGCCGGCCAGCACCGTGGCCCGGAACCGGAAGGCGGTGGCGAGCACGCGGTCCTCGCCACCCGCCCAGGCGGCCAGCATGGTGTGGACGTAACCGAGGTTGATCGGGCCCTGGTTGACCACGCGGTCGCCCAGCCCCAGCCGCGCCGTCTCCCCGGCGTCGAGGTGGATCATGTTCGGGTCGCGCAGCAGCGCGGCCATGATCTTCATCTTCTCCGCGTCCACCCGGAAGACCCTGTCCGGCAACGCCTCCCCGACGATCACGGCTGCGCCGACGTGTGGGGGAACACGTAGGTCGGCCGGACGGTGGCGTGCACCCGCCCGTCGGCGCCGGCCAGCTCGATCCGGACGGTGACGAGGTCGAGGACGCCGCTGCGCCCCGACGTCCGCCGCTGCGCCTCGACGACGCCGGTGACCGCGTACGCGGCGCCGACGCGCAGCGGCTCGGCGAACTCCGCCGCCCACTCCCCCAGCATCGGCCCGTCGTCCGCCGAGATCCCGAACAGCGCGAACAGCTCGCCGAGCTCGATGCCGAGACCGCCCTGGGCGGCGAGGAAGGCGACGGTGGGGTGCGCGATCCCGTCGCCCGACGGTGGCGGAGCCCCGACGACGTCCCGGACCAGCAGGTCCACGTACGGCTCCACCACGGCGCGGCCACCGGGGAACCGGTGACCCACGCGCGCCTCGGACACTTGTCCACCGTCGACCCGCCCGCTAGTTTTGTCAAACGATTGGTAGGTGCGATCGGAGGGCGACGATGCCGGGAACGACCGTGCCGGACCTGCTGGATCGACGGGCCCTCGATGCCCCCGACCAGGGCATCGTCTTCCCCGACGGGCGTGCCACCTGGCCCGAGGCCGCCCGCTCCTCACTCCGCCTCGCCCGGGCGCTGTGGGCCCACGGCATCCGGCCGGGCTCGTGCGTCGGGGTGCTCGTGCCCGGCGGACTGGACAGCGCACTGCTGTGGCTGGCGTGCAGCCGGATCGGGGCGATCACGGTGCCGCTCAACGTCCGGCTGCGGCCCCGCGAGCTGGCCTACGCCGTGGAGAACGCCGACCTCGCCGTGCTGTTCACCACGGGAGCGTTCGTCCCGGCGCTCACGCAGGCGCTGCCCGGGTTGCCCGGCGTCGCGTCCGCCCCCGTCCTGCACACGGTCGTGCTCCTCGACGACGCGCCCGCCCCACCCGGGTGGACCGGCCGGGCGGCGTTCGAGGCCGATCCCGCCGACGAGGCCGAGGTCCGGGCCGCGCAGGCCGCCCTGACCCCCGACGACCCGGTCGTCATGCTCTACACGTCCGGCACCACGTCACGGCCGCGCGGCTGCGTGCACAGCCACCGCTCGCTCGTCGAGGAGGGCGAGGCCGTCACCGAGCGGCTCGGCCTGACCCCCGACGACCGTTTCTGGACGCCGCTGCCGATGTTCCACTGCGGCGGCTACGACGTGGCCATGGCCGCGATGGCCGCCGGGTGCGGGATGGTGCACGTCGGCACGTTCGAGCCCGGCCTGGCGCTGCGCCAGCTCGCCGGGGAGCGCTGCACGGTCGGCTTCCCCGCGTTCGAGACGATCTGGCTCCCCGTGCTGGAGCACGCCGACTTCGCCGCCACCGACCTCTCGGCCCTGCGGCTGGTGCTCAACGTCGGCAGCGCGGAGCGGATGCGCTCGATGCAGGCCCGGCTGCCGCACGTCACGCAGCTGTCGTGCATGGGGATGACGGAGTCGTTCGGCTTCTGCTGCATGGGTTCCCCCGACGATCCCGCCGAGGTCCGCGCCACCACGAGCGGGGTGCCGCTGAGGCACATGGAGGCGCGCGTGGTGGACCCGGAGACCGGGCTCGACGTGCCGCCGGGCACGCCTGGTGAGTTCCGGTTCCGCGGCGGGTCCCGGATGTCGTACTACCACCGCGACCCCGAGCTCACCGGGCTGCGGACCGACGCCGACGGCTGGTTCGCCTCGGGCGACCAGGTCGTCGCCGACGACGCCGGTCGGCTGCGCTTCCTCACCCGCCTCGGTGACATCCTCAAGGTCGGCGGCGAGAACGTGGCCGCCGCCGAGATCGAGGGCTTCCTGTCCGAGCACCCGGCGGCGGGCATCGTGCAGGTCGTCGGCGCCCCGGACGCCCGCTACGGCGAGGTGCCGGCGGCGTTCGTGCAGCTGCGGCCCGGAGCGGGCGCCACCGAGGAGGAGCTGATCGCGTTCTGCCTCGGCGCCGTCGCGACGTTCAAGGTGCCGCGCTACGTCCGCATCGTGACCGAGTGGCCGATGTCGGGCACCAAGGTGCAGAAGTTCCGGCTGCGCGCCATGATCACCGAGGAGCTGGCCGCCCGCGGCATCACCGAGGCCCCGCGGCTCGTGGCTTCGGCGCCCGGGTGATCCCCGCCTGCCTCAGCTCGTCGGCGATCCGCTCCCGCAGCACGAACTTCTTGATCTTCGTGCCGGACATGGGCCACTCGTCGACGAAGCGGACGTAGCGCGGGACCCGGTAGGTGGCGATCCGGCCCAGGCAGTGCTCGATCAGCTCCTGCTCGGTGACCGTGGCCCCCTCCCGGACCTGGACGAACGCCGCCGGCACCTCCACGTAGTAGGCGTCGGGCGCCGCCACGACGGCCACGATCTCGACCGCCGGGTGCCCCAGCAGGTGGCCCTCCACCTCGGCGGCGGCCACGTTCTCACCACCCACCTTGAGCATGTCCTTGAGGCGCGAGAGGAACGTCAGCCGGCCGTCGGAGTCGGCCACGACGACGTCACCGCTGTGGAACCAGCCCTCGTCGTCGAAGACCGCAGCCGTCTGCTCCGGGTCGCGGAAGTAGCCGTCGAACGCGTTGGGCCCGCGGAAGACCAGCTCGCCGGGCGTCCCGGCCGGCTGGTCGAGGCCCGTCTCCGGGTCGATCACGCGGCACCGCATGCCCGGCATCGGGTGCCCGCCGGTGGTCGCCCGCTTCTCGGCCGGGTCGTCGAGCCGGTTGAGCGTGAGGAACGCCGACGACTCCGTCATCGCGACGCACGACACGTGCACGGCGCCGGGCAGCCGCGAGGCCATGTCGCGCAGGCGTTCCGGCACCCCGACGGCCATCACGACGCGGATGCACGAGAGGTCGAACGCGCCGAAGTCCGGCCGGTTGAGCACCGGCATCCAGATCGTCTCGAACGCGGCCAGCGCGACCGTCACGCGCTCGTCGCGCAGGTACTCGAGCGTGGTGGACGGGTCGAACTGGCCCGGGTGCACGAACGGCACTCCCGCGGTGATGCAGCTCAGCGCGAACGTGATGCCGCCGCCGTGGAAGAGCGGGATGGCCGTCCAGACGCGGTCGGCGTCGGTGAGCTCCAGCCGGTCGCCGATGCCGGCGGCGAGCCGCGTCAGTGCCTCGTGGCTGAGCATCGCGCCCTTGGGGGCGGCGGTGGTGCCGGAGGTGTAGACGATGACGGCGGTGTCGCGCACGCGGACGGTTTCCTGGTCGACGTGCTGTCCGGGCTCCCCCGCCGCCGCGACGGCGGCGACGTCCGTGTGCAGCTCCCCCACCAGATCGGCCGACGCCGGATCGCCGACGAGCAGCCGCATCCCGGAGTGCGTGACGATGTGGCCGAGCTCCACGCTCTTGAACCTGGCGTTGACCGGCACCGCGACGGCCCCGGTCTTCGCCACCGCGAACAGCACCGCGAGCAGGTCCACCGAGGCGGGCAGCAGGATGCCGACGCGGTCGCCCGGCGCCACCCCGAGCCCGAGCAGGCCGCGCGCGAGCAGCGTGGAGCGGGCGGAGAGCTCGCCGTAGGTCGCCCGCTCGGTGGGGAACACCACCGCGTCGGCGTCCGGGCGCTCGGCCGCCAGCCGGTCGATCAGGTCGCCGAGCGTGGTGGGGGCGATCCAGCGGCGGGTCTCGGTCATGGCACGTCTCCTGCTCAGTACGAGCGCGGCAGGCCCAGGCCCGCCGTCGCGACGTGGTTGAGGGCCATCTCCCGCGACACCGGCACCGAGCGCAGCAGCCGCAGGTAGGCGAAGCGGTCGAACATCATGGACTCCCCGGTGAACCCGCTGCCCCCGAAGGACTGCAGCGCCGCGTCGGCCGCCTTCAGCCCGGCGTCGCAGGCGGCGATCTTCGCGACGTTGGACTCCAGCCCGGCCTGCCCGCCCCCGCTGTAGAGCCGCGCGGCTCTCCCGACCAGTGCCCACGCCGCCTCCAGGGCCACGTAGGACTCGGCCAGCGGGTGCGCGACGGCCTGGTGGCTCCCGATCGGCACGTCGAACACCACCCGCTCGTTCGCGTAGGCCGCGGCGCGCGCCAGGCACCACCGCCCGATGCCCACCGCCTGTGACGCGACGACGAGCCGTTCCGGGTTCAGGCCGTCGAACACGGCCCGCATGCCCCGGCCCGGCTCGCCGATCAGCGCGTCCGCGGGGAGGTCGACGCCGTCGAGGAACACCGTCCACTGGTTCTCCGCGACGGGCACGTGCACGTCCACCGGCGTCAGGGCGAGCCGGTCGTCGGGCAGGTCGATCGAGAGCAGGCTCAGCCCGCCGCTCGCGGCGTCCCGGGCCACCAGCACCATCACGTCGGAGGAGTCGACGGCCGAGATGTAGGTCTTCTCGCCGGTCACCCGCCATCCGGTGGCCGTGCGTTCCGCCCGGGTCGCGAGGTTGGCGGAGTTCGAGCCCGCGCCGGGCTCGGTGATCGCGAAGCAGAACCGCAGCTCGCCGGAGCCGATGCCGGGCAGCCAGCGGTCGCGCTGCTCCGGCGTGCCGTGGCGGGCGAGGATGCTGCCGGCCACCGCCGTGGAGATCGTGAGCTTGGGCGCCGGGTAGCCGCCCGCCGCGAGCCGCTCGACCACGAGGCACAGGTCGGCCATGTCCCCGCCACCGCCGTGGGACTCCGGGAGTGACACCGCAGCCAGCCCGGCCCGGCCGATGTCGCGCCACTGCTCCTCGGCCGCCTTCTCGTCGCCGAGGCTGCGGCCGGCGTAGGTGGCACCGATCCGGAAGGCCAGGTCGGCGAGCGCGGCGCGCTCCTCCGTCCCTGTGCTCACTGGGTCCGTACTCACTGGGCCGAGCCGTAGTCGCTGAAACCCCGCCCGGTCTTGCGGCCGAAGTGCCCCGCGTTGACCAGGGCGCGCAGCAGCTGGGGCGGGCGGAACCGCTCGCCGAAGTGGTGCGTCATCGCGTCCGAGGCCTTCTCCATGGTGTCCAGCCCGCCCATGTCGACCGTCGCCAGCGGGCCCATGGGGTGGTTGAACGCCAGCATGCAGGCCTTGTTGACGTCGTCGGCGTCGGCGATGCCCTCCTCCACCACCCGGGCCGCCTCCAGCACCAGCGCCATGATCAGCCGCGAGGTCAGGAAGCCCTGGGTGTCCTTCTTGCAGACGATCGTCTCCTTGCCGTAGCGCTGCGCCAGCTCCAGCACGGTGGCCACGGTGGCGTCGGAGGTCTCCAGCCCGCGCACGACCTCGATCAGCCGCATCACCGGTGGCGGGTTGAACCAGTGCGTACCGATCACCCGGTCCGGGCGCTCGGTGGCGGCCGCGATCTTCGAGATGGCGAACTGGGAGGTGTTGCTGGCCAGGATCACGTCCTCGCGGCAGACCTCGTCGAGCCGGCGGAACACCGCGCGCTTGACGTCGACGTCCTCCACGATGCTCTCGATGGCGTGGTCGGTCTGCGCGGCGACGGCGTCCATGTCGGTGCTCGCGTCGATGCGGGCCCGCACGGCCGCGGCGTCGTCGGCGGTCATGCGGTCGGCCTTGACCAGGCGCCCGAGGCTCCGCTCGATGCGCCCGAGCCCGCGCTCGAGCGCGGCGTCGTCGAGGTCGACGAGGGTGACGTCGAAGCCCGCCGTCGCTGCCACCTGCGCGATGCCGTTGCCCATCTGCCCGCCCCCGCCGACGACCATCACCCTGGTGATCTGCATGTCCACGTCTCCCGGAGCTCGGCGGCATTTCCCTGATTGACTCTTATACCAACCGGTCGTTAGATAGTCACGTGGCCGGCATCGAAGCGTGGACCGAGTTCTGGGGACTGCAGTCCCCGGACGCCCCCGCGGTGATCGGTCCGGCGGGCGCGGTCGGCTGGGGCGAGCTCGCCGCACAGGTGCAGGGGATCGCGCGGAGCCTCGGTCCGGGCGACGTCGTCGCCCCGGGGGCCGACGGGTCCGATGTGCTCGAGCTCGTGCTCGGCTGCGCGGCCGCCGGGGCGGTGCTCGACCTGACGGGGGCCTGCGGGCCGGACGCTCCGGCCCGGTGGACGGCGCGCCCCGCGACCCGCGACGGCGGCGCGACGACCGGGATGCGCCGGCCCCTGCTCGTGCTCCCCGCCGACCTGACGCCGGACGGCACCGTCGCGCTCACCCACCACGACGTCGAGGCACTCGCCGTGGCCGGGATCGCGGCGGACGGGCTGTGGCCGGCCGACCGGGTCGCCACCACGGGTTCGCCCGTCGAGCGGCTGCTCGCGGCGCTCCCCGCCCTGCACGCCGGAGCGGCGATCACCGAAGACGACGCCACCGTGCTGCACGGCGCCGCCCCCGAGCCGGTCGCCGGCACGCGCCTGCGCCGGATCGTGGTCCGGGAGCCCGCCCCGCCCGGGATCGTCGCGGGGTGGGGCGCGCTCGGCGTCGACGTCGTGCTCACCTACGGGCCCGTCGAGGCCTCCGGGTTCGGGCTCCGGGAACCGCGGCCGGGCGCGCCGCTCGTGGCCCTGCCGGGCCGCCGCGCCCGCGTGGTGGACGGCGAGCTGCAGCTGGCCGGAGCCGGGGTCGTGGCCGGTGGGTGGCTGCGCACCGGCCGCCGGGCCGTCGAGGCACCGTCGGGGTTCCGGCTCGCCGACCTGGCGGTGGCGAGGTGAACGCCGGCCTCGTCGTCGAGCGCGACGGGCCCGTCACCACGCTGCGGCTCGACCGGCCCGACCGGCTCAACGCTCTCGACTACGCGCTGGTCCGGGAGCTGTACGCCGCCCTGGGTGCGCTGCACGCCGACCTGTCACAGCGCGTGGTGGTGCTCACCGGCACCGGGCGCGCGTTCTGCTCGGGGATCGACCTCAAGGAGCAGGCGGCCGGTGCGGCGTGGGATCCGTCGGTCGGGCACGTGCAGGAGCGCTACGCGCTGCAGCAGGCCGTGAGCGGGCTGGTCAGCGCGCTGCGCCGGATCCCGCAGCCGGTGGTCGCGATGGTCGGCGGGGTCGCCGCGGGCGGCGGGCTGTCGCTGGCCTGCGCCGCCGACCTGCGCGTCGCGGAGCCCACCGCGTCGTTCAGCGCCGCGTTCGTGAAGCTGGGCGCGTCGGGCGGCGACCTGGGCAGCACCTACTTCCTGCCGCGCATCATCGGTTGGGAGCGCGCCGCCGAGATCCTCTACACCGGTCGCACCGTCGACGCCGCCGAGGCCGAGCGGATCGGGCTCGTCGGGCGGGTCGTGCCCGCCGGCGAGGGGCTCGCGACGGCCCACGCGCTCGCCGCGGAGATCGCGACGACGGCGCCGATGTCGGTGCGCATGACCAAGTCGCTGCTCGACCTCTCCCGCGACGGCGCCTCGCTCGACCAGGTGCTCGAGTTCGAGAACCGCACACAGGTCCTGCTCACGGGCACCGCCGACTTCGCCGAGGGCGTCCGGGCCGTGGGCGAGCGCCGGCTGCCGACGTTCACCGACCACTGAGGGAGCCCGCATGGACCGGACCGAGCACGAGATCGGCACCGTGCAGTCCGTGGACGAGTGGCCGGCGTTCTGGGCCCGCTACGCCCCCGACCGCACGGTGATCCTGTTCGACGGACGCGCGATCACCTGGGCCGAGCTCGAGGACCGGTCCGCGCGGCTCGCGGGCGGGCTGCGCGCGGCCGGAATCGCGAAGGGCGACCGCGTCGGGTTCCTCTCCCGCAACACGCCCGAGTTCTTCGAGACGCTCATCGCCTGCGCCCGGCTCGGCGCGGTCTTCGTGCCGTTCAACATCCGGCTCGCGGCAGGCGAGATGGCCTATATGACCGGCAACGCCGGGCTGAGCCTGCTGATCGCCGAGACGTTCTTCGCCGACCGGCTGGACGGCGTGCTCCCCCAGGTCGCCGACGCGTACTTCCTCGACGGCACCCCGTCGGCCGACGCCCTCTACGACGCCGAACCGGTGCGGGCCGCCGACGACGTCACGCCGGCCGACCCGCTGCTGCTCGTCTACACCAGCGGCACCACCGGGCACTCCAAGGCCGCGGTGATCAGCCACGGCAACGCCGCGGGCACGGCGATCGCGGTGATCAACGCCGAGGGCCTGCACCCCGACGACCGCGTGGTGCTGCCCGCTCCGCTGGCCTTCGCCGGGTCGGTGCTCTCCATCGGGCTGCCGTTCCTGCAGGCCGGGGCGAGCATGGTCATCGAGCGCGAGCTCGACCCCGTCCACCTCCTGGACGACATCGAGCGCCTCGGCGTCACCATGCTCAAGCTCGTGCCGGTGATCTACCAGATCATGGCGGCCAGCCCCGGGTTCGCCAAGCGCGACCTGTCGGGCCTGCGCAGCCCCACCTACGGGGGCGCGCCCGCGTCGATGGAGCTGCTGCGCACCTACCAGGACCGCGGGGTACCGCTCAGCGGCGCCTACGGGCTCACCGAGGGCTGCGGCTACAACCTGCTGCTGCCCGCCGCCGAGGCACTGACCCGGATCGGGTGGGCGGGCAAGCCGCTGCCGTTCCAGCGCTGCCGGATCGTCGACGAGTACGGCGACGAGGTGCCTGCCGGTGAGGTCGGCGAGCTCGTGATCTCCGGGCCGTGCGTGATGCAGGGCTACTGGCGCGATCCCGCGGCCACCGCCGCGACGATCCGCGACGGCTGGCTGCACACCGGTGACCTGGCGCTGACCGACGGCCTCGGGTACTTCACGATCGTCGACCGGGCCAAGGACATGTTGATCTCCGGCGGGCTCAACGTCTACCCGGCCGAGGTGGAGCGGGCGCTGCGCCTGCATCCCGCCGTCGTCGACGTGGCCGTGATCGGGGTGCCCGACGAGCGCTGGGGCGAGACGCCGCTGGCCTGCGTGGTCAGCAACGACCCGAAGCTGACGCTGGAGTCGCTCGTGGCGGGCGTCGCGGACGAGCTGGCCGACTACAAGCGCCCCCGCCGCCTCCGCCTGCTCGACGAGCTGCCCCGCAACGCGAACGGGAAGATCCTCAAACGAGCGCTCCGGGAGCTGTAGATGCTGTTCATGCACGCCACCCTCACCCCGGTGCCCGGCCGGCTCGCCGACCTCGGCGACACCGTCGCGTGGCTGAAGAAGGGCTTCGAACGCAGCGGTATGACGCTGCGCCGCGCCTGGGCGTCGACGTCCGGGGAGCCGGGCACGATGGTGGACCTGTGGGAGCTGCCCGACGCCAACGCCGTCGTCGGGGCGCTCACCGCGGCGGCGGAGCACCCGCGCCACGAGGAGGCGATGGCCAAGCTCGCCACGGTGCTCCAGGACGAGGTGCTGCGCCTGCTCAGCCCCGCGCCGCACTGCCCGGACTTCCGGCCCGCCGGCGGGTCCCGCTGCCTGCAGGTGACCTACCGCGTCGGCTACGGCGGCGGCCGGGCTGCGTGGCCGCGGCTCCCCGGTCCCGACGGCTGGCACCTCGCCGGCGCGTTCGAGTCCACCATCGGCGACCTGTGCGAGATCGTCGAGATGTGGGAGCTGCCCGACGACGCCGACGCCTCGGCCCTGGGCGAGCAGCTGCCCCCCGGTGTCCGCGCGCGCAGCACGGTGGAGCTGGAGCCGCTGGCCTGGTCGCTGTAGGGCCCGGCGGGTCGGGCGGCCGGGCGGCCGGGCGGCCGGGCGGCCGGGCGGCCGGGCGGCCGGGCCATGATCACCGCCTCGGGACACGGAGCCGCCTCTGCGACGACTCGGCGTCCCCGACCGACGATCACGGGCCCCTGCCGTCCACAGATCAGCGTTCGGGGACCACCAACCGCCGCGGACACGGCCGCGCGTCCCCCAACGGTGATCACGGGCACCACCCCGGTGGGCCGTACCGGCCGCGTCGCCCCGCTTGGCCATGATCGCCAGGAGTGGGGTCGGGCACGGCCACATCTGACCGCTGGTGACCACGCTCGCCGATCATGAGCCGGTCGCCGGGCCCGGCCGAGGTCGTGCGCGGATATCGGTGCCCTGGCACCGATATCCGCGCACGGGCGGCGCAGCCGCACTCCCTACGGCAGGTGGTAGCCGCTCCAGGAGTGGCCGCCGTCGACCGTCAGGGTCGCGCCGGTGACGAACGTCGCCGCGTCGGACACCAGGAACACCGCGGCGGCCACGATCTCGTCCATCCGCCCCACCCGGCCCAGCGGCAGCGCCGCCCCGATCTCGGCGAAGGCCTCGCGGCGGCCCAGCGCCTGGGTGCCGCCGTCGGTCTCGAAGGGGCCCGGGGCCAGGGCGTTCACCCGGATCCCGGCCGGACCCCACTCCTTGGCCAGCGTGCGCGTGAGGTTCGCGATGCCGGCCTTCGCCGCGGCGGCGTGGGCCATGCGGTCACCGTGGGTGTCGACGAAGTCGCCGGTGACGTTGAGGATCGCGCCGCCGCCCCGCATCGCGGCGGCCGCGGCCTGGGAGCAGAAGAACGTGCCGTTGAGGTCGATGTCGACCACCGTGCGCCAGGCGTTGGGCGAGAGGTCGGCGGCGGCGCAGCGGAAGTTGCCGGCCGCGGAGTTCACCAGCACGTCGATCCGGCCGAACTCCGCCACCGTCGCGGCGACGGCGGCCGCCACCGCGTCCGGGTCGCGGACGTCGGCTTGCACGGCGAGGGCCCGCCCACCGGCCGCGACGATCGGGTCGGCGACCGCGCGCAGGTGCTCGACGTTGCGGCTGAGCACCGCCACGTCGGCGCCCAGCGCGGCGTAGCCGGCGGCGATCGCCGCGCCCATGCCCGTCCCACCGCCCGTGACCAGCGCGACGCGACCCGCCAACGCCGTCGGGCTGAACGCCGAGAGGGCCGTCACCGGCCGTCCAGCGCCACGGCGTCCGCCTGCCCGAGCCCCCCGCAGATCGACGCCGCCCCGCGCCCGCCGCCGCGCCGCCGCAGCTCCCGGGCCAGCGTGAGCACGAGCCGCGCCCCGGACGCCCCGGGCGGGTGCCCGATGGCCACCGCGCCGCCGTTGGGGTTGAGCCGCCCCAGCACCGACTCCTCGACCGCCCGGTCGCCGCGGGCCAGCACCCGCGCCGACGTCAGCGGCACGCACGCGAACGCCTCGTTGATCTCCAGCACGTCGAGGTCGGCCAGCGCCCAGCCCACGCCCGCCAGGGCCTTCTCCATCGCCGGGGCCGGGGCGACGGCGATCTCGCGCGGGGCGCGGGCCACGCTCCCGGTTCCGGCGATCCGGGCGAGCGCGGTGAGCCCGTGCTCGGCGGCGAACCGCTCCGAGACCAGCACGACGTAGCAGGCCCCCGCGTCCTGCCCGGGTGCGTTGCCCGGCGTCACGATCGGCCCGTCGAAGATCGTCTTCAGGCGGCCCAGCTTCTCCGGCGACGAGTCGGGGCGCGGGCCCTCGTCCTCCTCGAGAGTGGTGCCGTCGGCGGCCTCGAACGGCACGATCTCGTCGGCGAAGAAGCCGGCGTCGCGGGCCCGGAAGTACTCGCGGTGCGACCGCACCGCGAAGCGGTCGGACTCCTCGCGCGTGATCCCGTGCTCGGCCGCCACCTCCCCGGCGTCGACGGCCACGGGCTTGCCGCCGATGTCGGAGCCCGGCTCGGCCATCGGGTCCTTCAGGGTCGGGCCGCCGCGGCGGATGCCCCAGCGGATCGAGGGCGTCATGAGGAACGCGGCGCGCCCCATGTTGTCCGCGCCCCCGGCGAGCACGACGTCGGCGTCGCCGCTGCGGATGGCCCGGGCGGCGAGCTGCACCGCCGTCATCGACGAGCAGCACGCGCGGTCGATCGTCAGCGACAGCCGGTCGGAGGGGATGCCGGCCCGCAGCATCGCGACCCGGGCCGGGATGGAGCCGTCCAGCGCCTCCTCGGCCGGGATCGTGACGCCGGAGTACACCTCGTCGACGTCGTCGGGCGCCACGCCGACGCGCTCCAGCGCGGCGCGCATCCCGAACGCGGCGAGCTCGACGCTGGCGACGTCACGGATCGCGCCACCGAAGCGGCCGAACGGGGTGCGGGCACCGCCCAGCAGCAGGGCATCACTCATGGCTGAACACCGGCTTCCGCTTCTCCAGGAAGGCCGCGAAGCCCTCCTCGAAGTCCTTCGACGCGAACGTCTCCAGGAAGATCTCGCGCTCGCGGTCGAGCGCCGGACCGAGCACGGCCCCGTCGACGGCCCGTTTGGCCGCCGTCACGGCGACGCGGGGCAGCGCCGCGATCCGGGCCGCCAGCTCGTGGGCCGCGGCGAGGGCGCCGCCGGGTTCGCTGACGCGGTTGACCAGCCCCAGCGCGAGCGCGCGCTGCGCGTCGACGAGCGACCCGAGGAACAGCAGCTCCTTGGCCGCGGCGGTGCCGATCCGGGCGGGCAGCCGCTGGGTGCCGCCGCCCCCGGGGATGAGACCGAGCTTCACCTCGGGCAGCCCGAACCGCGCGCCCGGGTCGGCGACGATGAGGTCGCAGATCAGGGCGATCTCCAGCCCGCCGCCCACGGCGCTCGCCTGCACCGCGGCGATCAGCGGCTGCGGCAGGGCCTGCCAGGCGTCGAACACCGCGCGGGCGCGGAGGCTGTGCTCGTCCATCGCCCCGGGCTCGGCGCGCAGGGCCTCGAACTCGCCGATGTCGGCTCCGGCCATGAACGCGGCGGTGCCCGCCCCGGCGAGCACCACCACGCGCACCCCGTGGTCCGGGCCGACGCACGCGGCGGCGCGCCCGAGCCCGTCGATCACGGCGGTGCCCATGGCGTTGACCGGCGGGCTGTCCACCAGCACCGTCGCCACCCCGTCGGCGACCGTGACGGTCACCGGGCCGAACTGTTCACTCATGCCTGGGTCCTCATGCTCGGGGCGTCCTCACGGTCGGGGGGTACCAGCAGCTCGACGGGCGGCGCCGCGCCGAGCCGGGTCGGGGGCAGGGGCGGGAAGTCGGGGCGCTCGCCGCGGCCCAGCCGGGCCCCGACCTCCACGAAGTCGCGCCCGGTCAGCGAGCGGCGCGTCAGCTCGTCGGCGTCGTCGATCGCTCCCTGCAGGTCGGAGTCCTCGGCGCGCAGGAGCTGCCACTTCATCGCCGCCATCGACGCGGGCGAGGACCAGGTGGCGAGCCCGCGGGCGTAGTCCAGGGTGCGCTCGAGCAGCTCGTCGGCGGGGTGCACGTCGGTGACGAGCCCGTAGGCCGCGGCGTCCGCGCCGGTGACCAGCCGCCCGGAGAACAGCAGGTCCGCGGCCCGGGTCGGGCCGACCGACCGCGACAGCAGCCACGCGAGACCCTGCTCGGCCACCAGCCCGTGCGTGGCGAACCCCGTGCCGATCTTCGCCTCCGGCGTGGTGAACCGCAGGTCGCACATCAGCGCGACGAGCAGCCCGATCCCCACGCAGGCCCCGTTGACGGCGGCGATCACCGGTTTGGCGATCGTGCGCGGCGTCGAGAACGGGCTGAACGGCTCGGCGAACGCACGGGAGCCGTCGCCGAGGTCACCGAGCACCGTGAAGTCGGCGCCCGCGCAGAACCCGCGCCCGGCCCCGGTGAGCACGATCGCGCGGACGTCGGAGCGGTCCGCGGCCTCGCCGAGGAACCCGAACAGTCCCTCGCCGAGCTCGTCGTCGTAGGCGTTGAGGCGTTCGGGCCGGTTGAGCCTGATCAGCGCGACGCCGTCGGCGACGTCCATCAGCACTGCCGTCACGAGACCTCCCCTGCGTGGAAACCGTCGGCGTAGAGCCCGTCGATGACCTCGGCGTAGCGCTCGACGATCCGGTGGCGCCGCAGCTTGGCCGTGGGCGTCAGCTCCTCGCCGCCGGGCAGCCACTCCGTCGCGAGGACCCGGAACCGCTTGACCTGCTCGGGCCGCGACAGCTGCGCGTTGCCCTCCTCGACGGCGGCGCGGATCTCCGCCAGCGCCCGCTCGTCGCGGGCCACCTCGTCCACCGTGACGCCGTGCCGGGCCGCCCAGCTCGCCGCGTAGACCGGGTCCAGGACGATCAGCGCCACGAGGTAGGGCCGGGCGTCGCCGACGCAGCAGATCTGCCCGATCAGCGGGCTGCGCGGGCCGATCGCCGACTCGACGGTGACCGGCGCGATGTTCTTGCCCTGCGCGCTGATGATCAGCTCCTTGGCGCGGCCGACGATGGAGAGGTAGCCGTCGGCGTCGAGCGCGCCCAGGTCGCCGGTGTGCAGCCAGCCGTCCGGGTCGATCGCGGCGGCGGTGGCCTCGGGCAGGTTGTGGTAGCCGGCCATGACCTGCGGACCCCGCAGCAGGACCTCCCCCGTGTCGTCGATGCGGACCTCGATGCCCCGCGACGCCGTACCGACCTTCCCGATCCGGATGGCGTCCGGTGCGACGACGGTGCCCGAGCCGCTGCTCTCGGTGAGCCCGTACGCCTCGCCCATCGGCGTGCCGATCGCGTGGAAGAACTCCATGATCGGGCCGGGGTTCGGGGCCGTCGCGACGAGGACGACGACCAGCCGGTCGATCCCGACGCTGCGCTTCCAGTCCTGCAGGGGTCCGGCCCGGAACGCCGCGGCCCCCTCGGCCACCGCGGTCGCCACGACCTCCCCCGCCTGCGTGGCCCGGACCTGCGCGTACCCGGCGGCCAGGCCCTCGTCCACCGACTCGCGGACGTCCGCGGCGAGGCCGGCGCGCCAGACGTCGAAGTCGGCCCGGAGCTTCTCGAAGATCCGCGGCGGCCCGTAGAAGTAACCGGGGTGCGCGCCGGCGAGCACGTCGAGGACGGCCCGCGGGTCGGCGCACGTCACCACCTCCCAGCCGGTGACCATCGGGATGTAGTAGCCGCCGCAGCGGTCGCCGACGTGCGCCGAGGGCAGCCAGGAGATCACCGTGGTGCCCGGCGGCAGGCCCAGCACCGAGTTGGTGGCCACGGCGGTGGCCAGCACCCCGCGGTGGGTGATCTGCACACCCTTCGGCTTCCCGGTGGTGCCGCTGGTGTAGATCATCGTGAGGACGTCGCCGGGATCGGGCGGCGGCGGGTCGAACGCCGTGCCGGCCCCCGCGGCCACGACGTCGCCCAGCGTCCGCCACCCGGGCGGCGCCTCCCCGTCCGCGTCCCCGTCGACGACGAACCTCAGCGACGGCAGCGCGAGCCCGTCCAGGGCGCCGACCAGCCCGCGCTCGCTGATCACCGCGGACACCCCCGCGTCGGAGAGCACGTGCTGCAACTGCGGTGGGGCCGAGGTGACGTAGAGCGAGACGGTGACGGCGCCGATCGTGACGGCGGCCAGGTCGACGGGGTAGAACTCCGGACGGTTGCGCAGCAGCAGCGCGACGGTGTGGCCCGGCCCGAGCCCCAGCGCCGCGAACCCGGCGGCGAGCGCCGTGGACCGCTCGGCGAGATCACCCCAGGTCAGCGCCAGGGAACCGTCGTGGGCGCGGACGGCCACCTCTCCTCCGCGGTCGGCCACGGTGCGCCGGAACGCGGACAGGAGCGTGTCGGTGTCGCCCACGGTGCGCACTGCCTGCTCGATCGACATCCGGGCGCTCCCATCGGTGGGGTGACGCCTCGGACGCTAGCAAACAAACGGGCGGTAGTTAAGGGTGCGGAGCTCGCGTGCGGGGGACCTCCGCCGTGGCGTCCCGGAGGAGCTGGGCACCGGACGTCGCGGGGCTGACGTCACCCGGAACCGGACGCCCGGCAGGCCGGGATCGACGGCGTCCGGCCCCGAGCGGCGCACGACCACCGTCCACTCCGCCGACGGGCCGCCGGGCGTGAACCGCACCCACGTGCCACCCAGGTCGATCTCGTCCGGGCGCACCGGCGCACCCAGCTCGAGCAGCTCGTGCCACAGGGCCGCCGTGGCGGCGGGGTCGGCGACCGGCACCTCGACGCCGAGGATCGCGTCGATCCCGGCATCGGGCTCCGGGCCGGGGTCGACGTCGTCCCAGAACCACTGCCCGGGTTCGGCGATGCCGTCGACCTCCAGCACGAGCCCGACGTCCTTCGGGTGCAGCTGGAGCACGACCTTCCCCATCGCCGTCTCCTCGACCGGCACCCGGACGCCACGGGCCCGGCAGCGTTCGAGGACGCCCGCCGCGTCGGGGTGCTGCACCGACAGCACGAACCCGCCGCGCCCGCCGACCGTGCGCAACCGGCCCGCGACCGGGCCGTCGGCACCGAGCGGGGCGACGAACTCGAGATAGCGCCCGGGCGCCACCGGTAGCGTGGCGTCGGCCAGCCCGTGGGCCCTCAGGTCGGGATCGGCGAACCCGGCCCCCAGCCCGAACGCGCGGCGCACGGTCGCGACGTCGGCGTCGAGAGCCGTCGTGCCGATCACGACCTGGCGCAGCGTGGCCCAGGCGACCATCAGAGCCCGACGGCCGTCGCCGGGTCGTCGTGGGTGCGCCAGTCCGGGATCTGCGCGCCGGGCGCCCACGTGGAGTGCGTGCCGCTGGAGACCCGCTCGGGCAGCCGGATGCGGGCGATCGGCCCGTCGCCGACGGTGCGGGCGTCGAAGATCAGGCACTCGGACAGGTCGCGGTTCATGTCCGAGACGATGGTGACGAGGTAGCCGTCGTCCTCGCTCCGCGATCCCGTGCGGGGCGCCATCGCGGTCTCGCTGCCGAACACGCCCTCGCCGAACGCGTAGCGCTCCTCGGTGCCGGTGTCGGCGTCGTGCTTGAGGATGCCGTCGAAGAGGAACCAGCCCGGCAGCGTGGTGGCCGCGTAGGTGTAGCGGTGCCGCCGCCCGGCGTGCCGCTGGTTGATCATGCCGAACTCGCTGATCCGGTCCGAGAGGTGATCCTCGGTGCACTTCCCGGTGACGGTGTCCAGGCGCCAGCGGTGCAGCCGCGGGCCCATCTGCTCGTTGTCGAGGAAGCGGAACATGCGCTGGTAGATGGTGCCGCCACCGGACGGGGGCTCAGGGTTCTCCTGGTAGTAGCCGTCGACGACGATCTCGTCGCCGTCCTCGTAGGCGTTGGTCCAGTGCAGGACGTAGGTGGGGTCGGCCTCGAACCACCGGATGTCGCTCGTCTCACCGCGGCGCGGGATCACCGCGAACCGGGTGGGGATGTCGGGGTGGAACTTGGCCGCGTACTTGCCCTTCGCCAGCGCCTCCGGGGCCCAGAACAGCGGCATGTCGTTGAGGATCGCGAAGTTCTCGGTGAACACCATGTCGTGCGGCAGGCGCGGGCCGGGCAGCGGCACGTCGATGTAGTGCACGAGGGCGTCGGCCGCGTCCACCACGCCGTAGTGCATGTACGGCGCCTCGGTGCCGTAGTTGAAGAACAGCAGCTCGCCGGTGGCCTCGTCGAACTTCGGGTGCGCCGAGACCCCGACGTCGGACGGGAACGCGCCGTTCCAGCTCGCCTTGCCCAGGGTGTCCAGCGTGGTCGGGTCGAGGCGGTAGAGATCGCCGCACTGGTAGAAGCTCGTGAGCGCGACGCCGTTGTGCATCACGATGTCGGTGCTGGACGCGTCCTTCATCCGCCCGCGCGCGCCCCATCCGGTCTGGGTCGGGGACGTCGCGGGGTTCTCGGCGAGCCCGGCCCACAGCGGCCGCCCGGCCTCCTGCTCGGCGAGGAAGCCGTCGGTGCGCACGAACCGGTTGCGGTAGAACGCCTTCCCGTCCCGGAACCCGACGACGTGCACCATGCCGTCGCCGTCGAAGGGGTGGTAGAGCTCCAGCGCCGGGTGCACCGGGTTCTCGGTGTTGCGCAGGTAGACCCCGTCGAGGTCGGCCGGGATCTCGCCGACCACGTCGAGGTCGTCGGCCTTGCGCTCGACCGTCTGGGGCCGCCACGGGCCCGTGCGGTAGGGGTGGTCGTCGTCGGCGGGCAGCGTCGTGAGGGCGCGGCCGAGCACTTCCAGTTCCATAGTGCCTTCCTCCTGGCTAGGGCGCTCCCACGACGAAGCTCGCACACGTGGTGGTGCTGCCGCCGATGTTGAGGGTGGCGACCGTGCGGGCACCGGCCACCTGGTACTCCCCGGCCTGGCCGGTGACCTGCTTGTAGGCGTCGAGCATCATGCGCACGCCGGTGGCGCCGACGGGATGGCCGCCGCCGATCAGGCCGCCGCCCGGGTTGACCGGGATGCGGCCGCCGTGCTCGATGTCGCCGGAGTCGACCGCCTTCCAGCTCTCCCCCGGCGCGGTGATGCCGAAGTGGTCGATGGCGGCGTACTCGCTCATCGAGAAGCAGTCGTGGGTCTCGATCGCGTCCAGATCGTCGACGCCCGCGATGTCGGCGCGGGTGAACGCGTCGGTGATGGTACGCCGCACGTGGGGCAGCACGTAGGGGTCGTCGGCGGAGCGGTCGAGCTTCTGCTGCAGCGACAGGCCCGCCGTGCGGTGGCCCCAGCCGAGGATCTGCGCCCGCTGCTTCTCGGGGTGCGCCGCCAGGTACCGGTCGCTCACCACCACGACACCGGCCGCGCCGTCGGTCATCTGGCTGCAGTCGGTGCGCCGCACCCGGCCCTCGACGCGCGGGTTGGCCTCGTCGTCGTCGGTGAAGCTGGCGTCGGTGAAGCTCCAGCCGCGGGTCTGGGCGTTGGGGTTGAGCTTGGCGTTGCGCATGTTGATCTCGGCGATGGCGTGCACGTAGCGGTCGTCGACGCCGTAGCGGCGGTCGTACTCCTCGGTGAGCCGGTCGAACATGTACGGCCACATGAACCGCGCGTCCCGGCCCTCGTGCCCGATCCACGCGGCCGCGCCGAGGTGCTGCGCCCCCAGCTCGCCGCCGACCGTGCGCTCGATCTCCGCCCCGATCACCAGCGCGACGTCGTAGCGGCCGGCCTCGATCTCGGCCATCGCGGCGATCAGCGCCATCGACCCCGACGCGCACGCGGCCTCGTGCCGGACGGCGGGCACCTCCCACAACGCAGGCTCGACGGTGGCCGGCATCGCGCCGAGCTGGCCCTGCCCGGTGAACAGCTGACCGAAGGCGTTGCCGACGTGCACGACGCCGACGTCGGACGCGGGGATGTTCGCGTCCTCCAGCGTGCCCTGGACGTTCTCCGCGAACAGCTCCGCGAACGAGACGCCCTCGCGGGCGGTGTTGCGCGCGAAGTCGGTCTGGTGGCCGCCGATGACCCAGCTTGACGGGACGCTCATGGAGTCAGTACTACAACAAGCAGAGTTGCTCGTCAACGGAGGCGTCTCGGCGCGCTGATCGCGGAGAGCCGCCGTGGCCCCGCCCACGCCGACGCCCAGAGCGGCTTCGCCGACTTCGCCGGCGAACTCCCGTAGCGTTCCCGTCCATGGACTCCCCGGACTCCTCCACGCGGCGCGTCACCGTGCTGGACGAGGGCGGCCCCAACTCCATCGCCGTCGCGAACGGCATCGTCGGTGACGAGTGGACGCTGTGGATCGTGCAGAGGGCACTGGGCGGGCTCACCCAGTACAGCGAGTACCTGCACGCCGGCCCGATCTCCAGCGCGGTGCTGACGGCGCGCCTGGCCCGGCTCGTCGAGGTCGACGTCATGGAACGCGTCCCCTACAACGCCCGGCCACCGCGCCACGACTACCGGCTCACGGCCCGGGGCCGGGCGATGTGGCCGATCCTGCTGACGATGTGGGCGTGGGAGCGCGCCTGGGTGGACGGTCCCGCGCCGCGCCTGCCCGCGATGCGCCACACCACGTGCGGGGCCGTGTTCAGCCCGGTGCTGGTGTGCGCGGCGTGCGACCAGGAGACCGTCGCCCGCGACGTGTCGGGCGAGTTCGGGCCCAGCGGGGGCTGGTCGCGCAGCATCCCCTCGGCCACCACGCGCCGGCGGTCGCACTCGGGCAGCCGCCCCGACGAGCTCGTCGTCCAGACGATGGCGATGATCGGCAACCGCTGGTCCACGGCCCTGCTGGGCGCCGCGTTCCTCGGGGCCACGCGCTTCGGCGAGTTCGAGCAGCGCGTGGGCGCGCCGCCGACGATCGTGGCCGAGCGGCTGCGCAGCTTCTGCGAGATCGGGGTGCTGGAGCAGAGCCCCAACCCGCAGCGCCCCGACTGGATCGTCTACCGGCTCTCGACGAAGGGCCGCGCGTTCTTCCCCGTCATGGCCTCGGTGCTGGAGTGGGGCCGGCAGTGGTTCGTCTCGCCCGAGGGCCCGGCCCTGCGCCTCGAACACGCCGGTTGCGGCCGCACCTTCCACCCTCGCCTACGCTGCAGCGAGTGCCACGAGCGCCTGCGGGGCGCCGACGTGGAGATCGTCCGCGACGGACGGGCCGCTCGGACGGCCGTCTGACCGGGGTCAGCGCCCGGTCGACAGACGGCCGGCCTGGTGGAGCATCGCCATGCCGCGTTGCCAGCGCACCGGGTCCACCGCGTACCTCGCCCTCGCCTCGATCGCCATGCGGTCGGTGTCGACGATCCGCTCCCGCGGGCCATGGCGCGCAGGCCGGTGACGGCGATGTCGCGGGGGTCCTCCTTCTCCCCCTCGACGTGGTCGGCCATCCGCGTGTCCACCGACCCGACGACGAGAGCCGTGACGCTCGTGCCCTGCGGCTCCAGCTCGGCGCGGGCGATGACCGACAGGAACAGCGCCGCCGACTTCGCCGGCGAGTAGCCGCCCATGAACACCGTGGGGATGGCGCCGGCCACCGACAGCACGTTGACGATCGCGCCGCCGCCGTTGCGCGCGAGCACCGGGGCGAACGCGCGGGTCATGGCCAGGACGCCGAAGTAGTTGACCTCCATCTCCCGGCGCGCCACGGCGGGGTCGGCGGCGAGAACCAGGCTGTCGCGGCCGTGCAGGCCCGCGTTGTTGATCACTACGGTGGCGTCCGCGCAGGTCCGGGCGGCGGCGGCCACCGACTCCTCGTCGGTGACGTCGAGCGGAACCGGCACCGCGCCCGCCGCCACGAGCTCGGCCGGCACCGCGTCGACGTCGCGGGCGCCGCAGTAGACCCGCGCCGCGCCGGCGGCCAGCAGCTCCTCCACGAACGCGCGTCCGATGCCGCGGTTGCCACCGGTGACGATCGCCGTGCACCCCTGCGCGGTGGCGCTCACACCCGGATCCCGTCGTCGACCACGTCGGGCGGGAACGTCGCGCCGAACAGCAGGCCGAACAGCAGGTCGGCCGGGTGGGACAGCGCGGCCTCGATGGTGTCGACGTAGCCCTGCGCCGGCCCGGAGCAGAGGCCGCCGTGCTCCTCCGTGGCGCCGTCGGGGTGGCTGGCCCGCCGCGTGGCCACGTCGCCGGGGTCGACGGCGCGCAGGTAGCGGGTGAGCAGCTCGGCGATGGCGTTCCCGTCCAGCAGGAGCCGCAGGTCGTTCATGATCCGAAGCTACAACTGACGGCGTGACCTGCCTAGTGTTGACCTCGTGGCGGGCACGGAGTACGAACGGCACTGCTAACTGTAGCGACGCAGGAGGTGCCGTGCCCGGTCGACGGATGCATCCTCAGGACCGCGTCGACGACTACGTCGGCCGGGGCTGGTGGACCGGGGAGACGGTGCAGCAGCTGTTCGCCGACCGGGTCGTGGAGCGGGGCGACGCCCTCGCCGTGGTGGACCCGCCGAACAAGGCCGACCTCGTGGACACCGCACCGCTGCGGCTGACCTGGACCGGGGTGGCCGCCCGCGTCGAGGAGCTGGCCGGGGTGCTGCTTGCCCACGGCGTGGGCGAGGGCGACGTGATCGCGCTGCAGTTGCCCAACATCGTCGAGCTCGCGGTGGCCTACCTGGCGGCCTGGCGGGTCCGGGCCGTCGTGTCGCCGCTGCCCGTGCAGTACCGGCGCCACGAGATCGTCGAGCTGGGCCGGATCGGCGGGATCGCGGCGTTCCTCACCAGCGACCGGATCGGGGCGCGGCCGGCGGCGGCGGAGACCGTCGCGTTGCGGGCCGAGGTGCCGTCGCTGCGCACCGTGTTCCACATCGGACCGACCGACGTGCCGGGCTCGGTGCGCCTGGACGGCGCGGCCGGTGAGCCACCCGCCGCCGTCGCGGCGTACGCCGACGCCCACCCGGTGGACCCCAACGACTGCATCACGGTGTGCTGGACCTCCGGCACCGAGGCCGCGCCGAAGGGCGTGCCCCGCGCGCACTACGAGTGGCTGGTGATGAGCCACAGCACGGTGGCCGCCCCCGGCCTGACGGCCGACTCGCGCATCCTCAACCCGTTCCCGATGGTCAACATGGCGGGCATCAGCGGGATGTTCCTGCCGTGGCTGCACACCGGGTGCTCGCTGGTGCAGCACCACCCGTTCGACCTGCCCGTGTTCCTGGCCCAGGTCCGTGACGAGGCCATCACCTACACCGTGGCCCCGCCCGCGCTGCTGGCGCTGCTGCTGCAGCGCGAGGAGATCCTCGCCGCCGCCGACATCTCGTCGCTGACGGCCCTCGGGTCGGGCTCGGCGCCGCTGCAGGAGTGGATGGTGCGGGGCTGGCACGACCGCCACGGCCTCGACGTCATCAACTACTTCGGCTCCAACGAGGGCATCGCGCTGATGACCGACGTCGAGCGGATGACCGACCCGGGCATGCGCGCCCGCTGGTTCCCGCGCTACGGCGGCGGCCGGGAGTGGAGCTTCCCCGCGGCCGCCCAGACCACCGTGAAGCTGGTGGATCCCCGGACCGGCGCGGAGATCGACGAGCCGGGCGTGCCCGGCGAGCTGCTCCTCAAGGGCCCCAGCCTGTTCGCGGGTTACCTCGGCGCGGTGGCCAGCCCGTTCGACGAGGACGGCTTCCTGCGCACCGGCGACGTGTTCGTCATCGACGGCCCGCACCAGGAGTTCCTGCGCTACGTCGACCGCGCGAAGGACCTGATCATCCGCGGCGGCACGAACATCGCGCCCGCGGAGCTGGAGTCGCTGATCGCCGGCCACCCGGACGTCGCCGAGGTGGCGGTGGTCGGCTACCCCGACGACGTGCTGGGCGAGCGGGTCTGCGCCGTGGTCGTGCCGCGGCCGGGGCGCACCGTCACGCTGCCCGACGTCGTGGCCCACCTGGTGGCGCAGGAGATCGCCACCTACAAGCTGCCCGAACGGCTGGAGACGCGCGACGCGTTGCCGCGCAACCCCGTCGGCAAGGTCCTCAAGCGCGAGCTGCGCACCGCCGTCTGCGAAGGAGCCCCCATGACCGACGAGGAGCACTGATGCGTGCGCCGGTGCCGGCCGTCGAGGTCTCGCTCGGGCTGTGGCAGGACCGGCCGCCCGAGGAGGTGCTGCGCACGGCCGCGCTCGCCGACGAGCTGGGCTACCCGCGCGTGTGGATCGGCGAGATGGCCACCTGGGACGCCTTCGCCCTCGGCACCCACGTCGGCTCCGGGTTCCGGCGCAGCGGCCTCGTGCTCGGCCCGTTCGCCGTGGCCGTCCGCGACCCGGCCATGATCGCGATGGGCGCGGCGTCGGTGGCCGCGCTGACCGGCCGCGACGTCGCCGTGGCGCTGGGCACGTCGTCCACCACGGTCGTCGAGGGGTGGCACGGGCGCAGCCGGCAGCGGTCGGTCACGGCCCTGGACGAGTCCGCGCGCGCCGTGCGGGCCCTGCTCGACGGGAAGAAGACCGACGTCGACGGCGCGGTGGTGCGGTCGTGCGGCTACCGCCTGCGGCTGCGCCCGCCGTCGTCGAGGCTGGTCGTCGCCGCGTTCGGCGACGGCGCCGTCCGCGCCGCCGTGCGCCACGCCGACGAGGTCGTGCTCAACCTCGTCGACCCCCTGCTCGTCCACGAGCTCGTGACCCGGATCCGCGCGGTCGCCGACGAGCTGGGCCGGCCGCACCCGCCGGTGGCGGTGTGGGCGCCCGCCGCGGTCGATCCCGGGCCCGCCGCGGCGGAGCAGCTGCGCCGCGGCGTCGTCGGCTACCTGGCCGCGCCGGGCTACAGCGACATGTTCGCCCGTGCCGGGTTCGCCGATCTCGTGGCGTTCGCGCGCACCCGGCCCCACCCGGCCGAGCTGCTGGCCCGGGTGCCGGCCGAGCTGAACCGGGTGGTCGGGCTCGTCGGCGACCGGGCGGCCGTCGCCGCCCGGCTGGGCGAGTACGCCGCCGCCGGCGCCGACACGGTGGTCGTGGTGCCCTCGTCCACCGACGACGACCCGGCCGGGGAGCACACACTGCGCGCCCTCGCTGGGGCATGATCCGCTCCGACGACGACGGCGGAGGTCAGTGATGGTGCGGATAACGGTCGACGGCGCCGAGCTGGCGCTCGACGGGTACGGCGAGGGCGACCCGCTCGTGCTCGTGCACGGCACCGGGGCGCAGGCCTCGTCGTGGGGGCGTTCGACGGCCGACCTCGCCGCCGGCGGCCGGCGCGTGCTGGCCTACGACCGGCGTGGGTACGGCCGGTCGGTGCACCGCCCCGTGCGGGACTACCGCGTCCACATCGACGATCTCGCCGCGGTCCTGGAACACCTCGGCAGGCCCGCCGATGTGCTCGGATGGAGCTCCGGGGGCAACCTCACGCTGGCGCTCGCGGCCCGGCGACCCGAGCTGTTCCGTTCCGTCGTCGTGCTGGAGGCGCCCTGGCACGGGCTGCGCGGCGCCACCCCGGACCTGCTGGCCGCACTCGCGAAGGCCAAGCGTGCGCCCGCCGGCCGCGGTCACGACCGGCGCCTCGTCGACCGCGGCCAGGGCGCGGGGCCCGCGGGCGCCTCGCCGTCGCGAGCAGGCCGGTCCGTCGCCTGGCTCGCCGAGGTGCCCACGGCGGTCGAGATCGTCGGCGGCGCGATCAGCATCGCCGGCGTGGTGGCGCTCAGGAGCGCAGGCCGTGCTGCAGCATCGCCCAGGCGGCGTCGGCGGTGGCGCGCCGGTCGGCCGGCGGCACGGTGGCCAGGAACGCCGCAACCATCCCGATCGCGATCATGATGTCGTCCACGCGCAGCCCCGGGCGCAGGCGGCCGGCGCGCTGCGCCTCGCCGAGCGCGGCGGCCAGCACCCCCCGGACGCGGTCGGTCACGGCCTCGAGGCGCGGGTCGGCCGCACCGGCGGTGATCACCCCGACGAAGGCGACCGACGCGATGATCTGCTCGGTGATGCGGGCCAGCAGGTCCTCGAGGGTCACGCCGGGACGGGCCGCCAACTCCTCGAGCCCGTCGACGTTGTCGCCGAACACGGCCAGCGCCAGGCTCACGCGGTCGGGGAAGTGCCGGTACAGGCTCCCCTGGCCGACGCCGGCCCGTTTCGCGACCGCCGAGAGCGGCGCGTCGTAGCCCTGCTCGCCGAAGACCTCCACCGCCGCGGCCACGAGGGCGCGGCGGTTGCCGGCCGCGGCACCCCGGCCCCGGTTCGTTCGACGTCCGTCCGGCACGCGGGTACCCTACCCCCATAACCGGACATCACTGTCCGGTAGTGCGAACGGAGTGCTGAGATGGCTGGACGGGTTGCGGGGAAGGTCGCCCTGATCACCGGGGCCGCCCGGGGAATGGGCCGGGCCCACGCGGTGCGGCTCGCGCAGGAGGGCGCCGACATCATCGCGGTCGACGTGTGCGCGCCGCTGCCGAGCGTCCCCTACGACTCCGCGACCCCCGCCGACCTCGACGAGACCGTGCGCCTGGTCGAGAAGCTCGACCGGCGCGTCGTCACCGCACGGCTCGACGTGCGCGACCTCGGTGCGCTCCGGACGGCCGTCGACGGGGCCGTGGCCGAGCTGGGCCGGCTCGACATCGTGGTGGCCAACGCCGGCATATGCGTGCCCCGCGCCTGGGACAGGGTCACGCCGGAGATCTTCGACGACACGATCACCACGAACGTCACCGGTGTCTGGAACACCGTGATGGCCGGTGCCCCGCACCTCGTCGAGGCGGGCGCGGGCTCGATCATCCTGATCAGCTCGGCCGCCGGCATCAAGGTGCAGCCGTTCATGGTCCCCTACACCACCAGCAAGTGGGCCGTGCGCGGCATGGCCAAGGCCTTCGCCACCGAGCTCGCGAGGCACTCGATCCGGGTCAACAGCGTGCACCCCACCGGCGTCGAGACCCCGATGGGCTCCGGCGACATGCAGGCCGCCATCGGCGAGGCCATGGCGGGCGACCCGCGGCTGGGCGGGATGTTCGTGAACATGCTGCCGGTCAGGGGCACCCAGCCCGAGGACGTCTCCGACACCGTGCTGTTCCTCGCCTCCGACGAGTCGAGGTTCGTCACGGCGCACGAGATCGCCCCGGACGCCGGGGTGACGGAGTTCTGACTCGGTCCAGCGACTCCCGCGCCCGCCCGTCACCCGACCGGGCCAGCTGCACGCCCTTGCGGGCCCCGGCCTTCGCCCCGTCGGCCACCCGCTGCAGCGGCCGCGGGGAGGGCTCGGGGCGGGCGGCAGGTCCCCGCCGACCACCACCGCGATCATCTTCCGGTGGGGGCAGCCGATCCCGGCACCCGACCGGTCGAGCAGCACCCGCCCGCGCAGCGACTCCTGCACCCGGAACGTGCGCGCGGCGAAGGCGTTGGCCCGGAACGGCCCGATCGTGACCCCCGGGCACCGACCCGCTGAACACCGCGGCGGTGAGCAGCACCCGCACGTCGACGCCGCCGGCGGCCTTCTCGGCCGGCAGGTGCGGTCGGCGAGCGGTGCCCGTCGAAGGTCGGGCTCTCCGCCGTGCCCGCCACCAGGTGGCGACGGGCCACGTCCTCCAGATCACCCACGCGACGACCGTACCGGCGGCGATCTTGCGCGCGGCTGTCGCGTGGCGGCGAACGGCACCGCGCGGCTCCTCCGCGGCGAGGTCGCGCCGTGGCCGTCCGGCACAGGTCGTGGCCCCGCTCGTCATCAGTATTGACGATCCGAACACCGTTCAGGAAGACCACCGGCCGGCCACGGGTTGGAACCGGCGAGCGGCGCGTCTCCCGTGCCCGCGAGGCGCGCCGCTCACACCTACCCTGGAGCCATGACCACCGGGATCCGCCCCCTGTTCGCGTTCGACAACTCCTTCGTCCGCGACCTCGACGGCCTGTCCGTCCCGTGGAAGGCGGCCCCCGCGCCGGCCCCGCGGTTGCTGGCCCTCAACGAGGAGCTGGCGGCCGAACTCGGGCTCGACGCGGAGGCGCTGCGCACCCCCGACGGTGTGGCCGTCCTGGCCGGCAACGCCGTGCCCGACGGTGCGGAGCCGGTGGCGCAGGCCTACGCCGGGCACCAGTTCGGCAACTACTCCCCCCGCCTGGGCGACGGGCGGGCGCTGCTGCTCGGGGAGCTGCACGACGTCCACGGCCACCGGTGTGACCTGGCGCTGAAGGGCTCGGGGCGCACCCCGTTCGCCCGGGGCGGTGACGGCCGGGCCGCGGTCGGGCCGATGCTGCGCGAGTACGTGGTCAGCGAGGCCATGCACGCGCTGGGCATCCCCACCACCCGGTCGTTGTCGGTCGTCGCGACGGGCGAGGACGTCGTGCGGGAGCAGATGCTCCCGGGCGCGGTGCTGGCCCGGGTGGCGGCGAGCCACCTGCGCGTCGGCACGTTCCAGTACGCCGCGGCCACGGGCGACCGGGCCCTGCTGCAGCGCCTCGCCGACCACGCCATCGCCCGGCACCACCCCGGCGCGGCCGCGGCGGACAACCCGTACCTGGCGCTGTTCGAGCGGGTGGTCGACGCCCAGGCGGCGCTGGTGGCGCGCTGGATGCTGGTCGGGTTCGTGCACGGCGTCATGAACACCGACAACATGACGATCTCCGGGGAGACCATCGACTACGGTCCGTGCGCGTTCATGGAGGCGGTCGACCCACGCACCGTGTTCAGCTCCATCGACCAGGGCGGCCGCTACGCCTACGGCAACCAGCCCGGCATCGCGCAGTGGAACCTGGCTCGGCTCGCGGAGGCCCTGCTGCCCCTGATCGACGACGACCAGGGTGCCGCGGTGGAGGCGGCCACCGCGGTGCTCGCCTCGTTCGCCGACCGCTACCACGGGTACTCCTACACCGGCATGAGCGCGAAGCTCGGGATCACCGGCCCGGGTCACGAGCCGCTGGTCGCCGACCTGCTGGAGCTGGTGGAGGCCCAGCAGGTGGACTTCACGTCGTTCTTCCGCGCCCTGTCTCCGAAGGAATCGTCCGCCGGATCGGCGGCCCGGTCCCTGTTCACCGACCCCGCCGCGTTCGACGCGTGGTCGGCCCGCTGGGCCCCGCTCCGCACGGCTACGGCCGACGAGATGGACCGGGTCAACCCGGTCTACATCCCGCGCAACCACCTGGTGGAGGAGGCCCTCACCGCCGCCACCGACGGCGACCTGGGCCCGTTCACCCGGCTGGTCGAGGTCCTCGCCCGGCCGTTCGACGCCCGGCCCGGCCTGGAGGCCTACGCCGCGCCCGCCCCGGCGGACGCGGGCGACTACGTCACGTTCTGCGGCACCTGAGTCAGCGCACACGCAGCCGGCGCCGCGACCGGGCCGCCACGCGTCCCGCCACGACGTCGTCGACCAGTGCGCCGACGGTCTCCCCGGCGTCGACGCGGTTGGCGCCGATCCCGCCGGACGGGCCCCGCTTGATCCATCCGACGACGTAGACGCCGGGCATGCCCTCGACCCGGCCGCGGTCGTTCGGGACGGCGCCCGCGGCCTCGTCGAAGGGCAGGCCGGGCAGCGGCACGCCGCGGTGGCCGATCGCGCGCACGACGAGCCCGGCCGGGATGGCCGCGGCCCCGGCCGGCCCGGCCGTGCGCACCACCTGCACCCGCCCGTCGCCGTCGAAGGCCTCCGGGGCGGAGCCGAAGCGCAGCACCAGCCGCTTCGGGCCGTCCCCGGGCGGCGGCACGGACCAGTCGAGATGTTCCCGCCGGAGGCCGCGCAGCACCGCGGCGTGCTCGCCGTCGGCGGCGGCGTCGATGGCCGCCCCGGTGGCGGGGTCGGCGGCGTCGACCACCATCTCGACGCCGGTCCGGCGGGTGAGCGCCAGCAGCTCGGGGCGGGTGTAGGCGGCATCGGCGGGACCGCGCCGGCCCAGCAGGACCACCTCCCGCACCGCGCCCGCCCGCAGCCGCTCCAGCACCGGCCGGGCGATGGCGGTGCCCTCCAGGTCGGCCGGGTCGGCGGTGAGGATCCGGGCGATGTCGAGCGCCACGTTGCCGTTGCCGACCACGACGACGCGCTGCGCCGACAGGTCGACGGCGTCCGCACCGACCTCGGGATGGCCGTTGTACCAGCCGACGACGGTGGTGGCCTGCTCCACACCGGGCAGGTTCTCCCCCGGCACGCCGAGCTCCCGGCCCCGCGACGCCCCGACGGCGACGATCACGGCGTCGTGGCGGGCCGTCAGCTCCGCCATCATGACGTCCCCGCCGCTCTCGACACCGCCCACCTCGACGCCCAGCCGCATCCGGACGCGCTCGTGCCCGTGGTGGCGCGCGAACGTCTCGCCGATCTTCTTGGTGGCGGGGTGGTCGGGCGCCACCCCGAACCGCACCAGCCCGCCCGGCACGGCGAGCCGGTCATAGACCGTCACCCGCGCGGTGGTGTGCAGCAGCAGGTCCTGCACGGTGTACATCCCGGCCGGACCGGTGCCGACCACCGCCACGTCGAGCACGGGGAAGTCGGCGGGCAGGGCGGTGCGGAACGCCACCGGGCCCCACGCGTGGAACACCGGCGCCGCCGAGGCGGGCCTGCCCATCGGGCGGTCGGCGTAGAACCCGGCGTTCAGGGCCGGGTAGTCGGCCAGCGGGCCCGTCAGCAGCTCGGCGGGCCGGACCGCGTCCACCGGGCACGCGTCCGCGCAGGCGCCGCAGTCGATGCAGGTGCGCGGGTCGACGTAGAGCATGTCGGTGGTGCCGAAGTCCGGCTCGTCGGGCGTCGGGTGGATGCAGTTGACCGGGCACGCCGCCACGCAGGAGGCGTCGGTGCAGCAGTTCTGGGTGATCGCGTAGGGCATGGCCTCCCTCTCCGTCAGAGCAGGTTCGCGCGGCGGTAGATCGTCCGCGCGGCGCGCGTGAGCAGCCCGACCGAGCCGAGGAACTCCATCAGGCCGGCACAGCTCGACCGCAGCATCGAGTGGTGGTGCTCGTTGCCTGCGGCCTCGCGCACGGCGCGGTCGCGGTCGAGGCCCGCCGCGGTGTAGACGTCGGGGCTGACCATGCTGGTGACGATGAAGTACGCCGCGCTCGCGGTGGCCAGCGCGTCGATCTCGCGGCGCACGCGGCCGGTGCCCTTCATGCGCTCGCGCACCTCGTCGCGGGCGAAGCGCATGTGCCGCGACTCCTCGACGACGTGGATGTTGTTGACCGTGCGCACGAACGGGACGACGCGCTCGTCGCGCATCCAGTCCCGCTGCATGACGTCGAGGACCTCCTCGGCGACCAGGATGGCGCCGTACGCGGCCTGCCCGACAGCGATCGTCTTGAACGCCCGGCCCAGCTCGATCACGTGGCGCTTCGGACGGTAGGCCGGCGCGCCCAGCTTGGCCGCACCGCGGGCGAACATGATCGAGTGGCGGCACTCGTCGGCGATCTCGGTGAGCGCCCACCGGAAGGCCGGGTCGGTGGGGTCCTTGGCGTAGAAGTCCCGCAGGATCATCTGCTGCAGGATCATCTCGAACCAGATGCCGGTGCTGGCGACCGACGCCGACTCCTGGCGGGTCAGCTCCTTCTGCTGCCCCGGCGTCAGCTCGTCCCAGTAGGCGGTGCCGTACAGCGAGCACCACTCGGGGCTGGTGCCGTGGAAGCCGGTGTCCAGCGGCGTCTCCCAGTCGACCTCCGTCGAGGGGTCGTAGGACAGGATCTCCGAGGAGCGCAGCAGCCGGCTCGCCACGACGTCCTCGTCCGCGAGCATGGCGCCGTCCTGCTGGATCGTGCTGGTCACAGGGTCCTCCCCGATGTCGACTCTGGTGTTACCACCGGTAACCGTACTGCCGGTAACAGCACCGTGCAACGTGGGGGCCGGACGAGTCCCGGCACGGGTCGTGATCGACACCCGGCGGAACGCCCTGGTCACGGTGCGTGTCGACCGACCCGCATGTGCGCACGGATGATCGCGTCGATGTCGGGGTCGCCCCGCAGGCCCAGGGCCGTGGCCCGGGACGTGTCCCACTCCCCCGGCCATCCCGACGCGATGCGCTGGATCTCCGCGTCCGGCTCGTAGCGCACCAGCGCCGCCACCTCCGGGCCCGCGACCCGGCCCAGCGCCGCCACCATCTCCCCGACGGTGACCGACAGCCCGGGCAGGTTGACGCACCGCGCGGCACCGAGGTCCGCCGACCTCAGCTCGTGCCCGGCCACCAGGCAGTCGACTGCGCGCTCCGGCGAGAGGAGCCACAGCCGCGTGTCCGGCGACACCGGGCAGGCGCACTCCACACCGGCGAGCGGCTCGCGGATGACGCCGCTGGCGAACGACGACGCCGCCCGGTTCGGCGCCCCCGCGCGCACCGAGACCGTCGGCAGCCGCAGCACCCGCCCGTCCACGAGACCTCGGCGCGTGTAGTCCTGCAGCAGCAGCTCGGCACACGCCTTCTGGATGCCGTAGGACGTCTCGGGGGCGAGTGCCGTGGAGTCCAGGACGACGTCCGGGAGGTCGCCGCCGTACACCGCGACCGAGCTGGTGAACACGACGCGCGGACGGTGGCCCGCCGCCCGGCACGCCTCGAGCACGGACCGCGACCCGTCGAGGTTGATCCGCATGCCGAGGTCGAACTCCGCCTCCGCCTGCCCGCTGACGACCGCGGCCAGGTGGAACACCGACGACGTGGCCGGGCCGATCACCGCGTCCACGTCGGCGATGTCGCCGACGTGGACGCGGATCCGTGGATCGTCGGGAACAGCCGCCGCGACCTGGTCGAACAGGACGATCTCCTCGATCCGGCGCCCGTCCAGGACGCCGACGTCGAGCAACCGCGCCGCCAGCCGCGCACCCAGGAACCCGGCCCCGCCGGTGATGACCACTCTCATGGCCCCGACCCTGCCAGGCCGATGCCCTCGGCGCTGCGGATGGCGAACCCGGGGTTCCAGCAGCCCCAGGTGCTGGCAGTCAGGGAGCCCGGGGCGGGTCAGGACGCGGAGGCCACCGTGGCCACCGTGGCCACCGGATCGCCGGCGCGCCACCCACCGGGCCCGTTGCGATGATCATGAACTGGGCCGGAGTACCGATGGTCGTCCGAGCCCGACCGCTCAGAACGGCGGCGGCTCGAAGGGGTCGGTGGGCGGTGGCGGGGCCCGCTCCTGCGTGGGTTCCGGCGGTGGGCGGCGCAGGATGGCGCCGTCGTCGTACCGGATCCGGTCGTGCTGCTCCTCGGGCTCGGTGGGGGTGGCGGTGGGGTCGGGCAGCGGCGGGTCGAGGAACTCGCCTCGGGACCGGTAGCGCCCGCGGGCCAGCTGCCCCGTCGTCCTGCGGGGCGCGACCGGGACCGCGACCGCGCAGATCCGTGCGATCAGCTCCGGAGCCAGTCCCGTGAGGTAGCGGTCGAACACCCGCACCCGCGGCCGATCCAGATCACCGGACCACCAGGCGGCGAACACCACGGGCATCGCGTGCACGACGGACTCGGCGAAGTCGTGCTCGCTGTCGGCGGCGTTGCGCGTCCAGTACAGGGCGGCGCGGGTCTCCTCCGCGGCGTAGCGTCCCGGCCGCGACAGGCGCGCGACGAGCCCGGGCGCCGGGATCGTCTCGCAGCGGCCGACCTCGGCCAGGGTGGCGACCATGCGGGCCTGTTCGTGGTTGAGCTGGCGGTGCTGGGCGGCGAGGACCTCGAGCATCCGGTCGTGGGGCACCCGATCCAGCTCGATCGCCCCGAGCGCAGCGGCCAGCGCCGGGCCGGGCGGCATCGCCGCCAGGCCCTCGGGCACCACCACCGCCTCCATGGATCGAACATACCTTCGATCACCGACAGTCTTGAGCGGAGCGGGCCGGCCAGTCCTTTCCCCCCGGCAGGCGCGTGGACCCCGCACCGCGCCACCCGGTTGTAGCGTGACGGCGTGCCGGCAACCACGTTGGACCGCGAACAGCTCGGGCACCTGCGCCACTGGGACAACCTCTCCCGCCAGCAGCCCAACGACTGGTCGCTCATGCAGGGCAAGGGCTACGGCCAGGACGACTTCGGCGGCTACCGCTTCCAGCTCGCCTACATGCTCTACGGCCTCGCGCTGGCCCACCGCCACCGGCTCCCGGCCGCGCCCGGGCTGTTCCAGCCGATGATGCAGCGGCTGATCGCGAAGCTGCTGCTGCCCGAGGTGTGGATGTACTGGCGCGACGTCAGCCGCGGCGGCTCGGTGTTCAACGCCCACCTCGCCGACCGGCTCCACGAGGAGTGGGACCCGGTCGTCCGCGACAACATCATGTACAGCGCCTACGTGCAGTCCTGCGCCCTGTTGCACGACCACCTGTTCGCGGCCGACCGCTACGCCGCACCCGGATCCCTGACGTTCCGGCACTGGTCGTTCTTCTGGGGCGGGGCCGAGAAGCGGTTCACCTACGACCGCGACTCCCTCAACGAGCACCTGTACTGGCAGATGGTGCAGAACGGCTACATCGGCGTGGCCTGCGAGCCCAACTGCGTGTTCCAGATCTGCAATCAGCCCGCCATCCTCGGGTTCCGCCTCCACGACCTGATCACCGGCGGGGACCGCGCGACCGAGGTCGTCGCGGGCTACGAGCGGGCCTGGGCCGATTTCGGGCGCCTCGACGACCGCGGCCACTACGCGATGATGGTCTCCGAGGACTCCCGTGCCGTCCGCGCCAACGACGGGCCCTCGCCCTGGGTCGACGCCTGGTGCGGCGCGCTCATGAACACCTGGAACCGCGACTTCGTGCGCGAGCACTACCCCCGGCAGGTCGCGGCGTTCCTGGTCCCCGGAACCGACGGCACGCTGTCGGTGCGCAGCGCCCCGGCCCGCGAGGTCATGGGCCAGCAGGTCGTCTCCGACACCTGCGACACCGGCTGGGTGGCCGCGTGGGCGTCGGAGATGGGCGACTGCACCACCCTCGAGGGCCTGCTCACCCACGCCGACCGGTTCATGCACCCCACCTGGCGCGACGGCGGGCTCTTCCACCCCCGCAACGACACTCCGGCCGACGCCGACGGGCACCGCACCGAGATCGAGCCGATGACGGGCAACGTGCTGCTCGGCTACGCCCGGCTCAACGTGTCCGACGGGCTCTGGGGTCTCTACAACCGGCCCTGGGGCCCGGAGCACTTCACCGAGCCCGCCCTCACCGTCGTCGACCGCGACGTCGAGGTCAGCCGGGCCGAGGTCGTCGACGGCGTGCTGCACGCCCGGATGCGGCGCATCGGCGAGGTGCCCGGGGAGGGCACCGTCACGGTCGGCCGCGTCCCCGACGGCGCCCGCCTCGTCCTCGACGGCACCGACATCGCCACCACCGCCGGCGAGGTCGTCGTGCCGGTGCCGACCGGCCCCGCCGTCGACCTGGTGCTGACGCCGTGAGCGAGCTCGTCGCGTTCGACCTCGTCGACCACCACGGCACCCCCGTCACCGCGGAGACCTACCGGGGCCGCTGGCTGATGGTCCAGTTCGGGTTCACCGCGTGCCGGGTGGTCTGCCCGCGTGCGCTGGCCAAGCTCGACGCCGCACTCGACGGTCTCCGCGCCCGGCCGGTACCGCTCTACGTCACCGTCGACCCGGACCGCGACTCCCCCGACGTCCTGCGCACCCACCTCGAGGCCGCCCACCCCCGGTTCACCGGACTCACCGGCAACCCCGGGCAGATCGAGCGGGCGAAGCAGGCCTTCCAGATCTTCGCCCGCCGCCGGCCGGACGCCGAGGACCCCGACGGCTACGCGGTGCCCCACACCGCCATCACCCACCTCGTCGACCCCGACGGCCGCCGGGTCGCGCACTGGGCCGACACCGTCCCGGCCGACCGGATCGCCGCCGACCTCGTCGCTCGCCTCGCAGTGGCCGACGTCAGCGCGGCTGGATCTCCCCCATGGGGCCGAAGCCGTCGTGCGGGGTGTCGATGTAGATGATCTGGGGCTGCGCCGACACGAGGTCGGGCGCGGTGTCGAAGAACCGCTTCACGTACGGCTGGGCGACGTGGGTGGAGCCCGCGTCGCCGTCCTTGAAGCCCTCGATGCAGACGAACTCGTTCTCGTCGTCCAGGCTGCGGGAGAACTGGAAGAACAGGCAGCCCTCCTCCGAGTTGACGTCCTTGCTGTAGGAGTCGGCCAGCGCGAGCCACTCGTCCATCTTGTCGGGGCGGATGGACATCTTGATGTTGATCAGGATCATGCGTCGATCCTGGTGGGGTCGCGCGGGCCCGTCAACGATCGGCTCAGACTGCGACGCTCACGCCGGGACGGGCCACGCCACGCCGCATGCGCCCGCACAGGCGCGGCGCCGGTCGACGACGAGCACGGCGGCGACCGTGCCCCGCGGGGATGGTCACCCCGGTGGCGTGGCCGGCCTGATCAGGACGGCTGCCAACCCGGGTCGCGCCCGGCGAGGCCGACGAGGCGGTCGAGCACCGGCGCCGTGTCGGGAACCGCCACGGCCGGGCCGAACGGCCCCTCGCTCACCTCGCCGGGCACCGCGAACCCCGCCACCCAGCCGGCCACCGCCGTCACCGCCGCGGGGTCGGTCCCGTAGGGCTGCCCGGTGGCGCGGGCGAGGTCCCAGCCGTGCACGAGGACCTCGTTCAGCGCGATGAGTGCGGCCACGTGCCCCGGGACCTCGATCGGCCCGGCCATCGTCATGCCCTCGTACGCGGCGGGCTCGGCCCAGGCCGCGGCCAGCTCGGCCAGGTCGTCGGTGATGCGCTCCCGCCAGCCCTCCGGCAGGCGTGACCCGTCACCGGAGGCGTCACCGCCCAGGGCCTGCTTGCGCGCCGCCGCGGTGAAGGCCACCGTCAACCCGGCGACGTGGTCGAGCAGGTCGGCCACGGTGTACGCCGGACACGGCGTGGGGGCGTCGAGCTGGTCGTCCCGGACGCCGTCCACCACCTGGGCCAGCGCGCGGGCGGCGGGACCGAACTCGACCGTCTCTGTCGTCTGCGTCATGCGGGTAGGACCCGCGACGGGCGCCGGACTCATCGGTGGGCCGGTGCCCCGGTCTCACCAGGCGATCGGGAGGGCGTGGACGCCGTAGACGATCCCCGCCTGACCATCGCGAACATCACCGTGGCCGCCCCGCCGATCACCAGCCGAGCCGATTCCTCCGTCGGGCGGTAGTACGGACAATGCGGAATCGCGGAACGGGGATCACGATCCGATCAGCGACCGGCTGCGCGGTCCGAGTACCCGCTTCGCGACGGCGGTGCCGGCCGCCGCCGCCGCGACCACCGCCACGGTCAGCACGAACCACGACACCAGGTTGCCCTGCGGTACGGCGCCGAACAGCGCCACGGACGCCAGCGTGAACGCGAACAGCAGGTACACGTGAACGAAGAAGATCGTGAAACTGATGTCGCCGATGAACGTCAGCCGGTCGCCGATCAGTCCCTCGCACCGCTGCAGCAGACCGACCAGCGCGAACGCCAGCACGAGCTTCATCAGCAGCATCCAGTCGACCCACCCGTACTCGCCGGAGAACAGGTTGCGGGAGTAGTCGCCGCCGTGCACCGGCGAGAACAGGAACCTGATGACCACGGCGGCGGCCCACAGCCCGAGCAGCCACGGCCAGATCCGCAGCAGCAGCGGCCCGAGGCGGGCGCGCTCGTGGCCCACCCACATCCCGATGACGTAGACCGGCAGGAAGTAGAGGGCGATGGCGGGCGTCTGCGCCTCGGGCGGCCGCTGGGCCACCGTCGAGAGCACCAGCAACGGCACCGCCACCCAGTAGAGCCGCGGATGCCGCACGATGCGGATGAACAGCGGCGCCGCGAGGTAGAACAACGTGATCATCGGGATGTACCACATCGGGTAGTCCGGCGTGCCGAGACCGGTCACGAGAATCGTGGCGACCCGCAGCAGCGGGGAGCCGTCGGCGTGCCGGTTGGTCCACAGGACGAACGCGATCCCGGGCAGCAGGGTGATCACGTACGGGAGGATGACGTTGCGCAGCTTCCGCCCCAGATAGCCGCGGTAGTCGTACGACGCGGACAGGTACTGGAAGAGGAATCCGGCGATGAACAGGAAGAGGACGGTTCCGTAGTCGAGCACGTCGGCCAGCAGGTCCATCGTCCGCGGCTCGGCGTCGCGGCCCAGCGTGAACGCGGCGTGCCCGGCCACGATGACCAGGATCGCGACGGCCCGGAAATTGTGGATGTAACGGAGAAACACGGCACCCCTCTCGATGACGATCGGCCACCTATCGAGAGGTCGAGATCCGCTGTTACGGGGAACCGGAGGCGTTGGCGGTCCCTTCACCGGATGCTTGCCGTGCGGTAACCCGCGGGGCCGCGGGGTAGGTTCACGCCCGTGACCAGGCTGCTCATCGTGGAGGACGACGACATGATCGGCGGCGCACTGGCGGAGAGCCTGCGCGCCAACGGGCACGACGTGGTCTGGGCCCGCGCGGGCGCGCAGGCCCTGGACGAGGGGGGCTCGTTCGACCTGGTGCTGCTGGACCTCGGCCTCCCCGATCTCGACGGCGTGGAGGTGTGCCGCCGGCTGCGGCTGGCCCAGCCGGGCACCGTCATCGTGATCCTGACCGCGCGCAGCGAGGAGATGGACGTCGTCGTCGGGCTGGAGGCCGGCGCCGACGACTACCTCGTCAAGCCCGTTCGGCTCGCGGAGCTGCACGCGCGGCTGCGCGCCCACCTGCGCCGCGGCGCCCCCACCGCGCCCGAGCGGTCGCTGATCGGGGACCTCGTGGTCGACAGCGCGAGCCGGCGCGTCACCGTCGCCGGCCGGGAGGTGGTCCTGCGCTCCAAGGAGTTCGACCTGCTGGCCCGCCTGGCCGCCGAGCCGGGCAAGGCCGTGGGGCGGGAGACCCTCATGGCCGACGTCTGGGACGAGCACTGGTTCGGCTCCACCAAGACCCTCGACGTGCACATCGCCACGCTGCGCCGGCGGCTGCGCGAGCACGCCGACGCCGGCACCATCCCCGAGATCACCACGCTGCGCGGCCACGGGTACCGGCTCGAGGCCGGCCCGGAGATCCGCTCACAGCCGTGACACGCGGCGCAGCCCCAGCTCCTCCCGCACCTCCCGCTCGACGAGCACGCCGGTGAACCTCCGTACGCGCCGGTGGGCGTAGGTCGCGGCGGCACGCTCCAGCGCCCCGTCCAGCGCGGCCGGGTCCAGCCCGACGGCCTCGGCGTCCCGGAGCAGGGCGTCGTGCACGTCGGCCAGCTGCGCCGCGACCGCCGCGTCGTCGGCGGCCACTACGACCGCGCCAGGTCGGGGCGCACGACCATGACCGGGCAGGCGGCATGGTGCAGGAGTGTCTGGCTGACCGAGCCCAGCAGGGTGCCCACCAGGCCACCCCGGCCTCGGGAACCGACGACCAGCAGCTGGGCCCCCCGCGAACGCTCGCGCAGCGCGTGCGCAGGCCGGTCCCGGGCCACCACCCGCTCGACCGCGACATCCGGGTACTTGACCGCCCACCCGGCGAGGCGCTCGGCCAGCACCTGCTGCTCCTCGGCCTCGACGGCGGCCCAGTCGATCAGGGGCGCCACCGACCCGTCGACCATCGTGTCCCGCCAGGTGTGCAGGGCCACCAGGCCGACACCGCGCGCCGACGCCTCCTCGAACGCACAGGCCAGGGCGGCCTCGCTGACCGGTGAGCCGTCCACCCCGACCACGACCGGGCCCACCGCGGGGATCGGGCCACCCGGCTCGGTCCCCCGCACCACCACGGTCGGGCACGCCGCACGCGCCGCGACACCGGTGGCCACGGACCCGACCAGCAGGCCGGTGATGCCGGCCAGGCCCCGGTCCCCCACGACGACGAGCTGCGCGGCCGCGGACTCGGCGACGAGCCGGGGTATCGGATCGCCGGTGAGCAGGTCGGTCTCCACCGGCACGCCGGGCGCCACCAGGGCGGCGGCCGCGCCGGCCACATCGAGCCGCTCGCGGGCGGCCCGGGTCAGCACCTCGCGGTAGGACGGGTCGGCATGGTCGGCATGGTCGGCATGGTCGGCATGGTCGGCATGGTCGGCATGGTCGGCATGGTCGGCATGGTCGGCATGGTCGGCATGGTCGGCATGGTCGGCATGGTCGGCATGGCCGGGTTCGCCGTCCTCGACGGGCAGCCAGCCGAACGCCTCCACCAGCCGCAACCCCGTGCGGCGCCGCTCCGCCTCCACCGCGGCCCACCGCACCGCGTCGAGCGCCGACCTCGAACCGTCGATGCCGACCACCACCGGACGCGGGACAGGGTTCCTGCTGGCCATCGTTCTCCTCCACTCGTGCGGAGCAGCCAGGCTCGCGCGGCCGGCCGCGCGGCGGCAGGGCCGACCGGCCCCGCATCGGGGGGCCACCGGCACTGCCGCCGACGCGCCCGGCACTCCCAGGCTGGGGACCACCGACATCGAGGAGCACGTCATGCACGTCCGGATCGGGATCAACGGCATGGGACGGATCGGGCGCGCCGTGCTGCGGTCCGTCGTGCAGCGGCCGGACTCACCGGTGGAGGTGGTGGCGGTCAACGACATCGCGCCGGTGGCCACGCTCGCGCATCTCCTGCGCTACGACTCCACCTACGGCCGGTGGGACGTCCCCATCGAGACCGACGACGACCACCTCACCGTCGACGGGCACCTCGTGCGGGTGCTCGACCACTCCCGCCCCGAGGACGTGGACTGGCGCGCGCTCGGCGTCGACGTCGTGGTGGAGGCCACGGGCCGGTTCCGCATCCGGGAACGGGTGGGCGCGCACCTCGCGCACGGCGGTGCCCGCAAGGTCGTGCTCACCGCGCCCGGCGAGGTGGATGTGACGGTGGTCCTCGGCGTCAACGACGACGAGTACTCCCCCCACGACCACCACATCGTGTCCAACGCGTCCTGCACCACGAACTGCGCGGCCCCGATGGTCGACGTGCTGCACCGGTCGTTCGGGGTGCGGCACGGCCTGCTGACGACGGTGCACAGCTACACCGGCGACCAGAACCTCATCGACGGGCCGCACAGGGACCTGCGCCGTGCCCGCTCGGCCGCCACGAACATCGTGCCCACCAGCACGGGAGCGGCCCGCGCGATCACGACGATCATCCCCGAGCTCGACGGACGGCTCGACGGGGTGGCGGTGCGGGTGCCCGTGGCCGACGTGTCGCTCGTCGACCTGACCGTGCAGCTGGCCGAGCCCGCCACCGTCGGACAGGTCAACCGGGCGTTCGCCACGGCCGCCGAGGGCCACCTGAAGGGGATCCTGCGGTACACGAGCGACCCGATCGTCTCCCGCGACGTGCTCGGCGACCCCGCCTCGTGCGTCCTCGACTCCGGCCTGACCACCGTCACCGGCGACCTGGTGAAGGTCTTCGGCTGGTACGACAACGAGTGGGGCTACGCCCAGCGCACCGTCGACCTCGTCGAGATGGTGGCCCGCACGCTGCCCGGCCGCTGATCTCAGGCGGGCGCGGCCCCGACCGTCCGCAGGTGGTGGTCGGTGGCGCCGAACATCGCCTCGACGCCGAGGATCCGCTTGTGCAGGTGGCCCACCGGCAGCTCGTCGGTCATGCCGACCCCGCCGTGCGTCTGGATCGCGGCCTCGCCGAGCGACCGCCCGAGCCGTCCGGCCTGGGCCTTCAGGATCGCGATGTCGCGCGGACCCGCGCGCCCGGCCTCGGCGAGGGCCGTCGTGTACAGCAGGGTGGAGCGGGCCTTCAGGTACCCGAGCTTCCCGGCGTCGAGCGCACGATCGCCTGCCGGGCGTCGAACCCGTAGTCGCGCCGCAGGTAGCGCGACAGGGAGTCGCGCAGCATCGTCTGCTCCGCGGTGTAGCTGAAGTCCATGCCCGTCCCTCAGGTCCGCAGCGTGCGCGCGATGAGGTCGCGCTGCACCTCGTTGGTGCCGGCGTAGATCGTGGTGGCCCGGCTGTTGAGGTAGAAGGGCATCGCGACGAGGGCGAGATCGCCGCCGAGGGCCTCGATCCCGGCGCCCACCTCCAGGGCGCCGCGCTGGTCCGGCAACGCGTCGAGCCCGGCCACCCGCGTCATCATCAGCGTGCGTGAGCTCGGAGCCGAGCACCTTGTTCATCGACGGGAAGGCCGGGTCCGCGGCGATCGGGTGCCCGCCCAGCGCCAGCTTCTCGGCGTGCTCGTAGGAGGCGACGTCGGCCTCGAGCTCCCCCAGGTCCCGCTGGAACACCGCGTCGTCGGCGAGCGTGCCCCCGAACGCGGACGGTGCGGCGGCCGCGGCCCGCCGGACCACCTCGATCCGCCGGCGCAGCACGGGGCTGTCGGCCGACACGCCCCGCTCGTGCCGGAGCAGCTGCTTGGCCACCGACCACCCCTCGTTCTCGGCCCCGACCCGCCCCGACTGCGGCGCGCGGACGTCGTCGAAGAACACCTCGCACTGCTCGGGCACCCCGTCGAGCCCGACGATCGGCCTGATGACCATGCCCGGGAGGTCGGTGCGGTCCAGTAGCAGGAACGTGATGCCCTGCTGCTTCTTCCCCGCCCGGCTCGTGCGCACGAGCATGAACATCCGGTTGGACCGGTGCGCCAGCGTCGTCCAGATCTTGCTGCCGTTGATCACGTAGTCGTCGCCGTCGGCCACGGCGGAGCAGCTCAGGGAGGCCAGGTCGGAGCCGGCGTCGGGCTCGGAGTAGCCCTGGGTCCAGGAGTCCTCGGCCGAGAGGATGCGGGGCAGGTAGCGGGCCTTCTGCTCGGCCGTGCCCAGCTCCATCAGCAGCGGACCGATCATGCGCAGCGCGTTGGGCAGCAGCGGGGGCAGGCCGCGCTTCTGGTACTCGTCGGCGTAGACGTAGCGCTGCTGCACCGACCAGCCCGTGCCGCCGTGCTCCACCGGCCGGTCGGGGGCGGCCCAGCCGCGGGCGTGCAGGATCCGCTGCCAGGCCATGGTCTCGTCGAACGGGGCGAAGGCGCTGGTGGTCTTGCGGCCGGCCTCGCGGATCGCGTCCGTCGGGGCGGTGTCGAGGAACTCCGCCACCTCGGCGCGGAACCTCTCGAGATCGGCGTCCGGCTCGATGTCCACGGGAGCCGACACCAGCTCGTCATCGCCGCCCACCCACGCTGCGCACGAGACGAGCTGCCCCTCACCGCGCA
>NZ_MKVV01000062.1:0-7661 GCF_001899645.1 Pseudonocardia sp. 73-21 | reverse complement strand
CCCGAGTCGCCCGCCGCCGCGGCCGCCCACGCCGAGCCGCTCGCGGCCGGCACGCCCTGCTCGATCTCGGCGCGGTCGTGCGTCGACCTCGACACCCAGCGGGCCTGGCTGCTGCACGACGGGAAGATCACCCGCGGCCCCGTGAAGATCGCGTCCGGCGGCAACGGCGAGGAGACCCCGATCGGGCACTCGCTGCGGGTGTACCGCAAGGACAAGGACCACCTCAGCCAGGAGTCCCGGCTGGCGGACGGCCGGCCGGCGCCGATGCCCTGGGCGGTCTTCTTCCAGGACGGCGGCATCGCCTTCCACAGCGGCAGCCCGTCCCGGTCGTCGGCCGGCTGCATCCACCTGGCGCCCGCCGACGCCGAGGCCTGGTTCGACGACCTGCAGATCGGCGACCAGGTCCAGGTCGTGCGGGCCTCACAGGAGGAGGCCGCGCGCAGGACCGCGTGAGCCGTCGGTGATCCACTACGTTCCCCGGGACCCCACTATCCGGCCTGCGACCCCCGCCGCGCGTCGAGCGCCAGCCAGACGGTGTCCCGGGCCAACGGCAGGTCGGTGAACCGGACGCCGGTGGCGTCGCGCACCGCGTTGGCCAGCGCGGGCGCCACCGGGTTGAACGGGCTCTCGCTCATCGACTTGGCCCCCAGTGGCCCGATCGCGTCGGTGGTGTCGACGAAGTGCACCTCGGTGGGGGGCACGTCGGCGAACGCGGGCAGCCGGTACTCGCGGAACGCGGTGGTGGTGACCCGGCCGTCGGCGTCGAGGCGCACCTGCTCGAACTGGGCCGCACCCAGCGCCTGGGCGACGCCGCCCTCGACCTGCCCGCGGCACTGCATCGGGTTGAGCACGCGGCCGGCGTCGGCGGCGTGCACGCTGCGCAGGATCCGGATCTCCCCCGTCCCGGGGTCGACGGCCACCCGGAACCACTGGACGTTGAAGGCCACCGACCGGGGCGTGCCGCCGAACGTGCCGTGCGCGACGACGTCGCGGCCGGCCCGCTGGTGCAGCTCCTTGAGCAGGATCTGGCGGTCCCCGGCCTGCACGGCGTCGACGACGAGCACGCACTCGCGCGCGTCGACGCCGAGGTACTGGGCGGCGAGCATCCGCAGGCTCCCGGCCAGCGCGTGCGCGGCCCGCAGCGTCGCCTTGCCCGCGACGACCGTGCCGGTGGAGCCGAACGCGCCGGTGTCGTGGCCGACGAGGTCGGTGTCGGACTGGCGCACGGTGATCCGGTCGGGCCGCGTGCCGAGGGCGTCGGCGGCGATCTGGCGGTGCACGGTGGTGGTGCCGTTGCCGAACTCGGTCGTGCCGACGGCGACCTCGATCGCCCCGTCGGGCAGCAGCCGGGCCACCACGTCGGCGGTGTGGCCGCCGGGCGGGCCCGTCGCGATCATCGACAGCGCGCTGCCCGACCCCACCAGCCACCCCTCCGGCACCGGACCCGCGGGTTCGGCCGCCGCGGCCCGGACCACGTCGAGGCACTGGTCGAGGCCGTAGCTGGCGACGTGCAGGTCGTCGTCGTGGCCGGCCGGCGCGACCACGGGGTCGCCGGAGCGCAGGATGTTGCGCTCGCGCACGGCGAGGGGGTCGAGCCCGAGCGTGCGGGCCAGCTCGTCGATCGCCGACTCCACCGCGAACGTGACCTGGCCGAGGCCGTAGCCGCGGAACGCGCCCGACGGCACGGTGTGGGTGTGGACGGCGAACCCGTCGACCTTCTTGTGCGGGCAGGTGTACACGGCGAGCGACTCGGCGACCGCGTGGAACATCACGGCCGGGCCGTGGTTGCCGTACGCGCCGGTGTCGGACACCGCGCGCACCTGGATCGCCGTGAGGGTGCCGTCGGCCCGGGCCCCGACCTTCACGCGCACGGTGAACGGGTGCCGCGTGGTGGCACCGACGAACTGCTCGGCGCGGGTGAACTCCAGGCGCACCGGCCGGCGCAGTTGCAGCACGGCGAGCGTGACCACGTCCTCGACGAGCATCTCCTGCTTGCCGCCGAACCCGCCCCCGACGCGGCCCGCCACCACCCGCACCGACTCGGCGGGCAGGTCGAACAGGTCGCACAGCGCGCGGCGGGTGAGGAACGGGACCTGGTGCTGGTGCGCACCACCAGCGAGTCGTCGGCCTCCAGCCAGCCGACCGCACCGTGCGTCTCGAGGCTGGCGTGCTGCACGCGCGGGGTGTGGAACGTCCGCTCGTACACGGCGGCGGCCGCCGCGAACCCGGCCTCGACGTCGCCGACCTCCCCGTGCACCTCCCCCACCACGTTGCCCGTCGCCTGCACCAGCGGCGCGCCGGGGCGCAGGGCCTCCTCGGGATCGGTGACGGCGGGCCGCACCTCGTAGGTCACCCGGACCCGGCGGCAGCCCTCCTCCGCGGCGGCCTCGGTGTCGGCCACCACGGCGGCGACGCGCTGCCCGACGTGGCGCACGACGTCGTCGAGCACGCGGGTGTCGGCCGGGTCGTCCGCCGGGTTCTCGTGCCGGCCGCTGGAGAACCGGCGCCGCGGCGCGTCCTCGTGGGTGAACACGGCCTGCACCCCGGGCAGGGCCAGCGCGTCGGCGGTGTCGATCGCGACGACCCGGGCGTGCGCGTGCGGCGAGCGCAGCAGCTTCATGTGCAGCACACCCGGCACGTCGACGTCGAGCGTGTAGCGGGCGGTGCCGGTGACGACCTGCGGGCCGGCGGGGGCCGCCACGCTCGCCCCGACCGCCCGTCCCGGGCACGCCGTCTCGACGGTGGTGACACCGCGGACGGCGTCGGAGATGGCCCGGTAGCCGGTGCAGCGGCACAGGTTGCCCTTGAGCGCCTGGGGCAGGTCGGCGAGCTGGGCCTCGTCGAGCGCCGCCGTCGTCATGACGAACCCGGCGGTGCAGAAGCCGCACTGGAAGCCCTGGGCGTCGAGGAACCGCTGCTGGACCGGGTGCAGCTCCCCGGCGGTGGCGAGGCCCTCCACGGTGGTGACCGCGTGCCCGCCGGCCCGGACCGCCGGGTAGAGGCAGCTGTGCACGGGGACGCCGTCGACGTGCACGGTGCACGCGCCGCAGTCGCCGGAGTCGCAGCCCTTCTTCACCCCGAAGCAGCCGCGTTCGCGCAGGTAGGTGCGCAGGCACTGGCCGGGGCGGGGCTCGGTGGTGTGCTCGACGCCGTTGACCTCGACGGAGAACGTCACGAGAGCTCCTCCCTGATCTGCTCGGCGAACCGGAAGGTCAGGTGCCGGCGCCAGGCCGGGTGGCCGTGCAGGTCGTCGAACCAGTGCTCCACCTCGTCCTCGACGGCCTCCCGGAGCTCCCCGGCCGTGGGCGGGACGGCGAACCTCAGCCGGTGGGGCCGGGGCGTGGCGGCGGTGATCGTCAGCGTCATCGCGCCGTCGGCGTCCCGGGTCCCGATCAGCAGCGCCGCCGAGCGCCCCAGGGTGGACAGCGAGGCCTGCCGGAACGCGGTGCGGGCCGGCAGCGGCCCCACGGTGACCGAGCGCAGCAGCTCCCCCTCCCGCAGCGCGGTCCGGCCGTCGCCGACGACGAACGCGGTGACCGGGAGGGTGCGCGCCGCACCGTCGGGTGCGAGCAGCAGGCACCCGCCGTCGAGCGCGGTGGTCAGCGCGATCATCGGCCCGGCGGGCAGCGCGGCGCAGAGGTTGCCACCGACCGTGGCCATGTTCCAGATCGTGAACGACGCCAGGAACGCGCGGCAGCACTGCCCGAACAGCGCCACCGGATGGGCGGCGAGCCGGGCGACGGTGCAGGTGGCGGCGATCTCCAGCCGCCCGTCGGGGTCCTCGACGAGCGGCTCCCAGCCCGTCCCGCCCAGGTCGCGGAGGCGGCGCAGGTGCACACCGGGGGCGGAGAACAGCGCCGTGCCGCCGGCGAGCCACGCGTCGCCCGGCCGCCAGGCGTCGACGGTACGGGCGTCGACCCACTGCTCCACGGTGTGCAGATCCACGCGTCCTCCGTCCGTCCCGGGACAGTGAAGCAGGCCGATGTTGCGGCCGATATGACCGCGCCGGTCGGACTGGCCGCCCGGGCCGGCTACCTCGGCGTCAACATCCTGCGCAACCGCTGACCCCGCCCGTCACCAGCGGCACCGGCCTGCTGTTCATCGTCACCACCGTGCCGTCGTCGTCGTGCCGGATCCGCAGGCGCGCCGTGCAGGCGCGCACCGTGGTGAACCCGAAGCCGTCCCCGCCGTGGTCGGCCCGCCACCGGCCGTGGTCCCGCACGACCACCACGATGCGCCGCTCGGTGGCCCCGACGACGAGGCGGCCCGTCACCTCCACCTCGCCGGCGTCACCGCCCAGGTAGGCGTGGTCCACGGCGTTGCCCGACGCCTCGCTGACCGCGAGCAGCATGTCCACCCGTTCGGCCTCCGGCCATTCCAGCTCACGCAGCCACCGGTCCAGCCCGGCCCGGAAGAAGACGAGCTGGACCGGATCCGCGCTGAACCGGATGCTGAAGAACCCCGACCTTTCCGACACCCCCCCACAATGACGGTCCCGGACCTGCCGCGCGAACTCCGCCATCGGGCCGGCGGTTTTCCGTGCGCGAGTCGGCGCGGCGGCGGGGACCCACAGGACTGCCGCTGCGGACGCTGCCGGGCGGTGCCGTCGGCCGGGTGCTCACCCTCGCCGGGGTCAGGCGGGAGTGAGGGCGCGCACCCGCCCGGCGAGGGTGCCCTCGAAGAAGTCGAGGAACCCGTCGGGGTCGGGCCCGGCGTTCATGAGCACGATGCGGTCGAAGCCGGCGTCGGTGAACTGCTTCACGACCTCGACGTGCCGCTCCACGTCCGGGCCGCAGGCGAACTGCGCGACCATGTCCTCCTCGCGGACGGTGGTGGTGGCGGCCTCGAAGTTGACGGGGTTGGGCAGCTCGCTCATGACCTTCCAGCCCGTGAGCCCCCACCGGTTCGTCGACAGCGCCGCCTTCGCCGCGGACTCGACGTCCGGCGCCCAGGCCAGCGGGGCCTCGGCGTAGCCGGCCCCCGTGCCGCCCGCCTCCCGGTACCGCGCCAGCAGATCCGCGTCGGGCTCGGTGGCGAACAGGGCGTCGCCCAGCTCCGCGGCGATCCGCACCGCCGCGGGACCGCCACCGGCCACCGCGATCTCCGGCGGTCGCTCCGGCAGGTCGAACACCTGCGCGTCCTCCAGCTGCAGGTGCTTGCCCTCGTAGGACCGGTAGCCGCCCTCCCACAGCAGCCGGATGATCTCCAGCGCCTCGCGGAACATCTCGTGGCGAGCGTGCACGGCCGGGAACCCGCGCCCGACGACGTGCTCGTTGAGCCGCTCCCCCGACCCGACGCCCAGGGTGAACCGGCCGTCGGAGACCAGCGCGAGGGTCGCCGCGGCCTGGGCGATGATCGCCGGGTGGTAGCGGATGGTCGGGCACGTCACGCCCGTGACCAGCCCGATCCGCTCGGTCCGTGCGGCGATCGCGCCGAGCACCGTCCAGGTGAAGGAGCTGTGGCCCTGGTTGTCGAGCCAGGGATGGAAGTGGTCGCTCATCTCGACGAAGTCGAATCCGGCCCGCTCGGCCCGCACGGCCTGCCGGATGATCTCGTTGGGCCCGAACGCCTCGCTGGCGAGCTTGTATCCGATCTGCATGCCGGAGGCGGTACCCGCCCGCGGGCGGCGGAAACGGCCCGGTCGGGAACCGGCCCGGGCACGGTGCCGGCGCCCCCCGTCCGTGCCCCGGCCGACGGGGCCGGCCCGGGATCAGCCGGGGGCGCTCGAGAACGTCGGCTGCTGGACCGTCGACCTCCGCCGTGGCCGCTCGACCGGCTCGGGCGCCGCCGCAGACACCGGCTCCGCCACCGGCGCGGCGTTCCGGGCCTCGTAGGCCGCCACCACCTCCGACGGGAGCCGGCCGCGCGTCGAGACGCCGAGCCCCTGGGTCTGGGCCCACTCCCGGACGGCCTGGTTCCGCGCACGGTCCGACGCCCCGGACGCCCGGCGCGGCGCGCGGGCGGCCCCTCCGGTCCTGCGCCCGGCGGACACGAACGGCGCGAGGATCTCGCGGAGGCGGGCCCCGTTCCGGGCCGAGAGGTCGATCTCGTAGGTCGCGCCGTCGAGCGCGAACGACACCGTGCCCTCGGCCTCTCTCCCGTCGAGATCGTCGACGAACGAGACGTCCACCTGCTGAGCCATCGAGACACCACGATCCGGGAGTGCGTGCGGAACTGCCGGGACGAGGGTACTTCCACGGGCATCGGCCACTCGCGGCACTGCGGGCGCGAGGTCACCGGTCGGGGAAAAAATCTCGCGTCCGACGCTTCGGGGGCGGCCGGTTCGGGCACCCACCCCCGAGAAGACGACAGAGAGGGAGGCGTCCGGATGGGTGCTCGCGCGGACATCCGGTCGCCGTCGCCGCTCGGGGAACGCTACGTCCTGGGTGACGTCATCGGCGTCGGGGGCACCGCCACGGTGCACCGGGCCGTCCACCGCGGGTCGGGCCACGAGGTCGCCGTCAAGATCTTCAACCCCGGCGTGGCCGGGGCGGACGGGCTGCAGGGCCAGCGCTCGGTGGCCGCCGTGCTGACGGAGGTGGACCACCCCGGGCTCGTCGCGGTCCACGAGTCCGGGGTCGACGGCGACCGGATGTACCTCGTCATGCAGCTCGTCGACGGCCCGTCGCTGTCCGCACGGTTCCTCGACGGTCCGCTGCCGGTCGCCGACGTGATCGCCCTCGGTGCCCGGCTGGCGGACGCGCTCGCCCACGTGCACGACCGTGGTGTCGTGCACCGCGACATCAAGCCCTCCAACGTCCTGCTCGACGCGAGCCACTCGCCGTACCTGACCGACTTCGGCATCTCCCGGCTCGTCGACACCACCCGGGTCACGGCCACCGGGATGACGGTCGGCACCCCCGCCTTCATGGCCCCGGAACAGGTCCGCGGCCAGCTGGTCGGCCGTCCGGCCGACATCTACTCGCTCGGGCTGGTCCTGCTCGAGGCGGTGACCGGGCGACGCGAGTACCCCGGCGGGGTCGTCGAGTCCGCCGTCGCCCGCCTGCACCGCGATCCGGCCGTGCCCGAGGGCCTGCCGGAACCGCTCGGCGGGCTCCTGGCCGCGATGACCGCACAGGATCCTGCGCAGCGCCCCACCGCGGCCGCCGTGGCCGCGCGTCTGGGACCGGCGTCCGGCCACACGCGGGAGATCCCGGTGCCGGCCGCGCCCGGGCACCGGACCGGGGTCTGGATCAGCGCCGCGGCCGCGACCCTCCTGCTCGCCGCCACCGTGTCCGGACTGGTCGACCTGACGGGGTCCCCCGGCCCGGCGACGGCCGTCACCCGGCAGGACTCCCCCGGCCCGGTGGAGCCGTCGGCGCTCCCTGCCGCTCCCACGGCGGTGGCCGGGCCGGCGGCGCCGGTCGCACCGGTCGCGGCCCCCGGCACCCCGCCCGGCACCGGCACACCACGGGACGTCGCGGTGGCCGTCCCCGTCCGGAGCGCCGCAGGTCCGGACTCCCCGACGCCACCGGTCGCCGACCGCCCCGGGCCCAGCGGCCCCGGGGCGGAGCAGCCCGGGAACGGGTGGGGCGGTGCCAAGAACACGGGCAAGGGCGCCGCGAAGGGCCAGGGCCGCGGGAAGAAGGACTAGGACGCTCCTGAAAAAGCCGGTCGTGTCGGTCCTGGCCGGGACGGTCGGGGCTGGGAGGATCGGTGGG
>NZ_MKVV01000061.1:70834-121494 GCF_001899645.1 Pseudonocardia sp. 73-21 | reverse complement strand
CCCGGATCCGGTCGGAGCGTCCGGCGTTCGAGCTGCACTACCCGCACCTGGTGGAACGCTTCCGCGAGGAAGCCCATGTGGGCGGCCACGCGCAGGTGGCGGAGATCGTCACCCAGGGAGTGGGCAAGGAGTCCCATCCGAACGGGGACCCCAAGTCCCGCTGAACGATGACGGGTGACACCACAGTCCTGATCACGGTCACCGGTCCGGACCGTCCCGGGGTGAGTTCGGTGCTCTTCGCCGCGCTCACCCGGCACGGGGTCGACCTGCTCGACGTCGAGCAGGTCGTCATCCGGGGCCGGCTCACGCTCGGTGCCCTCGTGGCGGCCCACCACGACCCGGAGGGCCTGCAGGAGGTCGTCGAGCAGGCGATGGCCGGCATTGCGATGCAGGTGCACACGTCCATCGAGACGCACGACGACCCGGAGGCCCGGCGCCACTCCACCCACGTGGTGGTGGTGATCGGCCGCCCGATCACGGCGCGGGCCTTCGGGTCCATCGCCCAGGCCCTGGCCGACGCGGGTGCCAACATCGACGCCATCCGCCGCGTGGCCGACTACCCGGTCACCGGCCTGGAGCTGATGGTCTCGCCCGTGCCCGGCAAGGGGTCGGAGAACTACCCGCCCGGCACGCTGCGCGCCAAGCTCGTCGACGTGGCGCGGGCCGCGGGCGTCGACGTCGCCGTGGAGCGGGCCGGCCTGGGGCGGCGCAGCAAGCGGCTCATCGTGTTCGACGTCGACTCCACGCTCGTGCAGGGCGAGGTGATCGAGATGCTCGCCGCGCGGGCGGGCGCCGAGGCCGAGGTCCGGGCCGTCACCGAGGCCGCCATGCGGGGCGAGCTGGACTTCGCCGAGTCACTGCACCGCCGCGTCGCCGCACTGGCCGGGCTGCCCGAGACGGTGCTGGCCGAGGTCGCGGCGGAGCTGGAGCTCACGCCCGGCGCCCGCACCACCATCCGCACGCTCAAGCGGCTCGGGTTCCGCTGCGGCGTGGTCTCCGGCGGCTTCACGCGGGTGATCGCAGGCCTGGCCGACGAGCTGGGGCTGGACTTCTGCGCGGCCAACGAGCTGGAGGTCGTCGACGGGCGGCTCACCGGCAAGGTCGTCGGAGAGATCGTCGACCGGCCCGGCAAGGCCGTGGCGCTGCGGCGCTTCGCGGAGACGTTCGGAGTGCCCCTGGAGCAGTGCGTGGCCGTGGGCGACGGGGCCAACGACATCGACATGCTCTCCACCGCGGGCCTGGGCATCGCGTTCAACGCCAAACCGGCGCTGCGCGAGGTGGCCGACACCGCACTGTCCCTGCCCTACCTCGACGTGGTGCTGTTCGTCCTGGGCATCACCCGCGACGAGATCGAGCGGGCCGACGCGGCCGAGGGCGTCGGCCGGCGCGTCCCGATCGCGTGACCGTGCTCGCGCCGCTCGCGGACCGGTACGGGACGGCGTCCGTCGTGATCCCGCCCGAGCCCGACGGTGCTGATGCGCGTTCCGCTCACGCTGCACACGGGATCACGCGCGCCATGCCCGTCGTCCTGCGGCTGGAACGCCCGCCCGCGGCACGCACCCCGGTGCTGGAGGCGGCCGCCGTGGCGGCGCTCGCGCTGTGCCTCGACCCACGGGCCGAGCCCGGCGGCGAGTGGCACGAGGCCGTGGAGATGTGGGTGGCCAGCCGCATCCGCAAGATCGCCCGCCGGGCGCGGACCTCGCACTGGGACGCGGTGCAGGAGCTCCCGGGCGTCACGTGCCGGGTGGGCGACGCCGAGGCCCGCGCGCTCGTTCCCGGGCCCGTCGACGACGTGCCCCGGACGCTGTCGCGGCTGCAGATCGGTGGCACCGAGCTCGATCCCGATGAGCCGGGTGCGCCGGCGGCCGGGGTGCCGGTGATCTGGGTCAACGCCGCCCTGCACATGACCGTCGGCAAGGCCGCCGCGCAGGTCGGGCACGCCTCGATGCTGTTCGCCGCGGCCCACGGCCTCACGGAGGTACCGGCCTTCGCGGTGCGGGACGCCTCGCCGGAGCGTTGGGCGGAGCTCACCGCGGCGGTCGAACGGGGCGAGGCGGTGGCCGTCCGCGACGGGGGTTTCACCGAGGTCGCCCCCGGCACCACCACATGCATCACCCAGTAGGGAGCCCCACATGATCGAGGTGAAGACCGGCAGCGGCGTCGTCCGGGGCGCCGTCGAGGGTGATCTCGTGGCCTGGCGCGGCATCCCCTACGCCGCGTCCACCGCCGGTGACGGCCGGCTGCGCGCCCCGCGTGCGCCCGAGCCGTGGACCGGCGTCCGCGATGCGTCCCGGTTCGGCCCGGTGCCGCCCCAGGCCCGCAACAACGCGATGCTCGGTGCGGGTCGCCGCACCCCGATGGGCGAGGACTGCCTGAGCATCAACGTCCTGCGCCCCGCCGCGGGGTCCACCCGGCCCCGCCCGGTGATGGTGTGGATCTACGGCGGCGCGTTCAGTGCGGGCTCGTCGGCCGCCACGCTCTACGGTGGCAAGGAGCTGGTCCGCGCGGGCGACGTCGTGCACGTCACCTTCAACTACCGCCTCGGCGTGCTGGGTTACCTCGACTTCACCCGCTACGCGACGCCGGTCCGCCCGGTCGACGCCAACCTGGGGCTGCGCGACCAGGTCGCCGCACTGGAGTGGGTGCGCGACAACATCGCCGCGTTCGGGGGCGACGCGGACAACGTCACGGTGTTCGGGGAGTCGGCCGGCGCGATCTCGGTGACCACGCTGATGGCCACCCCGGCCGCGCGCGGCCTGTTCGCCCGGGCCATCTCGGAGAGCTCGGCCGTCGAGGCCGCGTACACGTCCGGGCGGGCGGCCGGCTGGGCCGCGGACCTCGCCGGCATCCTCGGCGCCGGCCCGCACGACGCCCTCGACGCGGTGCTGCGCGCCGACCCGGCCGCACTGGTCGCCGCCGGGGCCACCCTGGACGACTGGACCAACGAACGCACCCCCGGCACCCTCTGCTTCGCCCCGGTGGTGGACGGCGACTACCTGCCCGAGCACCCGATCGACGCCTTCGACGGCGGCCGCACCCACCCGGTGCCGCTGCTCATCGGCACCAACGACCGCGAGGCCACCCTGTTCGCGCGTTCCGGCCGGGTGCTGCCCACGTCGACGGACCTGATCGATCGCATGTTCGCGGTCACCGACCCGGGCGCCCGCGCCCGCATCCTGTCCGCCTACCCGCGCTACCCCGCCGCGTCGTCGGCGGTGGACCTCGGCGGTGACGTGACGTTCTGGTGGCCCAGCGTCCGGGCGGCCGACGGGCACTCGGCGGTGGCCCCCACCTGGGTCTACCGCTACGACTTCGCGCCGCGCGCGCTGAAGGTGCTCGGCGTCGACGCCACGCACGGCACCGAGATGGCGGCCGTGTTCGGCGCGAAGCGGCTCTCCCGCCTGCTCACCGCGTTCGGGGGCCGCCAGGACCTGGCCGGGGTCACCCGCCGGGTGCAGGAGCACTGGATCTCCTTCGCCCGCACCGGTGCGCCGGCCGCGGGCTGGCCCGGCTACGACGTCGCCGACCGGCGCACGCTGGTGATCGACGCCGAGGACCGCGTCGAGTGCGACCCCCGCCGCGCCCGTCGCCAGGCGTGGACGGGGTACGCGAACTACCGCTGACTAGGCTTCCGCACGTGGACGAGGCACGCCTGAGGTTCCTGTTCGGCTCCGTCCCGGACGCGGACGACTACGCGGACGAGGACGGCCGCATCGCCCTCCTGCACGCCGACCGGCCCGATCCCGACGAGGGCTGGCCGCCGCCGTCGATCCGGGTGGTGATCGCCAACCAGGTGCTCGACGGCGACCCGCCCGCCACGTGGGCCACCGCGGTCCGGCTGCTCGGGCTCGGGCTCGACCGCCACGCGGCGATGGACCAGCTGGTGGGCGCGATCCTGCCGCAGATCGAGGCGGCGCTGCGGGGCGAGGACATCGACCCGGCGGCGTACGAGGCGGCCCTGGAACGGCTCCCCGCCCCGGCCCCGGAGACGCTGCGGGCCGCCTACCTGGACGTCGTCCGGGCGCAGAGGTCCGTGGCGCTCGGCCGGCTGATCGAGCTGGTGGCCGAGCCGCTGGGCGTCGACAGCGCCGACCCGGCCTGGTTCGCCGCCGTCGAGGCCGAGCTGATGCTGGACCCCGCCTCGCCGATCACGATGGCCTACCCCGACGTCGTCGTGCACGTGCCGGGGCTGGTCGACGGCATCGTGCTCACCCACCGGCTCTCCGCGGCCGAGCACGCCGAGGACTACCTCGACCTCGACGCCGACCTCGCCGCGTTCCTCCGGTTCCCCCAGCCGCGGGTGGCCCAGGGCGCGCTCGTGGTGGACGACATGGCGTGGGCCGGGCCCGTCGACTGGCTCGCGCCCCTGCCGCTCGACGCCCTGCTCGCCGTGCGCGTCACCGGGGACGGGGAGGTGAGCGTCGCGGTGCTGGACGACGAGCCCGTCGCCCCTCCCGGCCTGGTGGACCTGCTCCGCTCCGTCTACGATGTCGAGGTCGCCGAGCCCGGATTGCCGGTCACCGGCGAGATGCTCGTGGTCGGGATGCTGCTGCGCGACCCCGACGTCTTCGCCCGTCCGGTCCCGCCGCTGACCGAGCTGGCCGCGGCCGCGGGCCTGGAGCGGCGCGAGGACGAGTTCGCCCACGACGAGTCGGTGTGGGCCAACGCCGAGGAGGCCGACCGGGCGTCCCGGGTGGTGGAGCGGCTGCCCACCCCCGAGCAGCGCGACGCGGCCCTGGAGGCGCTCGACCTGCTCACCGCCGCGGCCGGGGACTCGTCGGCCCTGCGGCGGTCGCTGGACCTGCTCGGCGATCCGGACGTGCTGGTCACGGTCCTGGACGAGCTGCTCGACGAGCACGACCAGCACGACGCCGAGCGGGTCGCCGCCCTCGTCGCGCTGGGCGCCCGGCTGGTCGCCGCGGCCGGACGCTCGCCCCGCGCGGCCGTGGCGGAGTTCGTGGCCGCCACCGCCGCGGAGCGCGACGGCCGGGTCCTCGACGCCGAGTCGCACCTGCGGGCCGCGTCCGCGGCCGCCGATGGGTGGGGGCTGGTGGAGGACCGGCTCGCGGCCTACGAGTCCGACCGGGGCGACGCCGCGGCGGCCTTGGGCCGGTGGCGCTCCGTCGACGCGGGGGAGGGCGAGCCCGACGTCATGACGGTCCGGCCGTTCGCCGCCGCCGCGGGCCCCGAGCCGGGACGCAACGACCCCTGCTGGTGCGGGTCGGGCCGCAAGTACAAGCAGTGCCACCCCGGGCAGCGGCCCGCCGTTCCACTCGCCGAACGCGTCGGCTGGCTGCACCGCAAGGCCGTCGGCTACGTCGAACGCCGCGGCGGCGCGGCGGCCGACCTGCTGGAGGAGTACGCCGAGGCCCTCGCCGGCGAGGACGGCGATCTGGAGGCCGCCTACCACGAGCCGGTCGTCGTCGACGCCGTGCTGCACGAGGGCGGCTGGTTCGCGCGGTTCCTCGCCGACCGCGGGCCGCTGCTACCCGCCGACGAGCGGGAGCTGGGCGCGTCGTGGCTGACGGTGGAGCGCAGCGTCTACGAGGTGGCGGACCCCACGCACGTGCGGGACGTCCGCACCGGTGAGCAGTTCGAGACCGTCGGCCGGATCGCGACCGTCGGCGCCCGGATCTGCGCGCGCGCCCTGCCCGACGGCACCGGCCGCCGCGTGCTGGTGGCCGTCGTCGCGGTGGACCGGGACCTGGAGGAGGAGCTGCTGGCCGTCCTGGAGGAGCGCGACGGCCTCGAGCTGCTGGACCTGCTCGGCGCGGGTCCGCCCCCGCCCCGGACGGTGCTGCGCTCGACACCCCCGAGGCCCGCCCCGGCCGCGGCCCCCTCGGCGGCGGTGCTGCAGCTGCAGGAGCGCCGGGAACGGAGATGGTGCGACGACCCCGCACCGGAGCTGGGGGGATCCACCCCCCGGGAGGCGGCGGCGGATCCCCGGCGTCACGAGGCACTGGAGCGACTCATCGCCGCGCTGCCCGTCGACGACCCCGTGACGGGGCGGCTCGGGATGCGCCCGGACCGGATCCGGGAGCTGCTCGGTCTCGCGTGAGATGAACGTGATGGGGGCACGGCGGTCGACCGAGCCCCGCGACGGTCATCTCACCCGCGTCGCTCCGCACTGTCGGTGCCCGGTGGGATGCTGCCGCCGTGGCCTCTCGACACATCACCGATGCGGAGCGGCGCTCGCGGCTCGCCGTGCGGCACCGGCTCGTCCCCGATCGGCGTACGGATTCCGTCGAGGAGATCACCGGCTCGCTGGTGGCGCTGCACTCCACCGATCCCGTCACGGTCTACCTCTCGGTGGCCGCGCGCATGCAGCACCCGGACCTGGCCGCGGTCGACGCGGCGCTCTACGACCACCGGTCGCTGCTGCGCCACCACTCCATGCGGCGCACGTTGTGGATCTTCGATCACGACGCCGCCCGGGACGCCCACCACGGCGCCACGCTCGCCGTCGCGAAGGTGCAGCGGCGCAGCCTGCTCACCGGGCTGGAGGCTGCCGGCATCACCTCACCCGAGGGCTGGCTGAGATCGGCCACCGCCGACGTCCTGGCTCTGCTCCGCGAGTCGGGCCCGCTCCCGGCCCGGGAGATCGGGGCGCGGCTGCCGGGGCTGGCGGTACCGCTGACCATCGGCGGGGGCAAGTACACCGCCACCCAGCCCGCCCACACCCGGCTGCTGCTGAACATGGGGTTCGCGGGCCAGGTCCTGCGGGCCCGCCCCACCGGCACGTGGATCAACGGGCAGTACCGTTGGGCCGCCGCCGACGCCTGGTTCCCCGACGGCTTCGGCGCGCTCGACGTCCGGGAGGCCGCCGCCGGCCTGGCCCGACGCTGGCTGGCGGCGTTCGGCCCCGGCACCCGCGCCGACGTGGCCTGGTGGGCCGGTTGGACGGCCGCCACCACGAAGACGGCGCTGGCCGATGTCGGCGCGGTGGAGGTGGAGCTGGACGGGGGCCCGGGCTACGTCCTGCCCGACGACGTCGACGAGCCGCCTGCTGCTCCGCGGTCGTTCGTGCTCCTGCCGGGTCTGGACCCCACGACGATGGGGTGGAAGCAGCGCGACTTCCACCTCGACCCCGCCGACGTGCCGGTCCTGTTCGACCGCAACGGCAACGCTGGCCCCACCGCGTGGGTCGACGGCCGGGTGGTCGGCGCCTGGCACCACCGCAAGGACGGCACGGTGGCCCTGCACCTGACGGCCGAGGTGGACGCGGAGGCGCGGGCGGGGCTGGAGGAGCGGGCCGGGATGATCGAGCGACTGCTGGGCGAGGTCCGCTTCACGGTGCGCTACCCCTCGCCGGTGCTGGCCCAGCTGCAGTAGGTCAGGCGCCGCGCAGGCGGCGCAGGGCCGCGTGCACCTTCTCGCGGTCGTCCGTGGGCCAGAACGGGGGGAGGCTCGCGCGGAGGAAGCCGCCGTAGCGCGCCGTCGCGAGCCGGGGGTCCAGGATCGCCACCACCCCCCGGTCGTCCATCCCGCGCAGCAGGCGCCCGGCGCCCTGGGCGAGCAGGAGGGCGGCGTGGGTGGCCGAGACCGACAGGAAGCCGTTGCCGCCGTGCGCGTCGGTGGCGCGTTGCCGGGCGGCCACCAGGGGATCGTCGGGGCGGGGGAACGGGATGCGGTCGATGATCACGCACGACAGCGACGGGCCGGGCACGTCCACGCCCTGCCACAGCGAGAGCGTGCCGAACAGCGACGTGGGCTCGTCCTCGGCGAACTTCTTCACCAGCGTCATCGTGGAGTCGTCGCCCTGGCAGAGCAGCGGCGTGTCGAGCCGGCCGCGGAGCGCCTCGGTGGCCTGCTTGGCCGCGCGCATCGACGAGAAGAGCCCCAGCGTGCGCCCGCCCGCGGCCTCCACCAGCCCGGCGATCTCGTCGAGGTAGGCGGGCGGCAGGCCGTCGCGGCCGGGCGGGGGCAGCCGCTTGGCGACGTAGAGGATGCCGCTGCGGGCGTGGGCGAACGGCGAGCCGACGTCCATGCCCGACCACTTGGGCGCGTCGGGGTCGGGGATCGGGTCGTCGGACTTCTCGACGGTCGACGGGGGCAGCCCCCACTGCCGCGCCAGCGCGTCGAAGTTGCCGCCCAGGGCGAGCGTGGCGCTGGTCAGCACCACCGTCGACCGGCCGAACAGCCGCTCCCGCAGCAGCCCGCCCACCCACAGCGGCGCGGCGCGCAACACCTTGTGGCGCATGCCGTCCGGGCCCTGCTCGCCCAGCCACACGACGTCGCGACGCTTGGCCGGATCGGGCTCCTCGAACGCGCCGAGCAGCCGGGTGGCGGTGTCGAGCACCTCGTCGAGGGCGGCCTGGGCCATCTTCCGGCCGGCCGCGGCCTCGGGGTCCTCGCGCTTCTCGGACCCGAGCGCGGTGCGGCAGGCGCCTGCCGCGTTGACGATCGCCGACAGCGCTCCCGACGGGGCCTGCGGCAGCGCGTCCCAGCGACCGGGTGCGAGATCCTCCAGCACCAGGCCCAGCCCCTCGCCGGCCTCGGCGAGCCGGTCGGCCACCGCCTGGTCGACGAGCTTGCCCAGCCGCCGCGCGGTGACGCCGACCATGCCGGCCGTGAGCTCGGCGGTGGCCACGCCCGTGACGCGGTCGACCAGTTCGTGGGCCTCGTCCACCACCACGACGTCGTGCTCGGGCAGCACCGGTCGGCCCTCGAGGGCGTCGATGGCCAGCAGCGCGTGGTTGGTGACCACGATGTCGGCGCGGCCGGCCTGCGCCTTGGCCTTCTCGGCGAAGCAGTCCTCGCCCACGGGGCACTTGGACACGCCCAGGCACTCCCGGGCGGTGACCGAGACCTGTCGCCAGGTGGCGTCGGGGACACCGGGCACGAGCTCGTCGCGGTCGCCGAACTCGGTGGTGTCGGCCCACTCGTGCATCCGCTTGATGGCCCGGCCCATCGCCGAGATCGTGAAGGGGTCGAAGAGCTGGTCCTCCTCCTCGTCACCCCCGTCGCCGTGCAGCTTGTTGAGGCACAGGTAGTTGCGGCGGCCCTTGAGGATCGCGAACGTCGGGGTGCGGCCGAGCAGCGGCTTGAGGGCCTTGGCGAGGCGGGGGAGATCGCGGTCCACCAGTTGGCGCTGCAGCGCGATGGTGGCCGTGGAGATCACGACCGTGGAGTCCTTCGACACCGCGTGGTGGATCGACGGCACGAGGTAGGCCAGCGACTTGCCGGTGCCGGTGCCGGCCTGCACCGCCACGTGCTCACCGCTGCTGATGGCCTTGCGCACGGCCTGGGCCATGGCGTCCTGGCCCTCGCGGCGCTGGCCGCCCACGGCGGTGACGGCGGCTTCGAGCAGCTCGGCGACGCCGGGGATCTGGGTCGCGCCCGCCGACGTTCTTCGTACCGCGGAGGCGGCATCGGCGATGGCCACCGGAGGAGGCTACCCGCAGGCGCGGGAGGTCCGTGGGAGAACCACGTAACCGGTGTGCGTGCGGGGTCACACAGGGGGTGCCTGACATCATCGAAAGCGTGACGTCCACCCAGCTCCGGCTCGAGCCGTCCTCGTTCCCCGTGCTGATCGAGCACGCCGCCCGCTACAGCGACCTGGATCCCAGCCGCCGCATCGGCCGCGACGCCCTCGTGCGCTGGTTCGAGGACGCCCGCGTGTCGGTCGAGCTCGACGCACTGGGCGCCGACCTGTCCACCCGCTACCGGTCCCGGCAGTTCAAGCTGCTGCTCGCCTCCGTGGGCGTCGAGGTGATCGCGCCCCTGAAGGTGGCGGGCCGCTACCGGATCGGCGTCGGCGTGGCGCACATCGGCACGTCGTCGTTCACCTACACCTACGCCGTGTTCGCGGGCGACGAGTGCGTGGCCACCGGCCGGTCGGTCAGCGTGTACGTCACCGACGAGGGTCCCACCGAGCTGCCCGCCGACGTGCGCGCCGCCCTGACGGCCCTGAAGGTCGAGGGCGCGGAGCAGGAGCGGGCCGAACGCCTGCCCGGACGTCTCGTGCGCGAGGCCTACCCGTTCCGCCTCGACATCCGCACCCGCTTCGGCGACATCGACACCAACCGGCACGTCAACAACGTGGCCCTGGCCGGCTGGTACTTCGACGCCCTCGCCGAGCTGCACCTCGACATGCTCGGCTACCCCACCGGCGGCCCGCTCGACGACCTCTCGCCCAGCTCCCTGCACGTGGAGTACCTCGCCGAGGTGCACTACCCGGGCATCTACCAGCTGCGCGTCGGCGTGCTGGAGCTCGACGCCAGCTCGGTGCGCTACGCCTGCGGCCTGTTCGACGGCCCGCGCTGCATCGGGCTGGCCGAGGCCGTGGGCTCCCACGCGGACGCCGACGGCACGACGGGGGACGTGGCGGCCAGCCTGGGCGCCTGGCGGATGCGCAAGGTCTAGGCACCCCCGGTCAGTCGGGCGCGGGCGGCGTCGAACCCCGCCGTCACCGCCTTGGCGCCCACCGCCTTCGCCAGACCCATCGTCGGGGTGTTGACGTACATCGTCTCGGCCGCGCCGACCCGGTAGGTCTCGTGCCAGACCCCCACCGCGTCGGGGGCCTTGCGGGCGCGCCGGTTGAAGGCCGCCCAGGCCGGGCGGTGCTTCGCGTCGGTCGAGGAGGCGTAGCGGTAGAGCGACTCGGTGTCGCGCCAGTACTGCACGATCGTCGGTCCGCCGTTGCCCAGCAGCGTGCGGAAGCCGAGCAGGCCGAGATCGGGATCGCGGCTCAGCTCGGCGAGCATCGGGCCCATCGCCAGGAACGTCGGGAGCCACTGGTCGGGCCGCCACGGCTTGGTGACGTGCATGCCGATGAGGAACACGACCACGTCCTCGCCGGTCGTGGCGCTGTCGTGGGTCCACCGTCCGCGTGCGATCGCCATCGGGACCATCTCCTCACATTGGGAACTGCGACTTCCCAATATTGGACGGTGACACTATCCAATGTCAAGATGGCCGGGTGCGGATCTCGGAGTTGGCCCGGCGGGCAGGCGTGCCGGTCGGCACGGTCAAGTACTACCTGCGGGAGGGCCTGCTCCCCGCCGGAACGCCGACGTCGGCCACCCAGGCGCAGTACGGGGAGGAGCACGTCGAGCGGCTCGCGCTGATCCGGGTGCTGGTCGGGACGGGCGGGCTCACGGTCGCGGCGGCCCGCGCGGCCCTGCAGATGATCGACGCGCCGGCGCCGTCGATCCACGAGGTGATCGGCACGGCCCATCAGGCGATCGGGCCGGAGGTCACCGCGGAGCCGGAGGCCCTCGACCGCGCCCGCAGCCTCGTGGAGGCCCAGGGATGGCAGGTCGCCTGCGACTCGCCCGCCCTGGCGCAGCTCGCCGCCGCGCTGGACGCGTGCGACGCGGTCGGGATCCCCGGCATGGAGCGCCTGGTCGGACGCTACGCGGCCGTGGCGGAGCAGCTGGCGGCATTCGACGTCGCCGCCGTGCCCACCACCTCACCGGCGGACGCCGTCCGGTTCGTGGTGGCGGGCACCGTGCTGCTCGAACCGCTGCTGCTCGCGCTGCGCAGGCTCGCGCAGCAGGACGCGTCGTTCCGGCGGTTCGAGGGGCCGGACGTCACGCCAGGGTGACGCCCGCGTCCCGGAGCTCCGCCAGCGCGCGCTCGGTGGAGTCCGGGGCCACGCCGGCGCAGAGGGCCAGCAGCACCGTGGTGGGGAAGCCGGCCCGCGCCGCGTCCAGGGCGGTGGCGCGCACGCAGTGGTCGGTGGCGATGCCCACCACCTCCACCTCGGTGACGCCGCGGGCCGCGAGCCACTCCTCCAGCGGCGTGCCGCCGGGCTCGGTGCCCTCGAAACCCGAGTACGCGGCCTCGTGGGCGCCCTTGTCGAAGACGGCCTCGATGCCGGCGACGTCGAGGTCGGGGTGGAACGACGCGCCCGGCGTGCCCACGCGGCAGTGCGGCGGCCAGGAGTCGCGGAAGTCCGGCGTGTCGGAGAAGTGGGCGCCGGGGTCGACGTGGTGGTCGCGGGTGGCCACGACGTGGTCGTACCCGCCGGCCCGGATGTGCGTCGAGACGGCCGCGGCCACGGCCGCCCCGCCCGCGACGGCGAGCGACCCGCCCTCGCAGAAGTCGTTCTGGACGTCGACCACCACCAGTACGCGGGTCATGCGAAGACCGTCGGGATCGCCGGCTCGCCGCGCGAGAGCTTCAGCCCCTCCCACGGCACCGCCACCAGGGCGGCCCGCAGGCGTTCGCGCGACTGCTCCAGGGTCTCCAGACCCTCCACCCGCTCGCCGCCGCGAATCATCGGCACCGGCAGTACCCGGTCGTGCGGGCCGGTCTCCGGAGGGGAGCCCGCGGCGTGCACGACCTCCTCCACCGCCGTGCCCGTGGGCTTGAAGCGCCGCACCGCCGACTTCGCCCCGCCCCGCGATTCCTTGGACGCGCTGCGCTTGGCCACCGGTCGCCCGTCGACCTCGACGAGCTTGTAGACCATCCCCGCCGTGGGCGCGCCCGAGCCGGTGACGACCGAGGTGCCCACGCCGTAGGTGTCGACGGGCTCGGCGCGCAGCGCGGCGATGGCGTACTCGTCGAGGTCGCCCGAGAGCACGATCCTGGTGTTCGTGGCGCCCAGCGCGTCGAGCTGCTCACGGGCCTGACGCGCCATCTCGCCCAGGTCGCCGGAGTCGATGCGGATGGCGCCCAGACCGGTGCCCGCCGCCTCGACGGCCAGCTCGATGCCGTGGCGGATGTCGTAGGTGTCGACCAGCAGTGTGGTGTCGGCGCCCAGCGCCTTGACCTGGCTCGCGAACGCGCCCAGCTCGTCGTCGTGCAGCAGGATCCAGGCGTGCGCGGCCGTGCCGGCCGTCGGGATGCCGTGGCGGCGCTCGGACTCCAGGTTCGACGTGGCCGAGAACCCCGCCAGGTAGGCCGCCCGGGCGGCGGCCACGGCGGCCGCCTCGTGGGCGCGCCGCGATCCCATCTCGATCAGCGGCCGGCCCGCGGCCGCGGTGACCATCCGCGCGGCCGCCGACGCGATCGCGCTGTCGTGGTTGAGGATCGACAGCGCGAGCGTCTCCAGCATCACCGCGTCGGCGAACGTGCCGCGCACGGTGAGGACGGGGGAGCCCGGGAAGTACAGCTCACCCTCCGGGTAGCCGTCGACCTCACCGGTGAAGCGGTAGTCGGCCAGCCAGTCGAGCGTGCTGCGGTCGACGATGTCGGCCAGCGCGGCCAGCTCCTGGTCACCGAACCGGAACCGGCTGATCGACTCCAGGAGCCGCCCCGTGCCCGCGACCACGCCGTAGCGCCGCCCGTCGGGGAGCCGCCGCGCGAACACCTCGAAGACGCATGAGCGGTCGGCCGTGCCGTCGGCCAACGCCGCCGCCACCATCGTCAGCTCGTACCGGTCGGTCAGCAGCGCCGTGCTGACACCCGCCGTGGACGGACTACCACTCATGGAGCGAGAGCCTATGTGCCGTGCGTCCGGATCCGACGGAGTGCCACCATGGATACCATGGCCGCGCCCCTTCCCTCCCCGACCGTGGAGCCGGTCGTCGTCGAGGACGTCTCGCCGGACGTGCCCTGGCAGGCGATCGTCTGGAACGACCCGGTGAACCTGATGTCGTACGTCACCTACGTGCTGCAGAAGCTCTTCGGCTATCCCGAGGCGAAGGCCACCGCGCTGATGATGGACGTGCACCTCAAGGGCAAGGCCGCGGTGTCGGCGGGCGACAAGGACAAGATCGAGGCCGACGTGGCGAAGCTCCACGCGGCCGGACTGTGGGCGACCATGCAGAAGAGCTCATGACCGCCGACATGCTCGGTCCCGTGGAGGCGACATCGTGAACGGCTGGAAGAAGGCCGGACGGGGTGCGAAGGTGCGGCTCGTCGCCTCGTTCGACGAGCAGGAGGCCGTGGTGCTGCGCGGGCTCATCGGCGAGGTGCGGCAGATGCTCGCCGGCCGCACCGCCGACAACCCCGCCGACGAGCTGGCCGCGCTCACCGGTATCCGCACCGGCCCGTCCACCCGCCCGGACGATCGCGTGCTGGCCCGGCTGCTGCCCGACTTCACCACCGAGGACGCCGACCTCGCCGCCGGCCTGCGTTCCCTGCACGAGCCCGCTCTGATCGAGGCCAAGGAGGCCGCTGCCGACCTCGTGCTGGACACGCTGCCCGTCACCGGCGGGCGCGTGGAGCTGGCGCCCGAGCAGGGTGACGTGTGGCTGGCCGCCCTCAACGACGTGCGCCTGGCGCTGGGCACCGCGCTCGACGTGAGCGAGGACATGCCCGAGCAGCTCCCGGCCGACGACCCCCGTGCGTCCCACCTGGGGGTCTACCACTGGCTGACCTACGTGCAGGACGGGCTCGTCCAGGCGCGCATGAAGGTGTGAGAGTCGTCCGCTGATGTGCGGACGCTCGGGCCCGGCCCGTAGTCTGGGGCCCGTGCTGGTGATCCGAGCAGATCTCGTCGACGAGATGGTGGCCCACGCCCGGCGGGACCACCCCGACGAGGCCTGCGGCGTCATCGCCGGGCCGGAGGGCTCCGACCGGCCCGAACGCTTCGTCCCGATGCTCAACGCGGCGCGCTCGCCCACGTTCTACGAGTTCGATTCCGGCGACCTGCTGCGCCTCTACCGCGACATGGACTCCCGCGACGAGGTGCCCGTGGTGGTGTACCACTCGCACACCGCCACCGAGGCCTACCCGTCGCGCACCGACATCTCCTACGCCTCCGAGCCCGAGGCGCACTACGTGCTCGTCTCGACGCGGGAGCCGGCTGTGGTGAACTCCACCGGCCACGAGCTCCGGTCCTACCGGATCGTCGACGGTGTGGTCACCGAGGAAGAAGTTCAGGTCGTGGAGACTTATATGTTCGCGCACAACGGCGCGGACACGGTCCCCGACCAGGACTGATGTTCCCCGCCCATCCCCGTTCCACGACCTGGAGTTGAAGACTAGTGGCCGTCACCGTATCCATCCCCACGATCCTGCGCACCCACACCGGCGGTGAGAAGTCCGTCGAGGCGAAGGGCAGCACCGTCGCCCAGGTCATCGCCGACCTGGAGAACAACCACAACGGCATCTCCGACCGCCTGCTCAAGGACGGCAAGCTGCACCGCTTCGTCAACATCTACGTCGACGACGAGGACGTGCGCTTCGCCGGTGGCCTCGACGCCCCCGTCACGGAGAACTCGACGGTCACCATCCTTCCGGCGGTCGCCGGGGGTGCCGAGATCACTTCGCCCGTCGACTCCGCTGCGATCAAGAGTTCCCGTACCGTCGCCGGAGGCTGACCCAGATGGCCCGGTACGACTCCCTGATCCAGGCGGTCGGCGACACGCCGATCGTCGGGCTCCCCTCGTTCTCGCCCGCGCCGAACGTGCGGCTGTGGGCCAAGCTCGAGGACCGCAACCCCACCGGCTCGATCAAGGACCGCCCCGCGCTGGCCATGATCGAGAAGGCGGAGGCGGACGGGCTGCTCGAGCCCGGGGCCACGGTACTGGAGCCGACGTCGGGCAACACCGGCATCTCGCTCGCGATGGCCTGCAAGCTCAAGGGCTACAAGCTCATCTGCGTGATGCCGGAGAACACCTCGAACGAGCGCCGGCAGCTGCTCACTATGTACGGCGCGGAGATCATCTCCTCCCCGGCCGCGGGCGGGTCCAACCAGGCGGTGGCCATGGCCAAGCAGCTGTCGGCGGAGAACCCGGACTGGGTGATGCTCTACCAGTACGGCAACCCCGCCAACGCCGACGCGCACTACCGCGGCACCGGCCCGGAGATCCTCCGGGACATGCCCACCATCACGCACTTCGTCGCGGGCCTGGGCACCACCGGCACCCTGGTGGGCGCCGGGCGGTACCTGCGCGAGCACAAGCCCGACGTGCAGGTCGTGGCCGCCGAGCCGCGTTACGGCGAGCTGGTCTACGGCCTGCGCAACCTCGACGAGGGCTTCGTCCCCGAGCTCTACGACCCCGACGTGCTCACCGCCCGCTACTCGGTGGGCAGCCACGATGCGCTGCGCCGCACCCGCCAGCTCGTGGACCAGGAGGGCATCTTCGCGGGCATCTCCACCGGGGGCATCCTGCACGCGGCGCTGGCCGTGGCGGAGAAGGCGGCCGGGGCGGGCGACGCCGCCGACATCGTGCTCATCGTCTGCGACGGCGGCTGGAAGTACCTCTCCACGGGCGCCTACAGCGGCACCCTGGACGAGGCGGCCGACGGCATCGACGGCCACCTCTGGGCCTGATCACCGGTTCCCACCCGGTCATGATCGCTTCCGGTCGCACCGTACGGCTCTCCGATCGGCGACACTGTGCGGTGAACGGCGATCACGGCGGTACGCGTCGCCCGATGATCGTGATCGGCCGCACGCCGCGGCCCCGCACCGGGCGGCGGCGTGCGGTCGGCGGCGATCTTCGCTGGTCGGGGGCCGATCCGCGTACCCTCGACGGCATGGTCGCTCCTGCTCCGGCCCCCCGGCGGTCCATCGCACGCGTGCTCCCGCCGTCTCCCGCTGCCGCCGCCGTCACGATGCTCGCGTTCACCGCGCTGCTGTACGCGATCGAGGCGGTGGACCAGATCACCGGCGACGACCTCGAACGGGGCGGTGGCATCATCTCCCGCCATCTCGACGGGCTGTGGGGCATCCTCTGGGCGCCGCTGCTGCACGGAAGCTGGGGTCATCTCCTCGCCAACACCGTGCCGTTCCTCCTCTTCGGGTTCCTCGCGATGGCGGGCGGCATCCGGCAGTGGGTGGCGGTCACGGCCACGATCTGGGTCGTCAGCGGGCTGGGGGTCTGGCTGGTCGGACCGGACAACGCCTACACGGTCGGCGCCTCCGGCGTGATCTTCGGATGGTTGGTGTTCCTGCTGGCACGCGGGTTCTTCGCGCGCAGCGCCCGGCAGATCGGGCTCGCGATCGTGCTGTTCGCGATCTGGGGGAGCGTGCTGTTCGGCGTCATCCCCGGGCAGCCCGGCATCTCCTGGCAGGCGCACCTGTTCGGGGCGCTGGCCGGCCTGCTGGCGGCGTCGCTGGTGGCCCGCGCCGACCACCGGGTCGGGCCGGTACCGCTGGGAGCCTAGGCTCGACCCCATGGGTCTGGACTCGCCGATCGGCATCTTCGACTCCGGGGTCGGGGGGCTCACGGTCGCCCGGGCCGTCATCGACCAGCTCCCCGCCGAGCAGGTGATCTACGTCGGCGACACGGCCAACGGCCCCTACGGCCCGCAGTCCATCGCCGACATCCGCCGCCACGCGCTCGCTCTCGGCGACGCGCTGGTCGACCGGGGCGTCAAGGCCATGGTCATCGCCTGCAACACCGCCTCCGCCGCTTGCCTCGCCGACGCCCGGGAGCGCTACCCGGTGCCGGTCGTGGAGGTGGTGCTGCCCGCCGTGCGTCGCGCCGTCGCGGCCACCCACACCGGCCGCATCGGCGTGATCGGCACGAAGGCCACCATCGCCTCCGGCGCCTACACCGACTCCTTCGCCGCCGCCCGCGACCTCGAGATCACGGCCGTGGCGTGCCCGCGGTTCGTCGACTTCGTGGAGCGCGGCATGACCAGCGGCCGCCAGATCCTCGGCCTCGCCCAGAGCTACCTGGAGCCGCTGCAGCGCGCCCGCGTCGACACCGTGGTGCTGGGCTGCACCCACTACCCGCTGCTCGCGGGCGTCCTCCAGATCGTCATGGGCCCGGACGTCACGCTCGTGTCCAGCGCCGAGGAGACCGCCAAGGACCTCGTGCGCGTGCTCATGTCCCGCGACCTCGCCCGCCAGCCCGAGGACCCGCCGCACGCCCCGCACCAGTTCCTCGCCACCGGCGACCCGGAGCCGTTCCGCCGGCTGGGCCGGCGCTTCCTCGGCCCGGAGATCGCCTCCGTGCAGGCGCTGCACGCCGCCCCGGTAGCGTCTTCCCCGTGATCGCTGCGCTCGAGGTGGTGGTGCTCGTGGCGCTCGGCGTGCTCGCCGTCTACGGGTTGGTCCTCACCGTGCTGAACCGGCCGCCGGACCGCATCTCGACGATCGCCGTGGGGGTCGTCGTCGCGCTGCTGGTGGTGCAGGCCGCCGTCGCCGTGGTCCAGGTGCTCGGCGGCGTCCAGCTCGTGGAGACCTCCACGTTCCTCATCTACCTGGCCGTCTCCATCGGCGTGCTGCCCATCGCCACGCAGTTCGCCACCGCCACCGACGAGAACACCGGGGACGGCCCCACCCGCTGGGGCGGCACGGTGATCGCCGTCGGCGCGATCGCCGTCGCGGTCGCGGTGGTCCGCCTCCAGTACCTGTGGGACGCCCGTGTCTGACTCCGTCCGCGCCACCTCCTCGGGTCCGGGGCGGGTGCTCATCGCCGTCTACGGGATCTTCGCTCTCTCGGCCACCGCCCGGGCCGCCGTGCAGATCGCGTCGAAGTTCCACGAGGCCCCCGTGGCCTACCTGCTCTCCGCGCTCTCGGGCGTCGTCTACATCCTGGCGACGATCGGCCTGGCCGGGCACCGTCCCTGGTCACGGCGGCTCGCGTGGACCGCCGTCGTGATCGAGCTGGTCGGGGTGCTGGCCGTCGGCACGTTCACGGTGCTCGACAGCGGCGACTTCCCGGACGACACGGTCTGGTCGGTCTACGGCCGCGGATACGGGTTCATCCCGCTCGTGCTCCCCCTCATCGGACTGTGGTGGCTGCGGCGCACGAGGGCTAACGTTCGGCCATGAGGCTGATCGTGCTGGGCTGTTCGGGCAGCGGGCCGGGGCCGGTCTCGCCCGCGTCCGGGTACCTGCTGGAGGCCGGTGACGCGCGGTTCGTCCTCGATCTGGGCAACGGTACGTTCGGTGCGCTGCAACGCCACTGCGACCCCTGGACGCTCGACGGCGTGCTGTTCTCGCACCTGCACCCCGACCACTGCTCCGACTTCGCCTCGCTAGCGGTGTTCCGCCGCTACCACCCGCGCCCGCCCTACGACGTCACCGCGCGCCGGCTGCCGGTGCTGGCCCCCGCCGAGGCCCCGACGCGTTTCGCGGCCGCGTACGCGCCGTCGGCGGCCGAGCTGGCCGAGACCGACATGACCGACGTGTTCGACTTCCGCCCGATCTCCGACGGCAGCTCGTCCGAGCTGGCCGGGGCCACCGTGCGCGCCGGCCGCGTCGACCACCCGTGCGACGCCTACGGCCTCCGCGTCGAGGCCGGGGGTCGCACCATCGTCTACAGCGGCGACACCGGCCCCTGCGCCGGGCTGGTCGAGATCGCGCGCGGCGCCGACGTCCTGCTCTGCGAGGCCACCTGGCCCCACCACGACGACGCCCCGCCCGGCGTCCACCTGTCCGGGCGCGAGGCGGGGGAGCACGCGGCCGCCGCCGGCGTCGGGCGGCTGCTGCTCACGCACGTGCCCGTCTGGTTCGACGGCGAGCAGCTCATGGCCGAGGCCAAGGAGGCGTTCGACGGCCCGGTGGAGCTGGTGGCCCCGGATGCCGCCTACGAGGTCTAGCCCCTGCCCACGCCCTTCCAGACCGCCGTCGCGCCGGCGTCGCCGATCCAGACGACGAGGCCGGTGACGACGAGCCCGAGCACGGCCGCCAGCACGGTGGCGATCGTGGTGACCCGCGACGAGGTCCGGGTGGTGGCCCCGTCGACCGGGCGGCTCGTCCGGAACTCGGTCACCACCGCCACCGCCAGCACCACCAGGAACGCCACCGCCCACGGCAGCAGCGTGTTGCCGCGCTGCTCGTGGATCTGGATCAACGGGTTCGGGCCGGGCAGCACCCGTTGCAGCTGCTCACCCGTCTGCGTGGCGACCGGCACCGCGGCCACGCCCACCAGCGCCATCAGCAGCACCGGGATGCCGAAGGTGCGGCGCAACCGGGGGCGGACGGCGATCAGCAGCGCGCCCAGGGTGGCCAGTGGCAGGAGGACGACCACAGCGTGGATCACCAGAGGGTGCGCCGGGATCCCGTTGATGGTGAACATTCAAGGAGTAAACCGGTGAGGTCAAGAGGTCCGCGTGAAGCGCCGTCCTTAAGCTGGGCGCCGTGACCCAGGCGACCGCACGCGCAGACGGCAGGACCGACGACGAACTCCGACCGGTGACCATCACCCGCGGCTTCCAGAAGCACCCCGCAGGCTCGGTGCTGGTGGAGTTCGGCGACACGAAGGTGCTGTGCGCGGCCAGCGTCACCGAGGGCGTGCCGCGCTGGCGCAAGGGCTCCGGCCTGGGCTGGCTCACCGCCGAGTACGCGATGCTGCCCTCGGCCACCAACACCCGCAGCGACCGCGAGTCGGTCAGGGGTCGCGTCGGCGGCCGCACCCACGAGATCAGCCGGCTCGTCGGCCGTTCGCTCCGGGCCTGCATCGACCTCAAGGCACTTGGGGAGAACACCATCGCCCTGGACTGCGACGTCCTGCAGGCCGACGGGGGCACCCGCACCGCCGCCATCACCGGCGCCTACGTCGCGCTGGCCGACGCCGTCACCTGGCTGGGCGCGCACGGGAAGCTGTCGGACCCCAAGCCGCTGTCGTGCCAGGTGGCCGCGGTCAGCGTCGGCGTGGTGGACGGCCGGGTCCGGCTCGACCTGCCCTACGAGGAGGACTCGCGCGCCGAGGTCGACACGAACGTCGTCGCCACCAACACCGGCACGTTGATCGAGGTCCAGGGCACCGGTGAGGGCGCCACGTTCAGCCGTCGCACCCTCGACGCCATGCTCGACTCCGCGCTCGCCGGCATCGAGCGCATCGCGCAGATCCAGGCCGAGGCGCTCGCGCTGCCCTACCCCGGGGAGCTCGCTCCGTGATGTCGCCCGCCACCATCACGGCTCTCGTGGCATCGGCCGCACCGGTCGAGGAGAACTCGGCATGACCAGGCTCCTGCTCGCCACCCGCAACGCCGGCAAGCTCGTCGAGCTGCGCCGCATCGTGGAGACGGCGGACCTCGGCGGCCTGACGGTCCTCGGGCTCGCCGACGTGCCCGAGTTCCCCGAGGTTCCGGAGACCGGCGCCACCTTCGCGGAGAACGCGCTGGCCAAGGCCCGGGACGCGGCGGCGGCCACCGGGCTCCCGGCGGTGGCCGACGACTCCGGGCTGACCGTCGACGCCCTCAACGGCATGCCCGGGGTGCTCTCGGCGCGCTGGTGCGGCAAGCACGGCGACGACGTCGCCAACCTGGAGCTGCTGCTCGGCCAGCTCGGTGACGTGCCCGACGAGCGTCGCGGCGCCGCGTTCGTCTGCGCCGCCGCCCTGGCCGTCCCGGGAGGCGCCGAGACGGTGGTGCACGGCGAGTGGCCGGGGCGGATCATCCGGGCCCCGCGCGGCACCAACGGCTTCGGCTACGACCCGATCTTCGTGCCCGAGGGGGAGGAGCGCTCCTCGGCGGAGCTGTCCGCCGGGGAGAAGGACGCGGCCTCCCACCGCGGCCGCGCCCTGCGGGCGCTGGTGCCGCACCTGGCGGCGCTCAGGGTGTGACGGGGTCCTCCTCGGCCAGCACCCGGCGGGCCACCCCGAACGCGCTGTTGGCCGCCGGCACGCCGCAGTAGATCGCGGTCTGCAGGAGGATTTCGACGATCTCCTCACGGGTCAGCCCGTTGCGCAGGGCGGCGCGCAGGTGCAGCTCCAGCTCGGCGAGGTGGCCGTGGGCGACCAGTGCGGTGAGCGTCACGGCGCTGCGCATGCGGCGGTCGATGCCCGGGCGGGTCCAGACGTGGCCCCAGGCGTACTCGGTGATCATCTTCTGGAACTCGGCGGTGGTGGCGTCGGCCTTCGCCAGCGCGGCGTCGACGTACTCGGGGCCGAGCACCTCACGGCGCACCGCGAGGCCGTCGGGATCGAGGTCGAGATCGGGTGTGTCCACGATCGATCACGGTAGCCGGGAGACGATCGGCCCACCCTTCCCGCGGGCGGCACCCGGACGTGGGTACCGTCGGTGCCATGACCCGACCCGGGACGTGGCGTGCCGCGACATGGTGGCGCGCGGTCGCCGGCGTGCTCGTGCTGCTCGCCCTGCTCGTGGTGGTGGTGCTGCTGGTCCGCTCGGGCGGCATCCACCACGTGCGCCGCACGGTGGCCGAGGCCGGCGCGTGGGCGCCCGTGCTGTTCGTGCTGCTGCAGGGCGTGGTGACGATCACCCCGTTGCCGCGCACGGTCTTCACCGTGGCCGCCGGGGTGCTCTTCGGCGCGGTCTTCGGGGTCGTGCTCACCGTGCTGGCCACGCTGCTCGCCGCCCTGGCCGCGTACTGGCTGGTGGGGTTCGTGGGTGGCGCGTTCGTGGACCGGCACTCCCACCGCCCGGGCGTGGCCTGGGTGCGCGGGCGGCTCGACCACAACGGCCTGCTCGCGGTGGTGTCGCTGCGGCTGATCCCGGCGGTGCCGTTCGCGGTGATGAACTACGCCGCGGGGCTGGCGAAGGTGCGCGTGCTGCCGTACGCGGTGGGCACGGTGCTCGGCGTGCTGCCCGGCACGGTGGCCATCGTGGTGCTGGGCGACGCGGCCACCGGCGGCAGCATCAACCCGGCCTCGTTCGCGGTCTCGATCGCCGGTGGCCTCCTGGGCCTGGCCGGGGCGGCCATCGCGTCGCGGCGGGGACCGGCGGCCCGCCCGGAGCTCGCCCCCTCCGCGGCAGCCCCGGAAACCGGCCCGGAAACGGCCGCATAGCTCGCTGCGGCGCAGAGGGCGGACCCCCGCGGTGGTGCCGGCGACGGGATTCGAACCCGCACTGTCGGCATTCTAAGTGCCGCCTCTCTGCCAGTTGGAGTACGCCGGCTCCTGTTCCGCCCGCACCATGTGTCGGTCGGCGCGTGGCAGTTCGGGCACAGAATACGGAGGTTCCCCGGCCGATTGTCGGTGTGGTCGCCGTTGATGTGGTCCAGGACCAAGGGGAGTGGCTCTCCTCGCCGGTCGCTCAGGCCGGCCGCGATGAGACGCCTCCGCAGCAGGCTCGAACGGACGATGGAGCCCTGCGCCGGAAGGTCCTGCAGCGGTGTGGCGCCCTGGTGGAGGGCCGGCCTCGGCGGTCCAGCTCCGAGGTCTCGGCATGCCCGAATCGTACCGAACGTCAGTTCGATCGATGTGGAGTTGTCCACAGGGTCAGACCTTGAGGTCCTTGCGCAGCTTCGCCACGTGGCCGGTGGCGCGGACGTTGTACTGCGCCTCCTCGATCTTCCCGTCGGCGTCGATGACGAACGTGGAACGGATGACGCCCGTGACCGTCTTGCCGTACATCTGCTTCTCCCCGAACGCGCCGTAGGCGTTGAGGACCGTCTTCCCCGGGTCCGACAGCAGCGGGAACGTCAGGCCCTCCTTGTCGCGGAACCTCGCGAGCTTGGCGGGCTTGTCGGGGGAGACGCCCAGGACGTCGAGGCCGGCGTCGTTCAGCTCGGCCAGGTTGTCGCGGAAGTCGCAGGCCTGCTTGGTGCAGCCGGGCGTGCTGGCGGCCGGGTAGAAGTAGACGACGACGCGGCGGCCGCGGTAGTCGGAGAGCGAGACGGGCTTCTCGTCGGCGTCGGGGAGGGTGAAGTCGGGGGCCGGGTCGCCGGCCGCGAGTCGGGTGCTCATGACGCGATCCTGGCACGCCCCTCCGACGGTGACGGCGGGTGTGATCTACGGTGACCACCTCAGCAACCATCTGTACGTCAGGAGGCGTCGTGGCGCGCGACCCGGACACCATCCAGCGCGAGATCGAGAAGGCGAGGGACGCCCTCGCCGACAGCCTCGACGTGCTCAGCGAGCGGGCGAACCCGAAGAAGTTCGTCGACGCGGGCAAGCAGAGCGTGACCGACACGCTCAACCAGCCGAAGGTCCGCTACGCCCTGATCGCGGTCGGCGCGATCGTCGGGCTCGCGATCCTGCGCAAGCTCTTCAGGTAGGTAGGGCCTACAGGGTCGCGGCGAACTCCAGCGCCGCGGCCCGGTCCGCCCCGTCGGCCACCAGCGCCCGGTAGCGGGCGATCAGCCGCGCCGCGCCGAATCCGGCCACGGCCACGAGCTTCCCGCCCGCCAGGTACCCGGCCACCGTGCCCTTGATCGGGCCGCCGTCCAGCCCCGTGCCGTGCAGCGGGAGCACCTCGTCGGCCCCGTCGGGCCGTCCGATCAGCTGGATCTTGAGCCCGAACTGGTCGGACCAGAAGTACGGCACGGTGGCGGGCGGGGCCTCCTCGCCGACGATGTCGCGGGCCACCACCGCCGCCTGGTCTCCCGCGCTCGTCCAGTGCTCGCTGCGGTGCCCGTCCCAGGACGCGACGTCGCCGACCGCCCAGACGCCCTCCAGGCCCTCCACGCGCCCGCTGGGGCCGCAGAGCAGACCACGGGAGGCGTCGACGCCCTCGATCCAGTCCAGGTCCGGCACGCCGCCGATCCCGACGACGACGGCGTCCGCGGTGACGGTGCTTCCGTCCTCCAGCGCGACGCCCCCGTCGACGAACCCGGTGATGCGGACGTTCGTGCGCAGGTCCACGCCCCCCTCGGTGAGCAGGCGGCCGGCCACGGCGCCCAGATCGGCCCCCAGCGCGCGCGAGGACGGCGCCGGCAGCGCCTCCAGGACCGTCACCTCCACACCCCGGGATCGCGCGGAGCTGGCCACCTCGGCCCCGATGAACCCGCCGCCCACGACGAGCAGCGACCCGATCTTCTCGAGCTGCGCACGCAGGGCCAGCGCGTCGTCGAGGGTGCGCAGCGTGTGGACCGACGCGGGCTGGTCGGGGAGCCGACGGGCCACCAGCCCGGTGGCGACGACGATCGCGTCGGCGTAGAGCGTGGCGCCGTCGGACAGCTCGACCTCGCCCGGGCGCAGCGCGACGGCCCGCAGCCCCAGGTGGGTGCGCACGCCGAGGTTCTCGAGCTCCTCGACGGTGCGCAGCCCGGTGCGCTCGGGCTCCCAGTCGCCGGTGAGCACCTGCTTGGACAGCGGCGGCCGGTCGTAGGGCGCGTGCTCCTCGGCCCCGACGAGGCTGATGCGGCCCTCGTAGCCCGTGGCGCGCAGCTGCTCCACGGTGCGCAGGCCACCGAGGCCCGCGCCCACCACGAGGACATGTTCAGGGTTGGTCACCGAGTGCTCCTTCCGGCGAGGCGGCCGCTACCGGTGCCGTGATGGGGGTGGGCGGGGAGACGCATGCCCTGATCGTCGCCGACGCTCAACCGGAGCGCGTGTCCGGGTCGAGTCGGGTGCGCAGCCGGTCGAGCGTCTGGGCCAGCAGCCGCGAGACGTGCATCTGCGAGATGCCGACCTTGTCGGCGATCTGGGTCTGCGTCATGTTGCCGAAGAACCGCAGCAGCACGATGGTGCGCTCGCGCTCGGGCAGCTCGGCGAGGACGGGCCGCAGGGCCTGCTGGAAGTCGACGCGGGTGAGCTCGGCGTCGGCCTCGCCCACCAGCTCGCCGACGGTGGCGCTGCCCTGCTCGGACGAGAGCATCTCGTCCAGCGACGAACTGCGGTACGCCTCCGACGCCTCGAGCCCCTCCAGCACGTCGGCGACGGGGACGCCGAGCTGGTCGGCGATCTCGCTGGGGCGCGGGGCCCGGCCGAGGTCCTGGGAGAGGTTCGACACGGCGGTGTTGATCGACACGTGCAGGTCCTTCAGCCGCCGCGGCACGCGCATCGACCAGCCGAGGTCCCGGAAGTGCCGACGCACCTCGCCACTGATGGTGGGCACGGCAAAGGAGAAGAAGTCGGTGCCGCGTTCGGGGGAGTAGCGGTCGACGGCGTTGATGAGACCGACCGTGGCGACCTGCACGAGGTCGTCCAGTGGTTCACCGCGGTTGTTGAACCGCCGCGCGATGTGCTGGGCGACGGGCAGGAAGCCGGTGACCAGCTCGTCGCGCAGCGCCTCGCGGCGGGGGTCGTCGGGATCGAGAGCGGCGTACTTCTCGAGTAGAGGAGAGAGGTGGCCGTACTCGGGGTCGCCTTGGGTCACCGGGGGGCGTCGCCGGCGTGCTTGTCCAGCCGGATCCCGACCGTCGGGCCGTTGCCGTCGACGCCGGGCGTGCGCAGCGCCTGCACGTCGTCGGCCAGTGTCTGGAGCACGCGCCAGCCGAACGTGTCGGTGGAGACGGCCGCGTCGGGCTGCCCGGCGTTGACCTCGGCGCGGACCTCGATGCGCTCCCGGCGCACGAGGAACGTGCACCGCAGCGAGGACGACGGCGCCGCGACGTCCACGAGCGTGGCGCAGGCCTCGTCCACGGCCATCCGGAGGTCGGAGATCGCGTCGAGGTCGAAGTCGGCCCGGGCGGCGAGATCGGAGGCGACCGCCCGGATGGTGGGGATCAGCGCGGCGTTCGCCGACGTCCGGACCTCCACGGTGGACACCCCGTCGAGCGTCTCGGCGGATGTGGGGAAGTCCAGGTCGGACACGCTGGCGATCTCCTTCCGGTGGAACTGGCGAGGGTCGTGCCGGTCATCTTGCTACCCGCGCGGGCGATCGTTCAATCGACCGCTGCGGACACATCCTCGTACATGTCGAAAAGCTGCTCGGAACCGGTGATCTGCAACGGCCTCCGCACGGCCCGCGAAGCGGTGACGAGACGCAGCCGGAGCCGGCGGTCGGCGGCCCGGTGGGCGGCCCGGATGAGCACCGCCAGGCCGCTGGACGCGAGGAACGTGACGCCGCTCAGGTCCACCACGAGGCGGTCCGCCTCCTGCTCCGCGAGCAGGTCGCTCAGGGCCTGCTCCAGCGGGGGAGCGGTGAGGGTGTCCACCTCGCCGTGGACGTCGAGGAGGACCGTGCCGGGCTGCGGCAGGGTGATGGAGGTCCGCAGCGGCGGGGCGTCGGCGGTGGGCCGGGAGCAGGGCGCGACGGGGTCGCTCACGGTGGGTCACCTCCGGCTGGTCACGGCAGCAGTTCTCGGGAGCGGCTGGAGTCTCAACCACGTTGTGCCCAACATTAGCCGCGCTGCTTCGTCTCGCGACTCCGGGGCGTCGCGTCCTAGGCTGCTGCGGTGGTGGATGTTCAGGGAATGACGGCGGCGGCGACCACCGCCGCACAGCTGCCGCAGGTCCTGGGTGGTGCGCCGGCTGCGATCCTCATGATCGACCTGCGGGAGCGCAAGGTCGTCTACGCCAACTCCTCGGCCATCGAGCTGACGGGCGACCGCGTCAGCCTGCCCGTCGACATCGACGTGTGGGGCGACGCGGCGGGCCTCACCGACCTCGGCGGCAAGCGCATGAGCGAGACCCAGTCGCCGTTGTCGCTGGTGGCGGGTGGGATCCCGGTGGCGGGCGAGCCGGTGGCCGTGCACGATGCCGCGCGCCGCGGCTCGTCGGCCACCTCGGAGCAGCGGGAGGCCACCGAGGGGCGGTTGCTCTGGGTCACCGGCTTCGCGCTGTCGGGCGTCCTCGACATGCCGGTGGACGGCCCGGACGACGAGCGCGACCTGGAGTCCCGTGCCCTCGTGGTGTTCCAGCAGCTCTCCAACACCGAGCACGGCGAGCGGCGCCGACTCGAGGTGCTGCGCGACCGGGCCGTGGTCGCCACCGAGATGTCGTTCACGATCACCGACCCGCGTCGCGAGGACGACCCGCTGATCTGGGTGAACCCGGCGTTCACCCGCCTCACCGGCTACCCGCTGCACGAGGTGGTGGGCAAGAACTGCCGGCTCCTGCAAGGGCCCAACACCGACCGGTCGGCGGTCGACCGGATCGTGGGCGCGCTGCGCCGGCGCGAGCCGATCACCGAGATCCTGCTCAACTACCGGCGCGACGGCACGGCCTACTGGAACCAGGTGTCGATCTCCCCGGTGTTCGACGGCACCGGCGAGCTCGTCAACTTCGTCGGGGTCCAGAACGACGTCACCGAGCGCGTGCTCGTCGAGCAGGAGCGCCGGACGGCGCTCGCCGACGCCGAGGAGGCCCGGGGGCAGCTGCGGCTGCTGGCCGAGGCCACCACGCAGATGACCGGCGCGCTCGACGTGGCGGACGCCTGCGAGCGCCTCGCACGCATCGTCGTGCCGCAGCTGGCCGACCTCTGCGCGGTGGACCTGCTGGACCGTCCCGGCTCGGCCACGCCGGTCCGCATGGCCGTGGCCGCCCGCGACGCCGACGACGAGGCGCGGCTGCGCACCCTCGGCGAGCTGCGTGACTACCGGGTGGGCGCCGGCAGCGACACGGGAGCGGTGCTCGCGGGCCTGGAGCCGGTGCTGCTGTCCGAGCTGCCCGAGAGCGGTACCGATCGCTACGACGCCGCGGTCGGGTCACCGGCCGCGGCCACCTACGAGCGGCTGCGGATGCGCTCGGCGATGGTGGTGCCGGTGCGGGCGAGGGGCCGGGTGCTCGGCTCGCTGACCCTGATGACGCAGCACCCCTACGGCCGCCGCTACACCTCGCGCGACCTGCACCTGGCCACCGACCTGGCCGGGCGGGCCGGGCTCACCGTCGACAACGCCCGGCTCTACGAGACCGAGCACGCGGCGGCCGTCACGCTGCAGCACAGCCTGTTGCCCGCCCTGCCCACCGTGAAGGGGCTGCGGCTCGCCGCGCGCTACCTCGTCGGCATGGACGGCAACCAGGTCGGCGGCGACTGGTACGACGTGCTCCCGCTGCCCGACGGCGCCGTGGGCATCGCCGTCGGCGACGTCGTGGGGCACGACCTGCGCGCCGCGGCCGCCATGGGCCAGCTCCGCGGTGTGGTGCGCTCCTACGCCTGGGACGGCGGGCTGCCCGGATCGGTGCTCGACCGCTGCGACCAGCTGGTGCAGGGCCTGGAGATGGCGGCCATGGCCACCGCGGTGTACGCGCGCATCGAGGAACCGGACCTGGCCGGTCACCGGATCGTCCGCTACGCCAACGCCGGGCACCCGGCGCCGCTGCTGCTGGAGCCGGACGGCACGCTCGTGCGTCTCGACCGGCAGCGCAGCCCGATGATCGGGGCGGTGCCCGACTTCGGCCGGCGCAGCGGCCCGGGCCGGGCGGAGGCGGAGGTCTCGTGCGCCCCCGGCTCGATCCTGCTGCTCTACACCGACGGCATCACCGACATCGCGGGCGAGGACGCCGACGAGCGCACCGACCTGCTCGAGCGCACCGTGGCGCACCTCGAGCCGGGCACGGACGCCGAGAGCGTGGTGGAGGAGGTGCTCCGGGTCTGCGTGCCGGACGGGCTCCGGGACGACGTGGCGCTGCTCGCGGTGCGGCTCGACGACTGACAGCCGGTCGACCGTCCACCGTGGACAGGGCAGATCCCGATCACCCTACCCGCGGGTAGTTCACCGTTCACGGACCTCGGTCGGCCGCTCGGCCCTCCGGGCTGGATTCGTGCGGTGCACGACCTGTCTACTGCACGGTGGAAGACCTGCAGGCTCCGTGAAGGGCTCACGTCGAAGGAGACGTACTCGATGGTCGCGGTCCCGGAGCTCCCCGCCTCCGCCGCTCCGGTCGCGCTGGGCGCCGCCGACCGGATCGGTGTTCCCGTGCGGCACCGGCGGGCGGTCGCGGTGGCCGCGAGCGCCATGGAGCTGTTCCGGCCCGAGTCGGATCTCGCCCGCCTGCTGGAGAGCTTCCAGGAGGTCGACCTGCTGCTGGCGGCCGACGACATCCCGGTGCAGGCCTGCGGGTCCGTGCACGTCCTGGGCCCTGCGGGGAGCGAGCCGATCGTGCTCGACGACGGCGATGGTGACGACGGCGACGACGAGCCGGATGACGTCCAGGCCAGGGCGTCGGCGCTCGACCTCACCGACCTGAAGGTCCACCGGCTGGGCCTGACGGGCCCGCTCGGCCCCGCGGCGGAGGCCGACATGGTGGCCGCGATGAGCGAGCTCGTGGGGTTCGACCCGGAGCCCGGCGTGTACTGCCTGGCCCCGGCCGTGTCGCCGTCCGACGCCGGCCGGACGGCGGTCGGACGGGCGGCGCAGCGGATCGCGCAGGTCTACGGCATCCCGCTCCTGCGCTACCGCTGTCTCGAGCTGTCGGTCGTGGTCGTGGAGGACTAGCTCGCCAGCGGGATCCCCTGGCGCTCCAGGATGACGCGGCGCTCCGCCTCGGCGAGACCGCCCCACACCCCGAACGGCTCCCGCGTCTGCAGGGCGAACTCACGGCACTGCTCCACCACGGGGCAGCGGCCGCACACCTCCTTGGCCTGGGCGGTGCGTCGGGCCCGGGACGGGTTGCGCTCGCCGTCCGGGTGGAAGAACACGCCGCTGTCCATGCCGCGGCAGGAGCCGAGGCGCTGCCACTGCCAGGCGAAGTCCATGGGACCGGGAAGCCGGGAAACGTCGCTCATCGTCACCTCTTCACTCGTGCCCGGGCTGGCCGGGCGATCGAGGAGCAACTTCCCGGGTCGTTGCACGGCCAAACGCCTGGATTGCGCGGTACCCAGAGCAGTGGTGTCGCGCGGCGCCGTTCCCGGCGGCGATTCCGCAGCTCAGGGCGTTTGCGCAGGAGGGACTCCGCATCCACTCCGGCGGGCAGATGTGACGTACGTCACGGCCGATCAGGTCTCGGCGAGCGCCTGGTCGATCGTGTCGTGGATGTCGAACAGCGGGACGAGGCCCGCGATCGACAGCGGGCGCAGCACCCGCCGGGCGGTGCAGGCGAGGCGGAGCTCCACCCCGGCCGCGTGGGCGGCCTCGCGCACCTCGATGAGGACGGCGAGCCCGCTCGTGCCGAGGAACGTCACCCCGTCGAGATCGAGGACGACGAGCTCGGCTCCCGCCGCGTACTGGTCGAGCACGGACGAGCGCAGATGCGGTGAGGTGACCATGTCGACCTCGCCGCCCACCTCGATCACGGTCTGCTTCTCGCCCGGGGAGCTCAGCGAGAGGGTGATCTGGTCGTCGGCCTCCCCGCCGCGGGGTACCGGCGGCGGATCGAAGGCGGGGTTCTCTCGCGTCTCAGACATCGGGGACACCGTAGGGCTCCCGGGCTCCACCTGCCACTTCAAGCACTAGCCTCGGCCGGTGACCGCCACCGTCGACCGCTCCTGCTCCCGCACCCGCGCCTGGGTCGACGAGGCGATCCGGCGCGTCGAGGCCGACGCCAACCGCTCGGCCGACACCCACCTGCACGTCTTCCCGCTGCCGGCCGAGTGGGGCGTCGACGTCTACCTCAAGGACGAGTCGGTGCACCCGACCGGCAGCCTCAAGCACCGGCTGGCGCGGTCGCTGTTCCTGCACGCGCTGGTCAACGGCTGGATCGTCGAGGGCACCACGGTGGTGGAGGCCAGCTCCGGATCCACCGCCGTGTCGGAGGCGTACTTCGCGCGGCTGATCGAGGTGCCGTTCGTCGCCGTCATGCCGCGCTCCACCAGTCCGGAGAAGATCGCGCTGATCGAGCGGTACGGCGGGCGCTGCCACTTCGTCGACCGGGCCGCGGACATGTACGGCGAGGCCCAGGAGCTGGCCACGGCCTCGGGTGGGCACTACCTCGACCAGTTCACCCACGCCGAGAGCGCCACGGACTGGCGCGGCAACAACAACATCGCCGAATCGATCTTCCATCAGCTCGCGCTGGAGCGGTACCCCGTGCCGGCATGGATCGTCGTGGGCGCCGGCACGGGCGGCACGTCGGCCACGATCGGCCGTTACCTGCGCTACCGGCGCCACCCGACGCAGCTGGCCGTCGTCGACCCGGAGAACTCGGCGTTCCTGCCGGGGTGGGCGAGCGGCACGCCCGACCACACCACCGGCATCTCCTCGCGCATCGAGGGCATCGGGCGGCCGCGGATGGAGCCCAGCTTCGTGGTCGGGGTGATCGACCGCATGATCGCCGTCCCGGACGCGGCCAGCGTCGCCGCGGCACGGCACCTGCACGCCGTCACGGGGCGCTGGGCGGGCGGCTCCACGGGCACCAACCTGTGGGGTGTCTGGCAGCTGGTGGCCCGGATGCGGGACGAGGGCGTGCGCGGCAGCGTCGTCACGCTCATCTGCGACGGCGGCGAGCGCTACCGCCACAGCTACTACGACGACGGCTGGGTGGCGGAGCAGGGCATGGATCTCGCTCCGTACACGGCCGCACTCGAGGAGTTCATGAGCAGCGGTGAATGGTCCCCTCCGCCCGGTTGAGCAGGTGTGTCCGATAGCGGCTGTATATCCGTTGTTCACCTTCTGGACGGTTCGGTCAGAGACGGTGACGCACGGCCACCACCCGATCGAAGGATCTCGATCGGCCGTGCACGGAAACGGGAGACATCGCATGACTGACGGACTGAACCGGCGGGACTTCCTGGCGCGCAGCGCCATGGCGGGCGCGGGAGTGGCGCTGATCGGCAGCACCGAGATGCTGCTGACCACGCCGGAGGCGTCCGCGGCCACCACGGCCCGCCCCGCCCCGGCCGCCGGATACGGCGCGCTGGTCGCCGACCCGGCCGGGCGGCTGGCCCTGCCGAAGGGCTTCTCGTACACGATCGTCACGCAGGCGGGTTCCACGTTGCTGGAGTCGGGGGAGTTCACCCCCCGCAACCACGACGGCACCGGCACCTTCAAGGGCGAGGGCGGGCGCACGGTCCTGGTCAACAACCACGAGATCCGCGAGCCCTTCGGCACCGACCTCCCCGTGCCCCACCTCGACGACCTGACCCGGCACCGACGGGTTCCAGAAGGACCACGGCTACGTCTTCGAGGTGGACCTGTTCGACCGGGAGGCCAACAAGAACCCGCAGCCGATCAAGGCGCTCGGCCGCTTCGAGCACGAGGCCGTGGCCGTGGACCCCCACCGCGGCCACATCTACCTCACCGAGGACGCGTCCACGCCCACCGGCCTGCTCTACCGCTGGGAGCCCCCGAAGGGCTACCGCGGCAGGAAGGGTGCTGCGCCGGCTCGGGCCGACGGACGGCGTGCTGGCGGCGCTGAAGGCCTCGGACAGGGCCGGCAAGCACGTCGCCGACCTGTCGCTGGTGACCGTGCCCGGCACCGTGCTGAAGGTGGAGTGGAAGGCCATCCCCGACCGCGACGCCCGCACCACCCCCACCCGCAAGCAGCTCCCCGACACCGAGATCACCCGGTCGAAGAAGCTCGAGGGCGCCTGGTGGGGCGACGGCGGTGCCTACATCGTCTCCAGCTTCTCCCGCGAGACCGACAACCCGGGTGTGTCGAAGGTGCACGACGGGCAGATCTGGTTCTACGACCCGAAGCGGTCGACGATCACGCTGAAGCTGCTGTTCGGCAAGAACCCCGACCCCGCCGTCGACGGCGCGTTCGACGGCCCGGACAACGTCAGCGTCTCGCCCTACGGCGGCGTGATCCTCGCCGAGGACGGCGAGGGCATCCAGCACCTCGTGGGCGCCACCGACAGCGGCAGGACCTTCCCCGTGGCCCGCAACGACTTCTCGGACGCCACGAAGAACGTCGAGTTCACCGGGCCCGTCTACTCGCCCGACGGGAAGATCCTGTTCGCCAACATCCAGGAGCCGGGCTACATGTTCGCCATCACCGGCCCGTGGCGGAGTCAGGAGTAGTCCCACCACAGCCGGTACGGAGATCCTGCAGGACTGGCGGGTGGCGCCGCTGTCGCGCGTGCAGACCGTCGACACCCGGCGCGGGCCGCTGCAGCAGTGGCTCGGGCTCCCGCCGCGCACCGTCGACCTCGCCGCCGACGTCAGGCACCGGCTCGCCGGGCTCACCGTCGTCGCGACCGGGACGGGGCGCCAGGGCGGCGAGGCCGACGACGAGCTGAAGCTCGACGCGGTGGCCACGGCGGCTGCTGGAGCCGTTCCCGGAGGAGGGTCAGGCGTAGGAACGCCGGGGCGCGGCCCCCGCCATCGGCACCACCTGCTGTTCCAGCCGGGCGGCCGCCGCGAGCAGCGCGGCCTCCGACCCGGGCCGGCCCACGAGCTGCACGCCGACGGCCCGGCCGCCGACCAGCACCGGCGCCACCACGGCGGGCAGCCCGGCCAGGTTCCAGGCCTGCGTGAACGGCACGCGGGCGGCGGAGATCCGCAGCGTGGACAGGTAGCCGCGCCCGGCCATCGACCCGGCGCGCACGGGCGGCCCGGCGACGGCGGGCCCGAGCAGCATGTCGTGCCCGCCCTCGTCGAACCAGGCGATCATCTGCGCGCGCCAGGCCCGGGCCGCGGCGGGACGGGGGCGGGTGAGGAGCCCGAAGCGGCGTCCCTTGCGGGCGATCACGGCCGTGCGCCGGTCGAGCCGGGACGGGTCGAGATCGAGCGCGGCGACGTCGCGGGCCACTCCGGTGTGCCAGCGCCGCATCCACTGCGACGTGAGCCCGCGCGGGTAGGGCGGGTCGGCGAGCGTGACGACGGCGCCGCCGGGGCCGGCGCGCAGCCGGGCCGCGGCCCCCACGGCGGCCGCGCGGTGGTCGGGGTGCAGCTTCCCGACCGGTGACGGGTTGCGCACCGACAGCGCGATGCGCGCGGGGCCGGGCACGTCGAGGTCGCAGGCTCCGCCGCTGAGCACGGCGAGCATCAGGGCGGCGTCGCCGGCGGTGCGCGCCAGCGGCCCGGCCGCGGAGAGCCCGCACCAGTGCTCCTCCGCGCCGCCCGGCAGGGGCACCACGCCGGTACCGGGCTTGAGCCCGACGATGCCGCAGTAGGCGGCCGGGATGCGGATCGACCCGCCGCCGTCGGTGCCCAGGGCGAGTGCGGCCATCCCGGCCGCGACCGCGGCGGCGCTGCCCCCGCTGGAGCCACCGGGGTCCAGGGCCGGGTCGAGCGGGTTGCGGGTGACGCCCAGCGCGGACTGGGTGAAGCCCCACACCGCCAGCTCGGGCATCCTCGTCTTGCCCACGACGACCGCCCCGGCGGCACGCAGCCGCTTGACCAGCTCGTCGTCGCGGCGGGCGGGTTCGGTGGAGGTGGCCGCGGAACCGTGCCGGGTGGGGTAGCCGGCCACGTCGACGCAGTCCTTGATGGCGACGGGCACCCCGGCCAGCGGCAGGGCGAACCGGTCGGCGCGACTGTCGACGCCGCCCGCCTCGGCGAGTACCCGCTGCGGGTCGTGGGCCTGGAACGCGCCGATCTCCGGATCGCGTTCGGCGATGCGGACCAGGTGCGCCCGGGCCACCTCCACCGCGCTGCTGCGGCCGTCGTGCACGCGCTCGACGATCCCGGCCGCGGTGAGCGTGGTCAGGTCGGCGTCCTCCATCCGACCACCATGGCACTGATCTGGGGTTATGCGCGACCGACCCGCCGCTTCCGTTCAGGTGAGGTACGGGTTGAGCCGATCCGGCTCAATCCGGGCCCGGCCCTCCACTCCGTCGAGGACCCATTCCGGCGTACCGGGGGCGACTAGTGCGCCGCGCCCAGGGCCTCGGTGATGTCGTCGGCGATCGTGAAGAGCTGGAGCAGACCGGTGGCCTCGAGCGCCCGCTTGACGATGCGCGAGCCGGGCACCACCACGAGCCGGCAGCCGCGGTTCTCGGCGTCGTCCTTGGCTCCCACCAGCACGGCGAGGCCGGCCGAGCCGAGGAACGTGACATCGGAGAGGTCGAGCACGAGGTGCTTGACCTGGGCCAGCTGCTCCAGGAGGCGGACCTGCAGCAGCGGCGCGGTGAGCGTGTCGAGCTCCCCGACGACGTGCAGGACGCGCGCGTCCGGGCCGTGGTCGACCACGTCGAAGCGGATGATCTCGCCGACATCGGTGCCGTCACCGGCACCCGTGTCGACAGGCGGATCGACGTTCATACTGCGCACCGGCTCCTTGATGGACGTCGCGGACTTGTGGCGCGACTGGCTGCTCAACCGCCCCGGGGAACCCTACGGCGCCCGCCGGGAGGCGCACAACACGCCCCCTCTCCCGTGGTTTGGGGAAGTGTGACGTGGGGTACACCACACTCGGCGGACGCGGCGGGCGAACGCCTCACGAGGAGGACACCGTGCATCGCAGCAACTCCCGCGCCGACGTCGAACGCCTCTCGCAGGTGCTGGCCGACGCCACGTTCCCGGCCGCGAAGTGGCAGCTCCTCATGCACGCGGAGCAGTACGGCGCCGACTCCGCGACCCGCACCGACCTGTGGGTGCTCCCGGCGGGCGACTACCCGACGCTGACCGACGTGCTGGTCGCGCTCGGGCTGGTCACCGTCCCGGCGCGTCCGGCGGTGGGCTACCGTCCGCAGCCCCGGATCCAGGCGGCGGCGCGGGAGCAGCGCCCCGGCTGAGCGCGGCCCGGAGCGCGTCGGGCCATCCGGTGGCGCGGCCCGAGTCGAGGTCGACGTAGGCGGTCACGAGCGTGCCCGCGGCGGCCTGCTCGCCGGTGGCCACCTTCGTGGCGGTGAACGCGTAGGTCGCCGACGTCGTGCCGAGCCGCTCCACCCACAGCGCGATGTCCACCTCGTCGCGGAAGTAGAGCCGCGCGGTGAAGTCGACGGACACGTGCACGCGTGGCTCCCGTCCCCAGATCTGCCCGGCCACGCCCAGCCGCTCGTGCAGCGCGGTCTCGGCCTGCTCCGCCCAGTGCAGCACCGCCGTCCAGTGGTGATGGCCGGCCGCGTCCGTCTGCGCCCATTCGACCTGCCGCCGGATGGTCACGCGGGGCGGTCGCATCTCGTCGTCCATGGTGGGAGATCCTGCCGGAATGGCTGATCACTTCGCGGTCCGCGTGGGCGTCCGTAGCTACGAGATCGACGTGAACGGGCACGTCAACCACGCCAACTACCACCGCTACGCCGAGCACGCCCGCACCGAGCACATGAACGCGGCGGGCTGCTCGATCGACCGCTTCACCGAGAACGGGCTCGGCATCGTGCTCCTGGAGACCACCTGCCGGTTCCAGCGCGAGCTCCGCTACGGCGACGAGGTGGAGATCGACTCGCGGCTGTCGTTCGGGGAGGGGAGGACCTTTCGGATGGAGCACACCCTGCGCCGCGTCTCCGACGACGTCGCGGCGGCCGAGATCACCTGCACGATGGGGCTGCTGGACGCGGCCGCCCGCCGCCTGGTCGCCGACCCCGGGACCCGGCTGCGGGAGCTGGCCACGGCACCGGAGCTGCTCGACCCGGTGTGACCGGAGGGGTGCTGGCCACACCTGCGCCGGGGTGGGCAGCGCGGCGCGGGGGCGTCGGGATCGGGCCGGGTGATCGGCCGGGCAGCACCGGTGAACGGACGCGGCCCGCGCAGCACGCTCGTCCCCACCGCGGAACACCCCGCGGCACCGCCAGCTCAGGAGCACGCCATGTCCGCCCCCACCCTCGTCCCCGTCCACCGCGCGCCGGCCGTCGCCGAGCCCGTCACCGCCGCACGGACCCCCCGCCTGGGCCGCCGGGCCCTGCGCCGCGAGCAGCAGGCCACGCTCGACACGCCGCGCCGCGACTACTGCCTCGTCGCCCGGGCCTACCGCACGCTGGGCCGCCGCCACCGCGACGCGGGCCTGGCCCACCGCATCACCGAGCGGATCGTGGAGAACCGGGAGCAGCAGGACAACGAGCAGTGGCACCTGCTGATCACCTCCGAGCTGGTGGCGGCGACGGGCCGCCGGCAGTCGAGGCTGTGGTTCGGCGTCCTGCCGTGGCTGATGGCGTGCGGCTACTACCACGTGTCCTGGCTGCTGTTCGTCGTCGCGCCGCGGTGGAGCTACCGCCTCAACGCCGACTTCGAGGACCACGCCGAGCACGAGTACGCCCTGTTCGTCGCCGAGCACCCCGAGTTCGAGACGCAGCACCACTTCTCCCGGTTCGCCGCGCAGTACGGCGCGTTCGACTCCGTCGCCGATCTGCTCCGCCAGATCGGGCACGACGAGCGGAGGCACAAGCAGGAGTCGGAGGCCTACCTCGCGGCCGGGTCCCTGTACGGCTAACGCCGCACGACCACCGGCCGATTACGACTTCGCTGACGAGTGCACGGGAGTGGAACGGTGCCGAACGATCTGGTGGTGCGCGGCCTGCGCCGCACCTACGACGCCGACGCGGCCCCGGTGCGGGCCCTGCGCGGGGTGGACCTGGTGTTGGCGCGCGGTGAGTTCGTCGCGCTGATGGGGCCCTCGGGCAGCGGCAAGTCGACGCTGCTGCACCTGCTCGCCGGGCTGGAGCCGGCGGACGAGGGCAGCGTCGAGCTCGCCGGGGTGCTCCTCGAGTCGCTGGACGTACCGGGGCTGGCCCGGATGCGCCGCCGCCACGTCGGCCTGGTGTTCCAGTTCTTCCACCTCATCGACCACATGACGGCGCTGGAGAACGTGGCGCTGGCCGCGCTGGTGGCGGGGCTACGGCCACCGGAGGCCACCGCCCGGGCGCGGGACCTGCTCGACACGCTGGGCCTGCTGGACAAGTCCGGCGAGCTGCCCGCCGCGCTGTCGGGCGGGCAGCGCCAGCGGGTGGCGATCGCCCGGGCGCTGGCCAACCGGCCCACGATCCTGCTCGCCGACGAGCCGACCGGCGCGCTGGACTCCGAGGGGGCCGCGGAGGTGCTCGACCTGTTCGGCCGACTGCACGGGGCCGGGCAGACGATCCTGATGGTCACCCACAGCCCGGAGGTGGCCGCGGGTGCGCAGCGGCTGGTCCACATGCGCGACGGCCAGGTCGTGGAGCCCCAGGGTGCTCAGCCGAGCCCGGTGGGCGCGGGATGAGCGCCGGACCGGGCCGCCGGGAGCGGCGGTCGCTGCTGCTGTCGGGGCTCGTCGTCGCGGCCGGGATCGCCTCGGTCGGGCTGTGCGTGGGGCTGCTCGGCGGGGGGCCGCCGTTACCGGTGGCCCTGGCGCTGGTCGCCGCGCCGCTGGTGCTCGCCGTCGCGGCCGGCGTCAGCGCGCGGGCCTGCCGGGCCAGCGCCGTCGTGCTCGTGGCGGCGTCGGACTTCGCGGGCCTCGCCGTGGCGGTGGACCTGGGACTGCTGCTGGTGCTGCTCGTGTTCGGTCGCGTCCCGGTGGGCATGCAGGTGGAGCTGGTGAACCCGGTGCTGCTCGGGCTGCTGCTCGTGGCCACGCTGGCCGGCCCGCTGGGGCGCTGGGCGGGGCGTTCGGCCCGCTCGGTGCTCAGCGGCGTCCGCCGCTCGCCCGACGAGCTGGTCGCCGACTTCGGCGACCGCGCCGGCCGCGGCACCCCGGTGCCCGAGCTGCTGCGGCAGGTGGCCGAGTCGATGCGTCGCGACTGGCGCCTGTCCACCGTCGAGATCTGGTCCGGGCCCGACGGCGACCTCGCCTCCGACGTGCTGCACCGCGGCGTCGTCGTCCCGGCGCCGCTGGACGACGTGGACGTCGACCCGCTCCGCGGCCCCGAGCTGGAGGTGCTGGCCCGGGCCGGTGTGGCCGGGCCGGGCTGGCTCGAGATGTGGTTGCCCCGCCTGCGCCCCGCCCCCGACGCCGGGCCGCGCCAGCTGCGCCTGGCCCCCGCGGTGCACGGCGGACGCGTGCTGGCCCTCGTCGTGATCGAGCGGCCGGCCACGGCCACGGCGTTCTCCGCGGCCGACGAGCGGGCCCTGGCCGGGGTGGCGCGGCGGTTGGGGATCGCGCTGCGCAACCGCGCCCTCGACGACGCGCTGGCCGTGACCCTGGCCGACCTGCAGCGCAGCAACACCGAGCTGCAGGCGTCCCGGGCGCGTCTGGTCACGGCGGGCAACGCCGAGCGCAGGCGGATCGAGCGCGACCTGCACGACGGGGCGCAGCAGCACCTCGTGGCACTGGCCGTCGGGCTGCGGCTGCTGCGCGACGGTCTGCCGCCGGACTGGCCCGACCTGGAGCTGCTCGACGAGCTCGATCTGGCCGCCCGCGAGTCCGTGCGGGACCTGCGCGACCTCGCCCACGGGATCTACCCGCCGCTGCTGCGCGACGCCGGGCTGGCCGAGGCGTTGCGGGTGGCGGCCCAGCGCAGCCCCCTGGCCGTGACGGTCCACGACCGCGGCCTGGGCCGGCTGCCCGAGCCCGTGGAGGTGGCGGTGTACTTCTGCTGCCTGGAGGCCCTGCAGAACGCGGCCAAGCACGCCCCGGGCTCGTCGGTCACCGTCACGCTCGACGGCGGGGACGGCTCGCCGACCGTCACGGTCACCGACGACGGTCCCGGCTTCGACCCGACCACTGCCACCGCCGGCGGCGGGTCGGAGAGCATGGTCGACCGCATCGGCGCCATCGGCGGCACCGTCGCGCTGCGGTCGGCGCCGGGGCACGGCACGACGGTGGAGGTCCGGCTGCCGGACGTCGGCGGGATGCCGGCGCGTCCCCCGCGCAGCGTGGCCTCGCGGATCTCACCCGTCCGGGCGGGTTGACGTGCCGGCATTGGGCGCGGTCCGGGCGGTGGCCCGGGCCGCGCGGCGCACCGGCCTGCGCGGCCTGCTGCTCCTGGGTGTCCTCTTCGGACTGGTGGCCGGCGTCGTGCTCGGCACCGTCGCGCTGGCCGAGCGCACGCGCGGGGCCTACCCGCGCCTCGTCGACGCCGTCGGGCTCGACGACGCCCGCGTCGCGGTGGCCGCCGACCAGCCGCAGCTGCTCGCCGACGTCCGGCGGCTGCCGGGCGTGCGGGAGGCCTGGGCCACCTACTCCTGGGTCGCGCAGGTGCGGGGCCAGTCCCTGCTGTTCGTCTCGATCGGCGCCGGCCAGAACCAGCCCGCCGACCTGCTGCACCCGGTGCTGGTCGCCGGCCGCACGCCGGCCCCCGACGCCCCGGACGAGGTTCTGGTCAGCGAGCCGCTGGCGGAACGCCGCGGGCTGACCGTCGGCTCGCGGATCCCGGTGGCCCTGCTGACGCTGCGCCAGGTCTCCGACTTCGATGTCGGGTTCGGCCCGCCCGAAGGCCCGTCGACGGAGCTGACGGTGGTGGGCGTCGGCCGCATGCCCGCGTGGGGCGGCGCGCTCGCCAACGTCCTGGCCGGGCCCGCCTTCGCGCAGCGCCACGCCGGCTACGCGGCGGCCCGTCCCGTCTTCGTCCGGCTCACCGACGACCCCGGCTCCGCCGCGGCGTTCACCGCCGGGTTCACGGCCGCGGCCGCCCGGGCCGATGCGGTGTCACGCTCGATCGTGGCCGACTACGTGCCGCGCACCGTGGAGCTGCCCCGCAGCGACGCCGATCCCGCGCTCGCCACCACCGAGCAGACGCTCGTGGTCGGGCTGGCCGTCGTCGCGGCGGTGCTGGGGATGGGTGGCGCGGTCGTCGTCGGGCAGGGCGTCGGGCGCCACCACCAGCTCCGCCGGGAGCCTCAGCTCGTGGAGTCGGCGCTGGGGATGGGGGCTGGCCAACGGGTGACCGCCCGGTTGCTCGCCGCAGCCCCCGCGGCCGTCGTCGCGGCCCTGCTGGCCGGTGCACTCGGCCTCGCTGCCGGCCGGCTCGAACCGCTGGGCAGCCTGGCCCGGTTCGAGCCCGAACCCGGTCTCCGCCCGCCGTGGGCGATCGCGGCCGTGGGCGCGGTGGCCACGGCGGCCCTGTTCCTCGCGATCGTCGGGGTCGCCGCGGCCGTCACCGGCTCCGTGCGCCGCCGCCGTCCACCCGCGGTGCGTCCGGCGGTGACGTGGTGGTCGCGGTGGCCCGCGGTGACCGTGGGCGTGCGCATGGCGGTGCGTGGCCGCGGTGGCGGCCCCGGCGCGGTCATGGCGGTGGCGGTGGCCGTGCTGTCCGTGGCCGGGATCGTCGCGACGCTGGCCTTCGGGGCCAGCGTCGACCGACTGGTGCACGAGCCCGCCCGCTACGGGCAGGCCGCCGACCTGACGGTCGTGGACGCCCGCGAGCCCGACATGGCGCGGCTCGTCGGCGACCCGCGTGTGGCCGCACTGGCCACCGTCTACTCCTCCACCGTGCTGCTCGCCGACGGACGGCCGCTGCCGGGCTCGGCCGCTGTCGCCCGCAAGGGCGTGATCCCGGTCGCCGTCGCCACCGGGCGGTTGCCGACCGGGTACGGCGAGATCGCGCTGAGCCCCCGTGTCGCCCGGGAGCTGGGCGTCGGCGTCGGCGACGTCCTGCCGGTGCAGACCTCCGGGCTGCGGCCCATCGACTTCCGGGTCGTGGGCACCGTCGCGGTGGTGGACGAGGGCGGCGGCCTCGGGGACGGCGCGCTGGTCGCACCGCTGCAGCTGGGGCAGGTGTCGCAGGGCGTACCGCTCGTCTCGGCCCAGATCGTCGCCGCGCCGGGCCGGGCCGACGCGCTGGCCGCGGACCTGGGACGTGACCTCGAGCTCAGCGGGCGGGAGATGCCGGCGGAGGTGCGCAACCTCGCCGACCTGCTGCGGCTGCCGGAGATCCTCGCGGTCACCCTGACCCTCGTGGCCGGCCTGGCCCTGGCGCACTCCCTGCTCTCGGCGGCCCGCCGCCACCGCCGCGAGCTCACCGTCCTGGCGGCACTGGGGGCGACACCGGGTCAGGTCCGGGCCACGCTCGCCGTACTCGCCGCGACGACCGTGGTGCCCGCGCTGCTGCTCGGCGTGCCGCTGGGGCTGGGGATCGCCCGCGTCCTGTGGTGGCAGGTCGCGACGTCGATCGGGGTGTCGGGCGAGCTGTCCGTGCCGTGGGGGGTGCTCGCCGTCGCCGCCCCGATAGCGCTGGGGGCGGCCCTCGTGCTGGCGGTGCTGCCACGCGCGGCGCGGGCCGCGGCCCGGTGACGGTCAGAGGTTGGTGACGGGCGGGCGGAGGCCCTCCCACAGCTCGCGCAGCGCGGGTGCGCGCAGCTCCTCCTTGTGCAGGTAGCCCGCGACGCCCGGCTGGTCGATCCGGAACGGCAGGTCGGCGCGGGCGTAGGTGGAGCAGAGCACCACGACGGCAGCGGGCACGGACGCCGTGACCTGCGCCGCGGCGTCGATGCCGCTGATCCCGGGCAGCCGGACGTCCATCAGCACGAGGTCGGGGTGCAGCTCCCGCGCCGCGTCGACGGCCTCCTCGCCGGTCTCCGACTGCCCGACCAGCTCGAAGTCGGGCATGCGCTTGAGCACCGCGGCCGCGGCCGTGCGGAAGGGCCGGTGATCGTCGACCACCAGCACGCGCACCCTCGGACCGGTCATGCGCGCCAGTGTGGACCCCCGACGGCGGGTGTGCCCAGGAGGCAACCGCACCGGTCGGGGGTGTGGCTGGCCGCACCCCCGACCGGCAAGGTGGTGACCTCGGAACCCGCCCCGGACCGGCGCATCGTTGCCCCGACGCCGGATCGACCGGCGCAGGCTCCCGGAGGACCGAAGATGCCCGCACGTCACACCCCCACCCACCGCACCCTCACCCGCCGGGTCGCGAACGGTGCCGCCGTCGGCGCCAGTGCGCTGGCGATCACGTTCGCCGCCGCCGGGCCGGCGCTCGCCCAGACCCCGGCCCCACCCCCGCCGACGCCGTCGGCCCAGGCCCATGCGCCCACCGCGGCGACGCCCGCCGAACGCGCGGCGGCGGAGGTCCGGCCCGCCGTCGTCTACCTGAAGGAGACCTTCTCCGGCTACGTGGCCGACGAGACCGGCACCTTCTTCAACGACGGCAACCCGTACACGCTGACCGTCACCTGTACCGGCTTCGGGGTGAACCCCGACGGCTACGTCGCCACCGCCGGGCACTGCGTCGACACCACCAGCGCCAACGGCATCAAGGCCGAGTTCATCGCGGCCGCCGCCAGGGGCGCCGCTGCCGTGGTCCCGGGCGTGACGGTCGGGCAGCTGGTGGAGTTCGGCAGCGCGAACTGGTCGGTGGAGGGTCTCGCCAAGGGATCACCCCTCGACAGCACGATCACCGTCGTCACGGGCTCCACCGACGGCGGCGCCAGCGGCCGCAGCCTCCCCGCCCGCGTCGTCGACGCGCGGTCCTTCGAGCAGGGCGACGTCGCGCTGCTCAAGGTGGCGACCACCGACCTGCCCTCGATCGAGCTCGCGACCGACGCCGACGTGCAGATCGGCACGCCGCTGCTTTCGGTCGGCTACCCGGCCAGCGCCGACGCCGTCACCGACCCGAGCCTGGAGCCGTCGAACAAGGACGGGCAGGTCAGCTCGCGCAAGACCGTCGGCTCGGCGCCGGTCTACGAGACCAGCGCGGCCCTCACCCCCGGCATGAGCGGCGGACCCACCGTCGACCTCGGGGGTCGGGTGCTGGGTGTCAACAGCTTCATGCCGGCGGGGGAGTCGCAGGCGTTCAACTTCATCGCGCCCTCGTCCGGGCTCACGGAGCTGATGACCCGCAACGGCGTGCGCAACGAGCTCGGTCCCGACGACCACGCCTTCCGGGATGCGCTCGGCGCCTACTACGCCGGCCACTACACCGACGCGCTCGCCGGCTTCGACAAGCTGCTGCAGGTGGCGCCGCAGCACGCCCAGGCGATGCAGTTCCGCACCGCCGCGGCCAAGGCCCGGGACAAGTTCGGTGACGTCCCCGTGGCCCCGGCTCCCGCCGACTCCTCGTCGGGGCTGCCGTTCGGGCTGGGAGCGGTGCTGTTCTGGTCGATCGTGGGCGGCGCGACCGTCCTGCTCAGCGGGCTGGCGCTGCTGCTGATCGTGCTGGGCCGCCGTCGCCGGCAGGCCCCGGCGCTGCCCGCGGAGGCCTCGGGCGTTGCGGTCGGCGCGGTGCCCCCGGTCCCGGCGTTCAGTGGTCCGTCCTACGGCCCGTCCTACGGTCCGTCCTACGGCCCGTCGAGCGGCCCGGCGGGCGGCCCGTCGCTGAACGGCCGGTCCGTCGGCACCCCGGCGGACGGAGCGGCCGCGGCACCCGCAGCCGGGGCGACCCTCGTGACGGATCGCGCGCCCGCGCAGGCCTGCAGCGGCTGCGGAACCGAGAGCGACCCGCGCATCCGGTTCTGCGGCGCCTGCGGCACCGGCCGCTGGTGACGCCGGCGAACGACCCCGGGCCCGGAACCCCTCGGTGACCGCCGAGCGGTTCCGGGCTCCCAGCGTCTGTGACAGAGGTCACTCCGCACCCGTACATGATCGAGGACCGGAACGGCAAACCAACGTGATGGACTCCTACCGAAAGGGCCGGGACACACGCCCCTTCGAGCTGTTCGATGCCATCCCCCAGCAGCGTCGCCCGGCGGACCGCCGGTCGATACTGGCCGACGACCAGCTGATCGAGGACATCCGGTGCGACCGCATCATTGACGACGGCGCCGCGCCGCCGCTCGTGCAGATGCTCGTCCGCTGGCGCCGTCAGGCGATGGCCGGCACCTGACCCCTCAGCGGTTCTGCAGGTAGACCAGCACGGCGCTGACGCGCCGGTTGAGGTCACGCTCCTCCGAGAGCCCGAGCTTCGAGAAGATCGAGTTGGTGTGCTTCTCGATCGCGCGCTCGGAAAGCACCAGCGTGGCGGCCACCGAGGCGTTGGACTTGCCCTGGGCCATCTCGCCCAGCACCTCCAGCTCGCGGGGCGTCAGGGCGTCGAGCTCGGACGGCTTCGCGCGGTTGGCGGCCACCAGGCCCTCGATGACGGTCGGGTCGATCACCGACCCGCCCTCGGCCACCCGCCGGATCGCGTCGGCGAGCTCGTCGCCGTCGGCCACCCGTTCCTTGAGCAGGTACCCGCGCCGTGCGGTGCCCTCGGCCAGCAAGGCGAGCGCGTAGGTCGCCTCCGCGAACTGGCTCAGCAGCACGACACCCGTCTCCGGGCGGCGCGTGCGCAGGTCCGCGGCCACCGAGATGCCCTCGTCGGTGTGGGTCGGGGGCATCCGGATGTCGGTGACCACCACGTCCGGCCGGTGCTGCTCGATGAGCGCGTTCAGCCCGGGCAGGTCGGCCGCCGCGCCGAGGAGCCCGATGCCCTCAGAGGCCTCGATGAGCCGTGCCAACCCGTGGCGCAGCAGGGCGTTGTCCTCGGCGAGGACCACTCCGATCGTCACGCCGCGAGCCTAGGACGGCGGGGCCCGGCAGGGGTACTGGCCACACCGGGACCGGCCAGGAGACACGGTCGTCCGGTCGGGGCCGACCGGGAAGTGTCGAGGGGGTCGGACACACCCACCGGAGGCCCCACGATGACCACCAGCACGATCCTGTTCCTCACCGCCACGGGGTGCGGCCTGCTGTTCTCGGCGCTCGCCGTGTACGCCCAGACGCGCGATGCGGGGTTCAAGCGGGTGCGCTGGACCGCGCCGGTCGCGCTGCTGCTCGGCGCCACCGCGTTCGGCGGGCTCGCCTACCTGCTCGACTCGGGACTGGCGGAGAAGACCCTCTACGAGATCGACGCCGAGGGGCCCGGTGCGGCCGTGCCGGCCGGGATCGAGTTCGACGTCCCCGTGGAGCATCCCGGCGCCGTGCACGACCTGCTCGTCGCCCCCACCAGCGACGTCGACGTCGACGCGCCGGCCGAGATCCGGGTGCAGCTCAGCGACCCGGCGGGCCACGTGCTGCTCGACCGGACGGAGACGCTCGAACCCCGCTGCGACGGCGAGACCGACCGGTGCGACTGGGACGCGTGGTCCGCGGAGTTCACCCCCACCACTCCCGGCCCCCACGCGCTCGTCGTCACGGTGCTCACCCCCGGTGTGCCCGTCGTGCACGTCCGCGTCGGCGACGAGCAGAAGACCGACGGGCACCGCGCACCCGGCTACTGAACGCCACCCGCACCCCGAGGGGGGTGCTGGCCACACCGCCGACCGGCCAGGAAGCAGGGTCGAGCCGGACGCCCGTCCCCAGCAGAGTCATTCCCGTCAGATCCGCCCACCCCACACCCAGGAGCCCGCCGTGACCGCCACCGCCCTCGCCCCCACCGCCCCCGCCGCCGACGTCCCGGTCGCACCCGCCACCCCGTTCCGCCGCCGCGCGCTCGCCGTCAGCACGGTGGTCGGCGGCCTGCTCACCGCCGCGGGCTTCGCCGCCACGGAGTGGGAGAGCGGCACCGACAAGCTCAGCTACCTCGACTCGTTGGTGGTGGACCCCCTGCGCAGCCAGGTCGCCGCGGTGCTCCTGCACTTCGGCTACTGCGCGCTGGTGCCGATGCTGCTGGTCCTCGCGATCATGACCCGGCGGACGTGGCGCGTGGCGGGCAACGTCGGGCTGGCGCTGAGCATGCTCGGCGCGCTGTCGCTGCCCGGCCTGCTCGTCACCGACTTCTACGACATGGCGATCCGCCAGAACCTCCCGGCCGACCAGGCCGTCGCGGTCTCCGACGCCGCCCAGGCCCTGCCGCTCGGGGTGCTCATCTCCGGACCGATGATCATGCTGACGTTCGTCGGGATGATCCTGCTGAGCGTGGCCGCCTGGCGGGCCGGGTTCTTCCACTGGACGGCCGCGCTGCTCGTCGTCGTCGCGAACGTCCTGCCGATGGCGGCGCCGGTCGGCGCCCTGCCGAACATCGCGATGGGTGCCTGCCTGGGCCTGTTCATGGTGCTCGTGGGCGTTGCCGGGCTGCGGATGACCGACCAGGAGTGGGTGAGCGGCACGAGGGGAGCCGGCCGCTGACCCGCGGCGGGGGACGGGAGGGCGGACCGGGGAGATCCGGCCCGCCCTCCTTGTCTGGCCCCGGCCCCGGGGCGCCCGTACCCTGGCGCCGTGGAAGAGCGCCTCCCGTTCGTGCACGGCGACCGTGACGTCCTGCGTGTGCTGCTCGACCGCCGCGACGCGGGCACCACGCCCGGCACGCGCACCGACGAGCACCGGGTGGCGCTCGTGATCGGCGGTGGCGGCATGCGCGGCTCGTACGTGGCCGGCATGCTGCGCGCGCTCGACCGGGCCGGCCTGCGACCCGGCTTCGACGAGGTCTACGGCTCGTCGTCCGGGGCGATCAGCGCGGCCGCGTTCCTCACCGGCAGCGCCGCCGAGTGCGCCGCGTGCTTCCACGAGGACCTCAGCACGCCCGAGTTCATCAGCATGCGCCGGCTCGGCGGGCGTCGTCCCGTGGTGCGGCTCGACCACCTCCTCGACGAGGTCTTGCGGGTGCGCAAACCGCTGGACTGGGCCTCGCTCGGCCGCACGCCCGCCCCGCTGCGCGTGGTGGCCACCGACACCGCCGACCTGCGGGCGGACGAGCTCCTCGGGATGAGCACGGTCGCCGAGTGGCGGCAGGCGCTGCAGGCCAGCGCGTCGATCCCGCTGCTGGCCGGGCCGCCCGTGTCCTACGGCGGGCGCCGCTGGGTGGACGGCTCGGTGGGGGAGCCGCTGGCCATGGCCCGGGCGCTGCGCGGGGGCGCCACCCACGTGCTCGTGATGATGCCGCGCGGCACCGAGGCCATCCATCCCGACGCCGACGCGGGACTGTCGCTGTGGGCCCGCGGGCTCGACCGGCTCGTGCCCGGCCTCGGCACGGTCGCCCAGGGCTCGCGGCGCTACGGCGCCGACCTGCGCATCGTCACCGACGCGGCCCACCCCGACCGCGGCCCCGGGCACCTGATGGCGATCGGGCCCGCACGGTCGGCGGACGTCGGGGCGCTGTGCGTCGACGCGGGTCCCGTCGAGGCCGCCGTGACGATCGGCGACGAGTCGGTCACGGCCGCGATCACGGCGGCGGAGCGGGACCTCGATCCGGCATAGGGTCGGGACCATGGACACCCACTCGCGCCCCCGCGCCGCCGTCGTCGTCACCGGGAGCGAGCTGCTGACCGGCGTCATCTCCGACCGCAACGGGCCGTTCCTGGCCGCGGCCCTCGGCGAGCTGGGCTTCGAGGTGGCGCACCTGCTGGTGGTGGGCGACCGGCCCGACGACCTCGTCGCCGCCCTGACCTTCGTCGCCGACGCCGGGGTGGCGCTCGTCGTCACCAGCGGCGGGCTCGGACCCACCGCCGACGACCTCACCGCCGAGGTCGTGGCGTCGTTCGCGGGCGCCGACATGGTGCTCGACGAGGAGATGCGCGACCACATCGCCGGGATCCTCGCGGGCTGGGCCGCACGCACGGGCTTCTCCGGGCCGGCGCTGGACGAGGCCAACCGCAAGCAGGCGATGGTGCCCCGCGGCGCCGTCGTGCTGATGCCGGTGGGCACCGCGCCGGGGCTGGTCGTGCGTCGGCCGGACGGGCCGCTCGTCGTCGTGCTGCCCGGACCGCCGCGCGAGCTGCAGGGGATGTGGCCCTCGGCGCTCGCGTCCGCGCCGGTGGCGGAGCTGCTCGCGGGCGTGCCGGCGGCGGCGTCGAGGGAGCTGCGGTTCTTCGGGTTCCCCGAGTCGGAGATCGCGGCCACGCTCCGCGAGATCGGCGCGTCCCGCGACCTGTCCGGCGTCGAGGTCACCACGTGCCTGCGCCGCTCCGAGCTGGAGGTGGACATCCGCCCGCTGCCCGGCTCGGAGGACGTCGCCGCCGAGCTGCACGCGGAGCTCGCTGCCCGGCACGCGAAGCACCTCGTCAGCGCCGATGGCGCCACCACCGACGAGCTGCTGGCCACGGCGCTGCTGGAGCAGGGCTGGACGGTGGCCACGGGGGAGTCCTGCACCGGCGGGATGCTGGCGTCGCGGCTGGTGGACCGGGCCGGGTCCAGCGCGTACGTGGCGGGCGGGGTGGTGGCGTACTCCAACGAGGCCAAGACCGCGCTGCTCGGCGTGCCGGCCGAGATGATCGCCGAGCACGGTGCCGTGTCACCGGAGGTGGCCCGGGCGCTGGCCGACGGCGCCCGGGCACGGTTCGGCGCCGACGTCGGCGTGGGCATCACCGGGGTGGCCGGGCCGGGTGGGGGCACGGAGGCGAAGCCGGTCGGCTACGTGTGCTTCTGCGTGACGACGTCGTCCGGGGAGGTTCTCTCCCGCGACCCCGTCATGCCCGGGTCCCGGGCCGACATCCGCGAGCGCTCGACGGACATGGCCATGCACCTGCTGCTGCGCGCCTCCGGCGCCCGTGCGCGGAAATCAGTGCCAGGGCACTGATTTCCGCGCACGAGGTCGTTCAGACGGCGGCGGTGTGTCGCATGCCCGAGCGTCCTGCACGTAAAGTGCAGCAAGCTCGGGAACGGCGGCCGACCCCCGCTCCTGTCACGATGGAGCGATGGCGGAAGAACGTGAGGACGTGCCCAGCGGGCGCCGGTTCGGTGACGGCCTCGCCGTCGGACCCGACCTCGAGGGCGCGGCCGAGGTGGCCGTCGGGCAGGCGCTCGCCGCTCTGGACGGGGCCACGCCCGACCTGATGTGCGTCTTCGTCGCCCCCGGTCCCGGCCACACGGCCGACCAGGCCGGAGCCGCGGGAGTGCGGGCGATGGAGCTGGCCGGTGCGGGCACCGCCATCGGCGCCACCGCCGGTGGGGTGATCGGCGACGGCCGCGGCGAGGAGAACGGGCCCGCCGTCGCCGTGTGGGCGGCCACGCTGCCCGGCACCCGCATCCGGCCCTACCGGCTCGAGGCGGAACGCAGTGGCGACGGCGTGCAGGTCACCGGCCTTCCGCAGCTGCTGTCCGACGACAGGGTCGCGGCCATGCTCGTCGACCCCTACTCGTTCCCGGTCGCCGGGTTCCTCGACCGCAGCAACGCGATCATGCCCGGGTTCCCGCTGGTCGGTGGGCTGGCGGGCGCGGCGGGAGGGCCCGGCGCCAACCGGTTGTTCGTCGACGGCGAAGTGCACTCGCGTGGCGGCGTCGGCGTCGTGCTCGGTGGGGAGGTCTCGGCGCGTGTCGTCGTGAGCCAGGGGTGCCGCCCGATCGGCCCACCGATGACCGTCACCCGCGCCGACCGCAACGTCCTCCTGGAGCTGGCCGGCACACCCGCCTACACGCGGCTGGTGGAGATCGTCACCGCACTGCCCGTCGCGGAGCAGGAGCTGGCCGCCCGGGGGCTGCACCTGGGCATCGCCGTGGACGAGTACGCCGAGGACCACGTCCGCGGCGACTTCCTCATCCGCGGCGTGGTCGGCGCCGACGAGGAGACCGGCGCGGTGGCCGTCGGTGACGTCGTGGAGGTCGGGCAGACGGTGCGCTTCCAGGTGCGCGACGCCGCCGGCGCGGGGGAGGACCTCACCGAGCTGCTCGGCGGCACGGACGACCCGGCCCGCGGGGCGCTGCTGTTCTCCTGCAACGGCCGCGGCACCACGATGTTCCCCGACGCCGACCATGACGTCCGCACGGTCCGCGACGCCCTGGGTGCCGAAGGTGTCGCCGGCTTCTTCGCGGCGGGTGAGATCGGGCCGGTGGGCG
>NZ_MKVV01000061.1:0-70823 GCF_001899645.1 Pseudonocardia sp. 73-21 | reverse complement strand
CCGCCCCACCGCCACCCCCGCGAGTCGGCGGTTTCGCGTGCGCGAGTCGGCGCCGGCAGCGACCGTCGGGGGGCGGCCAGGCGCCGACTCGCGCGCGGGGATCTGCCGACTCGCGCGCGGGGATCTGCCGACTCGCGCGCGGGGATCTGCCGACTCGCGGGGTGGGCGGGTTACCTCAGCGTCTGGAAGAACTCCCGGAGCTCCGCGACGTAGACCTCCGGCTGCTCCATGCTCGCGAAGTGGCCGCCCGTCTTCTGCTCCGTGTAGTGGCGCAGGTCCGTGTAGCGACGCTCGATCCAGCTGCGGGGAAGGCGGTAGAGCTCGTGGGGGAACAGCGTGACGCCCGTGGGCACCGGGACCTCGTCGGTGCGCCGCCGTCCACCGAAGCTCTCCCAGTACAGCCGCGCCGACGACGCGCCGTTGCCGGGCAGCCAGTAGAGCATCACGTTGTCCAGCAGCCGGTCGCGGCTGATCACGTTCTCGGGGTGCCCGGCGCAGTCGGTCCAGTCCCAGAACTTCTCGACGATCCACGTGCACTGTGCGGACGGGGAGTCGAGCAGGCCGTAGCCGATGGTCTGCGGGCGCGTGGACTGCTCGGCGGAGTACCCGCTGCGCACCGTGCGGAAGGTGGCCTGGTCGGCGACGGCGGCCTGCTCGGCCTCGGTCAGCGGTGGCACGCTCCCCTCGGGCGGCCGGGGCGCGACGGGCATCGTGAGGTGGATGCCCCGCAGCCCGTCCGGGGCCGCGGTGCCCAGCGCGCTGGTGATGATCGAGCCCCAGTCACCGCCGGCGGCGACCCAGCGGTCGTAGCCGAGACGGTCCATGAGCTGCGCCCAGGCCGTCGCGATCCGCTCGACGCCCCAGCCCGCGACGGTCGGCTTGGCGCTGAACCCGTAGCCGGGCAGCGACGGCGCCACGACGTGGAACGTCTCGCTCAGCGGGCCGATCACGTCCAGGAACTCGACGACCGACCCGGGCCAGCCGTGCGTGAGCAGCAGCGGCAGCGCGTCCTCGTTCGACGAGCGGACGTGCAGGAAGTGGATGTCGACGCTGTCGTCCCCGCCGCCGTCGAGCCCCGTGACGAACTGCGGGAGCGCGTTGAGCTCGGCCTCGCAGCGCCGCCAGTCGTACCCGTCGGCCCAGTACGCGCAGAGCTCCTGCGCGTAGTCGAGCGGAACGCCCTGCGTCCAGCCCTCCACCGTCGCAGGCTCGGGCCATCGGGTCCTGGCCAGCCGCTCGCGCAGGTCGTCGAGCTGGGCCTGGGGGACGGCGACACGGAACTCGCGCATTGCTAGAGCTGCACTCCTCGGGTCAGAGCACCGTCCACGACCAGGTTGGTGCCCGTGATGAACGACGCCCGCGGGCTCGCGAGCATCACGACGGCGTAGGCGATCTCCTGCGGGGTGGCCATCCGCCCCGTCGGGTTGAGGCTCATGGCCAGGGAGAACAGGTCGGGGTTGCCGCCCTCGATGCCCTCCCACACCCCGCCGGGGAAGTAGGTGTTGCCCGGCGACACGCAGTTGGCCCGCGCGCCGGACGGGGCGAGCTGGAACGCGAGCCCCGAGACGTAGTGCACGACGGCGGCCTTCATGGTGCCGTAGGCGTCCTTGGCGAAGTCGACCTCGCGCCCGGACACCGACGACACCGCGACGAACGACCCCTTCGACGCCTCCAGGTACGGCGTGGCGGTCTCGGACATGCGGACGGTGTGCATGAGGTCGACCTCGAAGCCGGCCTTCCAGTTCTCCTCGCCCGGGCCGATGGCCAGCGCGCTGACGTTGGCGACGGCCACGTCGATACCGCCGAGCCGCTCCGCCGACGCCGTCACCCACGCGGTGAGCGCCGCGCCGTCACCCACGTCGAGCGCGGTGCCGACGGCCCCCAGCTCCCCGGCGGCCTTCTCCACCTCCGCGGCGTTGCGCGCGCAGAAGGCGACCGTGGCGCCCTCGGCCAGCAGCGCCTCCACCACCGCGCGTCCGATGCCCTTGGTGCCGCCGGTGACCAGCGCGACCTTGCCGGTGAGTCCGAGATCCATCAGACGAGTCCTTTCGAGAGGGAGCGCAGGTGGCGGTGCATGCCGCCGTAGGCGTCGGCCGCGGGCAGCAGGGCCTTCTCGATCTTGGTGATCGCGCTGTAGTTCGCGTCGACGACGTTGGCCAGCGGGGAGAGGCTGATCTGGGTGAGCAGCTGGTAGGCGTCGAGCCGGTCGAGGCCGTACAGCTCGCCGAGCCAGGCGATCATGCCCATCTGGCTGGCGCGCCAGGCGTCCTCCAGCGGCCGCGACGACCCGACTACGACGTAGTGGTCGTCGTGCTCGAGCCGCGGCCACTCCGGAGCGCCACCCTTCACGAGGTCGACGACCACCGTCACGTCCATCGCCCCCTCGACCGCGGTGCCGCAGCTCTCGCCCTCGCCCTGCCGGTAGTGCCCGTCGCCGAGCGAGAACAGCGCGCCCTCCACGTTGACGCCGAGGAAGCAGGTGGTGCCCGCCTTCATCTCGGGGGTGTCCATGTTGCCGCCGAACTTGTCGGGCACGAGGCTCGTGCGCACCTCGCGCCCGGCCGGGGCGACGCCGACGGTGCCCAGCATCGGGGCCACCGGCAGCTCCAGGCTCAGGTTCCTCGCCTCGTAGAGCACCGTGCCCTTCGCGCGGTCGAGCTGGTAGATCCACGTCCGCTCGGGCAGCGGCTCCTGCAGCAGCGCGGTGCGGTCGGTGCCGGTCAGGGCGCCGAAGAACGGGATGGTGGTGGACGCGGCCCAGTCCCGGGCGGGCGTGAGGTCCACGATGTGGATGGCGAGGGTGTCGCCCGGCTCGGCGCCCTCGACGTAGAAGGGGCCGGTCTGCGGGTTGACCTCGGTCATGTCGAGCACCTGGCTCGGCATGTCGGTGACCCGCTGCAGACTCCCGGAGAAGGCGTCCTCGGTCCACAGCTTCAGCGCTGTGCCCGGCTTGATCCGGTGGGTCGGTGCGGCACCCCCGAACGTCCACGCGAACTGGTGCGGCTCGGGGCGGAACTCCACGACGTCCATCGGCGTGATCGTTGCCCCGTGAAGTGCCTTCCGCAAGAGCAGGGCTCGACCTTCCGGCGGCTGGAGCTCCTGGCGTCGCGGCCATGACCATCGAGGTGATCGCACCTACTCCGCCATACGGCGGATCCTGACGCCCCGCTCGCCGAGCGGATCTCCTGCGCGCGATGCCGGAGCCGGTCGCGGGCATGTTCCGGTACTTCCCGGGCGAGCCCGGCCTGGTCGCGCCGCACCCCAGGGGCAGCGGGTTCCGCGTCGACCGCGAGGACCGGGCGGAGATCGGCGTCCGTCACACGTCAGCGCCCTCCGGCGGGCGTTGCCGTGCGGACCGTCGCGGTCACCCGCCGAGTGCGCGCGAGATCCCCCGGGCCGCCGCCCGCACCACCGGCACGTACGGCCGGGCGTCTCCACCCTCGGCCGGCACCACCACCGACAGCGCTGCGACCACCTCGCCGCGCGGCCCGTGCACCGGGGCGGCCACCGACAACGCGACCAGCTCGATCTGGCCGTCGCTGACGGCCACCCCCGTGCGCCGCACGTCGGCCAAGGCGCGACGCAGGTCGTCGGGCCGGCAGAGGGTCTTCGCGGTGTAGCGGTGCAGCCGGCCCGACAGCACCTGTTCCTGCAGCTCGGGGGAGGCGTGGGCGAGCAGCACCAGGCCGACCCCGGTGGCGTGCAGCGGCAACCGGCCCCCGACGCGCGTGATGACGTTGACCGCCCCGCGCCCGGACAACCGTTCGACGTACACGGCGTCGCGGCCGTCGAGCACCGCGAGCTGCACGTTCTGGCGCGTCACCTCGACGAGGTCCTCCAGGAACGGCAGCGCCGACTCGCGCAGCCCCAGCCCGCGCGGGGCGAGCGCCCCGACCTCCCACAGGCGCAGCCCCACCCGGTAGCGCCCGTCGTCGGCGCGTTCGAGGGCGCCCCAGCCGGCGAGCTCGCCGACGAGCCGGTGCGCGGTGGTCAGGGGCAGGGCGGCGCGGCGCGCGATCTCGGTGAGGGTCAGTTCCGTGTGCTCGGCGTCGAACGCGGCCAGCACCGCCAGCACGCGCGCCGTCACCGTGTCACCCACGGGTGAGAGTCTTCCGCTCAGCGGAAGTGCCGTCGAGCGGGGGTCCGACGCTCCACCATTGTCGGACGCATGCGCACCCAGGTGGGAATCGTGGGCGCGGGACCGGCAGGGTTGCTGTTGTCGCACCTTCTGGCCCGCCAGGGGATCGAATCGGTGGTGCTCGAGGCCCGCAGCCGCGAGTACGTGCAGCAGCGGGTCCGGGCCGGGGTGCTGGAGCACCCCACCGTCGAGCTGCTGCGCGAGGTCGGGCTGGGCGCGCGGATGGACGCCGAGGGCCTGCCGCACGCGGGCGTCTCGCTGCGGTTCGAGGACGCCGACCACCGCATCGACTTCGCCGCGCTGACCGGCCGCGGCATCGTCGTCTACGGGCAGCAGGAGGTGGTGAAGGACCTCATCGCCGCCCGCCTCGCCGACGGCGGCGACCTGCGGTTCGAGGTCTCCGACCTGGCGCTGGACGGCGTCACCGACGATCCGGTGATCAGCTACACCCGCAACGGACAGCGCGAGGAGCTGCACTGCGACGTGATCGCGGGCTGCGACGGCTTCCACGGCGTCAGCCGCGGAGCCTTCTCCGGTGAGACGTTCGACCGGAAGTACCCCTTCGCCTGGCTCGGCATCCTGGCCGAGGCCGCGCCGATCCAGGACGAGCTCGTCTACGCCAACCACGCGAACGGATTCGCGCTCTACTCGATGCGCAGCCCCGAGGTCACGCGCCTGTACCTGCAGGTGCCGCCCGACACCGACGCGGGCACGTGGTCGGACGCCCGGATCTGGGACGAGCTGCGGCTGCGGCTGGGCACGGAGATCAACGAGGGCTCGCTGATCGAGAAGAGCGTCACGGGGATGCGCAGCAACGTCCGCGAGCCCATGCGGCACGGGAAGCTGTTCCTCGCCGGCGACGCCGCGCACATCGTGCCGCCCACCGGGGCCAAGGGAATGAACCTCGCGATCGCCGACGTGCGAATCCTCGCCGACGCGTTGGAGAGCTACCTGCGGAAGGGGGACGAGACCGGCATCGACGGCTACTCCGACACCTGCCTGCGCCGCGTCTGGCGCGCCGAGCACTTCTCGTGGTGGATGACCTCGATGCTCCACAACTTCCCCGACGAGGACGCGTTCCAGCGGAGGATCCAGCTCTCCCAGCTCCGCTACACGGTCTCCTCGACCGCCGCCGCCACCAGCCTCGCCGAGAACTACGTCGGCCTGCCCCACGGAGCGATCTGATGACGTCCATCCAGCCCGTCGGCTACCGGCCCGTCCCGGACGGTACCAACCCGCCGCTCGCGTTCGAGGGATACAAGAGCACCGGGCTGCGCGCGCCGTCGCAGCCGCTGGTGGTGCTGCGCGACCGGCTCACCGAGGTGACCGGCCCGCTGCTCACCGGCCCGATCGGCACAGGCGACCACGATCTCACCACCCAGCACGCGGGTGAGGCGATCGGCCAGCGGATCGTCGTGTTCGGCCAGGTCCGCGACTCCGACGGTCGCGCGGTGCCGGACACGCTCGTCGAGGTGTGGCAGGCCAACGCGGCGGGCCGCTACGCCCACGCCCGCGACAACTGGCCCGCGCCGCTCGACCCCAACTTCTCCGGCGGCGGCCGCGTCCTCACCGACAGCTCCGGCCACTACTCGTTCACGACGATCAAGCCCGGCGCGTACCCGTGGGGCAACCACCACAACGCCTGGCGCCCCGCGCACATCCACTTCTCGCTGTTCGGGCGGGCGTTCACCCAGCGCCTGGTGACGCAGATGTATTTCCCGGACGACCCCCTGTTCGCCCAGGACCCGATCTTCAACTCCGTGCCCGACGAGAAGGCCCGGCAGCGGATGATCTCCACGTTCGACCTGGACGCCACCCGCCCCGACTGGGCCCTGGCCTTCCGGTTCGACATCGTGCTGCGCGGACGCGAGCAGACGCCGTTCGAGGAGCATTCTTGATTCCGCCGACCACGATCACGGCTTCCGTTCCAGCCGCCCCACCAGCCATGGAGCACCCGGTATGAGCGCCACCCCGTCACAGACCGTCGGCCCGTTCCTGAGCATCGGCCTGACCTGGACCGACGGTCACCTCGTCGTCCCCGAGGGCTCGCCAGGGGCCGTCCGGATCACGGGGGTGTTGGCCGACGGCGCGGGAGCCGTGGTGCCCGACGGGCTGATCGAGACCTGGCAGGCCGACGCCGAGGGCCGCTTCGACCACCCCGACGACCCGCGCGGCGCGTCGGGCTCCGGGTTCGGCGGCTTCGGCCGCTGCGCCACCGACCCCGAGGGCCGGTTCACGATCGTCACGGTCAAGCCCGGCGCGGTCGGTGACGGCCAGGCCCCGCACATCGCCGTCTCGGTGTTCGCGCGCGGCCTGCTCGACCGGGTGGTCACGCGCATCTACTTCCCCGACGAGGCCGCGGCCAACGCCACCGACCCGCTGCTGTCGTCCCTGCCGGCGGAGCGCGCGGCCACCCTGGTCGCCGCGCCGGCGTCCGACGGCGGGCTGACGTTCGACATCCGGCTGCAGGGCGAGGGCGAGACGGTCTTCCTGGCCGTGTGATCGCTACCCCGGACCGGGTGTTCGAACGGTTCGGTGACCACGCCCGCGGACGGTCGTGCCGGGCCAGCAGGAGTCCCTTGAGCTGGGGGCACCCCGTCGCCGGCGCAGGCCACCTGCTGCCGGGCGGCCTGTCCCTCGGTGATCCGCTGCCCCGGCACGATTCATCCGCACCACGGTGATCGAGTCGCTCGGCCCTGGTGAGCCGACATCGTGACCCCCGGCCGCTGACCGTGTCGCCCCGGTCTCCTCGGCGGGACCGGGCCGAACCGGTGGCGACGATCACGCCGAACACGCCGTGGATCACGGAATCGCCCGACGATCACGGGGTTCACACAGATGAGGGACAGCCCACACCGCGTTTGTCGCGAGGGAAACGTCGGGTAATGATCGACAACGGGACAGGAGGGGACATGGTCGACGTGACGAGCTCGGCGTTCGGGTTCACGGTGCCCGTCGTCGCCGTCCCCGAGTCGTGGCGGGCGCGCGTCCGCCGGGCCCATCCGTTCGCCACCCAGGCGGCCCGCTACACGATCGTGGGCGCGCTCGGCACCATCGCCAACGCGGTGGTCTTCCTGGCTCTGCGCACCTGGTGGGAGGCCCTCGCGGCCAATCTCGTGGCGCTGGTGCTGAGCACGCTGCTGAGCACCGAGGTCAACCGCCGCTTCACCTTCCAGGGTGCCGCGTCGGCCCATCGTTGGCGCACCTACGTGCAGAACGGCGGCACCGTCGTCTTCTACGCGTTCTACAGCTCCGCGGTGCTGGTCGGCCTGGCGATGGTGGTCGACGATCCGAGCCCGTGGCTGCAGTCGGTGGCGGTCGCCGCCGCGAGCGTCCTCGGCGGCGCGGCGCGTTTTCTGCTCCTGCGCTACTGGGTGTTCGACGGCCCGCCCGGCAACGGGGCCGGCGCCTGACGCTCGTCGTGGCGCTGGATCTCCACCCGCGCCTCCTGCCCCACCAGACCGCCCGGAACGACGGCGCACGCGACCACCGTCAGCGGGATCGCGGCCGCGTCACTCATCCCACAACCGTGCCAGGGCCGCTGCGCGTTCGCGACGGTCCAGCCCCCGCAGGTCCGCCGAGCCGTGCTCGGTGACCACCACGTCCACGTCGTGCGAAGCGGTGGTGACGGGCCGCGACAGCGTCTCCACCAGCGTCGACGCCCCACGGTGGCCCGACGCCACTGCCACCACCGACAGCCCGCGCAGCGACCGCGTCCCCGCCGCCGCGTAGTCGGGATGCCCGCCGACACCGCCCACCACCGCCGTGGCCGTGCCCTCGACGTTCACCTGCCCGGCCCGGTCGATCTCCACCGCGGTGTTCACCGCGATCAGCGGCGACGGGGTGTCCGAGCACAGACGGCCCGGGTCGTGGGTGACCTCCAGCGGGTGGAGCAGCGCGCGGCCGTCAGCCCAGTCGTAGAGCCGCCTCGTGCCCACCATGTACGCGCCGAAGGCGCTGATCAGCAGGCCGCGCGCGTCGAGGTCCACGACGGACTCGGGCAGCAGGCCGGAGTCGACGCGCACCGGCACGTCGATCGCGTCGAGCACGGCCGCGCCCAACCGGCCGGGCCCGACCTGCACGCGGGCGCCCTCGGGCACCCACCGCGCGACGTGGGCGGCGATGCGGCGGTCGACCTCGCCCGGGGCGGAGAAGGCGACCTCACGGGGCGCGTCGTCGGTCTCGCCGAGCACGGTGATCGCGTCCGCGGGCAGCGGCGGGCCGGCGTCGGAGTGCGGGGCCGTGCGGGAGACGACCGCGGCCACCGGGATCCCCGCGAGCACAGCCCCGCGCATCCACGACACCTCCGCGCCGAAGCGCAGGCCGTCGGGGGTGCGGACGAGCGAGGCGAGCACGAGATCGGGTCGCAGCGGCCCGGCCAGCAGCGACGGCACCGCCGACAACCGCGTCGGCACCGACCGCACCGCCCCGGCGTCGACGGGCTTCCGCAGCCCCCAGCCCGACATCACGGTGCGGGCGTCGGCGAACGCGGCGCCGTCGAGATCCGGTTCGGCGTGCGGCGTCCAGCCCAGGACGAGGCGCAGGTCACCGTGGTGCCCGGCGATCCGCGTCAGCTCGGGGAACAGGGCGCGCGGCGTGCCCGTCCCGTCGGCCACCGCGATGCGCATCCCCGGGCGGATCAGGTCGTCTAGTGCGGGCACGGCACCCACACTAGGTTTCGGCACAGTAGGTTCCGACTGTGACCACCTTCGAACGTGAACCGGTCGCGCTCGACGAGCGGATCACCGCCGACGGCTCGTCGCGGTGGCCCGTCGAGGCCGGGCGCTACCGGCTCGTCGTCGCGCGGGCGTGCCCGTGGGCCAACCGGGCGGTGATCGTCCGGCGGCTGCTGGGCCTCGAGCAGGCGATCTCGATGGGCATCGCCGGGCCGCTGCACGACGAGCGCAGCTGGCGCTTCCACCTCGACCCCGACAACCGCGACCCGGTGCTGGGCATCGAGTACCTCGGCGAGGCCTACCGCACCGCCGACCCCGGCTTCGACGCCGGCATCACGGTGCCCGCCATGGTGGACCTGCGCACCGGCGGCGTCGCGACGAACGGCTTCCAGCAGCTCACCCTCGACTTCTCCACGCAGTGGACGGCGTTCCACCGGAGCGGTGCACCCGACCTCTACCCGGAGGCGCTGCGCGCGGAGATCGACGAGGTGAACGCGGGCGTCTACGAGGACGTGAACAACGGCGTCTACAAGTGCGGGTTCGCCGGCAGCCAGGCCTCCTACGAGCGGGCGTACGCGGCGCTGTTCGCCCGGCTCGACGCGCTGTCCGAACGCCTCGCCACGCGCCGCTACCTGGTGGGCGACACGATCACCGAGGCCGACGTCCGGTTGTGGGTCACGCTCGTGCGGTTCGACGCCGCCTACCACGGCCACTTCAAGGCCAACCGCCAGAAGCTCACCGAGATGCCGGTGCTGTGGGCGTACTCGCGCGACCTGTTCCAGACGCCCGGGTTCGGCGACACCATCGACTTCCTGCAGATCAAGCAGCACTACTACGGCGTCCACCTGACGATCAACCCGACGGGGATCGTGCCGGCCGGCCCGGACGTCTCGGGGTGGCTGACCCCGCACGGGCGCGAGGAGCTGGGCGGGCGCCCGTTCGGCGACGGCACCCCGCCCGGCCCGCCGCCGTCGGGCGAACGGGTCCCGGACATCGCATGACGGGCCCGGACCTCGACGGGGTGCTGGAGGCCGTGGGTCCGCGCCTGCGCGCGCTGCGCCGGCAGCGCGGGGCGACGCTGGCCGAGCTGTCGGAGAGCACCGGGATCTCGGTGAGCACCCTGTCGCGGCTGGAGTCCGGGCAGCGCCGGCCCACCCTCGAACTGCTCCTGCCGCTCGCGAGGGCCCACCAGGTTCAGCTCGACGAGCTCGTCGACGCCCCCGTCACCGGCGACCCCCGCATCCACGCCCGCCCGTTCCAGCGGCACGGCTCGACGTTCATCCCCATGACGCGTCGGCCGGGCGGGGTGCAGGCCTACAAGCAGATCATCCCGCCCCACTGGCCGCCCGGGGAGCCGGACCTGCGGACGCACGAGGGCTACGACTGGTTCTACGTCCTGTCCGGGCGGATCCGGCTGCTGCTCGGCGAGCACGACATCGTGCTCAAACCGGGGGAGGTGGCGGAGTTCGACACCCGCACCCCGCACTGGTTCGGCAACCCGGGTCCCGAGCCGGCCGAGGTCCTGAGCCTCTTCGGCCCGCAGGGGGAACGCCTGCACGTGCGGGCCCAACCGTCCCCCGGCTGACGCGGGAACGGGCCGGGGCGGATGATGGTCGGCGATGTCGTTCAACCGTGGAACCATCCGACCGCGTCGCAGCCGCTCGGCCGTGCCGCTGCTGGGCGGGCTCGTCGTCGGGATGCTGGGGAGCCTGCTGGTGGCCCCGGCGTCGGCTGCGGTCCCGGCCGCCGCTCCGGCCACCGCCGCCCCGACGTCGGCACCCGCTCCCGCACCGGAGCTCACCGGCCTCGCCCTCGGCGCCGACCGGCTGCCCGACTGCACCGCCGCCGTCACCGCGATGACCCCGCGGGCCCGGCTGGCGCAGCGCCTCATGGTCGGGGTGGAGGGCGACGACCCCGCCGGCACCGCCTCCACCGTCCGCGACACCCAGGTCGGTGGCATCTTCGTCGGCGGCAACGCCACGCAGCTGCTGCGCAACCAGTCCCTGCGCGGGGTGCAGGCGGCCTCGCGGGTCCCGCTGGCCGTCGCCGTCGACGACGAGGGGGGCCGCGTCCAGCGCATCGACGCCCTCGACGGCGAGCTGCCCAGCGCCCGCACCCTCGCGGCCACGAAGACGCCGCTGGAGGTGCGCGACGTCGCCCGTGAGCGCGCGAAGAAGCTCCTCGCCCGCGGCATCACGATGAACATGGCCCCCGACGCCGACGTCAGCAACCAGCCCGCCGACGACGTGATCGGCGACCGGTCCTTCAGCAACGATCCCGACACCGTCACCACCTACGCCCTCGCCTACGCCCTCGGGCAGCGCGAGGCGGGGATCTTCACGGTGCTCAAGCACTTCCCCGGCCACGGGCACTCCAGCGGCGACTCCCACAAGGGCCGCGTCACCACCCCGCCCCTGGCGCAGCTGAAGGCCGACGACCTCAAGCCCTACGCCACCCTGCTGGGTGACGGTGGCGCACTGGCCGACAACAACGGTCGCGGCCGCACCGCGGTGATGGTGGGCCACCTCGACGTCCCCGACCTCACCACGGACCTCCCCAGCTCCCTGACCCCCGCGGTCTACCAGCTGCTGCGCGGCCAGTACGGCTTCGACGGGCTGGTGATGACCGACGACCTGGGCGCGATGAAGGCGATCACCGACGAGTTCGCCCTGCCCGAGGCCGTCCAGCGGGCGCTGGAGGCCGGCGCCGACATGGCGCTGTGGACCAGCGGCGGCAAGGTCACCCCCGTCCTCGACGCCCTGCAGCAGGCGTTGACCAGTGGCAAGCTGGACGGGGCGGCGAACGACAAGGCGGTGGCCCGCATCCTGGCCGCGAAGGGCCTCTGCACCCGCTGACGCGCCATCCGCGCGCGTACTGTGCAGCCGCGCGCGGGCCTCATCCCGTTGCGAGCAGAGAAACGGCACCACACGCCGGTCCCGATGGAAGGTCGGGAGATCATCCGCGCCAGGTCCGGTAGGCCAGATCGGGACGGCCGCCAGATCACCACACATCGTTCGACGGCTCGCCATCCGGACCCCGACGCAACCGGCGATCAGTCCCCGGCCTTCGCCATCCCCCTGCGCACCGCGCTGATCAGGTACGGCCGCAGCCTCGTCGGCGGCACGATCTCGTCCACCGAGCCCACGCTCTGGGCGCGCTGGATGCTGTGCTTGGTGTCGAACTCGTCCGCCACCTGCCCCAGCTTCTCCGACCGCACCCCGGGCCGCAGCGCCGCCAGCTCCGCCGTCAGCCTCGCCGCCTCGGACTCCGACCCGCTCTGCCGGGCCTCGGCGATGCGGGTCTCGAGGTCGGCGATCCGCGAGTCCGCGGCCGTGCGCTTGTTGACCTCGCCCGCGAACACCACCGCCGCGGCGGGCGCACCACCGAGCACCGACGCGTAGGAACCCTCGACGGCGGCGATCTCCATGTTGTCGTTCAGCGTCCCGGAGAACACGACGAACGCGCCGCCGTGGTAGCGGCTGACCACGCAGAACACGATCGGACCGTCGAAGTTCACCACCGCCCGGCCGATCTCGGCGCCGTACTCCAGCTGCAGCGAGCGCAGCGACTCCGGGGAGCCGTCGAAGCCCGAGAGGTTGGCCAGCACCACCAGCGGACGGTTGCCGCTGGCCGCGTTGATCGCCCGCGCCGTCTTCTTCGACGACCGGGGGAACAGCGTGCCCGCGGTGAACGTCGTCGGCCCGTCCACCGGCACGCGGCCGCGGCGGGGGAGCGGCCGGGACTCGATGCCCAGCAGCGCCACCGGCTGCCCACCGAGGTGCGCGTCGAGCACCACGACACCCTCGGCGTCGATCATGTCGATCCAGCGCTCCAGCGTGGGGTGGTCGGCGTCGGCCACCGACTTCAGCACCGAGCGGATGTCGAACGGCTTCTTGCGGCCCGGGTTGGCCGTGAACACCTCGCCGACGGTGGTGAAGTCGCAGCCCGCACCCGAGTGCGGCGAGTCGGAGATGTCGCGCTCCACCGGGTCGACGCTCGGCGCCGGCCGCGGGAACCGCTCGCCGGGCGCGCGGTAGGTGTGGGCGTAGTGGGCGAGCAGCAGGTCCACCGCCGCCGAGAGGTCCGGTGCCCAGTACTGCGCCTGGCCGTTCGGGCCCATGATCCGGTCGTAGCCGCCGATGCCGAAGTTGTCCTCGGCACTGACGCCACCGGAGTAGTCGAGGCTCTGCTTGCCGGTGAGCACCATGGTGCTCTCCGGCGTCATCACGAGGATGCCCTTGGTGTGCATCAGCATCGTGGCCTCGGCGTTCCAGTACGGCTGGGCGCCCACGTTGATGCCGGTGACGATGACGTTGATCTCGCCGCCGTCCTGGGTGAACTCGATGATCGCCCGCAGCACGCGGGAGATCCAGTCCATGTTCTCGGTGCCGGAGTCCATCGCGATCTTCGCGCCCGCCGAGACGGCGAACCACTCGATCGGCGCGTCCAACCGCCGGGCCAGCTCGACCGCGGCCACGACGCGGCGGCACTCGGGCTCGGCCAGCGCACCCAGGGCGCGGGTCGGGTCACCGAGCAGCACGACGCGCGTCATGCCCTCGGGGTAGCGCGCGGTCTTCGTGGTGACCGTGCCCAGCACGATGCTGGCGGTGTTGCCGCCGGGCGCGCGGTCGACGGGCACCGGGGCGAACGAGTCGTCGAGGTCGTACTCGGTGAACTCGCCGGCCGGGCCGCCGCGGTCGGGGTTGCGGGTGATCATCGGGACCAGCTCGAACGGGTACACCGCCCCGCGACGACGGGCCCGGATCACCTTCTGCGTGTACGCGTCGAGCTCGCGCATGGGCTCGGTGGCGGGCTCGGTGACGCGCACGGTGAGCCCGGCGCCCGGGGGCCGCGACATCCGCAGCATGTACTCCTGCGGTTCGGCGGCCGGATCGGTGGCGTGCCGGAACTGCACGATCACCTGCTCCAGGCCCAGCGCTTCGGACCGCGGCGCCAGCACGCGCACGACCGAGTCCAGCTCCTCGAACGCCACGTCGACGACGGGCCAGACGTAGAGCAGCACGCGGTTCCAGTCGAGCCGGGAGTCGGCGGGGGTGGCCGCACGGGCCGAGCGCAGGGCGTCGAGGCAGGAGTCGAGCACGTGCTCCAGCTGCGGCAGCGCGCGGATGCGGCCACCGGGCGAGGAGCCCGCATCGGCGCTGTCGTCGCGCAGGATCGTCAGGTCGCGGACGTCGGAGAGCACGATGAGCCGCTTGTCGTCGGCCGACTCCTTGCCCACCGCGCGGAACAGGTGGACGTCGATGGGGGAGGGCAGGCGGGTGAGCTCGAAGCCCGACAGCCGCCACAGCCCCAGCCGCTCGGCGACCATCGGGTGCAGGCCACGCAGCGTCCGGTCCTCCACCGGCTTCCGATCAGGGCCGGCCCGGAAGGTGAACCACGCCGAGCGCTCGTCTCCGGCCGGGCGCCGCACCGCGACCGCGACGCGCGCGAGCCGGTCGGGCAGCCGCCCGAGCAGCGCGCGGATCTTCTCGGCGGAGCGCTCGGGGTCGGCGTCGGGCGCCTCGCCCGCGATCACGTAGAGGTCCAGCAGCGCCGTCGCTCCCTCGGGGAGCTGGGTGATCAATCGGCGCAGGTCGCCCTGGACGGCCATCGGGTCGCCGCCCGCGGGGGCGTCGGGTGCTGTGTGGACGGTGGTGGCCAGCACGACGTGCTGGTGCCCGTCGTGGTCGTAGAGGGCGGTGAGCAGGGGGCGGCCGCCCCGGTCCTGCAGTGTGACGTCGGCCAGCGGACGCACCCGGTAGTACCGCCGCGTCATGACCTCCAGCATCGCGGCCTGGTGGTCCTCGCCGAACACGCCGAGGATCGGCTCCGCGGCCGAGACGATCCGGTCGATCTGGCGGGCCCGCTCGGTGGGCTCGTCGGAGAGCCGGTCCAGCTCGGCCCGGACCTCGGCCTGGCCCGCGGCGCGCTCGGCGTCGAGCAGGGGTGCGTCGAAGCAGGTGTAGCGCACGCGCCGGGCCAGCCCGCCGACGACCGGATGGCGCAGCTGGGTGGCCGTGACGAGCTGGTCCAGGACGCGCTGGTACTCCTCGCGCGCGTTCTCCGGCAGCGAGTCGGGGTGGCGCAGCCGCCACTGCAGCAGGTCCAGCAGCACCGGCACGTGCGCGGACGCGCGGCGGTGCGCCAGGAACATCCGGTAGAGCGCGCTGTGCAGCTCGTCGGAGGGCTCCAGGTCGGCGACGCCGTAGTGCGCGAGCGCGCGGCGCAGCTTCTCCCGGAACGACTCGGGCAGCCCCTCGACGTCGGCGTCGCGGGAGCGCAGGTAGGCGTGGAGGTACTCCTGCGGGTTGCGGGCCTCCTCGCCCGCCGGGTCGATCTGCTGCGACTCGTCCTCCGGGCCGCGGCGGTTGCGCGACAGCGCGCACAGGTCGGCGAAGATCCGGAACGTGGCCATCTCGCCGTGCAGCACGCTCGCGTCGTCGGGCTTGAGCTCGTCGCGGGCCGCGGTCAGGGCGGCCAGGAGCGGGCGGGCGTCGCGCTCGTCGATGTCGTAGCCGAGCACCAGGAAACGCAGCGAGGTCAGCGCGTCGGCGGCCACGGCGCCCGCGTCCGACCCCGCGACGGCGGGCGTGGCGAGCGCGGAGAGATCCGCCCGGTCGCCGCTGGAGGCGGGCCCCGCGTCGGCGTCGGGCTCCAGGCGGATGATCTTGGTGCCGCCCTCCACCTGGGTGTTCGTGTCGACGAGCACCTCGGCCACCCGGCCGGCGACGGGCGCGCGCAGCGCCGTCTCCAGCTTCATGCTCTCGACGATCGCGACGACGTCGCCGGCCTGCACCTCGTCACCGGGGGAGACGGGGACGGCCACCACCATCGCGGGCGCGGGCGCGCGGACCAGCCCGGCCTCGCCACCGGAGATGCGGTGCACCGCGCCGTCGACCTCGACGAGGTAGTCGGAGCCCTGCGGCACCGACAGCACGTGGAACGTGTGTCCCCCGACGGTGAGCTTGCGCTCGAACCGGCCGGTGCGTTCGGCGTCGACGTCGATGTCGTGGCCGTCGAGCGAGACGTGGTAGCGCCCGGTGCGCGACTGGGCCACGCGCAGCCGGTAGGACTCGCCCGCCGCGCGCACGTCGACCTGGTGCCACGTCTCGTGCCCGACCTCGGGCCGGCCGCGCTCGGCGGAGGCGAACAGCCGCTCCCGCTGCCGGGCGACGTGCGCGTCCTGGGCCTCGACGGCCGTGGCCAGCAGCGCGACGTCGAGGCGCCGAGGCGGCGTGTAGCCGTCGGCCATCATCGTGTCGAGCCAGGTGGTGTCGGTGTCGCCGGAGCGCACCTCGGGGCGGTCGAGCAGGTCGAGGAGGAACGCCTTGTTGGTGGTGCCGCCGTCGATCACCGCGGCGGTCTGCTTCAGTGCACGGGACAGGCGCGCGCGGGCCTCGTTGCGGTCGCGGCCCCACGCGATGACCTTCGCGATCATCGAGTCGAACTGGGGCGGGATCGTGTCGCCCGCGGCCACCCCGGTGTCGACGCGGACGCCGGGGCCGCTGGGCAGTGCGAGGTGCTCGATGCGGCCCGGGGCGGGCGCGAAGCCCTGCTCGGGGTCCTCGGCCGTGAGCCGGGCCTCGATCGCGTGCCCGCGCGCGGGCGGCGCTCCGCCGTCGGTCCCGGCCCACCCGCTGTCGGCCAGCCGGCCGCCGCCGGCCACGTGCAGCTGCAGCTTGACGATGTCGACGCCCGTGGTGGCCTCGGTGACGGGGTGCTCCACCTGCAGGCGCGTGTTGACCTCGAGGAACGTCAGCAGGCGCTCCTTGGGCTCGTAGAGGAACTCGACGGTGCCCGCGTTGACGTAGCCGGCGGCCTTCGCGAGCGCCGCGGCGGAGGTGCGCAGCAGCTGCTCCTGCTCGGCGTCGAGCGCCGTGGACGCCGACTCCTCCAGGACCTTCTGGTTGCGCCGCTGCACCGAGCAGTCGCGGATGCCGAGCGTCCACACGTCGCCGGTGGCGTCGGCCACCACCTGTACCTCGACGTGGCGGCCGCCGGAGATCGCGCGCTCCAGGAACACCGTGGCGTCGCCTGCGGTCTTGGCGGCCTCGGACCCGGCGCGCTCGAAGGCCTCGTCGAGCTGCTCGGCGCGGTCGACGCGCCGGATGCCGCGCCCGCCGCCACCGGCGGTGGCCTTGACCATCAGCGGGTAGCCGATGCGCTCCGCGTGCTCGCGGGCCGCGGCGAGGTCCGGGACGGCGCCGTGGCTCCAGGCGGCGAGCGGCACGCCGACCTCCTCGGCCAGCTCCTTGGCCGCGATCTTGTCGCCGAGCCGCTCCATCACCTCGGGCGACGGCCCCACGAACACGATGTCGAGGTCACGGCACAGGCGCGCGAAGTCGGCCTTCTCCGAGACGAAGCCCCAGCCCGGCCACACGGCGTCGGCGCGCGCGACCTTCAGCGCCCGCTCCAGCTCGGCATAGTCGAGGTAGGGGCTCGGGCCCATGTAGTCGGGATCGTCGGAGCCGATGAGCACCGCCTCGTCGGCCTCGCGGACGTACATCGCGTGCCGGTCGACGGCGGTGTGGATCGCGATGGTGCGCAGCGGACGCAGTCCTTCGGCGTTCCACTCCCGCACCGCGTGGATCAGCCGCATGGCCGGCTCGCCCCGGTTGACGATGGCGACCCTGCTGAACAGCTGCTCCGACACGATGTGCACCCTCCGTTGCTCGACCCGCCGGGATCATCCGGCACAGGCCCACCCAACTCGACCGGACCGCCTTCGCACAACCTGCGTGCGGGGGACCCCGACATGATGCCCGGTCGCATCCGGCGGAAGATGATCGCGTGGAACGCATCGTGGTCGGTATCGACGGGTCGGACACCTCCAGGGCGGCGCTGCGGTGGGCGGCGACCGCGGCGGCGGGTCTCGGAGCGGAGCTCGACGTGGTCCGGGCGTTCCGCTACCCGCCCGCGCTGCACGACTGGACCGCGGTGCCCAGCAACTACGGCTTCCTGCCCGAGCTCCCGGCGGCGGACGTCGTGGAGCGGGGCGCGCACGACGACACCGCCGATCTCGTGGCCTCGGAGCTCGGGGCCGAGCCCGCCGTCAAGGCCACGGTGCGTGCCGTGCGGGCCGAGGGGCGCCCGGCCGAGGCGCTGGTCGAGGCGGCCGCGGGCGCGTCGATGCTGGTGGTGGGGCGCAGTGGCCACGGCGGCATCAGCGAGATGCTGCGGATCGGGTCGGTGGCGCGGGCCTGCATCGAGCACGCCCCGTGCCCGGTCGTCGTGGTCCCCGCGTCCTAGGGTCGCTCCCATGGCCCGTGTCCCGTACGTCGATCCCGAGAACGCCCCGCCCGCCACCGCGAAGGCGTTGCGCAACCTGCCGCCGCTGCACGTCTTCGGGCTGCTGGCCCAGGCCGAGTCGGCGTTCGTCCCGTGGCTGCGCTTCGGTGGGGCGGTGCTGAGCGACCTCGCGCTGGACCCACTGCTGCGCGAGCTGACGATCCTGCAGGTCGGACGGCTGGCGGCCCGCTACGAGTGGGAGCAGCACGTGCCCATCGCGCTGGCCTGCGGTGCCACCGACGAGCAGATCGCCGCGCTGGACGCCGGCGACGTCGAGCACGCGTCGTTCACCCCGGTCCAGCGGGCGGTGCTCGCGTTCGTGGCCGACATGGTGCGCGACGGCGAGGTCCCCGACGACCGCTACGCCGCCCTGGCCGCGGAGCTGGACAACCGGCGGGTGGTGGAGGTGGCGCTCACCGCGGGCCACTACCTGGGCCTGGCCCGGATCATGACCGCGCTGCGGATCGACTCCGACCCGCCCACCCCGCTCGGCTCGCTGAAGGCAACGACCTCCTAGTGGAGATCCTCGCCGGCCGGGTGCTGCTGCGGCCCGTCGACATGGACGCCAGCCTGGCGTTCTACCGCGACGTGCTCGGCCTCGCGATCGCCCGCGAGTTCCCCGGTGGCACGGTGTTCTTCCTGGGCGGCGGGTTCCTGGAGCTCTCGGGCGCCGCGGGGGCGCGTGCCGACGACAAGATCCGGCTGTGGTTGCAGGTCCGCGACCTCGACGCCGCCCACCGGGAGCTCGCCGGGCACGTCGTCCGCGAGCCGCGCCGTGAGCCGTGGGGGCTGCACGAGATGTGGGTGGCCGATCCCGACGGCACCCCGATCGTGCTGGTGCAGATCCCTGAGGACCACCCGATCCGGCGGGATCAGCGCTGATCGACCGTGGCCCGTGGTGACTCCGCGCGCTGCTGCGGCACGGCGGTGCCCAGCACCGGGGCCGTGATGACCGGGATGGGTCCGGTGTCGAGGTAGCCCTGCCAGTCGTGGGTGGGGAACCCCGCGTACTTGCGGGCCCGCCAGTCGTAGGACTGGCCGCGGGCGCCGCACCGGAAGCACATCTTCTCCCGGCCGAACCACACCTCGAGGCAGCGGCAGCACTGCAGGTGGGCTCCGCGCCAGCGGCGGTCCACCTTGAGGACCACCACGATGCCGGCCGCGATCACGGCGAACCCGGCCACCAACGTCATCCAGACCAGCATCGCGCGAGAGTACTGAGGAAACAGTCCCGCTGGGTAGCCGTTCTGTCGCAGAAAGTACCCCGTCGGGCGATCCGACCTGGTCAGCCCGCGCGGCGCGCCCCGGGTCCGGGCACGGACCGCAGCCGGGTGGTGTCCTCGATCAGGTGGCCCTCGGCGCAGCGCAGCTCCACGTGCACGGGCGTGCCGCACTCCCGGTGCTCGACGCGCATCGGCGGGCCGTCGGGCCCGGCGCGGTGGGCGTCGCCCCACTCCAGCATCGCGACGATCACCGGGCGCAGCTCGCGGCCGGCGCGGGTGAGCCGGTACTCGTGCCGTTCGCGACGGCCGGGCTCCTGGTAGGGCACCCGGTCGACGATGCCCTCGTCGATGAGGCTGGTGAGCCGCCGCGTGAGCACGTTGCGGGCCACGCCGAGGTGGGTGGCCAGCTCGTCGAAGCGGTGGATGCCGTTGAAGAGATCGCGCAGGACCAGCACCGTCCAGCTGTCGCCGACGACCGTCGCCGTGCGAGCCACGGAGCAGCGGGTGCTGTCGAGCTCCTTCCAGTCCATGGGACCAGGGTAGCACTGGGTTGCATTCTGAAACCCAGACGCTCTACGCTGCGTTTCTTATGAGAACTCAGCAGGTTCGGCCCGGGCTCGTGCTCGCGGTGTCGTCGCTCGCGGCCTTCCTGGCGTTCCTCGACGTCACGATCGTCAACATCGCGTTCCCGGCCATCACGACGTCGTTCCCCACGGCGTCGCTGGCCGGGCTGTCGTGGGTGTTCACCGCCTACAACGTGGTGTTCGCGGCGCTGCTCATCCCGGCGGGACGGCTCGCGGACCTGCTGGGCCGCCGCCGCGTGTTCCTCGCGGCGCTGGGCCTGTTCGGCGTCGCATCCCTGGCCTGCGCGGTCGCCCCCGCCGCGGGCTGGCTCGTGGCCGCCCGGGTGCTGCAGGCCGTGGCCGCCGCGCTGCTCGCGCCGTCGTCGCTGGCGCTGCTGCTGCCGGTGTTCCCGCCCGAGCGGCGCGGCGTCGCCGTCGGCACGTGGGGGGCGATGGGCGGCGTCGCGGCGGCCACCGGGCCCGCCCTGGGCGGCGTGCTCGTCGACGCGTTCGGCTGGCGGGCGGTGTTCCTCGTGAACATCCCGGTGGTGGTCGTGACGCTCGTGGCGGGCGTCCGGCTGCTCACCGAGACCCGCGACGAGCGCTCGTCGCTGCCCGACCTGCTCAGCGTCGGCCTGCTCGGGGCCGGCGTGGCGCTGCTGTCGCTCGGCATCGTCAACGGGGAGGACACCTGGACCGGGCCCGGTACGCTCCTGCCGCTGCTGGCCGGAGCCGCGCTGCTCGTCGCGTTCGGGGTGCGCAGCGCGCGGGTGGTCAACCCCCTCGTTGAGCCCGCGCTGTTCCGGCTGCGCGCGTTCACCGGCTCGGTGGTCGGCTACCTCGTGTTCTCCGCGGGCTTCTACGCGCTGCTGTTGTCGAACATCCTGTTCCTGACCCGCTCCTGGCACTACGACGTGCTGCTCGCCGGCCTCGCGGTGACGCCCGGCCCGCTGATGGCCGCGGTGTTCTCGACGGTCGGCGGCCGCCTGTCGGACCGGTTCGGCGCCCGAGCGTCGATCGTCCCGGGTGCGCTGGTGTTCGCCCTCGGCTGCCTGCTGTTCGCCACGCGCATCGGCCCCGACCCCGCCTACCTGACAGCGTTCCTGCCCGCGACGCTGCTCACCGGCACGGGGGTGGGGCTCGTGTTCTCCGGGCTGGGCACCGCCGCCGTCGCGCAGCTGCCACCCGCCCGGTTCGCCACCGGCAGCGCCGTCGGCACCTGTGCCCGTCAGATCGGGGCGGTGTTCGGCATCGCCGTCCTGCTCTCCGGCCTCGACGCGGGCGGGCCCGGCGCGTTCCGGACCGCCTGGTTCGCCATGGTCGGCACCGCGCTCGCCACGGCCGTGTGCGGGCTCGTCATCGGTGCCGTCCGGGCCCGGCCCGCCCCCGTCCCCGCACCTCTGGAGGAGATCCGTTGACCGTCCGCGAGCGCACCCACACCTGGCAGGACCCCATGCTGACGGCGGGAGCCGCCGCGGGGACCGACGGGCTGACGTTCTGGAAGCGCGTCATGAACGGGGAGATCCCGGCGCCGCCGATCGCCACCACGCTCGGGTTCACCGTGCACGAGGTGGAGGAGGGGCGGGTGGTGTTCGGGATGGAGCCCGCCGAGTTCCACTTCAACCCGATCGGCTCCGTGCACGGCGGCGTCTTCGCCACCCTGCTCGACTCCGCCACGGGCTGCGCCGTGCACTCGGCCCTGCCCGCGGGCGTCCGCTACACGAGCCTCGACCTGTCCGTGAAGTTCCTGCGTGCCCTCAGCGCGGAGTCGGGCGAGGTGCGCTGCGAGGGGCTGGTGGTGCACCTCGGGGGAAGAACGGCGCTGGCGGAGGCGAGGCTCTGGGACGGTACCGGGCGCCTCTGCGCCCACGCGACGAGCAGCTGCCTGATCATCCGCTGACGCCCGGGGGCCGGGGCCGTCGGGGCCGCGCAGCGGGGCGTCAGCACCGCGATCACCGCCGCCACCAGCGACGCGCCCGCCGCCGCCAGGAAAACCGTCGTGTAGGCGGCCGCGGCGGGGAGGGTCTGGCCGGCCACCACCGTGGTCAGGCCGGTGGCCACGGCCGCCGCCACCGCGCTGCAGCTCGACGTGCCCAGCATCCGCATCAGCGTGTTGAGGCTGTTGGCCGCGGCCGTCTCGGTCGGCGGCACCGCCGCCATGATCAGCAGCGGCAGCGCCGAGTAGGCCAGTGCCGCCCCGACCGCCGTGACGCCGGACGCCACCATCACCAGCGGGATCGACGGCGGCAGGAGGGCCAGTCCGACGTTGCCGAGGGCGAGCACGGTCGCGCCGACCACGAGCGTGGTGCGGGCGCTGAAGCGCGCCGACAGCCGCGCCGACAGCGGTGAGAACACCGCCATCGCCCCGCCGTTGGGCAGCAGCACCAGGCCGGCGGCGACGAGCGAGAGCCCGAAGCCGTAGCCGGCCGCGACCGGGGCCTGCAGGATCTGGGTGGTCACGAGGAACCCGGCGAACATGCCGAAGCCGATGAGGATCGACGCCACATTCGTCCACAGCACGGCGGGGCGGGCCGTGACGCGCAGGTCGACGAGCGGGCTGCGGGCCCGCAGCTCCAGGCGGCCCCACAGCATGAACGCGACCGCCGAGAACGCGAGCAGGCCGAGCACCCGCGGGCCGCCCCAGCCCCACTCGCCGCCCTTCGAGATCGCCAGCAGCAGCGCCACCAGCGCGACGGCCAGCCCGAACGCGCCCGGTAGGTCGAAATGCCCGCCGGAGCGCTCCGGCGACTCGCTCACGACCCGCGCCACCAGCGTGAACAGCAACGCGCCCAGCACCGTGGCCCCGACGAACAGCCACCGCCAGCTCGCGTGCTGCGCCACCAGCCCGGTGATCGGCAGCCCGACCGCGCCGCCGATGCCCAGCGACGTGCTCATCAGGGCGATGCCGCTGCCCACCCGGCCCGGCGGGAGCAGGTCGCGCATGATGCTGATCCCCAGCGGCACCACGCCGAGCGACGCGCCCTGCAGCGCCCGGGCCACGATCAGCGTGCCGATGTCGGGGGCGGCGGCTCCGAGCGCCGAGCCCACCGTCACCAGCCCGATGGCGACGAGCAGCATCCGGCGCTTGCCGAACATGTCCCCGAGTCGGCCCAGCACGGGCGCGCACACCGCGCCGGCCACGAGCGTGGCGGTGACGAGCCAGGCCACCGTGGCCGGCGACGCGTCGAGCAGCCGGGGGAACTGCGGGAGCAACGGCACCACCAGCGTCTGCATCAGGGAGACGACGAGCCCGCACGTGGCGAGCACGGCGACGACGAGCGCAGGACGGGATGCGGGGGTGGCCACCCGATCAGGTGACCACGGATTCGTTATCAATGGCAAGTTCGTCCGGGTCGTCCGCGGGTAGGTTGATCAGGTGGATGCGTCGCCGGAGTTCCGGCTGTTCTGGACCGAGCGGCACCTGTGCACGCTGGTCACCCTGCGCCGTGACGGCACGCCGCACGTCGTGCCCGTCGGCGTCACGCTCGACGTGGAGGCCGCGCTGGCCCGCGTCATCTGCACTGGTGGCACGCAGAAGGCGCTCAACGCCGAGCGCGGGGGTCTCGCCGTCGTGTCCCAGGTGGACGGTCGGCGCTGGTCCACGCTGGAGGGCCCGGCGGTCGTGAACAAGGACCCCGACGCGGTGGCCGAGGCCGTCCGCCGCTACGCCGAGCGGTACCGGCAGCCCCGCGTGAACCCCGAGCGGGTGGTGATCGAGATCTCCGTCGCGCGCGTTCTGGGGTCCCTCTAGCCCGACGGAGGGCGATCGGGGACACTGAAACGGTCAAGAGGGCCGCGGTCCCCACCGTCGCGGCGCGGCCCGCCGGCCTGAACCGCTGCAGGAGCGCCGCTGTGACCACCGCGTTCGGGGACGAGCACGCCCACGACGACAACGTCGTCGCGCTGCCCCGCGTCCAGGACACGCCCGACCTGACGATCCCCACCCTCGGCCCGTCGCGGATCACGTCACCGATGGCCCCGCTCCTCGACGCGCGGCGCACCACCGAGCACTACGTCGACGAGCACGACCGCGTGCTGCTCGACGACACCGTCGCGGGGATGAGCTCACGCGGCGTGCAGCTCGCCGACCTGCCCGGCTTCGAGCCCTGCGGGCCCCGTCGCAAGATCTTCTTCGACCCGTCCAAGACCCGCGCGGCCATCGTCACCTGCGGCGGGCTGTGTCCCGGCCTCAACGACGTGATCGCCGGGCTGGTGCGCACGCTGACCTACCACTACCGCGTGCGCCGGGTGGTCGGCATCCGCAACGGCTACCAGGGCTTCGTGGCCGACTACGGCCACGACGTCGTCGAGCTCACGCCCGAGGCGGTCCGCGACATCGCCACCGACGGCGGCACGGTGCTCGGTACCTCGCGCGGCCCGCAGGACCCCGACGTGATCGTCGACTGCCTGGAGCAGCTGCACATCAACGTGCTGTTCGTGATCGGAGGTGACGGCTCGATGCGCGGCGCCATGAAGATCGCGGCCACCGTCGCCGAGCGGGGGCTGATGATCTCGGTCGTCGGCATCCCGAAGACCATCGACAACGACATCCCCTACATCGACCAGAGCTTCGGCTTCCAGACCGCGTTCAGCATCGCGAGCGACGCGATCCGCGCGGCGCAGGTCGAGGCGCAGTCCACCGCGAACGGGATCGGGCTGGTCAAGCTCATGGGCCGGCACTCCGGTTTCATCGCCTGCTACGCCGCGCTCGCGCGCTCGGGCGCCGACGTGGTGCTCATCCCCGAGGTCCCCTTCGGCCTCGACGGCGAGCAGGGGTTGTTGGCCCACCTGCGGCGCCGCGTCGAGGACCGCGGGCACGCCGTCGTCGTCGTGGCGGAGGGGGCGGGGCAGGACCTGCTCGGCCACACAGTTGACGATCATGGCGCCCGCGACGCCTCCGGCAACGCCAAGCTCCAGGACATCGGCCCGTACCTGCGCCGCCGCATCGGCGACCACTTCTCCGACGCCGGCGTCGAGACGTCGATCCGCTACATCGACCCCAGCTACGCCATCCGCAGCGTGCCGGCGAACCCGTACGACTCGGTGTACTGCGTGCGGTTGTCGCAGGCGGCCGTGCACGCGGCGATGTCCGGGCGCACGGAGATGGTGGTGGGCCGCTGGCGGCGCCGTTTCGTCCACATCCCGATGGGGGTGGCGGTGAGCCGGCGCAACCAGGTCGACCCGCACGGCGACCTGTGGATGGCGGTGCTGGAGTCCACACAGCAGCCGGTCCGCTTCGGCTGACCCCTCTCGCGAGTCGGGGTCTCCGTGTCCGCGAGTCGGGCTCTCCGTGCGCGCGAGTCGGCGTCCCTGCGTGCGCGAGTCGGGCTCTGCGTGCGTCCGAGTCGGGTTGTGGGTGCGTCGGGATTCCGGTCCCGGGTCGCACCACACCGCCGACTCGCGCACGTGGAACCGCCGACTCGCGGGGTGGGGCAGGGGGACTGGGAAGATCGGGCCGGGGCCCCCGTGACGGCCGCGCGCGGCTCGCAGCTGGTGGTGGTCGGGCGGCTGATCCCGGCGGGCCGCATCCTCGTGGTGCTCGCCGTCGCCGCGCTCGAGGTAGCCGACGGTCACGACCGCGGCCGGCCTCCACCGGAACTCCGCGGCCAGCGAGCGTCCCCGTGATCTCGGCGCCGATCGCGCCGGCGAGGAGCAACCAACCCATGGCCCGGGACAGTACGGTCCTGCGATGACCTTCGTCCTCGTCCACGGGGCCTGCCACGGCGGCTGGTGCTGGTCGCGCGTGGCCCCGCTGCTGCGCGCCGCCGGCCACGACGTCTTCACCCCGACGCTCACGGGCTTCGGCGAGCGCGCCCACCTGCTCACCGCCGACGTCGGCCCGGCCACGGTCGTGCAGGACGTCGTCGCGGTGCTGGAGTGCGAGGAGCTGACCGACGTGGTGCTGGTCGGGCACAGCTTCGGCGCGCTGGTGGCGCTCGGGGTGGCCGACCGCGTGCCGGAGCGGCTGGCCCGTCTCGTGATCCTCGACGGGGTGCTGGTCGACCCGGGGCAGCCGGGGTTCGCCGGGCTGCCACCGGAAGCGGCCCGGGAACGGACGGCGCAGGCGGCCGGCGGGCCGACCTATCCACCGCCCCCGGCCACCAACTTCGGCGTGAGCGACCCCTCCGACCTGGCCTGGCTGCAGCGCCGCCTCACCCCGCACCCGCTGCGCACCTACACCGAGCCGTTCGGGTTGCGGGCGCCACTGGGCAACGGCGTGCCGACGACCTACGTCCGCTGCACCGACCCGGTCTACACGCCGGTGGACGCGGCCGAGGCGATCGTCGCGCGCGAGGGCTGGGAGCGCCGCGAGCTCGCCACCGGCCACGACGCGATGATCACCGCCCCGGAGCTGACCGCGCAGATGTTGCTGAGCTGAGGTCGTGCGCGGAAATCGGTGCTCTGGCACTGATTTCCGCGCACGGGACGGCGTCAGGCGCCGGTTCCCTCCGGCGCCTGCACCTCGCGGCGGAGGATCTTGCCGGTCGGGCCCTTGGGCAACTGGTCCACCACCCACACGTGACGCGGGTACTTGTAGGCCGCCACCCGCTCCTTGACGAACGCCGAGAGCTCCTCGGGCTCCGCCGACTGCCCGTCCTTGAACGCGACGGCGGCGCCGATCTCCTCGCCGAGGCTCGCGTCCTTGATGCCGATCACCGCGGCCTCCGCTACGGCCGGGTGCTCGTAGAGGGCCTCCTCGATCTCGCGCGGGTAGACGTTGTAGCCGCCGCGGATGATGAGGTCCTTCTTGCGGTCGACGATCGTGTAGTAGCCCTCGTCGTCCTTGGTGGCCACGTCACCGGTGCGGAACCAGCCGTCCGGGATGGCCTCGGCCGTGGCCTCGGGGCGGCCCCAGTAGCCCTTCATGACGTTCTCGCCGCGGATGGCGATCTCGCCGGGTTCGCCGTTGGCCACCTCGTTGCCGTCGTCGTCGACGACCTTCATCTCGCAGCCGGGCACCTCGACGCCGATGGTGCCGGGCTTGCGCTCCATGCCGGGCTGGTTGAACGAGGCGACGGGCGAGGTCTCCGAGAGTCCGTAGCCCTCGAGGATCACACAGCCGAACTTCTCCTCGAACGCCTTCATGATCTCCACCGGCATCGCGGAGCCACCGGAGATGCAGGTGCGCAGCGTGGACATGTCGGCGCCGTCGGCGTCGGCGTGGTGCAGCATCCCCGCGTACATCGTCGGGACGCCCTCGAACACCGTGACCTTGTCGCGCGCCACCACCGACAGCGCCTTGCCGGGGTCGAAGCGGGGGATCAGCGTGAGGCAGGAGCCGTTGCGGACCGAGGCGTTGAGCCCGCAGGTCAGGCCGAACACGTGGAACAGCGGCAGGCAGCCCATGATCACGTCCTCGGGCGTGATCTGGATCAGCGCCTCGACGGTGACGGCCGCGTTGCTCGCCAGGTTGTGGTGGGTGAGCTCGGCGCCCTTGGGCTGCCCGGTGGTGCCGGAGGTGTAGAGGATCACCGCCGTGTCGGAGTCGTCGCGCTCGACGGGCTCGGTGACCGGCGTGCCGGACGACTCGCCGGGCCCCATCGCCCCGACGACCACGGACTCGACGCCCTCCGCCTTGGCACCCTCGGGCACGGCGTCGCCACCGCCGTCCCAGCCGAACACCAGCGACATGCCCGAGTCCTTGAGGTAGTACTGCACCTCGCGGGCCTTGAGCAGCGGGTTCATCGGGACGACGGTGGCGCCGGCCAGCAGCGAGCCGTAGAACAGGATCGGGTACGCGGGCACGTTGGGCAGGACGAGCCCCACGCGGTCACCCGGCTTGATGCCCTTCTCCACCAGCGTCCCCGCCACCGCGGCCGCGGCGGCGAGGAGATCGCTGTAGGTCAGGACGTGGTCGTCGAGGCGGACGGCGGGACGGTCGCCGTGCTCCGCCGCGGTGGCCACCAGGTTGGCCGCAAGATTGGTCATCGTCGACTCCATCGCTCAGCTCGGGTTGGTGGCCACCCTAGATGAGACGGATCACCCCAGCAGGGCCTCCTCGGCGTCGGCCTCCTCCTGCTCCCTGCGGGCGGCCGCGGCGACCCGGGCCGTGGGCAGGGCCATGCGCACGCCCAGGAAGAACACCGCCACGCTGAACACCGCGACGACGAGCAGGTCCCACCAGTCCGGAATGACCTTCAGTCCGTCGTACTGGCCCAGGTAGGAGATCACGCCGAGCCCGATGAACCACGGCAGCATCCAGCCGAGCGACGCGAGGTCGAACGGCGGGCGCTCCAGCGGCTTGTGGAACGCGTACGACAGCCCGAAGATCACGAACCCGGCGAGGATCGCGAGCAGCAGCTTCGACACGGCCGTCCACGACGCCCAGTAGATGATCTCGTTGGCGAAGACGAACGCCAGCGGGGCCATCACCTCGGCGGCGGGCAGCTTGTAGGGCCGCGGCCGGTCGGGGTCGACGCGGCGCAGGGCGATCAGCGTGATGGGCGCGAACCCGTACATGATCACCGTGGCCGAGGTGACGATCCCGACGAGGCTCTGCCAGCTCGGGAACGGCAGGAAGCAGATCAGCCCGACGACGAACGCCAGCAGCACCGACGTCCACGGCACACCACGGGTGGAGATCTTCGCGATGCCCTTGGGCACGTAGCCGGCGTGGCCGAGCGCGTAGGACAGCCGCGCCGACGTGCCGACGTAGACCAGGCCCGTGCCGGCGGGGGAGATGAACGCGTCGACGTAGAGGATCACGGCGAGCCAGCCGAGGCCGAGCGACGTGGCCAGGGTGGCGTAGGGGCCGAAGTCGCCCTTGCCGACGGGGTTGTCCCAGCCGTTCAGGATGTCGGCCGGGTTGAGGGCACCGATGAACGCGACCTCGAGCGCCAGGTAGATCAGCGTCCCCACGATCACCGCGCTGATCACCGCGCGCGGGATGTTCTTCTGCGGTTCCTTGGCCTCCCCGGCCATCTGCACCGCCTGCTCGAACCCCTGCAGGGCGAACACCACGCCGAGTGGGAGCGCCGCGAAGACGCCGTGCGCGCCGTAGGGGGCGAAGCTGCCGCCCGCGGTGAAGTTGCTGCCGTGGAACGAGATGAACACCAGCACGATGACGGTGAGGACGGGCACGGCGGTCTTCCAGATCACCGCGATCTTGTTCGACTCCGCCAGCCACTTGACGCCCGCCACGTTGAGCAGCGTGAACACCAGCATGAGGACGACGGCGTAGACCAGACCCAGGTTGGTGAGCGACCCGTTCGTGTCGACCAGGCCGGGGAAGATGTGGTCCATGTAGGACAGCGCCGCCTCCACCTCGATCGGCGCGATCGTCACGGCCTGCAGCCACGCCACCCAGCCCGCCGTGAACCCGGCGATCGAGCCGAAGGCCAGCCGCGGCCAGCGGGCGGTGCCGCCGGCCAGCGGGTAGGTCGCCCCCAGCTCCGCGTGCACGAGCGCGAGCAGGATGAGGATGACCCCGGCGAGGATCCACGACAGGACCGACGCGCCTCCCGCCACCTGGGCCGCGGTGAGGGCACCGAGCAGCCAGCCCGATCCGATGATGGATCCGAGCGATATGAACATCAGCGACATGAAACCGATGTCGCGTTTCAATCCGCTTGATCCCGTGCCTGCCGACTTGTCTGAAACGTCCGTCACGGTGCGCCTCCGATGTGGCTGGTGGGGCCAGTTCCGGACATGTTGCGCCGTCAGGAGTTCGTTAACGTCCGCCGAAAGGGTGGCTGATTGTTGCGATCACATTTATGGTCGTGACCTGCGGGAACATTCCTCCCGCCGTGTCCTATTTGCTGATCAGGGGATCGCGCGGAAGGCCCAGAAGGCGCTCGGCCACCTGGTTGCGGGCGATTTCCGACGTTCCGCCCGCAATGGTCATGCTGCGCCCGTAGAGATAGGTGCGCATGACCAGCTCGTTCCCGCCCATCACCGCGGCGGCCCCGGCGAGCTTCACCCCCAGCTCCGCGACGCGCTGGCCGTGCTCGCTGGAGAACAGCTTCGAGAGGTTGCCCTCCGGGCCCGGCTCGGTCCCGCCGACGGCCCGGGCGGCCTGGCGCAGCAGGAGCAGCCGGGTGGTCAGCTCGTCGGCGATCAGGGTGCCGACGTCGCGGTGTGCCGCCTGCGGGTCGGGCGACGCCGCGGCCAACGGCAGCAGGTGCCAGGCGCGCAGCGGCAGGACGCCCGCGGCGCCGCCGCCGATGGAGACGCGCTCGTTGCCCAGCGTGGCCCGCGCGACCCGCCAGCCCTGGCCGACCTCGCCCACCACGCACTCGTCGGGCACGAACACGTCGTCGAGGAAGACCTCGTTGAACATCGAGTCGCCGCTGAGCTGACGCAGCGGCCGGACGTCGACGCCGGGCGTCCTCAGGTCGATCGCCATCATCGTGATGCCCGCGTGCTTCGCCCCCGACGAGTCGGTGCGGACGGTGGCGAAACCCCAGTCGGACAGGTGGGCGCGGGTGGTCCACACCTTCTGGCCGGTGACCCGCCAGCCCCCGTCGACCCGGACGCCGCGCGTGGAGATCGCGGCCGCATCGGAGCCGGCGCCGGGCTCGGAGAACAGCTGGCACCACTCGGTCTCGCCGCGCAGCGCGGGCCCGGTCCAGCGCTCGATCTGCTCGGGGGTGCCGTGCTGCACGATCGTCTGGATGTTCCAGGCCGTGATGCCCAGCGACGGCACGTCGAGGCCCGCGAACTCCTGCTCGATGACGAGCTGCTCGGCGGCGGAGGCGTCGCGGCCCCACGGAGCGGGCCAGTGGGGCACGAGGTAGCCCGACTCCGCCATCGCGGTACGGACGGCCTGGGCGTCCTTGCCCTCCAGCGACGCGACGAACGCGCGCACGGCGGAGCGGTACTCCTCGGCCTCGGGCGGCAGATCGAGGTCGGGGGAGCGCTTGACGCCGCCGCCGACGAGCGTGGCCACCTCGTGCTCGGCGACGCCCGTGCGCGCCACGTACGCGGCCAGCGTGATGGCCCGGCGCAGGTACAGGTGGGCGTCGTGCTCCCAGGTGAAGCCGATGCCGCCGTGCAGCTGGATGTTCAGCTCCGCGGCCCGGACGGCGGCGGGCACCGACCGGACGGCCGCGATGGCCGCCGCCAGCTCGGCCCCGGGCGTGCCGGGCTCGGCGCGGGCGGCGTCCCAGGCCGCCGCGACGGCGAGCTCGGCGTCGACGAGGAGGTTGGCGCAGTGGTGCTTGACGGCCTGGAACGTGCCGATCGTGCGCCCGAACTGCGAGCGCTCCTTGGCGTAGGCGACGGCCATGTCGAGGCACGCGTAGGCGCTGCCGGCGGCCTCCGCCGCGGCCAGCACCCGGGCGAGCCGGCGCGCGACGGCGGCGCCGCCCGGGATCCGCCCCAGTTCCGGCCCGGCGCTGACCTTCGCCGACCGTCGCGTGGGGTCCAGGCCGTCCTTCGGGATCTGACGCTCCGTGGTGGCCGCGTCGACCACGACGACGTCGTCGCCCACGACCAGCAGCACGACGTCGGCGAGCCCGCCGCCGAGCACCAGCTCGTCGGTGACCCGCCCGTTCTGCTCGACGGCCGCGAGCCCGACCGCGCCGACCTTCGAGCCGTCGACGAGCCCGGGCAGCAGCGACGCCTTCAGCTCGGCGCTGCCCGCCTCGACGAGGATCGCCGAGGCCAGCACCGTCGGCAGGAACGGGCCGGGCGCGACCACGCGGCCCAGCTCCTCCAGCACCACGGCCAGCTCACCGAGGCCGGCGCCCTCGCCGCCGAACTCCTCGGGCACGGCGAGCCCGAGCCAGCCCAGCGACGCGAGCTCCTTCCAGTACGCGGGCAGCGGCTCGTCGGCCTGGTCGAGCAGACCGCGGGCGGCCACGCGCTGGCCGGTGAGGAAGGACCGGGCCACCTCGGCGAGGGACTTGTGGTCGTCGGTGATGGCGAGGGGCATGCGACGTCTCCAGGATTCGAGAAAGGGTGGGGGGTCTACTCGCCGGTCCAGACGGGGGCGCGCTTCTCCGCGAACGCGGTGGCACCCTCGCGGGCGTCCTTGCTGGTCATGACGGGTCGCATGATCGCTTCCTGGCGCTGCCAACGCTCGTCGGCGGGCCAGTCGGCCCCCTCGGCCACGATCTGCTTCGTGGCGCGGATGGCCAGCGGGCCGTTCGCGGTGATCTTCCGGGCCAGCTCCAGCGCCCCGACGAGGGCCTCGCCGGGGTCGGTGAGGTGGTTGACCAGGCCCCAGGTGTGGGCGTCCTCGGCGCCGAAGAAGTCGCCGGTCAGGGCGTACTCCATCGCGATGGCGCGCGGGATGCGCTGGGGCAGCCGGAACAGCCCGCCGGCGCCGGCCACCAGCGAGCGCTTGGTCTCCGGCAGGCCGAACTTGGCCTCCCGGGAGGCGACGATCAGATCGCAGGCCAGGGCGATCTCGCAGCCGCCCGCGAGCGCGTAGCCCTCCACCGCGGCGATCATCGGCTTGGCCGGCGGGGTCAGCGTGATGCCGGCCAGGCCCCGACCCTCCACCGACGGGATGTCGCCGGTCAGGAAGGCCTTGAGGTCCATCCCGGAGCAGAACGAGCCGCCGGCCCCGGTGAGCACGCCCACCGCGAGCGTCGGGTCCTCGTCGAGCTCGTCCAGCGCCGCGGCCACCGCGTGGGCGAGCGCGCCGTTGACGGCGTTGCGCGCCTGCGGGCGGTTCATCGTGATCACCAGGACCGCGCCGTCGCGCTCGGTCAGCACCTCGTCGGACATGCTCCGGAGCCTAACCCCGAACAGACAGTCCTGACTGTCATCCGCGTCCGGTCGCGGGCCATCACCGGCTCATCCGCACTCCGACGGGCGGCTGCTTCGTGGACATCCTGCCCGCGCTGATCGTCCTCGGGATCGGGGCCGGGCGCGCGCTGCCCGCGGTCACGACGACCACCGTGTCGGAGGCGACGCCGGCCGACGCCGGGCTGGTCTCGGGCCCGGCCACCACGAGCCAGCAGGTGGGCGGGGCGCTCGGCACCGCGGTGCCGGCCGCACGGTGGCACTGCTGGCCGCGGGCGCACCGGCGCAGCCGGCCCTCGTCGTCGGCCACCACTGGTGTTCGGGATCGGCGCAGTGGCCGTGGCGGCGTCGGCGGTGGTGACGCTGACCGTGCTGCGGACCCGGCGGCGGCCCGCTGTGTTCTGATCGGCAGGTGATCGATGACGATGCGCCCGCCACCGGACCGCTCGCGGGAGTGGTCGTCGCCGACTTCTCCCGCATCCTCGCCGGCCCCTACGCCACCATGCTGCTCGCCGACCTCGGCGCCACCGTGATCAAGGTGGAGGGCCCGCCGACCGGCGACGACACCCGCACCTGGACCCCGCCGGTCTCCGACGACGGGACGGCCACGTACTACCTGTCGATCAACCGCAACAAGCGCTCGATCGTGCTGGACCTCGCCGACCCGGGGGACCTCGACGTCGCGCACCGGCTCGCCGCCCGCGCCGACGTCATGATCGAGAACTTCAAGCCGGGCGGGCTCGTCCGGTTCGGGCTGGACCACGCCTCGGTCGCGGCCACCAACCCGGGCGTCGTCTACTGCTCGATCAGCGGGTTCGGGACGGCCGGCGGCGCCGCGCTGCCCGGCTACGACCTGCTGGCCCAGGCCGTGTCCGGGCTGATGAGCGTCACCGGCGAGCCCGACGGCGGCCCGACCAAGGCCGGCGTCGCGCTGTTCGACGTGACCACCGGCCTGCACGCGGCGATCGCGATCCTCGCCGCCCTGCACCACCGCGAACGCACCGGGGAGGGCCAGCGGGTGGAGACGAACCTGCTCTCGGCGGCGCTGTCGGGGCTGGTCAACCACACCTCGGCCTACCTCGCCGCCGACGTCGTGCCGAGACGGATGGGCAACGCGCACGCCAGCCTGTTCCCCTACGAGCCGCTCCCCACCGGCGACGGTGACCTGATCGTCATCGCCGCCAACGACAACCAGTGGCGGCGGCTCGTCGGCGCGCTCGAGGCGCCCGAGCTCCTGGAGGACCCGCGTTTCGGCTCGATGGGGGAGCGCAACACCCACCGCGACGCGCTGCGCGTGCTGCTGCTGGAACGCCTCGCCACCCGCTCGGCGCAGGAGTGGTTCGACATCCTGACCGCCGCGGGAGTGCCGTGCGGGCCGATCAACACCGTCGAGCAGGGGATCGCGCTGGCCGACCGGCTCGGCCTGGAACCGGTGGTGAGCCCGGGTGGCGCGCCGAGCGTCCGCAGCCCCGTGACGTACTCCGCCACGCCGCCGTCCTACCGGCGCCCGCCGCCGGCCCTGGGTGCGGACGGCGACGAGATCCGGGCATGGCTGGAGGACTGAGCGCGCAGGGAACCGGCCGGGCGCAGGAGGGGCCGCCCAGCCGGTTCCGGTGTCAGGATGTGCGGGTCAGTTGCCGCCGCCGCCGAAGGGGTTGAGGTTGCCGAACGGGTTGCTGCCGCCCCCGTTCCCGCTGCCGCCGCCGAACGGGTTGGCGTTCTCCCCGCCGGTGCCGGTGCTGGCCGCCTTGTCGGTCTGGCTGCCCAGCGTGACCTGCACGGTCTTCGACGCGCCGCCGCTGGTGACGGTGAGCGTCACCTGCTGGCCGGGGGCGTAGGACCCGATGCGGGCGACCAGGTCGGAGAAGTTCTCGACCTTCGCGTCGCCCACCTTCGTGACGACGTCGCCCGCCGCGAGCCCGGCGCCGGCCGCGGGCGAACCGGGCTGCACCGTGGTGATGGTGGCGCCGCCGCCCTGGGCGGTCTGGCCGCCGCTGCGGCCGGTGACCCCCAGCACCGGCTTGGTGGCGCTGCCGGTCTTGATGATCTCCTGGGCCACCCGCTTGGCCTGGTCCACGGGGATCGCGAAGCCCAGGCCGATGCTGCCCGTGCTCTGCGAGCTGCCCGTCGCGATCGCGGAGTTGATGCCGATGACCTGGCCGTCGAGGTTGACGAGCGGGCCGCCGGAGTTGCCCTGGTTGATCGGCGCGTCGGTCTGCAGCCCGTTGTAGACGACGCCGGGGCCGCCGTTCTCGCTCTGCACCGAGACGGTGCGGTTGAACGCGCTGACGATGCCGGTGGTGACCGTGCCGGTGAGCCCCTGCGGGGAACCGATCGCCACCACCTGCTGCCCGACCTGCACGCTGGAGCTCTCGCCCAGCACGGCCGGCGTGAGACCGGAGACGCCCTGCAGCTTGATCACCGCGAGGTCGTAGCTGGGGGAGGTGCCCAGCACAGTGGCCTGGTGCTCGCTGCCGTCGGCCAGCGTCACGGTGATCGCGCCGGTGGCGCCCGCGACGACGTGGTTGTTGGTGAGCACGTCGCCGTCGGCGGTGAGGATGACACCACTGCCCTCGGCGGTGCCCTGGGCCAGCGCGACCTGGATGTCGACGGTGCTGGGCATCGCCTTCGCCGCGGCCGCGGCGACCGAGCCGGGCACGATGTTGGCGGCGTTGGACGCCGACGACGCGGGCGACTGCGTCAGCGTGGTGCCCGATCCCCGGTCGAGGAGGGCGTAGGCCCCGCCGAAGCCGAGCCCGCCGCCCACGACGCCCGCGATCAGGGCCGCGGCCACGATGCCGGTCATCGTGCGGGACCTGCGGGGCTTCTCCGCGACGGCGGTGCCGCCCTGCTGCGCGGCGTGCTGGCCGTAGGGCCACCCCGAGCCGGAGGGCGTCTCGCCGGGCTTGTCCCCGACGCTCGGGAACTGCGAGGTGTCGGTCGTGGAGCGCTCGGCCTCGCCCTCCGCGCGCGGAGGGGCCCAGGACGATGCCGCGTAGGAGCTGGTGGGACGGTCGCCGTGGGCCTGGCCGGGCTGCTGACCGCCGTAGGGCCGGCCCGCGTACGGCTGCTGGCCGTAGGGCTGGCCGGCGTAGGGCTGGCCGTGCCCGGCGCCGTAGGCCTGGCCCGGCGCGGCGTAACCCTGCCCGGCCGGTGCTCCCGCCGGGACGGGGCTCGCCGGGGTCTGGGTCGCCGGGGTCTGCGAGGAGGGCGTCTGGGAGGTCGCCGTCCCGGACGCGGTGCCCTCGGCCGGGGTCGGCGTCGGGGCGGCGGCGTCCGGGTTGCCCTCGGGCGCGGACGGAACGGGGTGCTGGTCGGTGCGGGAGCCGTCAGCCGGAGCGTCTGCGTCCCGGCCCTGCTCCCTCTGCTCGTCGCTCATGTCCTAGAGCCTGCCCCCGGAGTCTGGGAGGTTGCTGAGCGGGACCTGGGAATCGGGTCGCGGTTTGCCGTCAGCTCGCCGCATCCGGTACTCGCTGACCAGCCAGAACAGCAGCCCGGCCACGGCGACGGCCCCACCGAGGACGGAGACGCCGAACCAGCCGGCCATCGGGTAGACCGCGGACGTGGCCGCCGACGCCGCCGCACCGCCGAGGAAAGCCGAGACGATGAAGGCCGTGGTCACGCGGCTGCGGGCGCCCGGGGAGCGGGCGTAGATGGCGCTCTGGTGGCTGATCTGCAGGGTCTGCTGGGCGAGGTCGAGCAGCACGATCCCGGCCACGAGCGCCACCAGCGACACCGCGCCGGCGGCCAGCAGCCCCCAGCTGACCACCAGCACCACGAACGCGCCGGTGACCGTCCGGCCGCCGCGGCCCCGGTCGGCGAGCCGACCGGCGACGGGTGCCGCCGCGGCCCCGGCCAGCCCCGCGAGCCCGAAGAGCCCGATCGTGGCCTCCCCGAAGCGGTAGTCCGGGCCCGAGAGCAGGAACGTCAGGGCCGTCCACAGGATCGTGAACCCGCCCATCCCGAGCGCGCCGAGCACCATCCGCTGGCGCAGCACGGCCTCGGTCCGCACGATCGCGACCACCGAGCCGAGCAGCGCGCCGTAGGAGATCGACTGCTCCGGCTCGACCCGGGGCAGCCGCAGCCGCACCACCACGGCGAGCACCAGCATCACGGCCGCGGCCAGGCCGTAGACCAGCCGCCACCCGCCCAGCTCGGCCAGCCCGCCCGCCACCGTGCGGGCGACGAGGATACCGATGAGCAGCCCGCTCATCACGGTGCCGACGACACGGCCGCGCGTGGCGTCGGGTGCGAGCGAGGCGGCGAGCGGCACCACGATCTGCGCGACGGCCGAGCTCACCCCGACGGCGAAGATCGCGGCCACGAGCGCGGGGAACGTCGGCGCGACCGCGGCCGCGACCAGCCCGATCGCGGTGACGACGAGCAGCACCGTCACCAGCCGCCGTCGCTCCAGGAGGTCGCCGAGCGGCACCAGCAGGGCCAGCGCCGCCGCGTACCCGAGCTGCGACGCCGTGACGAGCAGGGCGGCGGTGCCCGTGCTGGTCGTGAAGTCACCGGCGATGGCGGCCAGCAGCGGCTGGGCGTAGTAGATGTTGGCGACCGCCGCGCCCGTGACGACGGCCAGCGTGAGCACGAGCGCACGCCCCGGGCCGGTGGACTGGGACATGCCTGCGAGCGTGCGCCCATCCCCGGCCCGCCGCATCGCGGGCCGGCGGGCGTCACATCCGAATCGCGTTGCCGGGCACCGCGTCACACTGCCCCGGACGCCGACGCGACGGCCGCGGGTGCTGCGGTGCGGGTCGCCGCCGTGACCGAGGCGGAGTGGGCCCCGAAGGTGGCCGTGATCCTTGGCCGGTGAGCTGCCATCGGGGACGGGCGCGGCGACGACCTCTCAGCGCAGCAGCTCGATGATCGTCGCGTTCGCCGTGCCGCCGCCCTCGCACATCGTCTGCAGGCCGTAGCGGATGTCGTGGTTGCGCATGTGGTGCACCAGGCGCGTCATGAGGATGGTGCCCGACGCGCCCAGCGGGTGGCCGACCGCGATAGCCCCGCCGAGCGGGTTGAGGCGGTCCTCGTCGGCACCGAACTCGGCGTTCCACGCCATCGGGACCGGGGCGAACGCCTCGTTCACCTCGAACGCGCCGATGTCGTCGACCGACAGGCCGGAGCGCTTGAGGACCTTCGCCGTGGCCGGGATGGGGCCGGTCAGCATCTTGAGCGGGTCGTCACCGGCGACCGCGCCCGAGTGGTAGCGCGCGATCGGGGTGAGGCCCAGCTCGGCGGCCCGCTCCGGCGTGGCGATGAGCACGGCCGACGCGCCGTCGGAGATCTGGGAGGCGTTGCCCGCGTGGATCACGCCGTCCTCGGTGAACGACGGCTTGAGCTTCGCCAGGGTGTCGGCGGTGGTACCGCGGCGCAGGCCCTCGTCGGCGGTGAAGCCGGGCGCGCCGGGTACGGGCGCGAGCTGCCCGTCGAAGTCGCCGCGGTCGATGGCGGCCGCGGCCCGCTCGTGCGAGCGCGCCGAGTACTCGTCGAGGTCGCGGCGCGAGAAGCCCCACTGCTTCGCGATGCGCTCGGCGCCGATGCCCTGGTTGAAGCTCTCGCCGGGGAACTCGCCGCTGGTCAGGTCGGCCTTGTAGCGCTCGCGCACCAGTGGGCCGTAGGGGCTGCCGAGGTCGCGGCCCGCGCCGAGGGGCACGCGCGTCATGGTCTCGACGCCGCCCGCGACGACGAGGTCGTACTGCCCGCCGAGCACCATGCCCGCGGCGAAGTCGAACGAGCTCTGGCTCGAGCCGCAGGCGCGGTTGATGGTCACGCCGGCCACCGACTCGGGCCAGCCCGCGGCCAGCACGGCGTAGCGGCCGATCTGCGCGGCCTGGTCACCGACCTGGTTGACGCAGCCCCACAGCACGTCGTCGACGAGCGAGGGATCGATGCCGGTGCGGGCCACGAGCGCCTGCAGCACGGCGGCCGACAGGTCGGCGGCGTGGATCTCGGCCAGCGACCCCTTCCGCTTGCCGATCGGGGTGCGGACGGCGTCGACGATGACGGCTTCGGGCATCAGGTCTCCTCGGTGTGAGCGTGGCCACGACGTTAGGTCCGGACGCGGGTCACGGCCACCCCCTCGGGGAACGTCACACCTGCGAAGGGGAGTAGCCCGCAGGCGTCCCGGTCGACACACTGGCGCCCCCGGCGCTGCCCGGCCGCCTGGCGCTCGCCGTCAGCACCGCGGTGGTGTTCGTCCCCGAGCTGGGCGACAGGTCCGAGCTCGTGGCGCCGACCTTCGCCGCGGCCGTGGTGCGCCTGATCCCCGTCGGCGGCGGCCACGGCCTCGGTGCGGGCCTGCCCACGGGGTGGATCTCGCTGGTCGCGGCCGTCGCGTTCGTGGGCTTCGGCTCCTTGCCCAGGGTGCTACCGACCGACACGGCCCCCGCCGGACGGCGTGACGGGGGCCGGTCTCGTGTCGGTCGGATCAGGAGTACCAGGTGGGCTCGGGCAGCTCGTCGCGCAGCAGGAACGCCCCGACCTCGCGGCGCTTGTAGGCCACCGGGTCGTGCAGCGTGTGCGTGCGGACGTTGCGCCAGAAGCGGTCGAACCCGAGCGCGGCCGCGGTGGCCCGCGCGCCGAGGCCCTCGAAGATGCTGCTGGTGATCTCCAGCGAGACGTCGGTGGCCCGGGCCTTCACCGCGGCGACGCGCACCTCGTGCTCACCGCGCTGCTGCTCGGTCACGTTCCAGGCGTCGCGGTGGATCGCGAGACCCTCCGCGGCGACCTGGTCGGCCAGTGCCTCGACGGCCCACAGCTTGGACGCGAGGTCGCCGTAGAGGTCGAGCTGGTAGGGCTCGTCGACGGCCCGCTCCTGCCCGCCGTGCAGCCACGGGCGGGTCTGCGTGCGGGTGTACTCGGCGGCGGTCTCCAGGGCGCCGCGCGCGATGCCCAGGTAGAAGCCGACGAACACCAGCTGGATGGTGGGCACGTTGAGGGTGTTGTAGACGCGCGGCTGGAACGTCCTGTCGGCGAAGCCCGCCGCCGCCTCCCACGGCACCTGCACATCGGCGATCGTGACGCTGCCGCTCTCGGTGAGCCGCTGGCCGATGGTGTCCCAGTCGTCGTGGAACGTGATGCCCGGCTGGTCGCTGGGGACGATCGCGAAGATGTGCGTGTCGGTCCCGGTGAGGACCCCCTCCAGCACGGTCACGTCGGAGACCTTGCTGCCGGTGGAGAACGTCTTGCGTCCGGAGTAGACGATGTGGTCTCCCTCGTCGCGGATCTGGACGTCGGCGTCGCGCGGGTTGACCGCGCCGCCGAAGAACCACCTGTTGCGGGTCGCGTCGGCCTCGACGGCCGCGATCTGCTCCTTCGTGCCGACGAGCCGGGCGGCCCAGAACCACAGGTAGTGGTAGCCGAGCAGCTGGCCGATGGAGCCGTCACCCGCGGCGATCTCGCGGACCACCCGGTAGGCGAGCGGCCACTCCTGCCCGGCGCCGCCCTCGGCGGTCGGGCCGAGCAGCGTGACGAGGCCGGAGTCCTTGAGCAGGGCGACCTCGGCGAACGGGGTCTCCGCGGCCTTGTCGCGGGCGGCGGCGTCGGAGGCGAGGATCTCGCGCACCTCGCGGGCCCGGGCCAGCCAGGTCTCGGGGGAGTCGGGGGTGGGCTGGGCCGAGAAATCGTGGGCCGCCCGGTCGGGGGCGGCGGTGGGGCGGTTCTCGAGCGTGGTCACGTCTGGTACCTCTCGGTGTGTTCCGGGCAGGACGACAGGGGCCTCGCACGCGTGGGCGTGCGGGCCCGGATGGGACCGACCGGGTCACCGACAGGCGGTGGTCACCGCGCGTGCGAGGTCGACGTGACGTCGCCGCGTGAAGGACTTCGGGTACAACCTGCGCTCCTTCGTCGCACGGTCGTGCGCGGATATCAGGGCGGGAACACTGTTATCCGCGCACGGGCCGCGCCAGCGGCAGCTCTCAGACCAGGGCGGGCTCGCGCTCGGAGAGCTCCGCCTCCTTCTCCCGGATGATCGGCAGCACGGCCTTGCCGAAGTGCTCGACCTCCTCCTGGAAGTGCAGGTAGCCCAGGAGCAGCAGGTCGGCGCCGCGGCGCTTGTACTCGATGGCGCGGTCGGCGATCTGCTCCGGCGTGCCGATCAGCCGGGTGCGGAAGCCGTCGTTGTACTGGACGAGGTCCTCGAACGAGGAGTCCGCCCACATGCCCTGCTTGTTGCCCGTGGAGGCCCCGGCCTGCTGCACAGCGTCGCGGAAGCCCTCGACGGCCGGCTTGTTGGCCTTGGCGATGATCTCGCGCAGGGTCTCGCGGGCCTCCTTCTCGGTGTCGCGGGCGATCATGAAGCCGTTGAGGCCGAACCTCGGCGGGGTGGCCCGGCCGGCGTCCCTCGCGTGCTGGAGCACCTCGGTGACCTGCTCGGAGAAGCCGTCGTAGTCCTTGCCGTTGGAGAAGTACCAGTCCGAGACCCGGCCGCCGTTGGCGCGGGCCGCGCTGGAGTTGCCGCCCTGGAAGATCTCCGGGTGCGCCCGGCCCGGGACGTCGACGGGCTTGGGCTTCAGATCGTAGTCGTGGATCCGGTAGAAGTCGCCGTTGAAGTTCGCGCCGACCTCGGGGTTCTCCGGTGTCCAGATCTCGCGGAGCACCTGGATGAACTCGGCGCTGCGGCGGTAGCGCTCGTCGTGCTCGAGCCACGGCTCGCCCAGCGCGGCGAACTCGGCCTTCAGCCAGCCGCTCACGACGTTGACGGCGATGCGGCCCTGGGACAGGTGGTCGGCGGTGGCGACCCACTTGGCGAGCACGGCCGGCTGCCAGAGGCCGGGGTGCACGGCCGCGATGACCTTGAGCCGCTCGGTGGCCAGCAGCAGCGCGAGTGAGAAGCTCGTGGACTCGTGCTGATGGTCGGCGCCGTAGCTCGCCATGTAGCGGACCTGGCTCAGGGCGTAGTCGAAGCCGTTGTTCTCGGCTGTCCGGGCGAGCTCCTTGTTGTAGTCGTAGCCCCAGTCGGTGCGCTGCTCGATGGTGCTGGTGACGAGCCCGCCGCTGACGTTGGGCACCCAGTACGCGAATTTCAGCGGCTCGTGGGCAAGGGTTTCGGGCACAGTGATGCCTTTCCTGGGAAAGTCAGAAGAAATGAGCGGACATTTGCCGGGCTCAGGAGAACGTGCTGGTCAGCGACAGGCAGCCGAGCAGACACGGAGCAGGTCGACATGACGTCGACAACTGAACTCCGGTGCGCACACGCGATCGAGAATGCGCGAAGGTCAACCGTTCTGTCAACCCGGGGCGGCGCGGAACACAATTCTCCCCGAACGGTTGAACGCACGGCATTCCGTACGTAGCGTTGTTCGACTGATCATCAGGAGCGCGGGGGGAACCCTGGCTCGACGACGCCGCGGCACCAGGGGGAGCGCCAGGGCGGGTGCCCGAGTCGGGTGTGCGGGCGGACAGCCTGCAGGCCGGTGAGGGGGACGCGATCGGCAGCATCGGCCCGGCGGTACGCCTGGAGCCGCACGGCGGTGGGCGGCATGAATCCCACCCTCACGGACGTTGGAGCAGACATGACGAGCACGATCTCGGACCTGCACACCTCCTGGGCCGCCTGGCACGCCGCGCGTGAGGACGAGCTGCGGGCCCCGCACGGCTGGCTGAGCCTGACGAACCTGCAGTGGCTCACGCCCGAGCCGTCCGCCGTCGAGGGCCTGCCGGGCCTGTGGAGCGCCACCCCGGACGGCGCCGTGATCACCGCCGCCGCCGCGGACGGCCTGTCCGTGCGCACCGTCCGCGAGCCCCGGCTCGTCGACGGCAGCGTCACGCTGCACCCCGTCGACGGGCTGCCCGGCACGCTCGTCGAGGTGGGCGACAAGGTCGTGGAGGTCGTGCGCCGCACCGACACCCACGCGCTGCGCGTCCGCGACCCCGAGGCGGTCACGCGCACCGCGTTCGCGGGCGTGCCGACGTTCCCGGTGGACGAGCGCTGGGTGCTCGACGGGCGCTTCCAGCCCTACCCCGAGCCGCAGCCGATCACGGTGGGCGCCGTGGTGGACGGCCTGGAGCACCACCTCACCGCCGTCGGCGTCGTCCGCTTCGAGCTCGACGGCGAGGAGCGCGCGCTCGTCGCGATGCCGGGCAAGCAGGGCGGGCTGAACCTGCACTTCCGCGACGCCACCAACGGCCACTCCACCTACCCGGGCGGGCGTTCCGTGCGCACCGGGGACCCCACGGACGACGGCTGCGTCATCGTGGACCTCAACCGGCTGACGAACCTGCCGTGCGCGTTCACCGACTACGCCACCTGCCCGCTGCCGCCCGAGGGGAACACCCTGGACGTGGCGGTCGAGGCCGGTGAGAAGAGCCCGCTGCGCCCCGACCACTGAGGCTTGGCCGTCGCCGGAAGCGGGTAGCCCGCCCTCGTGAATCCGCGCGACTACCTGGACCTCGACAGCCTCCTGTCCGCCGACGAGCTCGCCGTGCGCGATCGTGTCCGCGCGTTCGTCGACGAGCGGATCCGGCCGGACATCGCCGGGTGGTACGGGGCCGCGCACTTCCCGCGCGAGATCGTCAAGGATCTGGGCGCGCTGGGCCTGCTGGGCATGCACCTGACCGGCTACGGGTGCGCCGGCCGCAGCGCCGTCGAGTACGGGCTCGCCGCGATGGAGCTGGGGGCGGGCGACTCCGGGCTGCGTACGTTCGTCAGCGTGCAGGGCTCGCTGGCGATGAAGGCGATCCACGCCTTCGGCTCGGAGGAGCAGAAGCAGCAGTGGCTGCCGGGCATGGCCGCGGGTGAGCTGGTCGGCTGCTTCGGCCTCACCGAGCCCGGGGCCGGCAGCGACCCCGCGCGTATGACGACCACCGCCGTCCGTGACGGTGACGGGTGGGTGATCGACGGCGCGAAGCGCTGGATCGGGCTGGCCTCCATCGCCGACGTGGCCGTGATCTGGGCGAAGGCGGAGGACCGGGTCCGTGGCTTCCTCGTCCCCACCAGCACGCCCGGCTTCACCGCCACCCCGATCACGGGCAAGCTCGGGATGCGGGCGTCGATCCAGTGCGACATCGCGCTCGACGGGGTGCGGGTGCCCGCCGACGCCGTGCTGCCCGAGGTCGCCGGGCTGAAGGGCCCGTTCACCTGCCTCGACGAAGCCCGCTACGGGATCATGTGGGGCGCCATGGGTGCCGCCCGCGACTCCTACGAGGCCGCCCTCGCCTATGCGCAGGAGCGCCGCCAGTTCGACCGGCCGATCGCGGGCTTCCAGCTCACCCAGCAGAAGCTCGTGGACATGGTGCTGGAGATCCAGAAGGGCGTGCTCGTGGCGCTGCACACCGGCCGGCTCAAGGACGCCGGGACGCTGAGCCCGGAGCAGATCTCGTTCGGCAAGCTGAACAACGTGCGCGAGGCCATCGACATCTGCCGCCAGGCCCGGACGGTCATGGGCGGCAACGGCATCACGCTGGACCACGCCCCGATGCGCCACGCGAACAACCTCGAGGCCGTGCGCACCTACGAGGGCACCGACGAGGTCCACACCCTGATCATGGGCCGGGCCATCACCGGCATCCCCGCCTTCGGCTGACGCCCGCGAGCCGCTCCGCGCTACGATGACAGGGTCTGACATCACTATCTGGAGCGGCTCGCTCCGGCGCTCACGTCCGGAGTCAGGACCAGGCGCCACCGGACATCGCCGCGGAGCGGGCGCGGTAGCCCGCCGTGCCCGCGACGATGTCGCGCCGCAGCTCCGTCTTGTTGCGGCCCGTGGTGCGGACCGTCGGGCCCAGGGACCGGGCGATCGCCTTCAGCAGCGGCACGGTGAACACGGCGTCATGGCGGCGCAGGTAGGCCTCCACCTCCGCCGGGTCGGACAGCTGGTTGATCGTCTCCACGGCGCCGGCCACGTCGGAGGACCGGGCGGCGGGCTCGGGCGCCGCGGGGCGCCGCCGTCGCTCGACGGGCTCCGGCCGGAACACCAGCCGGGCCCGGCCCGAGGCGAGGTCGGCGACCTGCTCGGGCGTCAGCGCGTCCAGGACGGCGGTGGCGTGGTCACGGGCGGCGTCGAGGTGGTCGGTCACGCGAAAGCACTCCCTGGCGATGGAACGGGCCGACGAGCCGCTGATCAGGCCGCGATCGTCTCGAGGTGGTCGGTCAGCTCGGACACGAGGTCGCGCAGCTCCCGGGTGGCGGCCCGGCCGGTGCCACCGAGGATGACGGGCACGCCGTGCTCGGGGGCGGGGCCGTACACCGCCTTGCTGTCGCGGATGGTGGTGCTGAACGTGGGCACCTGACGCGCCTCGATGCGGCTGATCACGCTGCGCTGGGCCTCGATCGGCTGGCCGTCGTGGCTCTGCACCATCGTGAACACGACGGCGGCCGGGGGACGCTGGATGTGCGTCCCGCCGTACTCGTTGAACTCCTCGGTGAAGGAGCGGATCTTCAGCCCCAGGGAGTCGATGCCGTTGGTGGAGAGGTAGTCCGGCTTCGTGGGGATCAGCAGCATGTCGCTCGCGGCCACCGCGTTCTTGGCGATCAGGCCGAAGTTGGGCGCGCAGTCGATCAGCACGATGTCGTACTCGCCCAGCGACTTGTGGGCGAGCGCGGTGCGCAGCCGGCCGTGCAGGTCCGGGAACCGGTCCGGGTCGTTGATCAGCTGCGCGGCCAGCAGCGTCTCGACGTCGGAGAGGTCGCGGTGCGACGCGATGATGTCGAGGTGGCCCTTGCTGCGCGACAGCTTGTCCTGCACCCGCGGGGGCGAGGCGACGAGCTGGGCGGGGCTGTCGAGGGCGTCGTCGGTGCCGATGCCGTCGTACCAGTGCTTGATGGTCCTCGTCGGCAGCAGGCCGTCGGTCCACTCGTTCTGGGTGAAGAACGAAACGGTCAGACTGGCCTGCGCGTCGAGATCGAGCAGCAGGACCTTGTGGCCCCGAGCGGCGAGCCCGGCGCCGAGGTTGGCGGTGAGCGTGGTCTTTCCCACGCCGCCCTTGTGGTTGATGATCGAAACGACCTTCACCGTTCTCCTTCCCCGCAATCACGCAGCGCGAACGATGCCACACCCTCGGACACACCCCGCTGGCAGGTCGGGCTCGATCGGGAAGGGTCGCGGAGTCCCGAGGTCGGGACGGGGTGTCGGGACAGGAGCGTCGGGACGATGCCGATGATGTCCTGCGAGAGCGCGGCGACGGTCGCGTCGAGGTGCTCGGCGACGGGGGTGATCTCCGCGGCGGACGCGGTGTCGCTGAGGCCGAGGACAGGACCGGGACGTGACATGGGTGGTGCCTTCTCGCCTCGGCCGGGCGGCCGCCTCACCGGCCCCGCAGCACCGGTGGAACACGGGCTCCCGTGATCCGGACCTGGCTCGGCCGGGGGCCGGCCGTCCGCGGTGCTCGCCGCACCGGCCGGCAGTAGGAGGGACGTCCCCGTGTCCCGCACCCGTCCGTGGCGGCACGGACGTGGTCGTGATCGCTCAGGGCATGCGGTGCGGTTGCGGGTGCCGCGGTGCGGTCGGGCGAGCCGGGATTCCCTCCGATCTCCCGGTTCGGTCGACGCACGGTGATCATCGGAGTGGGCTCGACGAGGTGTGACCCGAACGTGTCACCTACACGGCCCAGTCGGGGAGCAGATTACTACGCAACGTCGATCGGTGGTAATCACCTGCATGGCCGCAGATCATGCCGATTGCCCGCCCGTTGTACTCGACAGTGGGACGCCCGATCGGGGCTCCCATCGGGCTACAGAGATCGCTCGGACATTGGCTCCCCCTAGTGTCCGGTGAATCACCACTGCTGCCCGGAATCGAAGTCGTAGGAGGAGAAAGTCGTGATCAAGAAGGCCGGACTGACGATTGCTGTTGCTGCCGCGGGCATGCTGGCGATCAGCCCGCTCGCATTCGCCGGGGACTACAGCGGCGACGGTGGCTGGGGCGGACACGGAGGCCACGGCGGTCACGGCGGGCACAGCAGCCCCGGTGGCCCGCAGATCCAGAACGGGCTCGTCAACCTGCAGGACGTGGCCGACGTCAACGCCAACGCCTGCGGCAACAACGTCCTGAGCAACGTCCTCGGCATCCTGAGCAACCAGACCGCCGCCGCGGGCGCCGACTGCAAGATCACCGACAAGGGTGACGGCCACAAGGGCCCGCAGATCCAGAACGGCCTCGTGAACGCGCAGGACGTCGTGAACGCGAACATCAACGCGTGCGGCAACAACATCCTCGACAACGTCGGTGCGATTGCCGGCGCGCAGGGTGCCCTCGCGGGTGCCGACTGCAAGGTCACCCAGAAGTAATTCGCCACATCCGCGGAGAAATTCGCGGTGAGCGCGCTCGTGCCCCGTTCCGGGAAGTATCCGGAACGGGGCACGGCCCTTTTCTGCGACACCTTCTCGGGAATTCTCCGGCGGGCCACGAATCGTGCCACCGGGAGCAGCGGCATCCCGAACCGGTCGGGGCCGCGGGATGCGCGGCAGCGTCGCCCACCCCGGCGCGAGCGGCAGGTCGAGCAGCAACGGCCCCAGCCCGACGAACAGGCTCGCGATGAGTGCCCCCACCGGTGCCGACTCGCGCTGGAACAGCAGCGGGCCCGGCTGGACGCCGAACTGCCGCAACGCCGTGGGCAGCACCGCCGAGATGGCCGTGGCGGGCAGGCCGAGCATCGGCATCGCGGTGAGCGTGCCCGCCGACGGGCGCCGGCCGCCGACTCCGGCCCGTCCGGTCCCTCGATGGCCCCGGGGCCGAACCCCGTCTTGTTCGTCGACAGCCGCCGTTCGAGCACGGAGGACAGGAACGTGGCGATCTCCGCGCCGCCGGCCGGGATGGCGCCGAACGGGAACCCGATGAACCCTGGAGCACCGCCTCGGCGCTCGTGCCACTCACCCTGCGCGCGGAGCTGTCACGCGTGAGCGCACGTCGCTACCTGGAGCACGTCGCCGCCACCGGGGCCGTGACGGTGGGCCTGCGTCACGGCCCCGGACGGCCGGAGCGGTGCTACCGGCGGGCCGAGCACGCCCGGGCGGTGTGGTCGAGGATCGCAGCGGCGACCGGGGCGACCTCGGCCGGGCCGAGGACGTGCCCCATCCCCGGGACGGTGACCACGGGCGCTCCGGCGAGAGCCGCCGCGAGGTGCTCGGCGTGCGGCGGCGGGTACAGCGGGTCTTCCGGGGCCTCGGCCACCAGCGTCGGCACCGTGACGCCGGCGAGCTCCGGCCCCCGTTCCGGCACGTCGAGACGGAGGTGGGCGGCGGAGGGGATGTCCGTGCCGGAGTGGGCGATCACCCGCTGCTCCAGCGCCCGGAAGTACAGCCCGTCGAACGGGGTGGCGGTGCCGTGCAGCAGCCGGCGGTGGGCGACCCGCCACGCGAGCTCGGCGCGCGCGTCACGGGGGTCGTCGATCTCGGCGAGCATCCGCGTCAGGGCGGGATCGGGGCCGGGGAGGTCACCCGGGAGGCCCGGCAGCGCGGGGCAGCCGAGCAGCGTCGCGGAGAGCAGCCGGTCGGGATGGTCGAGCAGCAGCAGCTGGGTGATCAGCCCGCCCAGGCCCATACCGACGACGTGGGCGCGGGGGGCGTCGAGTGCGAGCAACGCGTCGGAGGCGAGGTCGGCCAGCGCGTAGTCCGGCTCGTCGGACGAGCGGGTGGAGCGGCCGGTGTCGCGGTGGTCGTAGCGGATCACGCGGTGGCGCCCGGCGAGGCGCGCGAGCAGGTCGTAGGGCCACACGAGGCCGGACTGCCCGGCGTCGGCCACGAGCAGCAGCGGCTCCCCGGGCCCGGCCGTGTCGTCGGCCCAGAGCTGCGCGCCGGGCGCGACGTCGACGAACCGTTCCACGGGGGCAAGAGTGCCCCACCCGCCCGGCCCCGGTTCACGGGGGCCGGGCCTGGGACGGCGATCTACTTCAGCGCGTCGAGCAGCGCCTGGCGCTGGCGGTCGCCGAGGCCTGCGGCGCGGCGCGAGACGTCGATGCCGGTCTGCTCGAGCAGCGCGGTGACCTTGGCGGGGCCGTAGCCGGGCAGGCTCTTGAGCAGGTCGGCGACCTTGGTCTTGCCGACGATCTGGTCGGTCTTCGCGCGGTCGAGCACGTTGGGGATGGTCTCCGTGCCGGCCGCGATCTTGTCGCGCAGCTCCTTGCGGGCGGTGCGGGCGGCGGCCGCCTTCTTCAGGGCGTCGGCGCGCTGCTCGGGAGTGAGCGTGGGCAGTGCCATGTCGTCGTTCTCCTCTCCGTGCGTCCACCCCGAATGGGTGTTCACGCAGGTCATATTCACGCCAAGCGTGGCAGAGTCCCGTGGCGACGCGCGGGCGCCCCCCTGTTTGCGGTCTGGCAGGCTGGCCCGGGTGAGCGGTCTGGTGATCGACGTCGACGTCCGGATGACCACGCGGGACGGCGTGTCGCTCGCCGCCGACGTCTACCGGCCGGCCGGGGGCGGCCCGTTCCCGGCGCTGCTGCACCGCACGCCCTACGACCGCACCGACCCGACGTTGGTGTCCGCGATCGTCGCCGACCCGGTTTCCCTTGCGCGCCAGGGCTATGCGGTCGTCGTGCAGGACGTGCGCGGGCGGTTCGGCTCCGGTGGCGAGTTCGCCTTCTTCCACCAGGAGCAGGCCGACGGGTTCGACGCCGTGGAGTGGGCGGCGGCGCAGCCGTGGTGCGACGGACGCGTCGGGATCTACGGCTCGTCGTACCACGCGATGACCACCTACCAGGCGATCGCGGCGCAGCCCCCGCACCTGCGCGCGGCCGTCGCGATGATCGGCGCCACGGACCTGCGGGCCACCACCCACCCCGGCGGGCTCTTCGAGCTGGGATTCCTGGCCCTGTACGGCCTCGGGCAGAGCGTGGAGGCGGTGCGGCGCCTGGACGCACCCGCCGAGGAGAAGGCGGCGCGGCTGGGGCGGATCGGGGCCGCGTTCGCCGATCCGCACGCCACCGTCTCGGCACTGCCGGTGCGCGACCTGATGGACACGGCATTCTGGGCCGACTGGATCGACGGTCCGGAGGGAGCGCCCACCCTGCGCGACCGGCCCGACCTCGTCGACGTGCCGCTGCTGCAGGTCGTCGCGTTCCGGGACTTCATGGCACCGACGATGCTGGAGCTCGGTGCCGGACCGGACCGCAGACTCGTCGTCGGGCCCTGGGCGCACAGCGGCACCTACACCGGCCACGTCGGGTCGCGCACCTATCCGGGCGCCACCGGCGGCGTCGGCACCTGGGGGCCGGTGATCGCGGGCTGGTTCGACCGGCACCTGCGCGGACGCACCGAGCTCACGCTGACCCCGGCCACGCGCCGGCTGCTCGACGGCCCGCCGGTGACCTACTACGTGACCGGGGAGAACCGCTGGGCGGCCGCGGACACCTGGCCGCCGCCCGGCTCGACCGTGACGCTGCCGCTGGCCGCCGGCCACTACCGCTCCGATCCCGCCGACCCGTTCCCCACCTGCGGCGGCGCCTCCAGCGGCGCGGCGCTGGGCCCCGACGGCGTGCAGGACCGCCGCGCCGTCGAGGCCCGCGACGACGTGCTGCTCTGGACGTCGGAACCCCTCGACGCGCCGCTGCACGTCGCCGGGCCGGTCCGGCTGGTGGTGCACCTGGAGAGCACGGCGCCGGACGTCGACGTGTGCGTCCATCTCGTCGACGTCGAGCCGGACGGGTTCGCGGCCGGGATCAGCGAGGGCGCGCTGCGCGTGCGCACCGTGCGCGAGGGCTGGCTGGAGCCCGGTGAGGTCGTGGAGCTGACGGTGGCCCTGCACGACACGGCCCACACGTTCCGGGCCGGGCACCGCGTGCGCGTCGAGGTGGCGGGCGCGAACTTCCCGCGCCTGAGCCGCAACCTGCACACCCGGGAGGTGCCCGAGCACGGCACGGAGATGGTGGTGGCGGAGCAGACGGTGCACGGCGGGCGCCTCGAGCTGCACACTCCTCACCCGCCCCGAACGGGCCGGTGACGGCCCACGAACGCACGGCTCCATCCCGCTCGACCGGGCGCACCGTGGTGCCCGACACCCGAGCGAGAGGCCGCCGACATGAGCACCAACCGCGTACACACGGTCCACCGGGCCGGGGCTGCTGGCCTCGGCGGCTTCCTCGTGGCGTTCGGGCTCGCCGGCCTCACGCTGGGCGCCGGGTTCCTCGCGACCAGCGGCCCGATCGTCATGGGCCTGTCCACGAACGGCCTGCTCTCGACGCTGTCGCTGGTCGTGGGCGTCGTGCTCGTCGGGGCCGCGGTGCGGGGCGGGCAGGTGGCCTCGACCGTGTCCGTCGCGGTCGGCACGCTGTTCCTCGCGTCCGGGATCGTCAACGCGCTGGTGCTGGACACGTCGCTGAACATGCTCGCCTTCCGGATGGCGAACGTGGTCTTCAGCCTGCTCGTGGGGGCGGCGCTGCTGTTCGTCGGTGCCTACGGCCGCTTCACCGTGGACCTGCCCGCGTCGAGCCCCTACGCCCGCGAGCGGACCCGCGTGGAGCTCCCCGTCCACCGCACCGACGGCGCCCTGGAGCGGGCGATGGCGGCGGCCGAGCGCGCGGTGGCGCTGCACGTGGCGACGGTGGACCAGGCGCGGCGGGTGGCGGCGGCGTCGGCGTTCCGCACGGCGGAGGCCCGGCGCGCGGCGTTCTCGAACGTCAACTGACGACTTACGCCTGCGCTCCCGCCGGTTCCTGCTTCTCCAGGGTCGGCTTCGGTTCTGCGCGGTCGTCGTCGAGCATCGTCTTCTCGTCGAAGGGGTCCTGACCGCTCAGGACGCGGTCGGCCTTCGCCCGGTCGAACTCGCCCACCCAGTTGCCGATGATCACGGTGGCCACCGCGTTGCCGGCGAAGTTGGTGACGGCGCGGGCCTCGGACATGAAGCGGTCGATGCCGACGATGATGCCGACGCCGTCGACCAGGTCGGGGCGGTGCGAGGACAGGCCGGCCGACAGCGTCGCCAGCCCGGCCCCGGAGATGCCGGCCGCACCCTTCGACGCGATGATCATGAACACCAGCAGCGAGATCTGCTCGCCCAGGGCCAGCGGCTTGTTCAGGGCGTCGGCCACGAACAGGGACGCCATCGTCAGGTAGATCGCCGTGCCGTCGAGGTTGAACGAGTAGCCCGTGGGCACCGTGATGCCGACGACCGGCTGGGAGACCCCGACGTGCTCCATCTTCGCGATCAGCCGCGGCAACGCCGACTCCGACGACGAGGTGGAGACGATGAGCAGGAACTCCCGGCCCAGGTAGCGCAGCAGTGAGAAGATGTTGATCCCGGCGAACGTCTTGAGCAGCAGGCCCAGGATGACGAACACGAAGATCGCGCACGTCACGTAGAAGCCGACCATCACCTGCAGCAGCGCCCCGATCGCGGCCCAGCCGGTCTTGCCGATGAGCGCGGCGATGGCGCCGAACGCGCCGATCGGCGCCACCCACATGATCATCGCCAGGACGCGGAACACGAGGCGCTGCACGTGGCCGATGCCCTTCAGGATCGGCTCGCCCGCGCGGCCGAGCGCCTGCACGGCGAACCCGATGAGCAGCGCGACGAACAGCGTCGACAGCACGCTGCTGTTCACCAGCGGGGAGAACAGCGTGGTCGGGATGATGTCGAGCAGGAAGTTGCCGGAGCCCTCCGTCGCCGGGGGCACGTACGGCTTGACGTTGAGGTTCAGCCCCGTGCCCGGCTGGATGATGTTGCCGACGACGAGCCCGATGGCCAGCGCCGCCGTGGACATCACGAGGAAGTAGCCCAGCGCCAGCCCGCCGACCTTGCCGACCGTCGCGGCCTGGCGGATGGCCCCGATGCCCAGGACGATGGTGCAGAAGATGATCGGTGAGATCATCATCTTGATCAGGTTGATGAACGCCGTGCCGATCGGCTCCAGCGAGACGGCGAAGTCCTTGAACAGCAGGCCCACGACGACGCCGAGGAGCACGGCGACGATCACGGCGAGGTACAGGAAGTGGGTGCGGTCCCGCTTGGCGGGGGTGGCTGATGCTGCGGGTGCTGACACGGGTCCTCCGTTGGGCCGATGGTTACCGTGAGGGTGCGGCAGGATGTGCCCGGCATCACCCTTTCGTTCATTTCGTAGGCGTGGAGGCGGTGGACCGATGCGCAGGTGGAGCCTGGCGGGGCAGATGTTCGCGCTGCAGGCCGTGGTGATCGCGCTCGTCATGGGCGGGGTGGCCGTGGCCGCCTACCTCCGGATCGACGCGTCCAACACCGAGGCGACGGGTACCGAGATGCTGGCCGTCGCGCACACGCTCGCCGTCGATCCCGCGGTGCTGGCGGCGCTGGATGACCCCGACCCGTCCGCCGTGCTGCAGCCGCTGGCCGAGCGCGTGCGGGCCGACACCGCCACCGACTTCGTCGTCGTCATGACCACCTCCGGCATCCGGTACTCGCACCCCACCGTCAGCGAGATCGGCCGGACGTTCCAGGGCACGATCGCCCCCGCCGTGGCCGGCCGCACCGACTACACCGAGACCTACCCGGGCACGCTCGGCCCGTCCGTGCGCGCCGTCGTCCCGGTGTTCGACGGCGGGCGCGTGGTGGCGCTGGTGTCGGTGGGGCGCACCCTCACCGCGGTGTCGCGCGAGCTGGCCCCGCTCGTCGGGCAGATCCTCGCCGCCGCCGCGGCTGCGCTGCTGCTGGCCGCGGGCGGGTCGTGGCTGGTCAGCCGCTGGGTGCGGCGCACCACGCACGATCTCGGCCCGGCCGAGCTGGCGCGGATGTACTCCTACTACGACGCGGTGCTGCACGCCGTGCGCGAAGGGTTGGTGCTGCTCGACCGCGAGGGCCGCGTGCAGCTCGTCAACGACGAGGCGCGGCGGCTGCTCGCGCTCACCGGTGACGTGCAGGGGTCGCGCGTCGACGAGATCGGGTTGCCGACGGTGCTCGGGGACGCGCTGGCCGACGGCGAACCACGCAGCGACGAGATCCACCTGACGGCCGACCGCATCGTCGTCGTGAACTCCGGCGCCGCAGGCCGGCTCGGCACCGTCGTCACCCTGCGCGACCACACCGAGCTCCGTGCGCTGGTCAGCGAGCTGGAGACCATCCGCGGGTTCGCCGACTCCCTGCACGCCCAGGCCCACGAGGCCGCCAACCAGCTGCACACCGTCGTCTCGCTGATCGAGCTCGGCCGCGCCGAGGAGGCGCTGGAGTACGCCACCGCCGAGCTGGAGGTGGCCCAGCACCTCACCGACGCGGTGCTCGCCGCGATCGCCGTGCCGGAGCTGGCGGCACTCGTCGTCGGGAAGGCGGCGGTGGCGGCCGAGCGCGGGGTGGAGCTCGACCTCGACGACGGCACGGTGGTGCCCGACGGCGTCGCGGACGCCCGCGACCTCGTCACGATCGTCGGCAACCTGCTCGACAACGCGATCGACGCCGCGCTCGACGGCGCGGAGCCTCGGTGGGTGCGGCTCGACGCCGTCACGGTGTCGGGGGAGCTGGTGCTGCGGGTCTCCGACAGCGGTCCGGGCCTTGCGTCGGGGGCCGCCGACCAGGCGTTCACCCGGGGTTGGAGCACGAAGCCCACCGACAACGACGCCGGCCGCGGCCTGGGGCTGGCGCTGGTCCGCCGGGCGGCCCATCGGCTCGGCGGCCGGGTCGAGGTCGGTGCGGGGGAGCGGGGTGCGGTGTTCACCGTCGTGCTGCCCGTTCCCGTGGACGTGACGGACCCGGTCCGCGCGTGATCCGCACGCTCGTGGTCGAGGACGACCCGGTGGCCGCCGACGCCCACGTCGCCTACGTGGGGCGGGTGCGCGGGTTCGAGGTGGTCGGCTGCGCGGGTACCGGAGCGGACGCGCTGCGGCTGCTCGCGTCGTCGGAGGTCGACCTGGTGCTGCTGGACGTCCACCTGCCCGACACCAACGGGCTGGAGGTGCTGCGCCGCATGCGCGCGGCCGGCCACACCACCGACGTGATCATGGTGACGCGGGCCCGCGACCTCGCCGTCGTGCGCGCTGCCGTCGCCTACGGGGCCACGCAGTACCTGGTGAAGCCGTTCACGTTCAGCGCCGTGCGCGCCAAGCTGGAGGGCTACCAGACCTACCGTGAGTCGACGGCGCCAGTGCTGGCCCAGGACGACGTCGACGGGCTGTTCGGAGCCCTGCGCGGCACGGCTCCGGCGGGTGGGCTGCCGAAGGGCATCAGCCGCGAGTCCCTGGACGCCGTCGCGCTCGTGCTGCAGGAGGCGGGTCGCACGGCCGTGGAGGTGGCCACGGCGCTCGGCGCGTCCCGGGTGACGGCGCGGCGCTACCTCGAGTACCTCGTGGGGACCGGTCTCGCCGTCCGGCACGCCCGCTACGGCACCACGGGCCGCCCGCAGACGGAGTACCGCTGGCGGCCCGAGGGCGTCCAGTAGGTGTCACCCGTGTCCAGGCCGATGAGCAAGTCCGAGGCCTGTTTCTCCACCTCGCAGCACGTGGTGTCACCTCGCAGCGCGCCGGCGGGCTGCGAGGTGCACGACGCGCTGCGACGTCGAGCCGGCGGCGCCGGGCGCGATCATGCCTCGCGGCCCGACCGCGCCAGCCCCCACGTCACCGCAGCGGCCGACACCATGCAGATCCCGACGATCCACAGGCCCAGGCGGTTGCTGCCGGTGGCGTCCGAGAGCGCGCCGGTGACGTAGGGCGCGACGAAGCCGGAGAGGTTGCCGAGCGCGTTGACGAGCGCGATCCCGGCAGCGGCCGCCGCGCCCGTCAGGTACGCCGTCGGCAGCGACCAGAAGCCGGGCAGGGCGGCGAGCACGCCGCAGGCGCACACCGTCACCGCAACCATCGCGAGCCACGGGTCGGACAGGTACAGCGCCACGGGGATCGCCAGGCCGCCGACGAGCGCGGGCACGCCGACCCGGATGGCCGGGCTCGTCGCCCGGCGCGTCCAGAGGATCATCACGACGAGCCCGACGACGTACGGGACGGCGTTGACCAGGCCGGACCCCACCGTCGTGAACGTGGTGCCGTACTGCGTCGCGAAGCCTTTGATGATGGTCGGCAGGAAGAAGCCCAGCGCGTACAGGCCGTACACGATGCCGAAGTAGACCCAGGCGAGTGCGAGCACCCGGGGGCTGCGCAGTGCCGCGAGCACCGACGGCGGCCCGGTCTGCGCCGCCTCAGCCGCCTCCGCGGCCAGCCGGCGCTCCAGCGCGTCACGTTCGTCGGTCGGCATCCAGGCCGCCTGGGCGGGCCGGTCGGTCATGAGGAACCAGACCACGACGGCCAGCAGGACCGCCGGGATGCCCTCCACCAGGAACATCACCCGCCAGCCGCTCAGGCCGAACAGCCCGTCGGCGTTCTGGATGACCACCGTGGAGACGACCGCGCCCAGCGCCGTCGAGATCGGGATCGCGGCCATGAACCAGGCGGTGGCCCGGGCCCGCTGCGCGGCCGGGAACCAGTACGTCAGGTACAGGATGATGCCGGGGAAGAAGCCCGCCTCGGCCACCCCGAGCAGGAACCGCAGCGCGATCAGCACACCGGCGTTCGGGGTGAACGCCATGACGGTCGCGACGATCCCCCAGGTGACGAGGATGCGCGCGATCCAGCGGCGGGCCCCGAAGCGGTGCAGCAGCAGGTTGCTGGGCACCTCCAGGATCAGGTAGCCGATGAAGAACACCCCGGCGGCGACGCCGAACAGGGTGGCCGACAGGCCCAGCTCGGCGTTCATGCCGTTGGGCCCGGCGAACCCGATGTTGACGCGGTCGAGGTAGTTGACGAAGTACAGCAGCATCAGCAGGGGCAGCAGCCGACGGCTCGCCCTGCGCGTTGCGGCTTCGACGAGCCGCTCGTCGGCGGTGACGGTGGAGTCGTGCATCTGACGATGTATAGCGGCTTCAGCCGCAGCTCGCCGCCAGGGACTCGGGGGCCGCGCTGGTCGGGGCCGCCGACGCCGACGCCGACGCGCTGGTCCTCTTCGTGGCCTTCGGCGTGGTGGTCGGTGCGACCGTCGGGACCGGGGCGGCCGCGGGCGGCGGCGCGGTGATGGCGTTCTGCACCACCTGCCGCATGTAGTCCACGTCGACGTGGCTGGTGTTGAACTTGCCGTCCTTCTCGTTGGGGTCGGGCAGGTTCGGGTCGAACGCCACGCTGTCGAGCGCCACCGACTGCTCGCCGGCCAGCTTCGCGAGCTGCGGCAGCACCTCCTGCGGGATGTTGGTGGCCACGCTGTCGGTGGTGGCCGCCGCGATGCCCTGGAAGTTCGTGAGGACGTCGGTCGGGCTCTTCTGCTTGAGGATCGTCTGCAGCAGGCAGCGCTGGCGGCCCATGCGGGAGTAGTCGTCGGAGTCGCGGCGGGAGCGGGCGAACCACAGCGCCTGGTTGCCGTCGAGGTGCTGGACGCCGGCGGGCACGTAGCCGTCGGGCTTGACGTGCTGGCCGTCGGGCAGCACGCCGCCGATGGGCAGCGGGACCGGCCCGACGTCGATGGTGACGCCGCCGAGCGCGTCGATGATCGACGAGAAGCCGGCCATGTTGACCTCGACGTAGTAGTCGAGGTCGACGCCGAGCATGTAGGCGACGGTCTGGTGCAGGAGGTTGAGGCCCTTGTTGGACGTGGGGGTGTCCGGGGCCTCGGTCGGGTGGTCGAGCCCCCACGCGTAGACGGCGTTGAGCAGGTAGTTGCCCGACAGCGGGTCGGCCTTGTCGTGGAAGCCGGTGGGGAACTGCTTGGCCATCGGCGACCCGGGCGGGAACTGCGCGTAGCCGATGTTGCGGGGCAGCGAGAACAGCGTGGTCCGACCGGACTTCGTGTCGATGCTGGCCATCATCATCGTGTCGGTGCGGGCGCCGGTGCGGTCCGGTCCCGCGTCGCTGCCGACGAGCAGGACGTTCAGGCGCGGCTTGGCGATGGCCTCGGCCGCGGACGTGCCGCCGCCTCCGGTGAACAGGTTGTCGAGCAGGTTGCGCTGGGAGTTGGCGAGGTTGGCGGCGAACCCGAACGGCGCCGCGATCCCCAGGCACAGCACGGTGACGACGCCGACGCCGAGGATCTGGCGGCCCACGTCGAGACCCCGCGGGCGCGCGATCAGGTAGGTGCGCACGATGACGGTGATCCACGCCAGTGCGGCCACGACCAGCCCGACCGACGCGATCACCAGCACCCGCGTGGACAGCGCGTTCTCGAGCAGCGCGGTCTTGCCCGCGGTGAGGCCGAAGATCGCGATCGCGGCGAGGGCGAGCACGAACACGGCCAGGATCAGCCCGCCGGTCTGCCGCCTGCGCAGCATGAGGTGACCGGATCCCGGGATGATCGTGGACGCGGCGGTGGCGAGCAGTGCGGTGCCGAGCGTGCGCGGGGAGCGGGCGCGTCCGCGCGGCGTGGCGCGGTTGACGCTGCGCCGCGGGACCGGCGGCGAGGTGGGGCGTTCCTCGGCCCGGGTGGCCTTGGACATCGGTACGGCGGTGGTGGCGGCCGCCACACCGGCCGGGGCCGGTGTGCGGGGCACCGGCCGCGTCGGGGGCTCGACCCGCGGGGGCCGGTTGCGGGGCACGTCGGTGCGGCCCCGGCCCGTTGCGGGAGGGGTGGCGCGACGCGGCTCGGCGCCGCGGCGGGCGGGGTCCGGGCGCTGCGGCTCCCGGCGCGGCTCGCGCGGCGCGGACGGCGTGGACGGCGTGGACGGCGTGGACGGCGTGGACGGCGCGGACGACTCCGACGGCCGGCGCGGCGGCACCGGACGGGTGGGGTCGTCGATCCACGCGCGGGGCTCCGCCCGCCGGGGCCGCCGCGGCACGGCGGGGCCGGGATCGCGCTCGGCGCGGCGCGGCCACGGCTGCTGCGGCGGGCCGCCGGGCCGGCGGCCGGCTACGCCGTACTCGTCCACGGAGGTCGACCTCCCCTGCGTCGGTCACGAATCTGCGTCGGTCGGGAACAGGGCAATCCAGGACTCGGCGGTGAGACCGACGGGAGCCTACTGGGAGTGACGATCACGCCGACGTCCCGGCCAGGTCGAAGCGCACGCCCGTGAGCTCCTCGGAGCGCGCCCACAGGGCCCGCTGCACCGCGGGGTCGTGTGACGCGCCGGTGGAACCCACCGGCCGCGGGTGGCCGCGGCTCTCGCCGAGGCCGTCGGGGCCGACGAACGTGCCGCCGGGCAGGTCGGCGACGGTGGCCGCGTACAGCGTGGGGAGCGCGCCGGCGTCGGCCGACTGGGCGAGGAGCCGGTTGCCGACGGCCAGGATCGTGTCCTGGAACGTGCCGGTGTGCGACTGCAGGTTGGTGGCGGCGTAACCCGGGTGGGCGGCCATGGAGCGCAGCAGCGACCGGGCGGCGACGAACCGGTGCTGCAGCTCGTAGGCGAACATCAGGTTCGCGAGTTTGGACTGGCCGTAGGCGAGCCAGCGCTCGTAGGGCCGGCGCTCGGTGTTGAGGTCGTCGAGGTGGATGCGGCCGAGGCGGTGCAACGAGCTGGACAGCGTCACCACCCGGTCGGTGATGCGGGGCAGCAGCAGCCCGGTGAGCGCGAAGTGGCCCAGGTGGTTGGTGCCGAACTGCGTCTCGAACCCGTCGGCGGTGCGGCCGCGCGGCACCCCCATCACCCCGGCGTTGTTGACCAGGACGTCGACGGGCCCGTCGAGCTCCGCGGCGAAGGCCCGGACCGACGCCAGATCGGCGAGGTCGAGCGGGCGGACCTCCACCGAACCGGTCAGATCCGCGGCGGCCTTCTGTCCCTTGGCCACGTCGCGGCAGGCCATCACGACGTGCGCGCCGGCGCGGGCGAGCTCCCGGCAGGTGACGAGGCCCAGCCCGCTGTTCGCGCCCGTGACGACGAACGTGCGTCCGTCCTGGCGCGGGATGTCCGCAGCGGTCCACCTGCTCATGGATGGTCACGATACGGATCGGTCGACGGGCCGTCGCACAGCGGACCGTCAGGGCGTGGAATGTCCGGTCAGCCCGAGGTGGTGGTGCTTGTCGGCGGTGTCGCGCTCGCGCTGGTCGTCCCGGTGACCACCGGCGTGGTCGTGACGCTCGGTGTCGGGGTGACCGTCGGTGTCGGGGTGGGCCACGACGTGCGGGTGCGGATCGGGTCGCTGGTCGGCCCAGGCCCGCTCGTCGGTGCGGGGGTGCCCTCCACGATCGGGGCGGGCGCGGCGGTGGTCGGGGCGGGGACGGCCGGGGTGGTGACGACGGCCGCCGGGACGACGGGTGCCGGGGGGACGGCCGGTGCGGCGGCGGCTGGTGCGCGCACCACCGGGGCCGGGCGCACCGCCGTCGTGCGGACCACCCTCCGCGGGACCGCGACGGCCGCCGCCTGCGCCGGGGCGACCGGGGCCGGAGCGGCGACGGTGCTGGTGGGCACGTCCGTGGACCTCGGCACCACGACCACGGTCGGCAGCGGTGGGCCCGGCCGGGCCTCGGCCACCACCGTGTCGGCGGGCGGGGCCGACACCGTCCACCCGACCAGGAACGCGGCCACGCCGAGCACCGTCACCAGCCCGGTGATCATCACCCGCGGACGCGGCCCGACCCGGGGCTCACCGGCCCGGAAGAAGACGACGGTGGACACGAGGACGGCCGCGAACAGCACGACGATCGCGAGCTCCACACCCCACCTCTGTGTCATGCCTCCCATCCTGCGCCTCGAGCGGGTGATCGTCGAACCGGCGCCGCGCACGTCACGGCGAGCAGTGGCCACCGTCGCAGAACGGCTTCGTGCGCGAGGCGCCGCAGCGGCAGAGCGCGTAGCGCCCGTGCGGCGCGGTCGAGCCGTCCGCGTGCTGCAGGACCACGCCGGTGACGGCGAGGGGGCCGGCGTCGTGCACCTCGATGCCCGGGCCCGCGTCGGTGCCCGGGTCGCAGCCGGGACCGTCGGCCGTGCCGTCGTCGTCGACCCCGATCCGGCGGTGGGTGCTGTCGCAGAACGGCTTGCGCGACGACCCGCCGCACCGGCACAGCGTGTAGACCTCGCCGGTCGGGACGACGTCGGACCCGTGGGTGAGCGGCACGCCTCCCGACACGAGGTAGGGGCCCCCCGGCGTGACGCGGATCAGCACGGGGTCATCTCCCGCACCCGGTCCCGCGCCGGCGCGGCGTCCGGGGCCAGCAGCGGGTCGCCGGCGGCCTCGCCGCACACCCGACCGGCCGGCCCCACGATCCCGACGAGCCGTTCGCAGGGCCGGCTGCCACGGGTCGTGCCGCGTCGGAGCGGGGGCGGCCCGGTGTCCGGTCCGAGGAACGCGAGCGGCTTGTCGGCGCCGTGCTCCGCCGCGCGGCGACGCGAAGTGCTCACCGGCCCGTCGGGGTCGGGGTCCACGGCACAGGTCGTGCCTTCGACGCGCCCGCCCGGCTCGTGCAGGACCTCGGTCGACCTGCCGGCCGGCAGGTCGAGGACGGACAGCTCCGGCACCGGCTCCAGCGTCACGTGGCCACGATCGCACCTCCTCAGGGGTCGGGGCCACCTCCGCGCCGGGCACCTCTCGGCCGCGGCGGTCGACCGGCCAACCCGCCACCGACGGCCACGACCGGACGCGGCGATGGCGCCCGCATGCAGCGGCTGTGCGACGACCCGGCGGCCGGCAGTGACGTGCGCCGCGGTGACCCCGTGGCGGCGCGCGCGGCACGCACCGGGTGGAATGGCCAGGTGCGCAACGGACGAGCGGCGGCCATCGTGCTCGCCGGCGGCAGCGGGACCCGTGTCGGTGGCGAGCTGAACAAGGTCTACCTGCCGCTCGCCGGCCGCTCGGTCATCTCGTGGTCGCTCAACACCTTCGGGGCCATGCGGGAGATCGGGCCGGTGGTGCTCGTGATCCGGGCCGCGGACCGCGACCTCGTCGACCGGGTCGTGGACCAGGAGGTCGAGCACGACGGCGTCGAGATCGTGACGGGCGGGGCGTCGCGGCAGGAGTCCGAACTGGCCGGCCTGCGCCACCTCGCGTCGCGGATCGGGGGCGGTGCCGTCGACGCGGTGCTCATCCACGACGGCGCGCGGCCGCTGATGAGCCGCGCCCTCGCGGCGGGCGTGCTGGAGGCGGCGCGGTCCGGCGGCGCGGTGCCCGGGCTGCCCCGCGACGACCTGGCCGCCGCCGCGCCCGACGGCACCACGCTCGACGGTCCGGCACCGGAGGGGATCGTCGCGGTCCAGACGCCACAGGGTTTCCGCGCCGCACCGCTGCTGGCCGCCTACGAGGAGGCCGCCCGCTGCGGATTCGTGGGTACCGACACCGCGTCCTGCATGCAACGTTTTGCTCCTGACCTGCCGATCCGCTGGATCGCCGGGGACGAGCGCAACTTCAAGATCACTTTTGCCCACGATCTGCTGATGGCGGAGGTGGTGCTGGCCCGCGCCGGTCATCACCTGACCTGAGAGGAACGTGCCGACGATGCCGATCTCGCCCGCGGCGAACCGGGCTGCGTCCACTGTGGCGCGAAGCCCGGCGTTACCTTGTGGCATCCGTCACGTGGTGCCAGCATCGGAGGGGCACCACCGATGCCGCCGACCCGGGGGCCCGAGATGGCCGAGCTCGAACCGCGCAACTTCCTGCAACCGTGCCTCCTGCTGCTCCTCGGCGAGCACGCCGACCACGGCTACGAGCTCGCGTCACGGCTGCGCCCCATGCACGACGGCGACGGCGACTCCGGCGGTGTCTACCGGGCGTTGCGGACCATGGAGAAGCAGGGGCTGGTGCGGTCGGAGTGGCTCACCTCCGACGTCGGGCCGGCACGGCGCACCTACCACGTGACCTCCGCCGGGCTGGCCAGCCTGGACGCGCAGGCCGAGGCCCTGCGACACGTGCACGCGGTGCTGCACCTGTTCCTCGACCGCTACGAGAAGGTCCTGCCCCGCCCGGCCCCGGTGATCCGGCGGTGACGTAACCAGTCGTACCAGGCCCCGAGCCCGTCACCCCGGGTGGCGGAGACCTCGAGCACCTCGACGTCCGGTCGGGCGCGCCGCGCGTGGGCGACGCAGTGCGCCACGTCGAACTCCACATGGGGCAGCAGGTCGACCTTGTTCACCAGCATCAGGTCGGCGGTGCGGAACATGTGCGGGTACTTGAGCGGCTTGTCGGCTCCCTCGGTCACCGACATGATCACGACGCGGGCGGCCTCGCCGAGGTCGAACAGGGCCGGGCAGACCAGGTTGCCGACGTTCTCCACGAACAGCACCGAGCCTCGTTCGGGAGCGAGCCGCCGCACCCCGTCGGCCACCATCTCCGCGTCGAGGTGGCAGCCGGCCCCGGTGTTGATCTGGACGACCGGGGCCCCGGTGGCCCCGATGCGCTCGGCGTCGAGCAGGGTCTCCTGGTCGCCCTCCAGCACGGCGCACGACAGATGGTCGCCGAGGTCGCGGATGGTGCGCTCCAGCAGCGTGGTCTTGCCGGAGCCGGGGGAGCTCATCAGGTTCACCGCGAGCACGTCGTTGTCGGCGAGCCAGCGCCGGTTGGCCACGGCGCGGTCGTCGTTCTTCGCCAGCAGGTCGATCTCCAGGGCGACCCTCCGTGTCGCCTCCGTGGTCACCTCCGGGCCGCAACCGCAGGTACCGCACATCTCAGACCACCTCCACCTCTCGGATCCGCAGCTCCCGCCCGCCCTCCACCGCGACGTCGGCGCTGCCGCACCCGCACAGCGGCAGCACCTCGGCCGTGTCGAAGCCGTCGCCGCAGGCGCGGCAGGTGGCCCGGCCCGGCGGCTCGTCGATCTCCAGCGCCGCGCCCTCGCAGGTCGTGCCCGCGGCGACCAGCTCGAAGCAGAACCGCACCGCGTCGGGCACCAGGCCCGAGCAGCGGCCCACCTCGAGGCGGATCCGCCGGATCCGCGCGTCGCACATCCGCTCGGTGACCGCGTCGACGACGCTCTGGGTGATCGACAGCTCGTGCACTACGGCGCCGGGTGCCAGTCGGCGTGGCCCGTCACGAAGTCCAGCGACGCCGTGGCCTCGTCCCGGTCGACGACGGACATCGCGAAGCCCAGGTGGACCAGCACCCACCGACCCGGCACGGCCTCGCCGTCGTTGAGCATGCCGACGTTGATCGGGCGCTCCACACCCTCGACGCGGACGGTGGCCAGGTCGCCGTCCAGCAGCGCGACCACCTCGCCCGGGATGCCGAGGCACATGCCCGCCGCCTACATCTTCCGCATGGCGCGGTAGCGGGCGATCTCGTGGCGGGACCGCACGGCGAGCACGGCGGCGGTGGCCGCGAGGGCCAGCACCAGCAGGACCAGAAGCTTGCGGATCACGAGCGGGCTCCTTCCTCGACGAGCTCGAGTTCGGCGACGAGTGCGGTCACGGCCCGCACGGCGGGTCCGACGGCGGCGGCCACCGGCGGGCTCAGCCCGATGCCCTCGTCCAGGACGGCGGGTTCGCAGCCGACGACGAGCACCCGCCCCACCGGCTGCTCGACGCCCGTCGAGCGGGCCAGCCCGTCGAGCAGGGTGAGCACGGAGGCGGGGTCCATGCCGTGCGCGTCCAGCGCCGGCGGGTCGTCCGCGGGCGCGTCGAGGTCGTGTTCGAGGACGTGCAGGGTGCCGGGATCGCCCCCGCGTCGCACGGCGTCGACGAGCACGAGCACGTCGTAGCCGTCGAGGAGCCGGTAGGCCAGGTGCATCCCGCGGATCCCGATGTCGACGACCTCGGCGCCGGTGAGACGGAGCCGGTCGACCACGGCCACGCCGAACCCGTCGTCGGACAGGAAGATGTTGCCGACGCCCGCCACCAGGATCCTCATCGCGCCACCTGCAGCTCGTCGGGCCGGAAGTAGCGGAACCGGCCGTGGGCGAGCTGCAGCTCCGTGGCCGGGTCCCCGTCCACCGACACCGCGACGTGCACACCCCCGTCGACGTCGTGCACCACGGCCTGCACGGTGGCGCGCATGCCGTCGAGGAAGCGGTCCTGGGCGTCGCCGCCCCGGCCGGGTCGCAGCACCACGTGGCTCCCGCGGGAGACCGGAACGCCGCCGACCGCGACCGTGTCGGTGTCCGGGTCGACCGAGGCGTCCCGGCCGGGGTCCCACCACGGCACCCGCTCCGGCGGCGCGGCCGCCGGGCTGTCGGCGCCGACGGCCGGGTCCGCGGGCGACCCGGACGCTCCGGCGGGGCGCAGCGAACGGATCGCGCCGTGCAGCCGTTCGAGGATCTCCGGCGGCAGCCCGTCGACGGCGTCGATGATCTCCCCGGCCCGCGGGTCGGTGGCGCGGGCCTCGGCCTTCTCCGCGTCGGTGAGCACCATCGTGCGCAGGGTCAGGATCTCGTCGTTCTCCAACCCGTCGAAGAGGTTGACCGTGCTCTCCGGGGCCAGCTGCGGGTGGTCGGCCAGGATGATCGGCGAGGAGAGCACGAGGTCCTCGCCGGGGCCGGCGAGCACCGGCCACGTGTGCTCGTTGACGCACTCCGCGGTGGCCGGCGCGGCCCACTGCGGCGGGTCGGTGAGCGAGAGGAACGTGCCGGGCCGGGCCGCGATCAGGGTGTGGGCCGCGATCAGCGACGTGCGCAGCACCTCCTCGCGTGGTGTCCCGGGTGCGCACCGCCCGTCGTTGACGACGTCGAGGCGCAGCCGGTGCACCAGGTAGGGCCCCGGGACGTCGGTGAGCGAGACGACGATCCGCCCCGTCACCGCCCAGCACCCGCGCACCACCAGCCCGGCGGGCGTGCCGTCCGCGGCGCGCAGCTCCTCGGTCTCCGTGGTCGCCGGGAGGACGACCGGCACGCAGCAGTGGCCCGTGAGGAGGTCGTCGACGGCCAGCACCGCATCCACCTGGCGGACCGAGCCCTCCTCGAAGGCCAGGTGGCGGCGGCCGTCGACGACCAGTTCGGGGACCTCCTCGCCCTCGACGGTCCGCAGCGTGCGGGCCTGCAGCTGGAGGCAGCGCAGCCGGATGTGCAGCTGTGCCCCGGGGCGGGGCTCCAGCAGGCACTCGGTGCGGTTGCGGGTGGGCTCGGTGCCGTCGCCGTCGGGGGTGAGGACGCCGAACTGCCAGCGCAGCCGGTTCTTCTGGGCCGACGCGCGGTAGGGGTAGAGCAGGTAGCCCTCGAACAGCACGGCGTCGGCGACGGCGGCCACCTGGTCGAGCACGTCGGTGGTCACCGCGCCTCCTTCAGGAGCCGCTCCAGCGTGTCGTCCCAGGTGGGGATGACGTGCTCGGACCGGTAGGCCGACAGCGCGTCGAGCGTGCGCGTGCTCACCCGGATCCAGCCCGACGCCGGGTGGTGCTCGTCCATCGCCGCGCGCCACGTGGCCACCGGTAGCCGGAAGCTCGCCTCCTCGCTCCAGGACAGCAGCCCGAGCTGCACGCCCGTCGGCCCGGCCACGTAGACGGTGCCGGAGAACAGCAGCAGGAGGGGCACCTCTCCACCCGCGAGGCCGTGGAAGTACTTCGTGGCGGCGATGTCGAGGTCGTAGGTCAGCGGCACGGGCAGCTCCACCGTGGTCGCGGCCGTGAAACCGGTGACGGTGGTGCCGACCGTCGCGAGCTGCAACGGGTTGAGCGTCGCCCCCCACCGCGACGGCTCCCCGAACAGGTCGACGAGCTTCGCCTGCTCGGCGTCGGAGTACGGGCGGCCGCGCGGTTCGATCCGGATCTGGGTGCGCAGCGCCACCGAGTGCACCCGGGTGCCGCTGTCGTCGGTGATCTGCAGCTCCAGCAGCAGCGACGGGCCCGCCGCGTAGGGCTCGGGCCGGGCGCCGGTGCAGCGGAAGCTCAGCACGGCAGGGCCCGCGCGGCGGCGTGCAGTGCGTCGAAGAAGCGGTCGATCTCGCGCCAGGCGTCGGCGCCGCCGTCGAAACCGCGCCAGTGCGTCCGCACCAGGCCGACGAGCCGATAGCAGGCGTCGACCGGGACCAGCAGGCAGTCCCGCCCCTGCCGGACGAGCAGCGCCTCGACGTCCGGCCGGAGCTCCGCGGCGAGGCGGCCCGCCCCGATCCCGGAGGTCCACGACTCCAGCCCCAGCTCGCTCTCGGTGGCGCCGGCGGGGCTCGGGTAGCAGGCGACGACCGTGCCCTGCGCGGAGTTGTGCAGGAAGAACGCCAGCCCGACCGGGATCTGCAGCGCCTCCCACTGGGCGTCGGAGAGCCCGGAGCCGGGATCGGTGAGGTACCGGTCGGGTACCCGCCGGTAGCCGCCGGCGCCCGGGTTGTCGAAGAGGAAGGCGCACGGCCCGCAGGCGCACAGCATCCGGCGCTCCGCGACCTGGACGAGGTGCGGATGGTCCCCGGCGATCGGCGTGGCACACAGTTCGCAGAGTTCCTGCGCCGGTTCCCGCTCCGAAGTGTCGAGCAGGAACCGGCGCAGGGGGGAGAGGGTCACATCCCCACCCTCTCCGGTGGGCGCACCCCGATCTGCAGCAGCGCGGGGCCCGGCGGTGCGGCGTCGTAGACGACCCCTGCGACCTCCGGCGCCAGCTCGCCGATCGAGGCGGCCACGACGTCCTTGACGGTGTCCATGCCGCAGCCGCCGCCCGCGACCGTGACGTGGACCTGTCCCTCGTCGTCGATGCCGGCGAGGGTGAGCCCGGTGCCGTGCGGGCCGAGCTTCCGCCGAGCCGCGTCCAGCGCGTGCCCGAGCCGCTGCCCGACCGGCACCGGGTGCAGGTCGTGCAGCGCGAGCAGCCCGGCCACCAGCGGGTCGGCGGCCATCCGGTGCACGACCGTGTCGCCGGCCCCGGCGCGGACGATCGCCACCACCTGTTCCAGGCCCGCCCCGTAGAACCGCATCAGGACGCGGACGAGCTCCTCCGCGGCGTGGCCCAGGGCCGGGCCCCCGTCGGCGGTGATCCCGTCGAGCAGCTGCTCGATCCGCTCCGCGAGCCCCTGCGGGTCCAGGTCCGTCGACGCCATCACGTCCTCCGTTCCCGGCCCGCTCCAGGCACCTGCGGAAGCCCGGCGATCGGTGTGCGTCCCACGTCAGATCGTGTTGGTCATGGCCGGCGACATCATCTTGTGCAGCGGCTTCCCGGAGCCGGTGTACATGTGCACCCCGCACGGCAGGCAGGGGTCGAAGCTGCGCACCGCACGCATGATGTCGATGCCCTTGAAGTCGTCCCCGCGGCTCTCCTCGAAGATCGGGGTGTTCTGCACCGCGTCCTCGTAGGGGCCCGGCGTGCCGTAGTGGTCGCGCACGCTGCCGTTCCACGGCGTCGGCGGGTACGGGTGGTAGTTCGCGATCTTGCCGCCGCGGATCACCATGTGGTGGGACAGCACGCCGCGCACGGCCTCGGTGAACCCGACGCTGATCGACTCGTCCGGGACGACGAACTTCTCCCACGTCTTCGTGTGGCCGCCGCGGACCTCGGCGAGCGCCTTCTCGATGAAGTGCAGCGCGCACGCGGCCGCGTAGGCCTGGAAGTAGGTCCGTGCGCGGTTGCGCTCGATCGCGTTGGACAGCGGCCTGCCCGCCTTGTCCACCGGGCAGTGCCACTCGTAGCTCGCCTCGGGCTTCAGGATCGTCCGCGGCAGGTGGATCTTCACGCTGTGCCCGGTGGCCTGGATCTCGTCGAAGTTGACCAGGCCGGCCAGCGCCGTGGCCCACAGCCGGGCCAGCGGCCCACCCCCGGTGTCGAGAGGGAGGTGATCGGTGCCGTCGAACCAGCGCGGCGACATCGTCCAGCTGTACTTGTCGTCGAAGTCGCGCTTCTGCGGCTGCGGGATCGTGTGCTGGTTCCACGGGTGGTCCCGGGAGACCGGGTTGCCCAGCGGGTCGTGCGTGGCGAAGACCTCCTGGTCGGTGTTCCACTCCCGGTAGAAGCTGCTGCCCAGCAGGATGCGGATGCCCAGGTTGATCTCGACCAGGTCGTTGGTCACCAGCCTGCCGTCCACGATGACACCCGGGGTGACGAACATCTTCCGGCCCCAGTTGGTCATCGTCCGGTACTGGAAGTCGCAGTGCTCCGGGTCGTTGAACGCGCCCCAGCAGCCCAGCAGCACGCGGCGGCGGCCGACCTCCTCGTAGCCGGGCAGCGCCTCGTACATGAAGTCCCAGAGGTCGTCGTGCATCGGCAGGCAGCGCTTCATGAACTCGACGTAGCGCATGAGCCGGGTGTAGTAGTCGGTGAACAGCTGGATCGTGGCGTGCGTGCCGACGCCGCCGGGGTACAGCGTGGACGGGTGCACGTGGCGCCCCTCCATCAGGCAGAACATCTCGCGCGTGTAGCGGCTGACCTGCAGCGCCTCGCGGTAGAAGTCCCCGCTGAACGGGTTGAGCGCCCGCATGATGTCGCCGATGGTCTTGTAACCGTGGTCGGCAGCGTGCGGGGCCTCCGTGCGGTTGGCCTGCTCCAGCACCCCGGGGTTGGTCTCCGCGATCATCTTCTCGCAGTAGTCCACCCCGACCAGGTTCTCCTGGAAGATGTTGTGGTCGAACATGTACTCCGCGGCCTCGCCGAGGTTGATGATCCACTCGCCGAGGTGCGGCGGGCGCACCCCGTAGGCCATGTTCTGGTTGTAGACCGAGCACGTCGCGTGGTTGTCCCCGCAGATGCCACAGATGCGGCTGGTGATGAAGTGCGCGTCGCGGGGGTCCTTGCCCTTCATGAAGATCGAGTAGCCGCGGAAGATCGACGAGGTCGAGTGGCACTCGACCACCTTCTTCTGTGGGAAATCGATCTTCGTGTAGATCCCGAGGCTCCCGACGATGCGGGTGATCGGGTCCCAGGCCATCTCCGTCAGGCCGGACTTGTCCGCGGACACGTCGGAGAGCTTCGGCTGTGTCGTGGTCATGTCCTCACCAGACCTTCTGGTAGCCGGTGGTCAGTTCGCGGCTGTTCCGGCGCCACGCCGGTTCCTTGTCGAGCTTGCGCTCGGTGATCAGGCGCAGGCGCCGGATGACGCCGCCGACGGCCTTGCTGGTGGCGCCCGAGACCATCGACCCGGGCGGCGCGTCCATGAAGGGCATGAACTTGTCAGGGAAGCCGGGCATCGTGCACCCGATGCAGATCCCGCCGACGTTCGGGCAGCCGCCGACGCCGTTGATCCAGCCGCGCTTGGGCACGTTGCACTTGACGACCGGGCCCCAGCAGCCGAGCTTGACGAGGCACTGCGGGGACCCGTACTCGGTGGCGAACTGGCCCTGCTCGTAGTAGCCGCCACGGTCACATCCCTCGTGCACGGTCTGGCCGAAGAGCCAGGTGGGGCGCAGCGCGTCGTCGAGCGGGATCATGGGCGCGGAGCCGGCGGCCTGGTAGAGCAGGTAGAGGATCGTCTCCGACAGGTTGTCGGGGTGCGTCGGACAGCCCGGTACGCAGACGATCGGGATCCCGGCCTTGGACCTCCAGTCCCAGCCGAGGTAGTCCGGCACCCCCATCGCCCCGGTCGGGTTGCCGGCCATCGCGTGGATGCCGCCGTAGGTGGCGCAGGTGCCGGCCGCGAGGATCGCCAGTGCCTTGGGGGCCAGGCGGTCCAGCCACTCGCTCGTGGTCATCGGCTGGCCGGTCTGCGGGTTGTTGCCGAAGCCCGACCAGTACCCCTCGGGCTTGATCTTCTCGTTCGGGATCGACCCCTCGACGACCAGGACGAACGGTTCGAGCTCACCGCGTTCGGCCTTGAAGAACCACTCGATGAAGTCGTTGTTGCCGCCCACCGGCCCGTTGTCGAAGTCGATCAGCGGCCAGTGCACGGCCACTTTCGGCAGCCCCGGCAGCGCCCCGAGGGCGATCTCCTCGATGCTCGGCTGCGTGGCCGCGGTCAGCGCGACGGAGTCACCGTCGCAACTCAGACCCGCGTTGATCCACAGGATGTGGACGACTGGTTCTTCCTCCGGTGCGGACATGGATCGACCCCTCGCCGCGTGACTGTGGTGGAGATCACTTCTTAGACCCATTCGGCCGGGCGGAGTAAGTGGCCGGTGCACCTATGGGACCGGCATCCCTGTGTGCGCGACGCCGTCAGCCCAGACAGGTCAACTCTCGTTGCATCCGTTGCGCCGGACGCACAGCAGTGGGCTACTGCTCCCCAGCGCGAGGCCGGGAGGAGCCGTGATCGCCGTGACTGCGCTCTCCGAGGAACGACGCTCCCGTCGCACCGCGTCCGGCGGGAGCGCCGTTCGGCGGCGGCGGTTCACCGTCACCGGGGTGGTGCAGGGGGTGGGGTTCCGGCCGTTCGTGTGGCGGCTCGCCACGTCGCTCTCGCTGTCCGGGTTCGTCGGCAACTCCTCGACCTCCGTCTTCGTCGAGGTGCAGGGCCCGGCCGCGGCGTTGGCGGAGTTCGCCCGCCGGCTCGCCCCGGACGCCCCGCCACTCGCGCAGGTCACGTCGGTGGGCTGGGAGGAGATACCGGTCGCCGCCGCCGAGGGGTTCGCGATCGTGCCCAGCCGTGCCGCCGACGGGGCCGCGACCGCGATTCCCCCCGACGTCGCCGTGTGCGACGACTGTGTGCGCGAGCTGTTCGATCCCGCCGACCGCCGGTTCCGCCACCCGTT
>NZ_MKVV01000060.1 GCF_001899645.1 Pseudonocardia sp. 73-21 | reverse complement strand
TGACAAGCCACTAGGTAGCGCGCCGTGCAGAGGCCAAGGACAACCACGACCAGGACACCGACAAGCGCACCCCTGGTCACGACGACCCGTCGGCGGAACCGCATCGCGGGCATCATCCTCTCATTCTGGACGGGTACCTGATTCACGGAGGGCCGTGGCCTTCGTGCGGCGAACGTTGGTCCGCACCGTGGCGAGGAGTTCCCGGCTCGACCGGTGGCGCTGGAACGGAAGCTCGAAGACCCGCGCGAAGAGCCACGCGAACAAGACCGACAGGGGCACCGCCGTCGCGACGAGGACCAGAAGGCGAGGCAGCCCGAACGGGACGTTTTCGTGCGCGGCCAACGCGTCGACCATGATGACGATCGGGGCATGGACCAGGTACAGGCTGTAGGAGAAGGACCCCAGGCCGCGCAACGGCCGGGTGTCGAGGACGCGGACGGCCACGTTCGCACGGCCTACCGACAAGCCGGCTAGGAGGAACACGATCGCGGGACAGATGGCCAGGTCGACCCAGAAGAAGTTCTCGACGCTCCATACCTGCCCCCGGAGCAGAATCAGCGCCAGGGGCGGCAGAACCCCGACGGCGGAGAGGACGCCCCAGGGGATCCGAGCGGCCCGGTCCCGGTTGCTGCCGAGCACCGTCGCAGCAACGACACCGGCGGCGAACAGAACCGCCATCTGTGGCACGAAACGTTCGAGGAGCGCGGCGACCGCGAGCCTTCCCGACAGGAGCTCGACCGCGATCGCCGGGACGCAGACGACGGCGAGCACCACGACGGCACCCCATCGCCGACGCACGAAGAGCAGCAACGGCATGACCAGGTAGAGCTGTGCCTCGACCGCGATGGACCAGAACGCGCCATTGGGGCTCGGGGACCCGAAGACGTCCTGGAGCAGGACCCCGAAGACGACGGCCGATTTGGCGGTCGGGACACCCTCTCCCGGCTGTGGCACGACGACGACCGCAACGATCATGCTGAAGGCGAGCGCAGCCCAGTAGGGCGGCAGGATCCGCCATGCTCGCCGCCGCAGGAAGCAGCGCATCGGGCCGAGCTGCCAGCCGGCCCGTGCAGGCCCCACCGCGAGCGAGAACCCCGACAGCGTGATGAAGACGACGACGGCCAGATGACCGAACGCGAGCCATGCCGTCCAGAGCGGAACCGCCGCGTTCGGGAAGCCGGGGAACGCTGACAGCCAGCTGTGGTGAAGGACGACGAAGAGCGCGGCCAGGCCGCGGATGCCGTCGAGGCCCGCAATCCGGGACGCTCCCGGGACCCGATGCCGTACCTCGGGAGCGGCAGGCTCCGATCTGGGCGGCGCAGGGGACTCGGGTCGGGCCCCAGGAGCGGGGGGCAGAAGTTCTGTCATCGAGTCCCTCTCGGGTCGGGCCGAGCCGAACGCCTCGGGCGGCGGGCACCGAGGGATAAGTCGGTGACCGACGTGAGCCGTTACTCGGGGGCAGCACCGGTCGCATTCCCCTGTGCGCCGGCGACTCGCGGCTGATCGGGGTAACGCCAGGAGACGGCCGAGCGAGTACGGCCGCGGTGGCGGGCTCGGCGTCCAGGTGCTGAGGGCAACGCCGCTCGACCGGCCGGTGGCGGTTCCGAAGACTCGGATCTGGTTGCCGCACCGATGATGACGGAAAGGTGCACGGTGACCCAGATCCAAACCGACTTCTCTCCCGTGAGGGAGCAACTGAATCTCCGCGTCGGCGACATCGTCCAGGTTCGTGGCGAGGCTGAGATCCTCGCCAGCCTCGACGAGCGCGGCGAGCTCGACAGTCTGCCGTTCATGCCAGAGATGCTCCAGTACTGCGGGCAGCGCATGACTGTGCACAAGGTGGCCCACAAGGTCTGCGACACGATTACCCGGGGCGGCGGGATGCGGCGCATGTCGAACGCCGTGTACCTATCGGGCGCGCGCTGTGACGGGCAGGGTCACGGAGGGTGTCAGACGGCCTGTCAACTGGTCTGGCGCGAACAGTGGTTGGTACGTGCCGGTGCCGCGACTCCGCCTACGGAGCGCCCTGTGGACGGACGCCTCCTCCTCCCGCTCGTGACCGCGAACGCCCGTCGCGAACCCGGTCCGGACGGCGCTGAGCTGTATTCGTGCCAGGCGACAGAGCTCAATCGGGCGGCTCCGACCTGCCTGCCCCTCCGTGATGTCGGTCAGTTCGTCCAGGACGTGCGCTCGGGCAACGCCGGTGTGCTGTGGGCGCTGCGTGCGTTCCTCGTCGGGCTTTTCAACCGGCTGCAGAAGCTGTCCATCCGATTCCTCCCACCCCGTCTACGGTTCCGCCGCGGCCTGCGGTGGAGGTTCCTCGAGGGGCGCGCGGTCGGCCGGACGCCGACCGAGATCCTCGACCTTCAGCCGGGCGAGCTGGTGCGGGTGAAGTCGAAGGACGCCATCCTCGCCACCCTCGATGCGAACCTCCTGAACCGGGGAATGGGCTTCGAGGAAGAGATGTCGCGCTGGTGCGGTCGCGTCGGGCGGGTGGAGCGGCGGGTCGACCGCTGTCTCGACGAGCGGACCGGACGCATGCTCACCATGAAGAACCCGTGCATCGTTCTGGAGAACAGCGTCTGCGAGGGTGCGTTCAACGCTGCCTGCCCCCGGGAGTTCGTGCACTTCTGGCGTGAGATCTGGCTAGAGCGGATTTCCTAGTCGTTCCGGTACAGGAGACCACCGATCGCCCATCAGGACGCGTGGACAGGGCAGGACGTCGTAACGCAGGCGGTCGTACGAGCGAGTGGAATTACGGGACGAGGAGGCCTCGACACGGTCCTCCTCAGGCCGCGCGGAAACGTCGGGGAGCAAATCATGGCATTCTGGATCAACATCGTGGCACTGATGAGGCGACCCTCGGTGGCGCGACTCGCAGCCGCGGTGGCAGTCGTGCTCGCCGTGGGCGCATACTTCCTCCTGCCCACCCGGTACGAGAGCGACGCCACCCTCGTCCTCACGAGCTCACCGACGAACACGGCAGCGGCCGCCGGCGATCCGAATGCCTCCTCCAAGATCAACCCCTTGCTCAACTTCAGCGACGGGCTCAACACCACACTGGCGATCATCGTCGCGATGATGAACAGCGAGCCGGTGCTCGACGGTCTCGAAACGGACAGCGGCGCCTCCATCACCATCACCAACGTCGGGGGCGCATCGTTCCTGGGCAACAACCAGGGTCCGTTCCTCTTCCTCACCGGGACGAGTACCGCGTCCCCGCAGGCGGCGAACGACATCGTTGTGAAGACGGCCGCCAAGACCAACCAGATCCTGCTGGAACGACAGCAGTCGCTCAACGCCCCGGCCTCACAGCTGATCTCGACAATCTGGGTGGTGGGCCCCACTGCCCCAGTAGCCAGCACGACGCTCAAGATCGAAGGTGCAGCGATCGCGCTGGTACTGGGTATGCTGATCGTCGTCGCTGGCGCGTACCTCCGAGAGACCAGAAGCGGCGGCTTCCCGGCGGCAGAACGGAGCACCGCTCCGCACGATAACGCGATACCGGACAGCATCGGTCTCTCCGAGGGCACCCTGGTCAGGAATCCAAAGCTCGGTGGTCGACCGTCGGAGAACAGCGACTGGGATCCTCTGACCGGCCGGCCGCGGGTGGCCGTAGCTCAGCAGGCTCACGTGGACTCGGCCACGACGCCGTTGCGGCCGCCGCCGCAGCGTCCACAGTCCGTGCCGCGGACGGCTACAACCCCTGGCCCGGTCCCTGTGGAGTCCCGTACGGAGCAGATCGACCTCGACAAGGCGCGCGTCACCCCGGCGGGGGCACCCGCCCCGGAGGTCGCGATGTCGCCGGCGGACGCCGAGTCCAGCCGCCCACGGCCACGGCCACGGCCCCGGCCATCCGCACAGCCGTCACCTCCACGGGATGACCGGAGCCGACCCACGACCAACGGATCCACCGGGCCGGTTACCCGCGACAAGTTGAAGCGCGCGGAGTCGTCTTTCGACGACTCGTTGACGCAGTTGCTGACGGCCCTGCGGCCCGACCCGGCCGCCGAACCGAACAAGGCAACGCCGGAGCAGACCGACGTGGACGGTCCTGGCGTAGGCCTTTAGGAGACGCTCGCCGGAGGGCGTGCCCGACCAGCAGGACGGAAAGGCGATTCAGCATGGACTTCTGGGCGACGCTGGGCGTCGTGTGGCGGCGGTGGTACGTGGTCGTACCGATGTTCCTGCTCGGCATGACCGCGGCCGCGGCGGTCTATGTCACCGTGCCGACCTTGTACGAGAGCAAGGCCGTGGTTCTGCTCAGCACGCCGCCCACGGGCGCGACGCAGTACGCGAATGGCTACCGCCCCAACCCCATCAACCCGCTGCTGAACTCCGGCCACGGGCTCGATCTCACCGGCGCGCTGATCATTCAGGCGATGCGCACCCCCGACTTCGCCGCACGTATCGGCGTTCCCACCGACGGCTCGGTCGAGTTCACGGTGAACAACGGCACATCCAACCCGGAACTGCTGCAGAGTGGCCCCTTCGTGTTCTTCACCGTCGACTCACGCAACCCGGCGCTTATCCGTCCGCTCGTCGACCGGGCCCTGTCCGCCGGGAGGGATGTGCTGGCCCAGCGGCAGCAAGCCGTCGATGCACCGACGACAACCTTCGTCAACTACTCCGTGATCGTCGCGCCCACAGACCCGGTCGGGATGCGCGGCAGCCGTATCCGGGCGGCCGGAGCCACCGGCGCACTGGGGTTGATCCTCTGCCTCGCCTCGGCCTTCGTGGCCGAGAGCGTGTACCTTGCTCGGTCGCGAGGACGCGCCAACGCTTCTGATCCCGTCCCCGGACCGGACGACCGGGAATCCCATACGGAGCCGGCGACCTCTGCGGCGGCACCACCCCCGGCAGTGCCGCCGCCCCCACGGTCGGCGGCTCCGCCGACACTGCGGCCGGACGAACCCAGCCGCACCGCAGAACCGGTCGGTCGAGGATGAGAGCGGAGAGCGGCCGCCGGCTACCCCGCGCACGCAGTCGCGCGGACGGTACGACGCTGAGCTGCGTCTACGTCATCGTGCTCACGATCATCCCCAGCGGGCTCGTCATTCAGGGGCTCCCACTCTCCATCACGCCGGCCACCCTCGTCGCGCTGTTCCTAACGCTGTGCTGTTTGTGCGCCCACATCACACAGACCTTGGGCATGGCCAAAGGCCGTAACCCGGTCCGCACGGCAGTCTCGCTGTTCGCACTGAGCCTCGTCGCCTCCTATGCGTACGGGAACTACTCCTACCTGGAGAGCGACGAGGTCAACCAGGCCGACCGGACACTGGTGATCGTCGTGGCGCTGGTCGGTGTGACCCTTCTGATCTGTGATGGAGTCCGTACCCGCGAGCGGATCGACACGCTGCTGCGGACGGTGACGGTCGCCGTTGCGATCGTGTGCCTCATCGGTGCCCTGCAGTTCATCGCCAAGATCGATCTGACGAGGTACCTCGTACTACCGGGTCTGAAGGACAGCTCCGTGGTAATCGGACAGGTCGACGACCGGTCCGGGTTCTCGAGGGTCCAGAGCACCACCAGCAGCCCGATCGAGTTCGGCGTCCTCTGTGCCATGATCCTGCCGCTGCCGCTGCACTACGCCTACCGTGCGCGGACGGAGGGAACGACGGCGTGGGGGTGGTACCTGAGCAGCGCGCTCATCGCATCCGGGCTTCTCTTCTCGGTGTCACGCTCCGCTGTGCTGGGGGTCGGTGCTGCTGGCATCGTGCTGATCACCAGCTGGTCGATGCGACGGCGGCTGACCGCACTCCTGGTAGCGGGTGGCTTCCTGGCGGTGTCCAAGGTCGCGTTTCCCGGCCTGCTCAGCACGTTCATCGGTCTGTTCCAGAACATCTCCAGCGACAGCAGCGTCAGTTACCGGACGCAGCGATATCCGATCGCCGCCCAGGAGATCTCGAAGGACCTGTGGTTCGGTCGAGGAGTGGGTACGTGGTATTTCCCCAAACACTTCGCGCTCGACAACCAGTACATCATGACTCTGATCGAGAGCGGGATCATCGGGTTCTCAGTGCTGGTGGGCCTCTACCTCACCGGGATAGTCACGGCGCTGCGGACTGCGCTCCTCAGCCACACACAGCGCGACCGTGACCTTGCGATGACGCTCATGGCGAGTGCGAGCGTGCCCGTCGTCGGATCGGTCACGTTCGATCTGCTGTCCTTCCGGACCCTTGAGGGCCTTCTCTTCGTCGTGATCGGCGTGATCGGCGCATTCTGCCGCATCATCAGATCCGAGGCCGCACCGTCCTCGCCCCCGGCTCACACCCGCCGCGTCGAATTGGAGAGGGCTCATGGCTGACAGCCCCAGGCAGCAACGAGCAGCGATCGCGAGCGTCGTGATTCCCGCCCACAACGAGGAGCGCACCATCGGCCGAGGGCTGGCCCGGCTCTTGAACGGCGCACCGACGGGCACACTCGACGTGGTGGTCGTGGCGAACGCCTGCACGGACGCGACCGCGGACGTCGCGCGGGCCTCGGGGGTCCACGTCATCGAGACGGCTGTCGCGGGGAAGGCCCACGCCTTGAACCTCGGCGACGCCGACTGCACGGTCTTCCCGCGGCTCTATCTGGACGCGGATGTCGAGGTGGACCTCGCGACCGTGTGTGCCATGGTGGAGACGCTCGACGAGGACGGAATCCATGCCTGTTCGCCGGTGGCGGTGCTGGACCTGCGCGGGACGGGTCCTGTCGTGCGCCGCGTACATCGTGTCCACGAGGAGCTGTTCGGTCCACGGCGGGCACTGGCCGGTGTCGGTCTGTACGCCGTTGACGAGCAGGGGCACCGGACCGTGTTCCCTATCCCCGATGTGGTGGCCGACGACGAGTGGGTGAACCGGTCGTTCGCGGCGGAGGAACGACGTGTCGTTCCGACAGCGCGCAGCGTCGTGCGACCGGCCCCGACTCTGCTGGCCCACCTGCGCCGACGCACGCGGGTCCGGATGGGCAACCACCAACTCGCGCTCATGGGTCGAAGCGCGACCAACAGCGACGGCCGCATATCGGCACTCGTTCGTCTGGTGCGAACCCGACGTGTCCACATCGTCGACGCGGGCTGCTATCTCGCGGTCACTGCGATCGACCGGGCCCGATTCGCCCTCCACCTGCGCCGCAACCGACCGGTAGTTGGTTCGGCATCCGACCCAGTCGCCACATGCGCATTCAGCAGCATTCCGTTGTGCCGTTCAGACTAATTCGGCACGGAGGCCGCTACGAAGGGGCTGGCACCCATTAGTCTGCACTCGTCGTCGCCACGCGATGCACGAGCCTCGCTCCCCCTCGGGCTCCGTACCTCGTCGAAACAGTTGCCATCTGCCGAGGTCATCGTGCGTGGCACCTAGCCGGAGGCCGTTCCATGCCTGCTCGCCACCCTGGACGTCGTCATTCGCTCGTTGCCGCCCTGCTACTGGGCGGCGTGCTGCTCACCGGTTGTCAGCCGGGTACCTTTGATCTCAGCAAGGCAGTTTCTGGGCTGCCCTCGACCCATTCTGCGAAGCCCACGGCCAATGCTGATCATCCGTCTCCGGCTAACAATGATCCCGCGGATTCTCCGACGTCGACCGATCCTGCTGGATCGACGACTGGAGCCGAACCGACCGGCGTGACCACCACTCCACCAACACCCACCACGACCGCCGTGCCCCCGACCACCATGGCCCCGGTCCCCGTCCCGCAGAGCGGCTTCCCGAACGCCTCGAACACCGGGGTGCCAGTCGGGACGGTGCTGACTCCCTACGGCGGTCCCTGCATCGTCACCGAAACTGGCACAGTCATCGACTCCAGGACCGTGAACTGCGGGCTGGACATCAGGGCTGCCGACGTCACCATCAAGAATAGCAAGATCAACGGAATGGTCGCCCTGGACACCGATCTGACCGGGTCGTCCGCCTGGAGCTACACACTCCAGGACTCCGAGGTCGATGGCGGATCCGTGCAACTGCCGGCGGTCAGCTACGGCAACATGACGGTGATCCGATCGAACATCCATGGTGGCGAGACTGCGGTCCAGTGCGGTGAGCACGCGACGTTCTGCACGGTGCGCGACTCCTGGCTCCACGGGCAGCGCATCCCACAGGGCGCCAACTGGCACCTGGGAGGATTCCTGTCCAACGGTGGAACGAACGTTCTCATCCAACACAACACGGTGGTCTGTGACGCCGCACCGACCGGTTCGGACGGCGGCTGCACCGGAGACGTCAACCTCTTCGGTGACTTTGCGCCGATCTCCCACGTGACTGTCGACGGCAACTACATGGGCGCGAGCATGGGTCTCGCGTATTGCACATTCGGCGGTGACGTGTCGAACAAGACCTACCCGCACGCGGATCACGTGGTCTACCAGCACAACGTCTTCCAGCGTGGAAGCAACGAGAAATGCGGCGACTACGGACCGGTCAGCAACTTCAACGTCGACGGCCCCGGCAATCAGTGGATCGACAACACGTGGGAGGACGGCACCTCAGTGGCACCCGCGATGTGATCACCGGCCTCCGACGGGCGTGTCAGGCTGTCCGGCACGCCCATCCGGTCACGGTCGAGCGCTCGGCATGCGGGCCCGACCGACGACACGCCGTGCGCCACCGAGGATTCGCCGGCGATGCCACCCGACGTACCAGGTCGCCACAGCCTGATTGGCCCGCCGTCGCTCACCTGCCGTCATCGGTGTCTCGGCGACGACGCCGAGAAGATGCCGTGCCTGGTACGCGGTGGCGATGTGCGTCCTCCAGCGCGGCAGGCCCATCCGGCGCGCTAGCACCTCGCGCGTGTCGTCCGGCCACCCGCGGTGGGCAAGCACCTCGTTGATATGAGCCCAGGGGCCGGTGACGGCCAGCCGGGTGGCGAAGACCTGATCACTGCGGAGCATCGTCGCGCGGGGGACATCCTCAACCGCCGCGCGGCGCATCACGCCGTACATCGGATCCATCAGCAGGTGCGTGGAGTTCAACAGGCGCAGCCATTCCTCCAGCCGGTCGACGGCATTCGAGGAGCCGAGCCCGGGGCCCAGGTAGGCCGCGGTACGCACATCGCCGTCCCGCTCCCGGAATGTCTGTTGCGTGGTCACGAGAACCAGACGCGGATCGTCGGACAGAACGTCTACGCAGCGTGATATGCATCTTGGTTCGAGCCGGTCATCGTCGCCGACCCATCGGAAGAACTCACCCCTCGCCTGCCGCAGCACGAACGTGAAGTTGCCGTCGACACCGATGTTCACCGGTTGCCGGTGGTAGCGGATCCGCGGATCCCGCCGGGCATGGTCGCGGCAGATCTCTTCGGTGCTGTCATCGGATGCGTTGTCCGACAACACGAACTCGAGGTTGTCGTATTCCTGCGCGCTCACCGACTGTAGGACATCGTCGACGAGCTTCTCACTGTTGCGCAGGGGTATTCCGATCGACACGAGCGTCCCTGACGGTGTCATGCCTGTGATCCTCTCGACTCGACCGGGTCGGTCCTGGCCACTCGGAACCGGACCACCAATGCCCTCAATCGTTCCAGCGGAACGACCACCGCAACATAGGCCAGGAGCCCGGTCGCTCCGCCGACCCCGAGCTCGAACACAGGCGGCAGATCGAGCGTGGTGAGGACGGCCCAACACGCGGCACCGGCGACGACTGCGCCCGTGAACGGCCGGACCAGCGCCGGGAGCACCGGGAGCAACCGCACTCCCGATCGGTGCAGGAACGTCAGTGTCAGCGGTATCGCCACCAGCAGGCCGACGAGGGCGTGTGTTACCGCTGTCCCCCGGATCCCCCCTGCCGACGTGCCCAGCGCCAGGGCGGGTATCAACACCACAGCCCAGCCGAGGTTGATCCAGAACGTAGAGCGCGTCGCACCGATCGCGGTGAGGATGTCGATCGCGAACCAATGGAGGAGCCGGATGACTGCGAGCATCGCCAGGAATGGCAGTGCCGCAGCGGCAGGCGCCCATCTCTGACCGTAGAGACCGACGACGACGTCGGGGCTCATGGTGCCGAGAACCACGGCGACCGGCAGAGCGATTGTCACCAGGAGTGGCACCGAGCGGCGGACACCCTCGTTGAGAGCACCGTTGTCCTCGGCTAGTCGTGAGAAGGCGGGAACGCTGACCCAGCGGATCGCCTGGCCGACCAACCCCTGCATCCAGCTGGAGATGTTGAACGCCAACAGGTAGAACCCGACAGCCACGACGCCCAGGTAGCGTCCGACGATCACGTAGTCGGCATTCAGCAGGAGCGCCTCCACGCCGAGTCCGGCGGCCAGAGGCAGTCCGAAACTCATCAACCGGGCAGCGACGTCGCGGTTGAGGCCGAACGAAACCGGCAGGCGGGCGAGCACGAAGACGAGAGCTCCGGTGAGAGCGGCCCCCGCGACGTAGCCGCCGACGAAGCTGTACGGGCCCGCGCCGTGCAGGGCGAGGGCGACGGCGAGCACGAAGTTGACGACGAATCCCGCGAGATTCGCCCACGCGAGCTTGTCCTGCTGGAAGCGGCGGATCAATGCGCCGGCCCGAACCGCGGTGATGCCGTCGATCAGGATGCCGACAGTGAGGAGCCGGATCGGCCCGGCCGCACCCGGGCTACCGGCGAGCTCTGCGAACGCGGGAGCGAGCCACCAGCACATCCCGTAGACGGCCAGGCTGAACGCGACGGCGAGCGTCGAACCAGTGGGCACCATGTCCGCGAGTCGGCCTCTCCACTGCACGGTGGCCGCGATGATTCCGACGTCGTTGACGTGCATCAGGAAGTTCAGGGCAGCCAGCGCGACCGCATAGACGCCGAAGTCCGCCGGGGTGAGCAACCGGGCGAGAGTGAGGCCGAGCGCGAACGAGCCCACCTTGAGCACAACGTTTCCGAGGAGGCTCCAACGCAACCCCCGACCGGCCTGAGCGCCGACGGTAGCGAGGCCGCTGTCTTCCCCCCGCGGCCCTGCCGAGAGAACCGACTCGTCCTCCACCAACGTCTCCCTCGGTCTCGCGGCGCCGCCGACATGCACAGCGCGCGCTCCCCACCGGAGTCGGCCAGCGCACCCGCGCTGTTACGAGGCGTCGGCGGACCCCGCCGCCGAAAGATGCGGAAGCGTCGGCAGGATGTCGCCCATGACCACCGTTTCGGCCTCCGGGCCAGGGTTCCTCGCCCTCTCGGTCGAGTCCGGCAGAGACGCACCCGACGTGCGCGATGCCGTTCGCGTCATGGGCGGAGACGCGGTGGTACGCAACGTCGACGGCGTCGTGGTCGTTCGCGCCGATGTTCCGGATCCCCCCGCCCGCCCCGACGGTACGGTCGTCGATCTTCTCAGTCTGGCGCCCCGCCGGCATGAGCAGGCCCTTGACGTCGACATGGTGGCACGGCTGTTCGGGCGACCGGGGGGACCCGACACCCGGGAGATCCTGCCGCCCTTCGCCGCCGCGGTGAGCCATCCGAAGTACGGGCTCACCGTCGCCGCCGACCCGCTGGGTTACCGACAGGTCTACCACCGCTCGGGCGACGGGTGGGCGGCGGTGTCGACGTCGGCGCGGGCCTTGGCAACGTGCGGACCTTCCGGTGCCGATCGTCGCGCGCTGGGCACTCAAGCCCTGATGGGCTGGCAGGTGGGCCTGCACACGCCGTTCGAGGCAGTACGGAAGCTGCCGCCGGGCGCCTCCTTGACGCTCCGGGGCGGGGCGGCGCAGCTGGAGCCGGCTCCACCGGCCGACAGGTCCGGCAGGCCGGGGCTCGACCGTGCGGTTGCCGATGCGGCCGCTGTTCTGCGTGCTCACGTCCACGCCGTTATCGAGGACCATCCCGATCTGATCCTGCAGCTCACCGGGGGCCAGGACTCACGGATACTGCTCGGGGCCATCGCGCCGGCCCGACGGAAGGGGCTCGAGGTGATGACGCTCGCCTCACCCGGCAATCCGGACGCCGACATAGCGGCAGCGCTGGCGCGACGCTTCGGGATGATTCACCGGACGGTGGACCTCGATGGGCTGCGTGACGTCGATCCTGAGGAAGCGCACGACCTGGCCACGGCGGCCGCAGTACGGCTCGACTGCTCGGCCAACCCGATCGCGCTGGCCTCCGTCTCATGGGCGGAGGCCCAGCTGGACCGGCGTCCGAGACTGGCGGGGCTGGGAGGGGAGTTCGCTCGCGGCTTCTACTACCTCGGTCCCTACCGCGCTGCGCCCGTCACCCGTGCCCGGGTTCGCCGCCTCGCGGAGTGGCGCATGTTCACCAACGAGTCCGTCCCGGACGAGGTTCTCGACCCCCGGTTCGCCTCCCGCGCCAGGAGCGACACGATCGACCTCCTGTCCGACACCTTTGCCGGCTACGGCTCGAGCTGGTTCGAGGCGACGGATGAGTTCTACCTGATGGAGCGCATGCACCGCTGGTCGGGCGTACTCGCGTCGACGACGGCGCTGGACCGGATCACGATCAATCCGATGTTGGACGACCGGTTCCTTGCGGTCGCACGCAGCCTGCACCCTCGTGACAAGCAGAACTCCCTCTTCTTGAGCAGGCTGTCGTGCTTCCTCGACGAGGAGCTGTCGTCGATCCCGCTCGACGGCCGTCCGGCCCCGCGGGTCTTCGCCTACCCCGATCTCGCGAACCGGGCACGCCTTGCGGCCTCCACCGCACAGAAGATCGCAGGAAAGGCCCGTCAGCGCCTCGCCCGCGCGGGCAGGCCGGCCGCGGGCACCTCGGCCCTCACACCGAAGATTGCCGAGTACTACCGGGGCTCCGGCGACGCGCTCGCCGGTGTACGCGAACTCGGGTTCTTCCGGTCGGAGTGGATCGACGATGTAATCCGGGGCAGGGCCACGCCTGATCCGGCGTCGGCGGCGATGCTGGTCAACCTGGAGGTGCTGACCTCGGCGCTCCGTCCGGGCTGACTCAGTCGGCCGGAACGACGGGTTGACCGTCGTCCCATGTGTTGTTGACCCAGAGATTGCCGGGCCCCCGGTCGTTGAAGCTGCTCACCGGGCCGTAACCACCGCACATGCCATTGGTCCCGCGCTCGAACACGTTGTCCCGGTAGACCACATTGTCGGCGTGCGGGAACTTCTTACTCGAAGCATCTCCGCCGTACGTGCAGTAGGAGTTGCCGACGTTGGCCGCCAGCAGATTCCCGGTGATGGTGACGTGCGAGACAGGCGCGAAGTCCCCCAGCAGGTTGATGTCACCGGTACAGCCACCGTCCTTCCCTGTCGGCTGCGGCTCGCAGTGGACGGTGTTGTGGGTCAGCTCGATGTTCCGACCGCCGTTGGACAGGAAGCCTCCGAGATGCCAGTCGGCACCCGCCGGGATCTGCTGACCGTGCAGCCATGAGTCACGGACGGTGCAGAAGACGGCGAGCTCCCCGCATTGCACGCTCGTCTGCCCACCCTGGATGTCCGCTCGAAGAATCGTCATGTTCCCCGAGCTCACCGCGGCCTCATGCACCACACCGGCATCGACCTCGCTGTCGACCAGCGTGGCGGACCACCGCTGCGAACCAGGCCGATCGGTGTCCAGTACGACCTGGCCCATGATCTTGCTCCGCGAGATCACGACCTTCGCCGCGAAGATGACCAGGTCGCAGGTGACCAGACTCGAGTCGATGACGGTGCTGTCCTGCGTGATCACGCATGAGCCGTTGTACGGTCGGAGCGTCGTTCCGGGTGGGACGCCTGTGTTCGGTGGTCCGGGGAAGTCGGCCCGCGATGCCGCGACGGTGGTGTCCGAGGCGGTGGGGTTCGGCGGAGCACCCGCCGCCGAACTGAACACGGTGCACGCCGTCGCGAGCAGACCCACCGCAAGCAGCAGGACCGCCGAGACGATGCGGGGGTAGCTCGATGCCGCTCCGCGACCGCGCATGTGACCTTGCCTCCGATGAACCTGCCGACAGAAGTGTTCGGGCCTGGCCGGCGCCGCACCCGGGCTTCGGACCCCCTGTGGTTACTCGACAGTTCAGGCCCCGGCATTACCGGTGACGCCAGGTAACACCAAGGGCCCGTCACGCGAGTTCGGAATTGGGCACAGCCAATGTCGGCCGTGAGTCGTCATGACGGACACACGTCGCCGATGCTGCTGGCATGACCGGACGGGGCCGGTATCACAGGGCGTCGGCGTACTGGGCGACGACGCGGCACGAGGGGCGACAGTGACTTCACAACAGGGCGTCAACGGTGCTTCCGAACAGCAGCACCCCCTGCTCCGGGCGGCTGCCCCCGCGGTGCGTCCCGAACTTGGCGCGCCAGGAACTCCGACACCTCCGTTGCGCGGCGCGATTCCACGACAGCGCTGGGAGTCGCGTTTCGCGTTCGCGGTCGTGATCAGCGACCTCACCGCCGTCGCCTCCGTCGTGGTCGTCGGGCACGTCCTCGGGCTCGGCAACTGGGCCCCCCAGTACGGCGGCCAGATCTCCCCCGCACTCGGCATCGTCGTCTCCGCCCTGACGTTCGTGTGCCTGTTCATCACGAGGGTGTGGGACCCCCGGATGCTCGGCCAGGGCTCCGAGGAGTTCAGCAGGCTGATGCGGGCGTTCATCACGAGCGCCGTCCTGCTGGGCCTGCTCGGGCTGGGCCTTCAGCTGCCAGCTGTACGGCCATGGGTGTTCGGTCTGCTGCCGCTGGCCGGCGCGTTGTCGCTCACCGGGCGGTTCGCCCTCCGGAAGTGGCTGCACCGCAACCGGAGCCGCGGCCGTTTCATCCACTCGATGCTGGCAATCGGTACTACCGAGTCGATCGAGGACTTGATCCGGCGCACCCGACGGGACCAGTACAACGGCTGGCATGTCAGTGGTGCCTGCACTCCGACGGGAACCGGACCGGATGACTCCGCCACGATCCTCGGAATTCCGGTGCTCGGTGATCTCGACTCCGTCGCGGAGATCGTGCACCGCGGCGACCACCGCGTCGTGTCCGTGGCCAGTACCCCCGGCTGGTCCCCCCGTCGCCTGCACCAGCTGGCCTGGGACCTGGAAGGACTCGGGGCCGACCTCGTGGTCGATCCGGGCCTCATGGAGATGGCCGGACCGCGGCTGCACATCGCGCCGGTGGACGGCCTGCCACTCTTGCGCCTGACCCACCCCGTCTTCGACGGGATGCCACGGGTGGTGAAAAACGTCATCGACTGGACGGGGGCCGCCCTTCTCTCCGTTGTCATCGCACCGTTGCTGGTGGCCCTAGCTGTGGCCGTGAAGGTTGACGGCGGCCCAGTGTTCTTCCGCCAGGAGCGCGTGGGCAAGCACGGCCGGGTATTCAAGATCATCAAGTTCCGGTCGATGGTCACCGACGCCGAGGCCCGGAAGAACGAGTTGATGACCCAGAACGAAGGCGCGGGCCCAATGTTCAAGGTCCGCGGTGATCCGCGTATTACCAGAATAGGCGCGACGCTGCGCAAATACTCGCTCGACGAGTTGCCACAGTTGTTTAACGTGCTCGCCGGCAGCATGTCACTGGTGGGCCCCCGCCCCCCGCTTCCAGAAGAGGTTGCGAGCTACTCCCGAGACGCCGAGCGCAAACTAATGGTCAAGCCGGGGCTGACCGGCCTGTGGCAGGTCAGCGGGCGGAGTGACCTGTCCTGGGAAGAATCGGTCCGGCTCGATCTGCGTTATGTGGAGAACTGGACCCTGGCGATGGACGCTCTGATCCTCTGGAAGACGATTGGCACCCTTGCCCGGGGAAGCGGGGCCTACTGAGGTCTGCCTTTCTGACGCTGAATCGCCGGGAAGGACCAACTCCGGGCTCTTCACGGGGGGTTCGGCGTGTCCGTGTCTGGATTGACGAAAGTGCCCCGCTACCAGGGGAGACTGTGGTTGTTGAGGGCCCAGATCTTCCCGGTAGAGGAGCACTCTGGTGATGCAGGCTACAACGACCAGACCGAGGATCACGGCAACCCGCGGACGGCGAGGGCGTGGGGTCGCACACCGGCCACGGTTGCTGGCCGATGTTTGCCGACGGACCACGCTGACCGGGCAGCTCGCCGAGATGTTGGCCCAGCTGTGCACGCCGCGGGCGCGCCATGATCCTGGTCGGATGCTGGTGGACATGACGGTGGCGGTCGCCTGCGGCGCGACAACGATCTCCGACATCGCGATGCTGGCCGGTCAGGCCGAGCTGTCCGGGACGGTGGCATCGGACTCGACCTGCTGGCGGCTGCTGGACCGGCTCGACACCGCCGGGTTGGGCGCGGTCGCGCGAGCCCGGTCCGCGGCGCGGGAGGTGGTCTGGGTGCAGCACGCCGAACTGTCGGGCGCGCCGTTCCCGCCCGCGACGGCAGCCGACAAGGTGCTGCCCGGCTCCTCACCGCCGCTCTGGGCAACCCGATCCTGATCCGGGTCGACACCGCCGGCTGCACGCGGGAGTTCCGCGTCCACATCCGGGCGCTGCGAGGAGTCGATGAGCTGCTCGGTCGACTATGGCGATCCGTGCTCCGGAGCGGGCCTCGATCGCCACGATCGGGAAGAAGGTGTGGGCGGACGCGATCGACGCGACAGCGGCTACCGTGACGGCGCCGACCTGGCCCGCATCAGCCAGGTTCGCCCGCCCGGTCGCTGGTCGGCCAACCATGCAGGACGAGGGTGATCGTGCACCGCGAGCGCCCGCACTGAAGGTCGTGATGCTGGCGGTCGATCTGATCGCCTGGACCCAGCACATGCTCCTGCACGGCGAACTCGCGAAGGCCGAGCCGAAGACGCTGCGCTCCGACTGCTGCACGTCGCCGCCCGGCTCAACCGGGGACAACGCCGGTGTTGGCTGCGCATCCAATGCACGGGTCGCGGCGCTGCCCGTCCAGCTGGGTTGATCCTCAACCCCGACACGACAAGCGGCGGGAGCTACCTCAGAAGCTGACAGCCGCTACTACAAGATCGATCCACAACCCTCATGAACGACCGGGGCTAACGCGACGCCCTCCCGGCGCGACCTTCACTGGGAGGATCGGGTGCGGTCAGCCGAAGGGATTCGTACGATGAAGGTCGTCTTGTTCTGCGGTGGGTACGGCATGCGCATGCGCGACGGCCAGTCCGATGTACCCAAGCCGATGACAACGGTTGGCCCCCGGCCTCTGATCTGGCACGTAATGCGTTACTACGCCCACTTCGGCCACAAGGACTTCATCCTCTGTCTCGGTTACGGCGCCCAACACGTCAAGGACTACTTCCTGACCTACGCCGAGACTGCGTCCAACGACTTCGTCTTGCACCAGGGCGAGGTCGAGCTGCTGGGCTCCGACATCCAGGACTGGAACATCACGTTCGTCCACACCGGGCTCGCGTCACCGATCGGTGAGCGTCTGCGGCGTGTGCGGGAGTACGTGCAGGACGAGGAGGTCTTCCTGGCCAACTACGCCGACGTCCTGACCGACCTGCCGCTGAACCACATGATCGAGGAGTTCAGGGCGAGTGACGCCGTGGGATCGTTGGTGGCTGTCCCACCCCAGTCCGCCTTCCACTGCGTCGACGTCGCCGACGACGGGCGGATCTCGAGCATCCGGACGCTGCAGGACATGCCGATCTGGGAGAACGGCGGCTACTTCGTGCTCCGCCCGACGATCTTCGATCACCTACCCGAAGACGGCGACCTGATCGCGGATGCCTGTATGCCACTCGCGCAAGAGGGACGGATGCTCGCATACCGCCACAAGGGATTCTGGCATCCGGCGGATACCGTCAAGGAGCGTACGGCGCTCGAAGCGCTCTATCAGTCGGGGACGAGCCCATGGATGTTGTGGGACGCACCACAGCGGGATCCGCTCCAGACCGCCATCGCGGGTATTGGCGCCGCAGTTCTCGAGCGCTGACGCAGGCCACCGGCCCGCGGGTCTTACCGCCCGTCGCAGCGGGGCGGGCAATGCCGAGAGCGGGCCTTGACCGGTTGATCTCGCGCCACACCGGGGCGGGGATCGCTGTGGTCGGCGCGTCCATCGGGTCGGGGCCTTCTGCCCTTGCGCAGGTGCCCCGACGGCTGTGCCGACACCACTGCCGGCCACCGCCAGTAGACGCAACGCCTGCATGTCGGCCAGCCGTGCCCCCAGCTCATCCACCAACGGCCGGATCAGCTCGCCGTGAGCCACCCCGCCTCCACGGGAGCTCAGTGCGCGGAAACCTCGGCATCTGATGGCAATCGTCGTATCACCTGAGAGCAGCTCTCGGTGTGCCGGCCCGCGTCGTGGTCCGGCCGGCGGCGTCCGCTCCCCGCTGCCTGCTCCCGTCGCTCCAGACGGCACCGATCGGCCCTCGTCGGCGCACTCGGGCTGGAAGCAGCGCAACGCCAGCAACGGCGGACCGGCACCACCGGTTCGTCGGAGAAGCGGAAGGCGTCCAGGCCGCGGTCGGTGCAGAACGTGACCGGGACGCCCGGGGGCACCGCGAACAGGTCGCCCCGGGCCACGTCGTGGCGCTCGGAGCCGACGGTCACCGACCCGTCGCCGTCGAACACCTGCCAGAGGACCGACCCCGCGCAGCCGGACGTGCCGGCGCGGGCGCCGGGGCGCAGCCGGTGCATCTCGGTGCGCACGGTGGGCAGGGCGTCGCGGCCGGTGGCGGGGTCGGTGAACCGGACCACCGCGGGCCCGGGCCCGACGACGCCGGGGTCGTCGGCGGACTCCGCCTCGAGCTGGGCGGTGAGGGCGGCGTCGGTGTGCCGCCAGCGGTGGACCACCAGCGGCGAGACCCACGGCGCCGCTCCGACGGGGGCCAGGCCCGGATGGCCCCAGAGCCGTTCACTGGCTGAGACGGCGGCCTCCGGGGCGACGGTGGGCTCCGCCGTCAGGCCGTCGATCCAGGTCAACGGGCCGTCCTGCGTGCTGCACTGCCCGCCCGGCCGGATCAGCAGGTCACCCAGGGACACCGCGTACCGGTTGCCCGTGCCGTCGATCCAGACGCCCTCGCCCTCGACGACGAACCGGAACACCGTCCGGGCGTGCCGCTGGGCGGGGGCCACCCCGCCCGTGCCGAAGTGCCGCACCACCGCCATCAGACCCCGGTCGATCCCGACGACGTGCGGCAGGAATCCGGACCGCTGGATCACCGGTCGTCGCCGAGTTCGCCGGTGATCAGCGCCCCGATGTCGGTGGCGTGCGGTTCGCGCATCAGCGAGCTGTGCTCGGCGGCGATCTCGACGATCCTGTGCGGCCCGGTGAGCAGCGACGTCCAGGCGTCGGGGCCGTCGGGGTTGTCGTCGCCGAGCACGAGCAGCACCGGGGTGCTGGTCGGGCGCAGGTGGTACCGGCGGGCGACGAGCCCGGAGTTGTCGAAGAACGCGTCGAACTGGCGCTGCCCCTCGAACGGGACGACGCCGGCCAGGCGGGCCCGGACCCGCTCGCCGAGCTGGTCGAGCTCCGGCAGCCCGTGCGGGAGCACGGTCTGCACCCGGCTGCGGACCACGTCCCCGGCGGCGCCCAGACCCCGGCGCCACAGCGGCGGGGCCGCGACGGGCAGGTCGTCCGGCACGTCGGCGCGCGGGGCCAGGACGGCACCGGCGCTGCTCGAGGGCAGGTAGGTGTCGAGCAGCGTGACGTGGCGGACGCTCTCGCCGGCCTGGTCGAACTGTCGCGCCACCTCGAGGGCCACCAGCCCGCCGAACGAGTGCCCGACCAGGATGTAGGGGCCGTGCGGCTGGATGACCCGGATCAGGGCCAGCGCGCGACGGGCGGCCGCCTCGACGGTGCGGTCGGGCAGGGCGCGGCGCTCCAGGCCGTGGGCCTGGAACCCGTACACCGGGCGGTCGCCGAGATGGCGCGCGATCGGCACGAACGTGAGCGCGAGCGACCCGCCGCCGACGAAGCAGAACGCCGGCGTGCCCGCCCCGCCGGTGCGCAGCGGCACGATGTCGGGGTGGCTGGGCAGCGACGCGGAGCCGAGCGTGACCCGCTGGGTGAACTGGCGCAGCGTCGGCGCCTCGACGAGGTCCGACGACGCCACGGTGATCCCGAGCCGTTCGGTGACGAGCCGGCGCATCTCCTGGGCAGTGAGCGAGTCGCCGCCGAGCTCCATGAAGTCGTCGTCGAGCCCCACCGAGTCCAGGCCCAGTACCTCGCCCCACAGGTCCGACAGCACGATCTCCCACTGTGTGGTGGGCGGCTCGCTCGGCGTGGGCGGGGCGGCGGGCGGCAGGGCCTGGCGATCGACGCGGCCGCGCTCGTTGCGCGGCAGCTCCGCCATCGCGACGAACACCGCGGGCACCATGTACTCGGGCAGCCGCTGCCGCAGCCGGCGGCGCAGCATCGCGGGTTCCTCGGCACGGAACCGCTTGTCCGCGGCCACGTACGCCACCAGGTAGCTCGGTGCCGGAGGCCGCACCACGGCGATCACCGCCGCCTCGCTGACGGCGTCGGACTCGACGATCGCCGCCTCCACCTCGCTGGGATCGGTGAGGTAACCGCGGATCTTCACCGCGGCATCGGTGCGGCCGACGAAGCTCAGCGTCCCGTCCTGCACGCGGGCCATGTCGCCGGGCCGGCACAGCCGACGCCCGTCGGCGTCGCGGCCGAACTTGGCGGCCTCGGCCGCGGGGTTGCGCCAGTACCCGGCCGACATGTAGTCGGAGACGACGACGAGCTCACCGGTCCCACCCGCGGCGACCGGCATCCCGTCCTCGCCGAGGATCCGCACCTCCTTGTTGCTCGCGATGCGCCCGGCCGGGATCGGGCCGTCCTGCTCCGGCGAGCCCCACGGGATCTCGTGGAAGGAGATGTTGCCGACCTCCGACGACCCCGACCAGTTGACGTACGACGCGCCCCGGCGCAGGTGGGGGCGCAGTGCCTCGTAGTCGCGGCCGTAGACCGCCTCGCCGCAGGTGGTGACCAGCCGCAGCGTGTCCAGCACGTGCCCGGTGGGCAGCGCGGCCACCAACGCGCGCAGCAGGTGCGGCGTGCAGCCGAGCACCGTCAGCCGCTCCCGGGCGATGAACGGCTCCAACCCGCGCACGCCCTGGTCACGGGGGTCGTAGGCCCACACGCCGGCGCCGTTGAGCACCGCCTTGAGCATCAGCATGAACCCGCCCGCGAACGACAGCGGCAGCACCTGCGCGACCCGGTCGGTCACGTCGATCCGCAGGTTCTCCACGCCGTGGTGGGCGTCGTTGAGCGCATGCCCGTGGGTCACCACCACCCCCTTGGGGACACCGGTGGAGCCGGAGGTGAACACGATGCACAGCGGATCGCGCTGACTCGCCTCCGGCACCGCGGCCGCCGTGGCCCGGTCCGCCACCGTGTTCGGCCCGTCCGCGGCGAGCTCCTCGTAGCGCAGCACCGTGCCGACGCCCAGCTCGGCCGCCAACCCGGCGTGCCCGTCGTCGGTGATCACACACGTGCCGCCCGACAGCTCCACGATCGTCCGCAGCCGGTCGACCGGCAGGTGCCGGTCCAGGGCCACCAGGATCCGGCCCGACTTCATCACCGACCACAGCGCGAGCACGCCCTCGGCGCTGTGGTCGGTGAGCGTCAGCACGGGCGTGCCGTCGTCGGGTGCGGTGGCCAGCAGCCGCGCCGCCACCACGTCGGTGACCGCGTCGGCCCGCGCGAAGGAGTACTGCACGCCCGCCGAGCTCACGGCCGCCCGCCCGCCGACCGCCGCGACGACCTGCCGCCACCGCGTCACCACCGAGTGCACGTCACCGGGCACGGTGAGCGGGGCGAGCGTCGTGCTCGTCGCCGTCGTCACGAGGCACGCACCACGTACGGCGCGACGCTGGTGAGCTTCTCGCAGGTCTCCTCGTACTCGCGGTCGGGCCGCGACGCCCCGACGATGCCCGCGCCCGCCCGCAGCCAGGTGCGCCCGTCGCGCTGGTAGATCGCGCGCAGCACCAGCGCCGCGTCCAGCGCGCCGTCGGTGTCGAGCATGAACACGGTGCCGGCGTAGAGGCCGCGCGCGCCGTCCTCCAGCTCGCTGATCACGTCGTAGGCGGGGCGTTTCGGGATCCCCGACGCCGTCACGGCGGGGAACACCGCGCCGAGCGCGTCCCAGACCGTCCTGCCGTCCTGCAGGTCGCCCATCACGCGGGAGCCGAGGTGCTGCACGCTGCCGCGCTGCTTGACGGCCAGGAACTCGGTGATCCGCGTCGAGCCCTCGGTGGCGATCTCGGTGACCTCGTCCACGGCGAGCTTCACCGACGTGGCGTGCTCGAAGATCTCCTTCGGGTCCGACACCAGCTCCGCGCACAGCTTCGCATCGAGCGCCGCGTCGCCGGTGAACGCGCGGGTACCCGCGAGCGGCTGCGTCGACACCGCGCCGTCCGCGCTCACCTCCACCAGGCTCTCCGGGCTGAAGCCGGCCGCGACCCAGCCGCCCAGGTCCAGCAGGAACGAGCGGGTGGGGGTGTTGCGGGAGCGACCCAGCTCGTAGGTGGCGGCGATGTCGACGGGGAAGTCGACGACCACCGAGCGCGAGAGGATCACCTTCTGCATCCGGCCGCCGGCGATGTCGCCGACCGCCGACTCCACGCCCTCCCGGTACCGGTCGCTGCCGACGCGCACGTCGACGGGCGAGGCCACCGGGTCGGCGAGGGTGTCGGGTGCGGCGAGCACGCGGGCCACCGCGTCCAGGAGCGCGGGCTCCACCGCGCGCACCACGGCACGCCCCGCGCCGAGCTCGACCTCGAGGCCCGGAACGATCATGTGGGCGAGGGTCTCGTCCCCGTCGGCGGGCGGTGCGCCGGTGCCGATCTGCGCGGCCAGGTCGAAGCAGGCGAACCCGTAGACCCGCGCACCCTCGACCCCGACGCGCTCGATCGCCGCCGTGATCCCGGCCCACGGGGTGCAGGACCAGCTCGTCTCCGCGCACGACCCGTCGGCGGTGCGGGTGGACCGCACCCGCCGGGCGTCGACCACGATCTCGCCCTGCGCCAGCCCGGCGAGATGGTAGCGGCCACCCCGTTCGTACATCACGTGATGGCCGAACAAACCGGACGAAATCAATTGACGCACCGCACGTGCAGGATCCAGTGCGAGGACCTGCGTGACGACATGGTAATTGCTGATCAAGAACACCTCCAGGGGACGGAAAGGCACGTCAACGTCGACACTCGGCCTGCTGGGGACGGGGAAGCGAGTGTTCCAGGACCGACATCCACCATTCGATGCAGGCCCGGAAACTGTTACGCAGACGAGGAGACCCGTCGCGGTACGTAATCACAGTCGCGAGCACCCAACCCTGGCGGCCCAGTCGGCACACCATGACTCGTCCTGTATGTCGCAATTCCTCCACATATCGGAAATGGCGGTCACACAGCGCTGTTGCGCTCTACCCGGCCAATCTCAGGGCGTAGTCCGGCCACCACTGCCCCGCCGCCGGCTCGCCGGGGCGGCACGAGCCGTCCGACTCCCCGACCCGCTTCACCCACAGGTACGCGTCGACGAGCGGCTCGCCCGTCGACTGGGTCGGGGCCTGGCCCAGCTTCCGGCCCGGGGGGTTGCAGAAGGCCGGTCCGCCGTCCACCGTCTCGCCGTCAGGGCGGCCGTTGCCGTTGCGACTGGTGTCCACCACGAAGTGCGCGCCGCCCAGCGCCGCGGACACGGCCTTCCCGTACGCGACGACGTCGGGCGTCGGCCAGAAGTTGGCGACGTTCAACGAGAAGCCGGCCGCCCTCTCCACCCCGCTGCGGCGCAGGGCGTCGGCGATCCGGGCGGGGTCGGTGACGAAGCCGGGGTTGCCGGCGTCGAGGTAGACCTTGGCGCCGGCACCGTCGAGGACCCCGATGGCGTCGGCGAGCAGGGCGGAGCGGTCGGCGGAGCGCCCGCACCCGGTCACCTCGTGCGCGACGGCGTCCGGTTCGAGGACGACCAGGGCCGGGCCGCCGTCCAGGGCGCCGGCCACCTCGCGGATCCAGGCGCGGTAGTCGTCCGACGAGGTGGCGCCCCCGCCGGAGAAGCTGCCGCAGTCGCGGAACGGCACGTGGTAGGCCACGAAGAAGGGCGTCCTACCGGCCGCGCGCGCCCGCCGCACCTGTTCGGCCACCACCGGGGCCTGCTGACCGGTGGGCGAGGTCAGCCACTGCGCGATGGGCTGGGCGGCGATCACCCGCATCTTCTCCGCGTCGGCGGTGCGGCCGGCCGCCTGCCACTCGGCGGCCTGCGTCGCGGCCGGGGAGGTGGGGTCGACGAACAGGTCGGTCTGCGACAGCACGCTCGTGGGCGCGGCCGAGCAGCCGGCGATCAACGCCAGTGCGAGGGCAGCGACCAGGAGGCGGGACACGCCGTCGAGTCTCCCAGCCGATCCGGCCGCGCGACGCTTGCGAGACGGCCACAGATCCCTGTCTTTCCACCCCGTAGGGTCTCCCCGTGAACCGTTCCGTACGGCGGGTCCTTGCGATCGCCGCCGTACCGGCGGTCGCGGTGGCGTTACTCGTCGCGTCGGACTCCCCCTACCCGTCCGGGGAGGCTCCGCCCCCCGCGACGTTGCCCGGTTGGAAGCAGATCTTCGTCGACGACTTCACCGGGCCTGCGCTCCGCCAGGAATGGGGGCCGTACGAGGGGAGCCCAGGAGACGATCCGCGCACGAAATGGGCTCTGGACCAGGTCGTGGTGGCCGACGGCAGACTCGTTCTCGAAGGCACCCGGGCCGGCGATCTGTGGACCACCGGCGGGATCTCGAACTACAAGGTGGCCCAGACCTACGGGAAGTGGCTGGTGCGGTTCCGGGTGGACCGCAGCGACGACATCACCTACGCGATCCTGCTGTGGCCCGAGGAACCCGTTTGGCCGCCGGAAATCGACTTCGCCGAGGACGGCGGGGGGATCCGCGACGCCGCCACCGCCACCTTGCACTACAGCGCCGAGAACTCACAGATCCAGCGCGAGGTGCCCGGTGACTTCAGCACGTGGCACACGGTGGGGGTCGAGTGGATGCCCGGCCAGGTATCCTACACGCTCGACGGGAGGGTCTGGACCACCGTCGAGGACGCGGGGGTGCCGTCGATCCCGATGTGGATGGCGATCCAGGCCCAGGGCGACGGCTGCCGCAAGGACCAGGTCGTGTGCCCCGTCGCCGGCACACCCGACACGACCCGCCTGGAGGTCGATTGGGTGGCCGTCTACGCCCCCGATCCCCCTCCGGGGGTCATGCGAACGCCGCGAGTCGCAGCACCGTCAGGATGAGCCCGGCAAGGCCCAGCACGGCCGTCGCCATCGTCACCGCCCGCAGCGTCCGCCTCGAGCCACGGGGGCGGCCCGCCTCGTCGTGCACACGTTCCCTGGTCACGTCGGCTGCTCCCGCCGCTACACACGCGACGCTCAGCACCGCGAGGCCCAGCCACCCCACGAGGAACTCCAGCATGCCTACCTCTCGCCCGTGATCTTGAGGATCTCGACGTCGCGGTTCACGAAGACCTTCGTGTAGAGGCCCCTCGCGATCAGTTCGTCGGCGATGGTGATGGTCCAGCCCCTCGGCAGAGCCGACTGCAGCTCACCGATCCGGTCCTGCGTCGTCGTGACGAGGATGAACTCGGGCCGGTCCTTGATCGCGCACTCGACCTCCGGCACCCCGCAGAACCGCTCCTCCAGCGACAGCGCCGAGTAGTCGCCCAGCCGCCGGTACGGGAGGATGCCCGGGAAGCGCAGCGTCCCCACCGCAGCCCCGGTCGGGATCCGGTCGAGGAGGAAGTCCGAGCCCGCCAGCAGCCCGCCCGGGTTGCGCTCGAACGACACGTTGAGGCCGCGCGTGAACGTCAGCGCGAGCGACATCACCGTCAGCGCTACAGCGGTCAACGCGATCACGGGTACGCCCACCACGGGACGCGACGCCGTGCGGTCTCCGGCCCGCCGGCGTCCGGTCCGCTCCCGCACCGCGTGGACGACGCCGCGTGCGCCCACCACCGCCAGAGTCGCGAGGAACGGCGCGGCGTAGAGGAAGCACCGGATCAGGACCTCGCCGCCGTAGCTCTGGAGCAGCATGAGCGTGAACGGCCCCACCGCGAGCCCCACGACGAGTACCGCGTCCCGCCGCCGCCGGACGAACCAGGCACCGATGAGCGCGACGCCGAACAACGCACCCGACCAGCCGATCCTCGTCTGCTGGGCGTAGAGGTAGACGGGGTTGCCCGTCAGCCGGTCCGTGACGGCGCTGCTGATCGTGTTCTGCACCTGCCCGACATCACCGATCACCTCTCCGAGGTGCCCGAAGATGAAGTCGGTGGCCCCGTAGCTGTACCAGGCGACCATCAGCAGGACGATCATGATCCACAACGATCGGTAGCGGGTGGCCCCGCACACCACGAACGTCACCAACGCGATGATCACCGCCACCGGGGTCAGCTGGTGGCTCACCACGGTGGCCGCACCCATGACGAGCAGCGTGGCCCCCGTACCGAGGCTCGCCCCGCTCGTGACGCCGGGCGGCCGGGCGGGCACCCGTCGCGCGATCTCGAGCGCGCGGCCTACGCCACGGGCTCCGACAGCGGACGTCGGGCACTGGGTGGAGGACCACAGGAGCGTCGCGACGACCACGAGGTACAGGACGTAACAGACGGCCTGCGGAGAGAAGTAGTCCTGCTGATACCAGTTCGTACACAGGACGACGAAGACCGTGAGCCACGCGCAGCGCGGGCTCGATGTCACCGACCGCCCGATGAGGAACACGGCCAGCAGGCTCAGCAGGTTGAACACGACCGGGGAGAGCAGGAGGAACGGACGCGCGTCCGGCACCCCGGCGAGCGCCACCAGCTGAGCACCCGCCGCGAAGAAGCCGGGCCAGCTGAACCGTGCGTCGTAGGACGCGAGGACGTGGCCGTAGTCGGTGATGTAGTGGATGAACCCGACGTGCAGCCACCCCGTGGCCACGCTCGCCTGGCCGTCGGCGATGTTGACGAAGCCGTACAGGGCGAGCGTCACCAGGACCGTGCACGCGGCCAGCACCGCGGCGTCCAGCTGCCTGCGGAGCAGCGCCGCCGCGGCCACCGACATCAGCATCGCCAGCGCGACCACGTACTTCCAGCCGACGGCCGTGGCCACCCCGAGCAGGCCGGCCGCGTTCAGGTCGGTCTCGTGGACGCCGATGGCCCACACGGTCATGGCCACGACCAGCACGAACGACGTGACCAGGCGGAAGCGGACACGGGACGGCTCGGCCGCCGGCCGGACGGCCGGTGCGACTCCCGTGGCGAGCATGCGGCGGCCCACCGCGACGGCGAAGGCGAGCGCGACGGCCGTCAGCGCCCACGACGCCGGGACCGGGTGCCACCACCCGGCCTGCAGCACCGCGGTGGCGACGAGCAGGTTCGCGCCCAGGCTTACGCCGAGGGCGATGTTCGCGGACAGGAGCCGGTCGGGCAGTCGCAGGAACAAGGCGACCGGCACTCCGGGAACGACCAGCATGAAGAGCACCGCGAGTACGGGCCGGCCGGGTAGGGACACCGAGGCCGACGCCAGGGCGGGTGCGGCGACGGCCACCCCGGAGGCGACGGCGAGCACCACGACGTCGGCCCGGGTAGAGAGAGACGGAGCCGGTGGCGCGACGACCGGGAACCGATCGGTGACGGGCTCGGCCGCGGTGTGCCGTGCGGGGATCGCCTCGGTGGCGACCCCGGCCACGGGGATCGCCGTCGTGGCCGTGTCGACGACCGGGAAAGCCGTCGTGGCGGTGTCGACCAACGGGATCGCCGTCGTCGCGGTCTCCACGTGGGGGATCGCCGTCGTGGGCGCGACCCGCGGGATGGGGCGAGTGACGGGATCGACCGACCTACGAGGTCGGGGCACCGGAACCGGCGCCGCGTGGCGACCGCGCGGGCGCGGAACGGGAGCCGGAGCGCCGTGCCGGGGCCCGCCCGCCCCGCGGGATTCCCTGCTAGTTGCGGTCATGGATGTCCTGGATCCAGTTCAACAGCAGCTGCAGACCGGACCGCACATCCACCTCCGGCATGTAGCCGAGGGCCTTGCCCGCGTGGTCGATGTCGGCGGACGCGGCGCGCACGTCACCGGGACGGTACCGGGTCGACAGGACCGGGGCCGGTGATCCCGTCCGCTCGGCGACGAACTCGGCGACCTCCAGCAGGCTGACCCGGTTGCCCGAACCGATGTCGGTCAGCAACAGCCCGGTGTCGGGCCGGTCGACGCACAGCATGATCGCGCGCACGACGTCGTCGATGTACACGAAGTCCCGCAGGATGCCCCCCTCCTCGTAGACCTCGATCGCCTCGCCGCGGAGGCCGCGCGTCGCGAACAGGCTGACGATGCCGGTGTAGGGATTGCTGAGCGACTGGCCCGGGCCGTAGACGTTCTGCAGCCGCAGGATCGACAACGTGGATCCCATCGCGCTGGTCCACGCACCGAGCAGGTGCTCCTGGGCGAGCTTGGTGGCCGCGTAGACGTTCGACGGCCGGGGCTCGGTGTCCTCCGCACGGTGCGGGCACGGCACCGCTCCGGCGAGCGTGCCGTCGCGGTCGGTGGGGTTCCACTCGTGGGCGTCGAGCTGCGCGGTCCCGCGGGTGGCGGCGTAGAACGGCGTCCCCGCGGCGGTCGCCCAGCGGCCTTCGCCGTACACCGCCCGGCTCGAGGTGAGGACGATGTGTTCCGGTACGTGGCCGGTGCGGGTGAAGGCGTCGAGGATCTGTGCCGTGCCGGCGACGTTCACCAGCGCGTGCCGGCTCGCCTCCGTGAGCGACTGGCCGGTACCGGTCTCCGCAGCGAGGTGCACAACGAGGTCCGGGCGCACCAGACGGACGAGCGCGTCGCACTGCGTCGGGCTGGTGACGTCGACCGGGTAGGGACGGACGCCGGGGGCCAGCGCGGCGGGCCATCCCGGCTCGGCGTGCACCTGCGGGTGGAGCACGTCGGCAACCACGACGTCGAAACCCGCGGCCACCAGGTCACGGGACAGGCGTGAGCCGATGAAGCCCGCTCCACCTGTCACGAGCGCGGTCCGGTCAGACACGGATGTGCTCCTCGGAGTCGAGTGGACGAGACGATCGGGCCTGTGCGGGGACGGACACGGCACCCGCCGGATCGGGGTGGTCCTCGCGGTCCAACGTGATCCAGTCCGGCATCAACAGGTCGTCGGAGTCGATCCGCTTCAACGTGAACCACGGCCGGGGTGCGACGACGGGCCGGCCGGGCCGCTCGCCGAGGAAGCCACCCCACCAGCTGAACGAGCTGTTCGCCGCAACCAGGGCGTCCGCGCGGGCCAGCAGGAGGATGAGCTCCATCGGATCGGTGCCGGGAGGGGGCTGGATCGGGACGAGGTCCGGGATCCCCTCGAACTCGCGCATCACGTCGTCCAGCGCCTCGCTCATGACGTACACCGGACCCGTGACGCCGAGACCGCGGACGAGACGCAGGGACCGCTCGTAGTAGGAGCGAGTGGCCACACCGTGCACCGCCCGCTGCCTGGGCAGCAGGTAGTCGGACCGCCGGACGTTGAGGACGACCGACCCGTCGCCCGGTCTCAGCTGTTCGCACATCGCCGCATACCAGGCGGACGGGGCGGTCAGCGCGGTCATCCGACGGCGCACCTCCTCGACGACGGTCGTGCAGTACCGCCACGACTGGAAGAACCCCAGCAACGTGGTTCCCGGCACGACGTCGTGGATGCGGGGGTCGTAGCCGAACGAGCGCTCGCCGAAGATCCGCGACCCCGGCCCGGGCAGCCTCGACCCGATCCTCCGGTGGAAGGACTCCACCGTCCGAATGGGGGGCAGGCCGTAGAAGATCGGCCGGTGGTACTCCTCCCCGATCGGGTCGACGATGCCGCTGTCGAACGCGTCGAGCTGGTAGTCGAGCGAGTACACCCGCCGCTTCGCCGCCGCCTCCTCCAGGTAGAACGCCCTGTTGACGTAGAGCGGCACCTGCAGCCTGCGCGCCTGCTCCAGGCCGGTGGCGTACTGGAAGAGCTGGTTGCCCAACCGCTCGACGGGATAGATCGTGATCCCGTCCTGCATCACCCGGCGACCCCGGGTCAGTTCCCCAGCCAGCACGGCGGCACCTCTCGTCATTCGCTTCACGATCGCTGCACAGGGGACACATGGCGGTAGCCGCGCACCAACGGCACCAGGACGAACGCGGTCACCAGTGCCTCGCCCGCGAGGTAGGCGACGCCCATGCCGGTGATACCGAGCCCGTCGACCAGAAGGAAGGCCAGGGAGATCACGATGGCCGCCGTCGCCAGTTGCACGACGACGACCTGCGCCATCCTGCGGCGGATCCGGGCCAGCGTCGTGTACGTCGTGATGATCACCGTGAACGGGGCCGCCGCCGCCATGAACTGCAGCACCGCGGTGCCCTCGGCGGCGTACGCACCTCCGAGAACGGACAGCACCCACGGCGCCGAGATGATCACGGCGATCGACCCGCCGACGCCCACGGCGCAGGAGAGTCGCAGCGCGCGGCGGATCAGCGCGCCCGTGGCCCGCTCGTCGTGCGAGGCCTCCACCAGAAAGGAGGACGCGACGTTCCACACCAGCAGGTTCAACGCCGTGCTGATCATCCACGGGACCGCGTAGTAGGCGTTCGCCTCGGGGCCGAGCCTGGTCAGCACGATCAACGGCAGCAGCACCGGCACGATGTTCGCCGCCACCCCCGTCGCGTACTCGGCCGCGAAGAACCGCCCCAGCTCACCTCGCCCCGGCGGCTGGCCGCCCGTGCCGCCCGCGAGCGGCTGCCGGTTCGGCAGCATGCGGAAGTACAGGATCGGGGCGATGACGCCGACGGCCAGGGCCGCCGGAGCGCCCCACGCGACGACCACCCCGTTGCTCACGGTCGCGCCGGCCAGGAAGGCGAGCAGCGCCAGCTTCACCACGGCGAAGGCCACGTTCTCGACCGTCACCCACGCGGCGGCCCGCAGCGCGACGAGGACGAAGTCCTGCAGCAGGAAGATCGTGAGGACGACGACCAGCACCGGGAACAGCACATGGTCGCTGGGCGTCACGAGCATCTGCGTGGTCGGGCCGAGGAGCAGGAACCCGGTTCCGAGCAGCACCGCGGCGACCACGGTGACGCCGTACCCGGCCATCACGAACTGCCGGGACCGGGGCCCCGCACCCGGGAGGAAGCGCGCGTAGACGTTGCCCAGGTTCAGGCTCGCGAACGCCGCCAGCATCGTCGCCGTCGAGAGGGTCGCCGACGCCCGGCCGACCTCGGCCGGTGTGTAGAAGCGGGCCGCCGCGGCCCAGAAGGCGATCCCCAGCACCGAGGTCGACGCCGTTGTCACCATCATGGCGAGCGCGTTGAACTCCAGGTGACGGGACTTCGCAGCCGTTCCGGCGGTCATCCGCCACTGTCGGCCGAGGCGTGCTCGACAGCCTTCCCCGCCACCGGCTCCGCGAGAACGGTCCGATCGAGGATGTCGAACAGCTCGGGCTCGGTCACCAGGTCCAGCTTGCGCGCGAAGTAGAAGCCCGAACGCAGCAGCTCACCGGCGTCGTGAGCCGTGAGGACGTCCGGTCTGCCCGATCCGCGGTCGCTCCACCGGACGTAGTGCAGGGAACGGCGGGCGACCCGCAGACCCGGGTCGTTGCAGACGATCGTGGCGGTCGCCGACTCGACGGGGATGATCGTGTCCTCGTAGTGCTCCACGAAGTCCTCGTTCTCGGTGACGAACGCGACCACGGACCGCACCGCCCTCCGTGACAGGGCGAACCAGGCCGAGCTGTACCAGCAGGGGAAGTTGGCGTCGAACGGCGGCTGTGAGGAGCGGACCCCGACCTTGGTACCCATGCCCAGCTTGTCGTGGAAGGAGTAGAGGACCACCTTCTTCTGCACCGCGTTCACCGTGAAGTAGAGGGCTCGGCGCAGATGACGGGATGCCGTCCGGGCCTGATCCGGCCAGCCGTCGGTCAGACCGAGGCGGGGCACGACCTGGTAGCGGTACTCGTAGCGGCGGCGGCAGTCCAGCCGGTGGTGGGGACGGAGCTCGCGGAGATGGTGGGGATCGTCGATCTGCTCGATGGGAACGGCCTCGATGAGCGCGTCGGCCCCGCAGCGGCGGAGACCGTCGGTGACGTCGCGGATCGGGACCAGCGGGTAGTCCTGCTCGGAGAGCAGGACCATCCAACCGAACTCCATGTGGCGCAACGACCACTCGAACACCCGCCAGCGGGCCCGTTCCAGCGACAGGTCACCCCACACGATCGGCTCGTCGCTCGTGAGCACGTGCACGTCGTCGTGGTCGGCCAGGTCCCCGAGGTCCAGGTCGGTCTGGAAGCGGTCGTGGTGGATCACGACCGCGCAGTCCGGGTCACCGGTCAGCAGCGTCCTCAGGAGGCGCTGGAGCTGCGCGCCGGTGCCGTAGGAGGTGATGAAGTAGAGGACCCGTGAGGCACCGTCCCCGGCGTCACCGCGTTCCGGGGCGATCGCGTCCGGGGTCGAGCGGGGCTCGGGGATCGCGTTCATGCGAGGCCGCCGACCCGCGCTGCATAGCCGTAACAGAGCTCGCGCCAACTCTGGCGGTACACGAGGTTCGCCGCGAAGGTGAGGACCCGGTTGCGCAACCGGCGAACGGTCGGGAGGTCGCTCGAACCGCCCCCGGCCGCGGCCCGTGAGCCCTTCACGACGTCCGCGCCTGCAAGCAGTGCCCCGACGAGGCCGGGGATCTCCACGGGATCCATGGACCCCTCGGCGTCGATGATGACGGCGATGTCACCCGTGGCTGCGGCGACCGTGCCGTCGACCGAGCGCCCGTCGACGAGGATCACCTCGTGCAGGTCCCGCGAGAGGCGGGCCAGAACCCAGCCGATGTTGTGCGACTCGTTGAGGGGCGGGACGACGACGCTGATCCGGGGCGGTACGGGCGCAGGAGGATCGGGGCACTCCGGGGCAGGATCGTCGGGCAGGAGATCCGCAGGGATCCGGCTGTCCTCGATGCTGGTCATGGTCGGCGCTCCACATTCGGTGTACCGCGGCTCGTACCTTCGGGGAGAAGGGCGACGAGTGTCGGGAAGAACGGATGAGCACGACCGCATCCTCTTCCGATGGTCACGGAAGTACGGCGTCCAGGAAGTCATTCCTGAACGCTCCACATCGACGTCATCGTGGGTGCGGTAGCTGCGGTCGCGAAGGTCGGGGAAAGCGATGGGCGACAGAATCCGGCTGGGGAGCTCGACTACCACGTCGGTGAACTCACGTGCAGCGTTACGGCATGTCGGGCGACCTCGGCCGGATTAGGCCATTCGCCCCCGACTCGATCGCGCAAACAGCCCAGACCATCGGGTCGGCGTCCAGAACACGGTCGCGGCGGCTGCTACTTCGGCACCAGCGCCAGGGCGTAGTCCGCCCACCACTGCCCGGCCTCCGGCTCGCCGGGGCGACAGGCGCCGTCGCTCTCCCCCACCCGCTTGATCCACAGGTACGCGTCGACGGACGCCTCACCCGTCGTCGTGGTGGGCACCTCGCCCAGCGCACGGCCGGGCGGATTGCAGAACGACGGGGCGCCGTTGACGGTGTTGCCGTCGGGTCGGCCGTTGCCGTTGCGGCTGGTGTCCACCACGAACGGCTTGCCCCCGACGGCCGCCGACACCGCACGTCCGTAGGTCACGACCTCGGGGGTGGGGTAGAAGTTGGCCACGTTGAGGGCGAAGCCGTCGGCCTGCGCGACGCCGCTGCGCTTCAGCGCGTCGGCGAGGGCGCCGGTGTCGGTGACGAAGCCGGGGTTGCCGGCGTCGAGGTACACGGTCACCGGCCCGGCCGCCTTCAGGACGGAGACGGCGTCGGTCAACAGCTCGGCCCGGCCCTCGACGCGGCCGCACCCGGATATCTCGTGCGGCACGGCGTCCGGTTCGAGGACGACGGTGGCGGCCGCCCCGTTCAACGCGCCCGCGACCTCCCGAATCCATCTCCGGTAGTCGGCCGCGTCCTTCGCACCACCCGCGGAGTAGCTGCTGCAGTCGCGGCCCGGCACGAAGTACGGCACGAACAGCGGGCGCTGCTTCGCCGCCCGCGCCAGCCCGACGTAGCGGGTGACCTCGGCGCCGACCTGGCCGGTGGGCTGCGTCAGCCAGTCCGGCACGGGCTGTGCCGCGATCTCGCCGATGCGGCGGGCGTCGTCGGTGCGGCCATCGGCCGCCCACTGCTGCTGCTGGCGGGCGGCCGGCGTCCCGGGATCGACGAAGAACCCCGACGGAGAGGGCAGCGGCCCGGCGAGCGCGGCCGGTTGCACCGGTGCGGCGGGCGAGACGTCCACCGCGGTGGTGAACGCCAGGACGGCCACGATCGCGACGACCACGCCGACGGTGGCGCCCAGGAGCAGGGCGGTGGGACGGCGGCGGGGCCTCATGGACGCACATTCTTGCCGATCACGTGACGTGGACCCACTTCGCCACCGACGGGACGCCGGCCTTGTCGACGAGGAACAGCATGTAGTAGCCGGGCGGCACGATCGTCGGGTCGCCGGGTATCCGCAGGTCGAGCGCACCACCGGACCCCTTCGCGACCGGGAGGATCACCGAGCGCTGCTCGAGGTCGGTGGCATGGGTGGCCGCGCTCGGGCGGATCAGCCGGGCCGCCGCGATCGCACCCGCGTCCGGTGTGGTCACCGCCATCGACGTGCCGAGCTTCGCCTCCGTCGGCGCCGTGGTGATCACCGGCTGCGGACCGTGGAAGAGGTACGGCGGCGTGTAGATCTCCAGCCGCTTCTCGAACTTGGCCGTCTTGGTGTCGGCGGGGTCGGAGAACAGCGCGTTGCCGCCGAGCGTCATGACCTGGCCGTTGGGCATCAGGATGCCCTCGGCGTGGTAGTCGCGGCCGACGGTGGGGTCGGCGGCGCGGCTCAGCGTGTTCGTCGACGGGTGGTAGAGGCTGGCCAGCAACAGGTCGCTCTGGCCCTTGCCCCGGTAGTCGCGCGACCCGTTGGCGATCAGCAGGTCGTCGTTGGGCAGCTGTACCACGTTGGGGTAGCGGGTGGGGGCGGGCAGGTCCGGGCCGGGGGTGAAGGTGGGCTTCGACGCCTTCAGGTCGATGACGTCGATGCGCGTGGTGGAGCGGTTGGACTCCCCCACCCCGCCGCCACCGACCACGATCACCTTCTGGCCCTGGACGGGCCCGGCGAACGCCGACCCGCTGGTCTCCATGAGGTCGGGGTCGCGCAACCCGGTGACCGGCTCGAACGTGTTGCCCTGCAGGTTCCAGAAGCCCGGAACGCGCCCGGCGTCGGCGGGGCCGTAGCCGGCGTTGGAGCCGGAGTAGAACAGGCGGCCGGGCACCGCGGTCTGGAACAGCGCGGGGTAGGTGGGGAAGTAGCGGAACAGGTCGGGGCGCTCGGTCCAGCGCTTCGTGGACGGGTCGAACACCTCGTTCTGGCCCGGCAGGATCGTGCCGGTGCCGTCCAGCCCGGAGACGGCGAGCACGTCGCCGCCGGGCAGCCCGACCAGCGACGGGTACCAGCGCTTCTCCACCATGTCGCCGACCTTGACGTAGCGCTCGGCGACCGGGTCGAACTCGTAGGTGTCGGCGATGCCCTGGAAGTCCTGCTTGTCGAGCGTCAGCTTCTGCGCGAGCCCGTAGAGGTTGTTCGCATCCGGACCGGCGAGGCCGGTGATCGTGTACTGGGCGGCCTTCGCGGTGACGCCCGCGGGGCCGTCCGTCTCGGACTCCACGAACACCGTGGTCTGGCTCGGGGTGACCTTCGCGCCCTCGGGGATGATCGTCTTGACCGCGGGCGGGACGGTGAACGCCGTCGTGGCCTTGTACTTGCGCCCGTCCGGCGCCACGAACTCGGTGCCCTTCTCGAACGCGTGCCCCTTGTCGGGGTTCTCGTTCTTGACGACCATGCCGCCGGCCGCCTTGGTGACCTTGCCGTCGAGCACCTCGTAGCGCTGCGTGCCGCCCGCGACGAGCAGCTTGCCGTCGGGCAGGAAGGCGTGACCGGAGCAGAACAGGTCCGACGGCGTCGGGATCAGCCGCGACTGGCCGCCCGCGGGGTCGTAGAGCAGCGTGCGGAACGTGCCGGCGTCGAAGCTGGCCTGGTCGTTGCCCGAGCCCGCGACGATCAGCAGCTTGCCGGTGGGCAGCAGGGCCGCGTGGATCGCGTTGACCTGCAGGTCCTCCGGCAGGTCGATGACGTCCCAGCGGCCGTACTGCGCCGTGTAGTCGGCGCTGTGGATCAGCTGGTCGTGCTCGAAGTCGGCCACCAACGCGACCGCGGGGGGCACGTTCACCGCCAGCAGGAAGGTCGGCAGCGTGACCAGGGTGACGAGCTTGCGGCGGGTGCGGATCCAGCGCACGACACCGCGGACACGGCTCTGCACGAGGGACTTCACGAGACACTCTCCAGATCGCCGGGGGCGAACTCCGGCACGGCGGCGGACCCGGACATCGACTCGGCCGTGATCCCGGTCCCGATCTCCGCGACGGGATCGGGCCGGACCTCCGAGTGTGGGGACGGCGCATCAGTGCCGGCTGGAGCCGGCTCGACCGCCTCGGGTGCCGACTCCAGCCAGGACACCAGGAGCGGGGTGATCGTGATCAGCAACGCGAAGACCGGCCACATCAGCACGTCGACGTTCGCGTAGCCCTCACAGAAGGCGACCACGATGGCCCCGACCAGCAGCAGCGCCCAGATCAGGTGCCGCCAGAACGCGCGCAGCGAGTCGCGGGTACTGGCCGCGTCCTTCGCCGTGACGACGAACCTCGCCGGCATCCGCAGGACCGTCGCGAGCAGCGACGCGGCGTAGATCGGCGACGCCAGCACGCTCATGACCATGCCGCGCAGGCCCGGCGAGTCCTCGTCCTCGAACGGGCTGACGTTGTGGCGGCGGTTGCGCACGTAGACCCACAGCTGGAACAGCGTGGCGTCGACGTAGAGGGCGAGCCACACCGTGGGCGGCACGACGATGCCCGACGCGCCGAGCGTCAGGTACAGGGTGGCGTTGATCAGCCCGAGCACCCAGCCCAGCGCCATCGACGGGTAGAACGTGGCGATGAGCACGTAGTGCAGCGGGCGCAGGCCCGACAGGCGGTGCAGCCGCCGCCAGAACGGGCCGCGCAGCAGCTCGAACGTGCCGCGCGACCAGCGCAGCTGCTGGCTGAAGTAGTCGGCCCACGACGACGGGCCCTCGCCGACCGCCACCACATCGGGGGTGTAGACCGAGCGCCAGCGGCCACCCGTCTCGGGGTTGCGGCGCGAGTGGATCGCCAGGCCCGTGGCGAAGTCCTCGGTGATGGAGTCCATCAGGCCGCCGACGCAGCCCAGCGCGTCGATGCGCACGGCGTTGTTCGTGCCCACGAGCATCGCGACGCCGTAGGCGTTGCCCGCCCGCTGGATCACCGAGTGGAACGGGAACTGCTGCGACTCCGCGGCGCGGGTGACGAAGTTGTCGACGTTGGCGTAGCACTGCGGGCCGACGACGAACGCGGTGTCGGGGTCACGGAAGTAGCCGAGCATCCGGTCGGCGTAGTCCGGGGTGGGCACGTGGTCGGGGTCCACCGACATGAACACGTCGTAGCGGTAGCCGTGGGCGTCGAGCCAGGCGTTGTAGTTGCCGTGCTTGGTCCTGGCCTTGAACGCCCCGTGGGCCTGGTTGTACTGCTCGACGCCCTTGCGGCTGAAGTGGCGCACGCCCTCGGCTGCGCACATCTCACGCACCTCGTCCGAGTCGCCCTCGTCGAGCAGCCACACGTCGAGGCGGCCCTCGTAGCGGATGCGCCGGGCGGCCCGCAGCGTGGTGCGCACCATCTCCAGCGGTTCCTTGCCCGGGACGATGGTGGTCAGGAACGCCACGCGCAGCGACGGGTCGGGCATCACCGGCACGGGATCGCGCGCCAGCAACGAGGCCAGCGACAGCGAGAACACGTTGATCAGCCGCATGCCCTCGACGAGCGTGACCGCGCCGATCACGAAGACGTTGGCCACGTTGATCTGCCACGGGTTGTCGAAGTCCGGATGGTGGTCGGGCGAGAGCAGCCACAGCACGAACGCGACCTCGACCGCCACGTTGAGCGTGATGATGAGACCGGTGCGGATGGCCCGCCCGCGACCGCCCGCGGTGTGCAGCCTCTGGAACCGGACCCGGTAGGGCCCATCCGGCGGCTCGGTCAGCGGGCCGGCGAGTACCCCGAACCGACCGAGACCACCGTCGTCGGCCTGCTCGCTGGGACAGCTCAGATCTATCGACACGGTGCGCGCATTCCCCCGTACTCGAACGCGTGGACAAGACAGCGGGCAGTCCGTGCCCGGAGCGGCTGCGGTGGTCACCACACCGCGTCAGCCGCAGCCCTTGTCACCTAGTCGAGCTACACCGCGAACCCGTTACAGAGGATTCGAAACGGACAGTAAGAAAATAGACCTCTCGGGTGAGCGATCCCCAGTCCATTCGGCTCAGGCGGCTACACCCAGCCAGGGCTCCCAGGCGGGCAGCGGCTCGACGGCCAACACCAGCACGCCCCCGGCGGTGCGGTGCGGCGGGCGGGGCGGCTCGGCGAGGCTCCAGCCGATCTCCTCGAGGAGCTTGTCGGCCTTGCGGGAGTTGCACGAGCGGCAGGCCGCCACACAGTTCTCCCAGCTGTGCTCGCCGCCGCGGCTGCGCGGCACCACGTGGTCGATCGTGTCGGCCTTGCGGCCGCAGTAGGCGCAGCGGCGCAGATCGCGGCGCAGCACGCCGGCTCGGGTCATGGGTACGGCGCGGCGGTAGGGCACGCGGACGTAGCGCGAGAGGCGCATCACGGAGGGAGCGGGGATGGAGAGGTTCTCGGAGTGGAAGAAGCCGTCGATGGTGGCTTCGACGCACTCGGCCTTGCCGGTGAGCATCAGGACGACGGCACGCTTGGCGGTGACCACCGCGAGCGGCTCGAACGTGGCGTTGAGGAGCAGGACCCGGGACCCCGTCGGGAGCACGCTCGGGAGCGGCGTGATCCCCGGTACCTCCCCTGGATCGGGGTGGGCACCGTTGGGGTCCGGTTGTCGATGCTTCACGCGACCACCTCCCTGCGCAGGCTGATCAGACCATAGCGCGGGCGGGTTACGCGAGTGTGATATCGCATGGAACTCGCCCTGGCACGGCCCATGACGGGGCCGACGGAACCCGCCCGGTACGGTCGGGCGACACCAGACGATCGAGGGAGCAGGACGTGGGAACGAGCAGCCCGGCCATCGGGATCGCCGTCGTCGGAGCCGGATACTGGGGGCCGAACCTCGTCCGCAACGCCCAGCAGACGCCCGGTTTGCACCTGGAGTACCTCTGCGACCTCGACGAGGCGCGGGCGAAGAAGGTGCTCGGCGAGTACTCCACCGTGCGGGTCTCGAACTCGCTCGACGAGGTCCTGGCCGACCCCGCCGTGTCCGCCATCGCCATCGCGACGCCCGCGGGCACCCACTACCAGGTGGCCATGGCCGCGCTCGAGGCCGGCAAGCACGTGCTGGTCGAGAAGCCGCTGGCCCCCACCTACGAGGAGGGCCGCCTGCTCGTCGAGGCCGCCGAGCGCCACGAGCGCGTCCTCATGCTCGACCACACCTACGTCTACACGCCGCCGGTGCGCCACATCCGCGAGCTGCTGCGCGGCGGCTCGCTGGGCGACCTGCAGTGGCTCGACTCGGTGCGCATCAACCTCGGGCTCGTCCAGCCCGACGTCGACGTGCTGTGGGACCTGGCCCCGCACGACCTGTCGATCTTCGACGCGATCCTCCCCGACGACGTGCACCCCGTCTCGGTGGCCGCGCACGGCTCCGACCCGGTCGGCGCCGGCCACGCCTGCGTCGCGCACCTGACCATCCGGCTGTCGAACGACGCGCTGGCCCACGTGCACGTCAACTGGCTGTCCCCCACCAAGATCCGCACCGTTGTCGTCGGCGGCTCGCAGCGCACCGTCGTGTGGGACGACCTCAACCCGGTGCAGAAGCTGTCGGTGCACGACCGGGGCGTCGACCTCACCGAGGCCAGCAAGCTCGACGCCGACACCCGCGGCCGCACCACCGTGTCCTACCGCACCGGCGACACCGTCGCACCCGCGCTGCCCAACCAGGAGGCCCTGCGCTCGGTGATGGTGGAGTTCGCCGCCGCCATCTCGGAGAACCGCGCCCCCCTCACCGACGGCTGGTCGGGCCTGCGCGTCCTCGCCCTGCTGGAGGCCGCCTCCACGAGCCTCGCGAAGGACGGCATGTCCGTCCCGGTCCGCGAGGTGGACGTGAAGGGCCGCCGGACGGGGTCCGAGGACGCCCTGAGCGACGCCACCCGCCGCGGCCGCGGCGAGGTCACGGTCTGACCCGCCCGACGGACGGCACTCCCGTCGCAACCCGTGCGACGACAGTGCCGTTCGTCGCAGGTGGTCGCTCAGCCGAACAGCTCGTCCACCGAGTCCACGGTGGTCGCCCGGCGCAGCCGGATGTCGAGCTGCTCGGGGTCGCGGCATCCGGCGATACGGGTTCGATCAGCATCGGTGATGTCGGAGCCCCGAGTCTCGAGCACCGTGAGCAGCGTCTTCGCCTCGCCTTGGACGACGCCCTCGATCCTGCCCCCTGCTCGGCCCGGGACGATGTACTTCCGCACGAAATCGCGGCAGTTCTCGGCTAGTGCTTGCGGTTGTCCCGCTTCGCCCGCCAGTACAGGTACGGGCCCGCCGCGTAGCCGGCGAACTCCACCAGCGCCGCACCGCGGGGGGACTCGATCCGCTCCCCCAGCGCGTGCTTGGTGTCGGAGCGGATCTTCACGATCTTCTGGAGCCCCTGAGGCACGCGCTGCACGACGTCCCACCGGGTGGACGGGCGGGCGATGGTCTTCGCGATGAACGCCGCGAAGCCCGTGCCGTAGCCGTAGAGCTGGCGCAGCAGCTCGTCACGCCCGGCGCGGTGGTGGTGCCACACGATCGCCGACGGCTCGTAGGCGATGGCCCGGCCCTCCAGCAGCGTGGTGACGAACGCGTCGAGGTCCTCGCCGCCGCGGGTGCGGGCGCCGGCGCCCAGCGCCTCGTCGAAGCCGTGGGTGGAGGTGAGGAACTCGCGGTCGAACGCGAAGTTGGCGCCCGTGCCGTAGATGCCGGCGGAGTAGGGGTAGAGCGCGCCCTCGCGCCGGGCCCCGTGCATGTCGAAGATCTCCGGCCGGGGCCGGGTGGACCACGACGACGCCCGGGCGTCGAAGTAGGCCTCGGCGGCGGTGTTGACGCTGGCGGTGCACACCAGGCCGGTGACGCAGCCGATGTCGGAGCGGCGTCGGAAGCCCCGGACCAGGCCCTCGATCCAACCGGCGTCCACCGACACGTCGTCGTCGGTGTAGGCGAGGTAGCGCCCCGTGGCGGTGGCGAGGCCCTTGTTGCGGGCGTAGGACAGGCCGGCGCGCGGCTCCACGACGTAGCGGAACCGGTCGTCCTCGGCCATCACCTTCTCGACGACGGCGCGCGTGCTGCCGTCGCTGGGGGCGTTGTCGACGATGATGATCTCGAGGTTCGGGTAGGTCAGCGCCTGCAGCCCGGTGAGGCAGCGGGTGAGGATCGTGCTGCGGTTGTGGGTGCACACCACCACCGAGACCGGCTCGTCGGCCTCGATGTGGTTGGGGCACGACGCGGTGGCGGCGGGCAGCGGCACGTCGTCGGGGCCGAGCGCCGTGCGCGCCGGGAGCCCCTCGTCCACGAGGTGCTCGTTGACGTCGGCCGACCAGCGCGCCCACACCACGCGCAGCAGCTGCTCGCGGTCGACGTCGCCGTCGACGGCGGGCAGCGTGACGTATCCGAGCGGCTCACCGTGCAGCCGGACGAGCACGCGCGCCGTGGTGTGGCCGGGTTCCTGGGGGGCCACGGACCGGATCGCACCGTCACCGGCCAGGTCGGTCTCGCAGCACCACATGCCCTCGGTGGCGATCAACGGCCTTCCCCATTCATGTGACGAGCCTTCGTTCCGGTCGCGTCGTGGTCGGCCGTGCCGAGCCGGTCGTTGACCCACGCCGTGTAGGCGCCGACCCGGGCCCGCAGGTGCGGGACCTTGCGGCGCGTCTGCACCACGGCCTCGGTGAGGGGGGTGAGCCGGTCGCGGGCCCGCACCGCCAGCGGCGAGGTGAGCCGCTGGCGCAGCTTCGCGACCTGGGGCGCCGCCCAGAGCAGGTCCTTCTCGAGCGCGAACTCACACAGCCGCTGGAACATCGGGGGGTCCTCCAGGAACGCCCGCGGCGCCCTCGCGACGGCCATGACGGCCAGCGCCCGGTGGGCGCGCTTGAGCAGCTCGTCGGCGCCCTCGACCCGGGAGCCCGCGCCGGCGTACCACTCGTCGAACGCGTCGTCGTTGCTGTCGAGCTCGCCGACGCCGAGCAGGTCCTTGCCGCGCGACATGTTGCTGGGGTGGAAGCGGTAGAACGCCGAGACCGGACCGGTGACCTCGATGACGTCGCCCAGGCTGGCCAGGCGCAGCCACATCTCCATGTCGGAGCTGTAGGGCACCTTCGGGTTGTAGCCGCCCGCCTGACGCTGGGCCGAGGTGCGCACGATCACCTCGGGTGAGCGCACGTCGGTGACGCCCTGGTCGCAGCTCTTCGCGATCCAGTCGCGGCCCGGCCACACGACGGAGCGCAGGTCGCGCTGCTTGCGCAGGGTGGGCAGGTGCGGACCCTCGAAGACGCGCACCGGCCCCTTGACGAACGTGGCGTGCGGGGTGCGTTCCAGCAGGTCGACGCCGCGGTCGAGCCAGCCGGGGGCGAGCGCGTCGTCGGCGGAGAGCAGCACCACGTAGTCGCCCTTGGCCTGGTCGAGGCCGTCGTTGGCGGTGGCGATGAGGCCCTGGTTGCGCTCGTTGCGCACCACCCGGACGCGGGTGTCGAACCGGGGCAGCGCCTGTACGACCTCCCAGGAGTCGTCGGGCGAGCAGTCGTCGATCACGAGGACGTCGATGTCGACGCGCTCGTTGCGCAGGATGCTCGTGACGGTCTGCTGCACGTACTGGCCGTACTTGTAGCAGGGCACGACGACGCTGACGGTGGGCCGCGGTCCGATCGATGTCACGGGGTCACTCCGCTCGGGCTCACACCGGAGCCGGTTCAGGGTTCGCCGCCGGAGCCGCAGGGGTCTTCTCGCGCAGGATGCGGATCAGGGGGATGAAGACGATGACCGCGCAGAGCACCTCGGCGATCAGGTACGACAGCGCCACGCCGTTGATGCCCATCTCGCGGATGAGGATCAGGGCGAGGCCGATCGTGAGCACGGACGCGCCGAGCTGGATGGCCACCACGCGCCCCATCTGCTGGCGGACCCGCGCCGTGGTGCTGTAGAGCGAGGTGATCACGAGGAACGGGATGGCGCAGGCGAGGATCCGCAGCACCGTGGAGCCCTCGGCGGCGTAGGCCCCGCCGAGGAACGTGAGCAGCCAGGGCGCCCCGATCAGCATGAACGGCACGCCGAGCCCGCCGATGAGGAGGTTGAGCCGGATGGTGCGCCTGAGCAGCGCGGCCGCCTTGGGCCCGTCGTTGGAGGCCTCGACCATGTACGACGAGCTGATGTTCCACAGCAGCATGTTGAACGCCTCGCTGAGCATCCACGGCAGCGCGTAGTACGCGTTGGACTCGGTGCCCAGCTGCGCGACGATGATCAGCGGCAGCGCCATCGGCACGGCCACCGTCATGATCCCGGTGGCGTACTCGCTGAAGAAGATGATGGTCAGGCCCCGGCGCCCCGGGAGCTGGGCGGCGCCCGGCTCGGGCGGCGGGCGGCGCGGCAGCGCGCGGAACAGCACGATGGAGCTGACGATCAGCACGGCGATCCCGGCCGGCACCACCCACGACAGCACGATGCCGCCGACGGGGAACAGCGCGATGAACACCACGAGCAGGCCGAGCTTCACGAGCGCGAAGAGCAGCTGCTCCAAGGGCACCCACGTGGAGGCGCGCAGGCCGATGAGCACCCAGTCCTGCAGCACGAACAGCGACAGGATCATCGTGAACACGGGGAACAGGTAGCGCTCGAGATCGGAGGCGAACAGGCTGCTGTGCCAGAACAGCACGAACCCGGCCCCGAGCAGCAGTGCCACCCCGGACGCCGCGGCGTAGCCGACGAGCACCAGCTTCTTCGACCGCGGGCCCGCCCCCGGCAGGAACCGGCTGATCAACAGGCCGACGTTCTGGCTGGCCAGAGCACTGAGCAGGGTGGCGGTGGTGATGATCGCGGACGAGCGGCCGACCTCGGCCGCGGGCGCCTTGGTGGCGACCGCCCAGAAGAAGACCCCCACCAGGGCCGTGATCACCGAGGCGACCATCAGCGACAGCGCGTTGAGCTCCAGACCACGGCCGACGCGGAGGCGCTTCAACCGCTGCTTGCCCGTTTCGCGCGTGTCGACCACGTTCTCAGGGTACTGAGACGCGCTCCGGTGATCGGCTGCACCCCCGTCGGGCTGAACGGGCACGGGCGCGGTCACGGGACCGGCGATACGCACCGTCTCCGACTCCACCGACGGGTACGCCGGGTCGTTCCCCGACCGACTCTGCACTGCAATGGCCTCCGTTGCTCTGATCGCCTACCCGGCGTGGGGTGTTACCGGAACACCCAGATGCCGCATCCGTCGGCGGCCGACGTCCGCAGCGGCGTCGCGTTCGCGGTGAGCCATCCGGCCAGCGGGCTGCCGGCCGGCACGAGCGCGGGGTCGACGTCGACGAAGAACCGCGCTCCCGCCTGCCGGTCGGCGGCGAGCCGAGCAGCGTCGAGCTGGTCGGCGGCGACGCTCCAGCCCCGGCGGTCGGCGCGGTAGAAGACGACGGGCTCCTGCCAGTTGTTCGGGACCCCGTTGTCGAGAGCGTTGCTGGTGGTGTCGACCACCACCAGGTCCCCGGGGGCCGACACCTCGTCGAGCTCCGTGGCGCAGACCCCGAGCGTGCCGCTGGTGTCGCTCAGCGACCCCACGAACACCGTCAGGCTACCGGCCGCGAAGGCGGCGACGATCACCACCGCCGCGATCCGGCGCGCGAGCAGCGGCACCCGCGGCGCGGCGGCCGCGACCCCGAGGCCGACCAGCAACGCGGCGAACGGCAGCGCGTAGATGTGGTACTGCGGCGAGTTCTGGCTGTACCGGGCGACGGCGAAGAAGTAGCCGACCACCACCACGACCCCGGCGACGACCACCGCGTACCGCCGGCGCTCGCGCCACACCACCACGGCACCCAGCACGGCGAGCGGCACACCCACCACCCCGAGCACCCACACGGCCTCGAGGTAGGCGTTGCCGATGGAGAAGGAGGGACGCAGCCACTGGCCCACGCCGCCGAACTTGTCGTCTCCGCCCGAGAGCACGCCGAACGTGTTGCCGTAGGTGCGGTAGAGCGAGTTGGCGTGCAGCAGCCACAGCGCCGGGGCGACGAGCGCCGCCACGCCCGCGACGTACGGCGCGGGCCGGCGCAGCCGCGCCCGGTCGGCGGCCAGCAGCCAGACCAGCAGGATCGGACCGACGATCAGCGACGTGGGTTTGACCAGAGCGGCGAGCGACACGGCGACCGCCGTGGCCGCGAGCCACGCCACGCGGTCCTCGTCGAGCCAGCGCCGGAACCACAGCATCGCGAGCAGGAAGAACGCCAGCGCCGTGGCGTCGGGCATGAACGCGCTGCCGTAGCGCATGAACAGAGGTGAGAGGGCGAACGCGATCAGCGCCCACCGCGCGGCCGTGGGCGGCAGCAGCCGGCGGGCCAGCCCCCAGAACGCGGCCACCGCCACCAGCGCGAACGCCAGCGAGATCAGCCGGCCGATCCACACGTGCTCGCCGAACACGAGGTAGAACGCGGCGGTGAGCCACGTCAGCAGCTGGAACTCGGTCTCGACGTAGCCGGGCCCCGCACCACCCCAGTCGATTTGGGGGTAGAGCAGCCGCATGCCGTTCTCGGCGAAGTTCTGCGCGATCGACGCCGTGTCGGCCTGCCGCCAGATGTCGCCGGAGTAGGTCATCGGGCCGAACGCCCGCACCACCGACAGCACGGCGACGACGAGGACGACCGCGCCCGCCAGCATGCCCAGGGGGTCCCGACACAGGCGCTGCAGCACCGCGACATCGTGGGGCCTCAGCCTGAGCTCAGCCTGAGAAGGGATGTCCCGTGCGCCTCCTGTGGGGCGTTGTAGGGTCGCCGCGACGTCGGGGGAGGGCTGTGTTCCCCGGTCATGTCGGGGAGACGGCGATAGGGAGAACAGCGGATGGCGCGCGAGTACGACTTCGTGATCGTGGGCGGCGGCGCCGCCGGGTGCGTACTGGCCGCACGCCTGAGCGCGGATCCCGGGGTCGACGTGCTGGTCCTCGAGGCCGGCGGCCGGGACTACTGGTGGGACCTGCAGGTGCAGCTGCCGATCGCGCTCGGCCGCACGATCGGCAAGCGCCACTACGACTGGAACTACGAGTCGCAGCCCGAGGCCGGCCTGCAGTCGCGGAAGCTGATCCACCCCCGCGGCAAGCTGCTCGGCGGCTCGTCGAGCATCAACGGCATGATCTACCAGCGCGGCAACCACGCCGACTTCGACGTCTGGGGCTCCAAGCCGGGCTGCGGGAACTGGGACTGGGCGCACTGCGAGCCGTACTTCGGCCGGCTGGAGAACTGCGTCGATGAGCCCGAGGGCACCGGCCGCGGCCGCGGCGGTCCGCAGTCGCTGGAGCGCGGGCCCGCCGACAGCCCCCTGTTCGACGCCTTCTTCGCCGCCGCCCGCCAGGCCGGCCACGCCGTCGTCGACGACATCAACGACGCCGTCCAGGAGGGCTTCTCCCCCGCCGACCAGACCGTCCAGCGGGGTCTGCGCGCGTCGTCGTCGCGCGCCTACCTGCACCCCGCCCGCGGCCGCCGCAACCTCGAGGTGCGCACGCACGCCCACGCCACCCGTGTCCTGTTCGAGGGCACCCGAGCGGTCGGCGTGGCCTACAAGCAGCGCCGCGGCGGCGAGCGGACCGTCCGGGCGCGCGAGGTCATCCTCGCCGGCGGCGCCATCGGCTCGCCGCAGCTGCTGCAGCTCTCCGGCGTCGGCGACCCCGCGCACCTGCACCCCATGGGCGTGCCGATGGTGGCCGACCTGCCGGGCGTCGGCGAGAACCTCAAGGACCATCTCGCGGTGCACCTGCACTACGCGTCGTCGCGTCCGGTGCTGACCTCGCCGCTGCGCAGCAAGGCCGCGTGGCCGGGCATCATCCTGGGCGCCTACCTGCTCGGGAAGGGCGCGGGCACCCGCAACCCGCTGCGCGCCGTCGGCTTCGCGAGCACCGGGTCCGAGGCCGTCAGCCCCGACGTCCTGTTCGGCCTCATCCCGCTGGTGATCGAGAGCGCGGACGGGCCCGTGCGGATCAAGGAGCACGGCTACCAGGTCTACGTCGGCGTCATGCACTCCCCGGCCACGGGCACGGTGAAGATCACCTCCCGCGACGCGCGCCGCGACCCGGCCATCCACCTCAACTTCATGGGCGACCCGAGCGACCGGCAGCGCTGGCTCGACGCGGTACAGGTCGGCCGCACCCTCATGAACCAGCCCGCGTTCGCCGGGTTCGGCAGCCGCGAGACCGAGCCGGGCCCGGCCACCGCCACCGACGAGCAGGTGCTCGACTGGGTGGAGCGCACCGCCCGCCCGGGCCTGCACCTGGCCTGCAGTGCCCGCATGGGCGTGGACGACCGGGCCGTCGTCGACCCGTCGAGCCTGCGCGTGCACGGGCTCGACGGCATCCGCGTGATCGACGCGTCGATCTTCCCGGAGCTGACGAACGGCAACACCTACGCGCCCGTGATGATGCTGGCCGAGAAGGCCGCCGACATCGTGCTGGGCAACACGCCGCTGGCCCCGCTGCGGGCACCCGCGGTGCCGGTGACCGAGCAGCGGTTAGCCGCGGAGCGCGCGGTCTGAGAGAGCTCTCAGCGGAGCCACAGGGCTACTGCGTAGGCTCGATACCCGCATCCACTCGCGAGAGGACCTGAGCTTGGCCACCATGTTGCGGTCGGTACGCCGTGCGCTGGGTGATGTGCCCGCTGCTCAGTTCGCGTACCGGTGCGTCGTCGACGGTCGCCTGCGCGCGGAGCGCTGGGCTCTCGCCGCGAGGACGTCCACCGCGGGGCACAAGCGGGCCCGCATCCTGGCCTACCACTCCATCGGCACGCCCGAGTGGGAGGTCAACGACGTCAGCCCGCGCCACTTCGAGAGCCACCTGCAGATGGCCGTCGACGACGGGTGGACCTTCGCCACCCCCGCCCAGGTGCTCGCCCGGCCGGAGGAGCAGCTGCTCGCCCTCACCTTCGACGACGGCTGCACGAGCGTGCTCGACCACGCCGCGCCCGTCCTGCGCCACCACGGCATCCCGTCCACGATGTTCGTGGTCACCGGGTGGGCCGACGGCGGCCACGAGGAGGGATACGACCACGTGCTCGACTGGCACGGGCTCGTCGCGCTGCAGGACCAGGGCATGACGCTGGCCAGCCACTCGGTCACCCACCGCGACTTCGGCAAGCTCCGGCCCGACGAGGCCCGCCGCGAGCTCGAGGTCTCCCGCGAGCGGATGGTGCGGATGCTCGACGTCGACACCGACGAGTTCGCCATCCCGTTCGGCCAGTCCAAGAACTGGACCGACGCCGCCACGCTGGAGGCCAAGCGCGCCGGTTACTCCACGGTCTACGCCCAGTCGGTGGAGACCCGCCCCGCGGGCACGGTGCCCCGCACGTTCATCACCGCCATCGACCGCCCCCCGATCTTCCGCGCCGCCCTCGCCGGCGCGTACGACCGGTGGGAGGAGTGGTACCTCAGCGGTCCGGTGGACGAGGAACCCCCCACCCCCTGACCCGCGAGTTCGCCGTCTCGTCTCAGCGACGGACGGCATCGAGAGCTGCCCGGATGTCCGCGACGAGGTCGGCCGGATCCTCGCAGCCCGCCGACAGCCGCACCTGCCCGTCGACGACGTCGTCGCCCCACCGCTGCCGGCGGTCGGCCGTGGTGCGCAGACCGCCGAAGCTCGTGGCCGAGCCCACCAACCGGGACACGGCGAGGAACTCCCCCACCGCCTCCGTGGAGGGCAGCGTGAACCCCAGCACGCCGTTCCACCGGCGCATCTGACGGGCGGCCACCGCGTGCGACGGGTCGTCCGGATGGCCCGGCCAGCGCACGTCGCGCACCGCCGGGTGGCGCAGGAGGACCTCGACCAGAGCGGCGGCGTTCGCGGCCTGCCGGGCCAGCCGCAGGTCGAGCGTCGCCAGTCCGCGATGGGCGAGCCAGGCCTCCATCGGGCCGGGGATCGCGCCGCCCCGGGAGCGGGCCTCGCGGAGCCGGGCGAGCAACTCGTCGTCCCGGGTGGAGACGTGGCCCAGCACGACGTCGCCGTGCCCGGCCAGGGCCTTGGTGTCGCTGGCGACGGTCAGGTCGGCACCCAGCTCCAGCGGCTGCTGTCCGAGCGGGGTGGCGGTGGTGTTGTCGACGGCGAGCAGCGCGCCGGCCGCGTGCGCCGCCCCGGCCGCCCACTCGATGTCGATCACGTCGAGGCCGGGGTTGGACGGCGTCTCCACCACCACGAGCCCGGCGCCGTCGAGCACACCGTCGGGCCACTCGCCCGCCGTCGGCACCTCCCGGACCTCGACGCCCAGCGGCGCCAGCTCACCGTGGGCGAGTGCGCGCGCGAGGTAGTAGCCGTCCGAGGGCAGGACCAGCGCCCCGCGCGGGGCGCCGACGCGCAGCACGGCCGCGATCGCCGCCATGCCGGAGGAGAAGCTCACGCACCCGCCGCCGTCCAGCAGGCCGATCGCGGCCTCCAGCGCCCGCCAGGTGGGGTTGTCTGCGCGGCCGTAGAAGTCGGGCGGCGTCGGGTCGGCCGGGAGCCCCAGATGGAAGGTCGACGACAGCACGGGGCCGGGGTGCACGGGGGCGCCGAGCACGTCGTCGCCGCGCCCGCCGTGGACGCAGCGCGTGCCGTCCCCGGCGCCCGTGATCATGGCGGCCAGCCTAGCCCCGGCGTGACGAGGAAGGCCGATCCGACAGGTCGTGCGCGGAGATCAGGGCCAGGGCACCGTCTTCCGCGCACGGGCGGCGGAGCCGCCGCTTATTCGGGACGGGGCGTCCGGCTGATCAGTTCCTTGCCCAGCTCCGCCGCCGAGAAGCCGTCGTGGCAGACCCTCCGCACGGCGTCGGCGATCGGCAGCTCCACCCCGTGGCGCTCCCCCAGCGCGCAGATCGACGAGCACGACTTCACGCCCTCGGCCACCTGCCCGTGGTTGGACGCCTCGGCCTGCGCCAGGCTCTCGCCACGGCCCAGGCGCTCACCGAACGTCCGGTTGCGCGACAGCGGCGAGGAGCAGGTGGCCACCAGGTCGCCGAGGCCGGCCAGCCCCGCGAACGTCATCGGGTCGGCGCCCAGCGCCACGCCCAGCCGAGCGGTCTCGGCCAGGCCGCGGGTGATCAGCGACGCGCGGGTGTTGTCGCCGAAGCCCAGCCCCGCCGCCATGCCGCAGGCCAGCGCGATGACGTTCTTGCCTGCGCCGCCCATCTCGCAGCCCACCACGTCGGTGTTGGTGTAGGCGCGGAAGTAGCCGGTGGTGCAGGCCTGCTGCAGCTGCACGGCCCGCTCGTGGTCGGCGCAGGCGATCACGGTGGCGGTCGGTTCCTCGGCGGCGATCTCGCGGGCGAGGTTCGGTCCGGAGACCACAGCCACCTGGTCGGGGGGCAGGCCGGCGACCTCGACGATCACCTCGCTCATCCGCTTGAGCGTGCCCAGCTCGACGCCCTTGGCCAGGCTCACCAGCGTGGCGCCCGGGGGCAGCAGGACGCTCCAGCCCGAGAGGTTGGCGCGCAGCGTCTGTGACGGGACGGCGAGCACCACGGCGTCGGCCCCGTCGAGCGCGGCGGCGGCGTTCGTGGTGGCGGTGAGCAGACCCGGGAGGGCGACGCCGGGCAGGTAGTCGGGGTTGACGTGCCCGTCGTTGACGGCGGCGGCCACCTCCGGACGCCGGGCCCACAGCACGACGTCCCGGCCGGCGTCGGCCATCACCTTGGCGAACGCGGTGCCCCACGACCCCGCCCCGAGCACCGCGACGCGCCGTACCTCACGACTCATGTCGCCGCCCCCCGCCGGAAGAACTCGGCCGGCGCCGGTTCCCCCCGCACCTCCGCCAGCAGCTCCTTGACCCGGCCCATGATCAGATCGGTGACCTCCCGGAGCAGCGCGGCGTCCTGGGTGCGGCCGCGGTAGGGCGTGAGGTCGACGGGCGGGCCGCACCGCACGGTGATCGCCTTGCGGGGCAGCGGCCGGAACTTGCCGCTGTAGCCGTCGAGCACGTCGCGGGTGCCCCAGTGCACGGTGGGGATCACCGGGACGTCCACCGAGAGCGCGAGCCGGGCGACGCCCGTGCGGGCCTGCATGGGCCAGCCCTCGGGATCGCGGGTGATGGTGCCCTCCGGGTAGATGATCACGACCAGTCCCTCGCCCAGGGCCGTGGTGGCGTCGCGCAGGCTCTGCTGGGCGTCGGCCGACTCGCGGTAGACGGGTATCTGCCGGCTCCCGGCCAGCGCCTGCCCGAGCACCGGGGTGCGCCAGAGGCTGTGCTTGGCCATGAACCGCGGCACCCGGCGGGCCCGTTCGACCTGCAGGCCGGTGAAGACGGGGTCGAGGTGTGAGATGTGGTTGGCGACGATCAGCGCACCACCCTCGGCGGGGATGTATTGGCGCTCCTCGAACCGGCTGCGCCCGGCGAGCCAGCCCATCGGATAGAAGAAGACCGCACAGAAGGAGATCCAGAAGCCCCGCGGCTCCCGCCGTACGCCCGCTCTGCGATCGATCACGGCGCTGAGTCTTCCTTCCCGGCCGCCGGAGGTCCAGGTCGGGGGCGGCGCGCCCGCTTCGCGTGCCGGCCGGGCCGGGAGCGCACCGTGGGTCCCCGTCGGCGTTGCGGGCGCTGCGCAGCCGGCGGACGAACCACGCGGTGTTCCAGCCGGGGGCCCGGGCCGGCGCGTCGGACCGGGTGTCGACCGCCGCGAACGAGTGGCCCGAGCCGGGGGAGCACGGCGCCGTGCTCTGCCCGCCCGGAGCGCCGGGGACGCCTGATCACCCTCCGGGTCGAGATCGTCGACGACAGGAGCTCGACTGGTCGAAAGCGCCGAGCGCCGCACCGGCGGGTCAGTGGACGTGCGGGTGCGACGATGGCGGCGTGAGTTCACATCCGGCCGTGGATCTCGTGGTCCCGGTCAAGCCGTTGACGGCGGCGAAGTCGCGGCTGCGCGGGGCCGCCGACGGTGGCGTCGGCGACGCCGGGGCGCACATCCGCCTGGCGCTCGCCCTGGCCCACGACACGGTGGCCGCGGTGCTCGCCAGTACGGGCGTGCGGCGGCTGCTCGTCGTCAGCTCGGATCCGGCGGTGAGCGCCCAGTTCGGCGCGCTGGGCGTCGAGGTGGTGCCGGACGGCCCGCTGGGCGGGCTGAACCGCGCCTACGCGCACGGAGCGGCGCTGCTGCGGGCCCGTGATCCCGGCTGCGCGGTCGGCGCGTTGCAGGCCGACCTGCCGGCGCTGCGCCCCTCCGAGCTCGACGCGGCGGTCGAGGCGGCGCTCCACCTGGGGGGCCGGGCCTTCAGCCCCGACGCCGACGGCACGGGCACCACGTTCCTGCTCGCCGCGCCGGGCCATGATCTCGATCCGCGGTTCGGCCCGGACTCGGCCCGGCTCCACGAGAAGTCCGGGGCGCGTCCGCTGGAGGGCGGGTGGCCCGGCCTGCGCCGCGACGTCGACACCCCCGCCGATCTCGATCTCGCGGTCGCGCTCGGCGTGGGCGAGCACACGCGGGCCGTGCTGGCGCCGGCCAGATAGTTCACTCGGATGACGGTGGAGGTCTGAGGCGGGACAGGCCTTCCGTGCGTAACAATCACCGGCGTGGGTGACGACGTGAACGGCAAGTCGGGCAGCGGCGACGGACCGGAGGAATCGGGCCGGGCCAGGGGTCAGGCGAAACGGCGAGCTCCCCGGCCCTCCACGCGGCGGGTCCACGCCGCGGCCCGCGCGGCGGCGGGCACGAGCACCCAGGTCCCCACCCCGCGCACGACCAACGGCCGCGCCAACCAGCCCGGGCCGGCCCCGGCCGCCACCGACGCCCGCACGTCCGGCTCGTCGGCCGCGGCGGTGCCGGTGAGCCCGCCCGCCCGCACTCCGGCCCCGGTCTCCGAGCTCCCCGACGACCGCTACCTCAACCGCGAGCTGTCCTGGCTCGACTTCAACGCCCGGGTGCTCGCGCTGGCGGAGGACCACAGCCAGCCGCTGCTGGAACGCGCCAAGTTCCTGGCGATCTTCGCCTCCAACCTCGACGAGTTCTACATGGTGCGCGTCGCCGGGCTCAAGCGCCGCAACGAGACCGGGCTCGCCGTCCGCAGCGCCGACGGCCTCTCGCCCCGCGAGCAGCTCGCCCGCATCGCCACGCGCAGCCAGGCCATCGCCGAGGCGCACGCCCGGGTGTTCCTCGACCAGGTCCGCCCCGAGCTCGAGTCCGAGGGCATCCGCATCATGCGCTGGGACGACCTCTCCGAGGCCCAGCGGCTGCGCCTGTCGGACTACTTCTCCGCGCAGGTCTTCCCGGTGCTCACCCCGCTCGCGGTGGACCCCGCGCACCCCTTCCCCTACATCTCCGGGCTGTCGCTCAACCTCGCCGTCACCGTGCGGGACCCGGAGGCGCGCACCGAGCGGTTCGCCCGCGTCAAGGTGCCCAACAACGTGCCGCGCCTCGTGCGCGTCGACACCCCCGGCGAGGACATCACGTTCCTCCCGATCGAGGACCTCATCGGCGCCCACCTCGGTGATCTGTTCACCGGCATGGACGTCACGGAGGTGCACGCCTTCCGCGTCACGCGCAACGCCGACGTCGAGGTGGAGGAGGACCGCGACGAGGACCTCCTGCAGTCGCTCGAGCGCGAGCTCGCCCGGCGCCGGTTCGGGCCCCCGGTGCGCCTCGAGGTCACCGACACGATGAGCGAGCACGTGCTGGAGCTGCTGCTGCGCGAGCTCGACGTCGACCCCGGTGACGTCGTCACGGTGCCCGGCCTGCTGGATCTCACCGCACTGTGGGCCGTGCACGCGGTCGACCGCCCGGACCTCAAGGACGAGCCGTTCGTGCCCGCCACGCACCCGGCGTTCGCGGAGCGGGAGACCCCCCGCAGCATCTTCGCCACCCTGCGCGAGGGCGACGTGCTGGTGCACCACCCCTACGACTCGTTCTCCACGAGCGTGCAGCGGTTCATCGAGCAGGCCGCCGAGGACGAGAACGTCCTGGCGATCAAGCAGACCCTCTACCGCACCTCCGGCGACTCCCCCATCGTCGACGCCCTGATCGACGCGGCCGCGGCCGGCAAGCAGGTCGTGGCGCTGGTGGAGATCAAGGCCCGCTTCGACGAGCAGGCCAACATCCGCTGGGCCCGCGAGCTGGAGAAGGCGGGCGTGCACGTCGTCTACGGGCTGGTGGGGCTCAAGACGCACTGCAAGACCTCGCTGGTGGTGCGCCAGGAGGGCACGATCATCCGCCGCTACTGCCACATCGGCACGGGCAACTACAACCCCAAGACCGCCCGGCTCTACGAGGACCTGGGCGTGCTGACGGCCGACCCGACGATCGGCGCCGACCTCACCGACCTGTTCAACTCGCTGACGGGCTACTCCCGCCAGACGTCCTACCGCAGCCTGCTCGTCGCGCCCTACGGCGTGCGGCGCGGCATCGTGCGGCGCATCGAGGACGAGATCGAGGCCCACCGTCAGGGCAACGGGAACGCGCGCATCTGCCTCAAGATGAACTCGCTGGTGGACGAGCAGGTGATCGACGCGCTCTACCGGGCGTCGCAGGCGGGGGTGCGGGTCGACGTCATCGTGCGCGGCATCTGCGCGATGCGGCCGGGCCACGAGGGGCTCTCGGAGAACATCCACGTCCGCTCGATCCTCGGACGCTTCCTGGAGCACAGCCGCGTGTTCCACTTCGGGGCGGCCGACGAGTACTGGATCGGCAGCGCCGACATGATGCACCGCAACCTCGACCGGCGCGTCGAGGTGCTGCTGCGCGTCGCGGACCCGGCGCTGGCGGCCAAGCTCGGCGAGGTGCTCGACTCCTGCCTCGACCCCGCCACCCGCTGCTGGACGCTGCACGCCGACGGGTCCTGGGAGCCCTCGCCCGCCGCCGACTCCGGCATCAACCCGGTGCGCGACCACCAGGCCGAGATGATGCTGCGCCACGCACTCGCCCCCGCGGAGGCGCGCGGCAGCGCGGCCGTCACGATCGCCGCCGCGGAGTGAGCTCGACCGTTGCGCCGCGGCCGGTGTCGGTCCGTGCGGCCGGAGCCGTGCTGTGGCGCGCTTCGGAGTCCGGCACCGAGCTCGCCCTCGTGCACCGCCCGCGCTACGACGACTGGTCGTTCCCCAAGGGCAAGCTCGACCGCGGGGAGACGATGCCGTTCGCCGCCGTCCGGGAGGTGGCCGAGGAGACCGGATGGCGGTGCCGGCTCGGCCCGGTGCTCGGCGACGTCCACTACGAGGTGCCCGAGGGACCGAAGCTCGTCCGCTACTGGTCGGCGCAGGCCGTGGACGGCGCGGACGGGCCCGGGTTCTCCGCGAACGACGAGACCGACGAGCTGCGCTGGGTCGCCCCCGACAAGGCCGGCGGGCTGCTGTCCTACCGCCGGGACGTCGACGTGCTGGGCCGCTTCGTCCGCCGCGGCGTGGCGACATCCACGCTGGTGCTGGTGCGCCACGCGCGCGCCGGCAGCCGCAGCCAGTGGGACGGCGACGACGGGCTGCGTCCGCTCTCGGGCTCCGGGCGCGAGCAGGCGCTGCAGGTGTCCACCCTGCTGGGCCTGTTCGGGCCCGACCGCGTGCTCAGCGCCCCACCGGTGCGGTGCCGCGAGACGGTGGCCCCCCTGGCGGCGACGCTCGGCGTCCCGGTGTCCGGCGAGCCGCTGCTCGGCGAGGAGGGCTACTGGGACGACCCCGACGCCGGCCTGGCCCGCGCGCGCGAGCTGGCCGCCGCCCCGGGCGTCACGGTGGTGTGCAGCCAGGGCGGCGTGATCCCGGACGTGGTCGCGGCGCTCGCGGCGGCCTCACCGCACCGGCTGGGCGTCGACCCCGACGACGTGCCCGCCCGGAAGGCCAGCACCTGGGTCCTGACCTTCGACGGGCCGGATCTGCGCGGGGCCGACCACTACGCACGCCCGACGGGCTGACCCCGACAGCCCGGACGGTGCCCCGGGACTGCCTGGTACCACGGCTCCAGCGGTACGACGCGGCCGGAACAGTTCAGTAGCGGCACAGGTCGTGCAGCGCAGGTCGTGCAGCGCAGGAGGCGCAGCGCAGGAGGCGCAGCCGGCACTGCACGGCACGCGCCCGCACGTCGCGATGGCGGATGTGCCCGCCGACCCGGACCGCCCATCTCGTCGCGGGCCGGCTGCTCCGGACCCATCGTGATCAGTGCGCGTCGCACACCGTCGCCCCGACGAGGACGATGCCGTGCGGACGATCGCGATCACCCCACGCCCCGACCGGCCATGCTGCGCCACCGGCAACTCACCGTCCGGCGAACCGGTCCGCACGGCTCCGCTCGGACCGCGTCGAATCCGTGCGCCCCGCGAGCTCTGCGAACCCCGCCGGACGGTCGCTGCCGGTTACTTCTTGGCCTTGGCCTTCTTCGGGGCGGCCTTGGCCTTGGCCTCCGCCTTCGGCGCCGCCGCCTTGGGTGCGGCCTTGGCCGCCGCCGCCTTCGGGGCCGCCTTCGCGGCCGCTGCCTTCGGCGCGGCGGTCGTCTTCGTCGCCGCGGCGGTCGTGGCCGCAGTCGCCTTGGCCGGAGTCTTCTTCGGGGCAGCGACCTTGGCCGGGGCCGCGAACGCGGTGTCGGCCTTGGCCTTGGTGGCGCGGGCCGGCTTCGCCGGGGCGGCCTTCGCCGGCGCCGCGGCGGCCGCCGCGCGCGTGCGGCGGACGGGGGTGGCCCGCGGGGCGACGGTGCTGCTGCCGCTGACCGCGGTGCGGAAGCCCGCGCCGGGCCGGAAGGCCGGGACGGTGGTGGCCGGGACGTCGACGACGTCGCCGGTGCGCGGGTTGCGGGCCACCCGGGCGGCCCGGGCCCTGGCCTCGAACACGCCGAACCCGGTGATCGACACCGAGCCGCCGCCCTTGACGGTGTCCACGATGGTCTCGAGCAGCCCGTCCACCGCGGTGGCCGCGCTGCGCCGGTCGCCCATCCGCGCCGCGAGCGCGTCCACGAGCTGAGTCTTGTTCATGGGCGTGACCGTAGTGGCAGGTCAGGCGGTCGCGCCAGCAGGCGCACGCGGTGATTCCGTTGTGGCGCAACGGAATCACCGCGCGGCTTCAGCTGAAACCGTTGCGGCGCAAAGGATCAGGCCGGCGTGGTGGTGGGCAACCGGTGCGGCCGATTTCCCTCGAAAGCAGTGATCGCGTCGGCGTGGCGCAAGGTCAGGCCGATGTCGTCGAGGCCGTTGAGCAGGCGCCAGCGGGCGTAGTCGTCGATCTCGAACCGCAGCGTGAGGTCCTTGGCCTGTACCGTCTTCTGCTCCAGGTCGACCGTGACCTCGGTGCCCGGCTCGTTCTCCAGCAGCTTCCAGAGCAGCTCGACGTCGGGCTGCGCGACCTGTGCGGCGAGCAGTCCCTGCTTGGCCGAGTTGCCGCGGAAGATGTCGGCGAAGCGCGAGGAGATCACGACGCGGAAGCCGTAGTTCATCAGCGCCCAGACGGCGTGCTCACGCGACGAGCCCGTGCCGAAGTCCTGCCCGGCCACCAGCACCGAGCCCCGGTTGAACGGCTCCTGGTTGAGGATGAAGCTCTCGTCCTGCCGCCAGGCGGAGAACAGCCCGTCCTCGAAACCGGTGCGCGTGACGCGCTTGAGGTAGACGGCCGGGATGATCTGGTCGGTGTCGACGTTGGCGCGGCGCAGCGGCACGCCGATGCCGGTGTGGGTGGTGAACGCGTCCATCAGTCCCGATCCTCCATCTTGGCCAGGTCCTCCGGGCTGCTCAGGGTGCCCCGGACGGCCGTGGCTGCGGCCACCAGCGGCGACACCAGGTGGGTGCGGCCGCCCTTGCCCTGTCGGCCCTCGAAGTTGCGGTTCGACGTGGACGCGCTGCGCTCCCCGGGGGCGAGCTGGTCGGGGTTCATGCCCAGGCACATCGAGCAGCCCGCGGAGCGCCACTCGGCGCCGGCCGCGGTGAACACCTTGTCCAGGCCCTCGTCCTCGGCCTGGAACCGCACGCGCATCGAACCCGGCACCACCAGCATGCGGACGCCGTCCGCGACCTTGCGGCCGTCGATGACCTCGGCGGCGGCGCGCAGGTCCTCGATGCGGCCGTTGGTGCAGGAGCCGACGAACACCGTGTCGACTTCCACGTCGCGGAGCGGGGTGCCGGGCGTGAGGCCCATGTAGGTCAGCGCCTTCTCCGCCGAGACGCGCTCGTTCTCGTCGACGATCTGCGCGGGGTCGGGCACGTTCTCCCCCAGCGGCAGCCCCTGACCGGGGTTGGTGCCCCAGGTGACGAACGGGGTGAGCGCGTCGGCGTCGATGGTGACCTCGGCGTCGAACACCGCGTCGTCGTCGGTGCGCAGCTCCCGCCAGGCGGCGACGGCCTCGTCCCACTCGGCCCCCTTGGGCGCGTGGTCGCGGCCCTTCAGGTAGGCGAACGTGGTGTCGTCGGGGGCGATCATGCCCGCGCGGGCGCCGGCCTCGATCGACATGTTGCAGACGGTCATGCGCGCTTCCATCGAGAGGTTCTCGATGACGTTGCCGCGGTACTCGAGCACGTAGCCCTGGCCGCCGCCGGTGCCGATCTGCGCGATCATCGCCAGCACGACGTCCTTGCTCGTGACGCCCGGGCGGAGCTGTCCGTCGGTCGAGTTGACGTTGACCGCCATCGTCCTGAACGGCTTGAGCGGCAGCGTCTGCGTGGCGAGCACGTGCTCCACCTCGGACGTGCCGATGCCGAACGCCAGCGCGCCGAACGCGCCGTGCGTGGAGGTGTGGCTGTCGCCGCACACGACGGTGACGCCGGGCTGGGTGAGCCCCAGCTGCGGGCCGACGACGTGCACGATGCCCTGCTCGGCGTGGTTCATCGGGTAGAGCGTGACGCCGAACTCCTCGCAGTTGCGGCGCAGCGTCTCCACCTGGGTGCGGGAGACCTCGTCGGCGATCGGCGCGAGCACGTCGAGGGTGGGGACGTTGTGGTCCTCGGTGGCCAGCGTCAGGTCGGGCCGGCGCACGGGGCGCCCGGCGAGCCGGAGCCCGTCGAAGGCCTGCGGGCTCGTCACCTCGTGCACCAGGTGCAGGTCGATGTAGAGCAGATCCGGCTCGTCGCCCTCACCCTTGCGGACGAGGTGCTGGGCCCAGACCTTCTCGGGCAGTGTGACTCCCACGTCTACCTCCTCTGGACGTCTCATAGATTGGGAAGTTAGTATCGGCTTGTGAGACAGCATAGCGGCATCGGCGTTCTCGACAAGGCCGTAGGGGTGCTCAGGGCAGTGGCGGCCGAGCCCTGCGGACTGGCCGAGCTGTGCGAGCGCACCGGGCTCCCCCGGGCCACCGCCCACCGGCTCGCCGTCGGCCTCGAGGTGCACGGGCTGCTGCACCGCGGCAGCGACGGACGCTGGCGCCCCGGCCCCACGCTCGCCGAGCTGGCCGCGGGTGGCGCCGACCCGCTCCTGGAGGCCGCCGCGGCCGTGCTGCCCCGGCTGCGCGACATCACGGGCGAGAGCGTGCAGCTCTACCGGCGGGAAGGCATCCAGCGGCTCTGCGTCGCCACGGCCGAGCCGAGCAGCGGCCTGCGCGACACGGTGCCGGTCGGGTCGCGGCTGCCGATGACCGCCGGCTCCGGGGCCAAGGTGCTCGCCGCGTGGGCCGAACCCACCGTGCAGCGCGCGATCCTGGCGGAGGCCACGTTCGGTGAACGGGTGCTGCTCGACGTCCGGCGACGCGGATGGGCACAGAGCGTGGCCGAACGCGAGTCCGGAGTAGCGAGCGTGTCGGCCCCCGTGCGCGACGGCGCGGGCCAGGTCGTGGCCGCCGTGTCGGTGTCCGGGCCGGTGGAACGCATCGGCCGCCGCCCGGGCGTGCGCTGGGCGGCCGACCTGCTGGCCGCCGCGGAGGCCCTGCAACACCGCCTGTAGACGCGCGCGGTGTCACTCGCCGGTATCCGGCCCCCCACGTACAGCCCACCGCCGTGCCGCTAACGTGACCTTCCATCCCACCGATGGAGTACCGAGGGTCATCGGCCGGAGGCAAGGGAGCGCAGTGAGTTACCTGCTCGGCATCGACGTGGGCACCACCCGCACCGCGGCCGCGATCAGCCGCGCGGGCGGCCGCCCCGGGGACATCGAGGTGGTCAACCTCGGCGACCGCTCCAGCGCCGTCCCGTCCGTCCTCTTCCTCGGCAGCGACGGCGCGGTCGTCGTCGGCGACGCGGCCGAACGCCGGGCCGCCACCGATCCCGACCACGTCGTCCGCGAGTTCAAGCGGCGCATCGGCGACCCCACCCCCGTCCTCGTCGGCGGACGGCCCTGGGCCCCCGAGGAGCTCTCCGCGCTGCTCGTGCGCTGGGTCGCCGACCGGGTCGCCCAGCGCGAGGGCGGCGGGGCCGCGCGCATCGCGGTCACCCATCCCGCGTCGTGGGGCGCTCACAAGAAGGACCTGCTCCGGGCCGCGCTCAACCACCACGGCCTGCCCGTCACGTTCCTGGCCGAGCCGCAGGCCGCCGCCATGCACTACGCGGCAGCCGAGCGCATCGAGCCCGGCTCCACCGTGGCCGTCTACGACTTCGGCGGCGGCACGTTCGACGCGGCCGTCGTCCACAAGGACACCGCGCGCAGCGCAGGCGGAGCGGGCATCGATACAGCGGGGTTCGGCCTGATGGGCCGCCCCGAGGGCGTCGAGCGCCTCGGCGGCATCGACCTCGACGAGCTCGTCTTCGAGCACGTCCGCGAGGGTCTGCCCGAGGCGTTCGAGGGACTCGACGAGACCGACCCGGCCGTGCTCTCGGCCGTCGCGTCCGTGCGCCGCGAGTGCACGGAGGCGAAGGAGGCGCTGTCGTCGGACACCGAGGTCTCCATCCCGGTGCTGACGCCCGCGGGCCAGGGGTCGGTGCGCCTGCACCGCAGCGAGTTCGAGGCGATGATCCGGCCCCAGGTGGAGGAGACGGTCTCCGCCCTGCGCCGCGCCGTCGGCTCCGCGGGGCTGACCCCCGAACAGCTCACCGCCGTGCTGCTCGTGGGCGGCTCGTCCCGGATCCCGCTGGTGGCGCAGCTCGTCTCCGACCAGCTCGGCCGCCCGGTCGCCGTCGACACCGATCCGAAGAACGCCATCGCGATGGGCGCCGCGCTGTCGCTGATCCCGCCGTCGCCGGCCGGCACCGGGCCGTTCGTGCCCGCGCCGCGCGTCGCCGGCGCCACCCAGCAGCCGTTCGCCGCAGCGGTGCCGCCCGCCGCCTTCACGCAGTCCGGGCCCGCGGTGGCCCCGCCGCGGCCCCTGCCTGCGGCCACCGGCTCCTTCGCGGGTGCACCGGCGGACTTCACCCCGCCCACCCAACGCATCTCCACCACCGGCAGTGTGCCGCCGCGGATGGTCGTTCCGCCCCCGCCGCCCCCGCCGCCCCGGCCGTCGCTGCAGGACCAGTTCGCCGCCGACCACGACTACGTCGTGCCGGACCGGTACCCGTCCCGGCGCGGACTCAGCCCGGCGCTGCTCGTGAGCGTGGGCGGAGCAGCGGCGGCCGTGGCGATCGTGGCCGCGGCGTTCCTGGTGCCGCGCCAGACCACCACGACGGTTCCCCTCGGCCAGCCGGTGCAGAGCCAGTCGACGGTGTCGGTGGCTCCGCCCGCCCCGACGACGGACGCCGCGCCCACGGAGGCGCCGCCGGTCACGACCGTGCCGGAGGTCCGGCCGTCCAACCCGCCGCCGACGCAGGCCCCGCCCGTCGTGCCGCCGGTGGTGACCACGACCAAGGCGCCGGTCAAGACGACGACGCCCGCACCGACGACGACGACCAAGACGACTCCGCCGCCCCCGCCGTCGACCACGGCGCCGCCTCCTCCCCCGCCCACGACGGCGCCCGCGCGGTGATCAGCGCGCACTGGTTGCGGCGTCGGCCGTAGCCAGTGCGCGGTGGGCCGCGTCACCGTATTCTCGACACAAAAAAGATCCCGTTCCGGATGAACCGGAACGGGATCTTCGGTGTAGCCCCGACGGGATTCGAACCCGCGCCGCCGCCTTGAGAGGGCGGTGTCCTAGGCCGCTAGACGACGGGGCCTTCTGGATAACGCTCGTGAACTGTACATCATGTTCCTGACGCGTTTCCGCTGGGGTACCAGGACTCGAACCTAGACTAACTGAACCAGAATCAGTCGTGCTGCCAATTACACCATACCCCAAGGGTCTGCGGTCTCCCGCGCCCTGCGAGGGAGACTCTACCCGAGGCCTCCAGCGCGTTCCGCACCGGCCCTCAGCCGGGCCAGCGACCGCTCACGGCCCAGCAGCTCCATGGACTCGTACAGCGGCGGGGACACCGTCCGGCCGCTGACGGCCACCCGCACGGGGGCGAACGCCTTGCGCGGCTTGAGCCCGAGACCGTCGATGAGGGTGGCCTTGAGCGACTCCTCGATCTCCGCGGCGGTCCACGCGGGAACGGCATCGAGGCCGGTCAGGGCCGCGTCGAGCACCGGGACGGCGTCGGCACCGAGGTTCTTCGCGGCCGCGTCCTCGTCGAGACGGAAGCCGTCCTCGTCGACGAAGAGGAACGCCAGCATGCGGGCGGCGTCGGACAGGACGACGCTGCGCTCCTGCACGAGCGGGGCCGCCGCGGTGAGCAGCCCCTGCTGCTCGGGCGTGAGGGTGCCGGTGATCACACCCTCGGCCGCCAGGTACGGCACGACGCGGGCGGCGAAGTCCTCGACGGGCAGCGCGCGCAGGTGGACGGCGTTGATGGCCTCGGCCTTCTTCAGGTCGAAGCGGGCCGCATTGGCCGACACCCGGGAGATGTCGAATGCGGCGACCATCTCCTCCATCGAGAACACGTCGCGGTCCTCGGCGATCGCCCAGCCGAGAAGGGCCAGGTAGTTGAGCAGTCCCTCGGGCACGAATCCGCGGTCACGGTAGAGGAACAGGTTGGATTCGGGGTCGCGCTTGGACAGTTTGCGATTTCCCTCACCCGTGACGAGCGGCAGGTGCCCGTAGCGGAACGGGCCGTCGCCGATGCCCACGCGCGCCAATGCCTCGAGCAGCGCGATCTGCCGCGGGGTGGAGGAGAGCAGGTCCTCGCCGCGCAGCACGTCGGTGATGCCCATCAGGGCGTCGTCGAGCGGGTTGGTGAGCGGGTAGAGCGGGGAGCCGTCGCCGCGGGCGAGCACGAAGTCGGGCACCGTGCCGACGCGGAACGTGACGTCGCCGCGGATCAGGTCGGTGAACGTGATGTCGTGGTCGGGCATGCGCAGCCGGTAGACGGGCACGCGACCCTCGGCACGGTAGGCGTCCTTCTGCGCGTCGGTGAGGTCGCGGTCGGCGTTGTCGTAGCCGAGCTTGGGGTCGCGGCCGGCGGCCTTGTGGCGCGCCTCGATCTCCGCCGCCTGTGAGAACGACTCGTACACCTCGCCGCCGGCGATCAGCTTCGCCAGCGCGTCGGCGTAGAGGGCGCCGCGCTCGCTCTGCCGGTACGGGCCGTGGTCGCCACCGACCTCGGGGCCCTCGTCCCAGTCGAGCCCGAGCCAGCGCAGGGCGTCGAGCAGGGCCTCGTAGGACTCGACCGAGTCGCGGTTGGCGTCGGTGTCCTCGATGCGGAACACGAACGTCCCGCCGTGGTGGCGGGCGTGGGCCCAGTTGAACAGGGCGGTGCGGATCAGCCCCACGTGCGGCGTGCCCGTCGGGGACGGGCAGAAGCGGACGCGGACGGCGGCATTCGGGGTGCTCATGGTCTTGCCAGGCTAGCCCACCCGCGCTAAATTCAACGCATGACGAATTCGGATCGCACGACCTGCGCCATCGTCGGTGGGGGGCCCGCCGGGATGGTGCTCGGACTGCTCATGGCCAGGGCCGGGGTCGAGGTCACCGTGCTGGAGAAGCACGCCGACTTCCTGCGCGACTTCCGCGGCGACACCGTCCACGCGTCCACCCTCACCCTGCTCGACGAGCTGGGTCTCGCCGAGCGGTTCGAGAGGATCCCCCACCGCCTGATGGACCGCATGCAGGGCCAGCTCGACGGGGGCACGGTCCAGATCGCGGACCTGCGCCGGCTGCCCGGGGCCCACCAGCACATCGCACTGGTGCCCCAGTGGGACTTCCTCGACATGATCGCCGAGGCCGCCCAGGAGGAGCCGTCGTTCCGCCTGCGCCGCAACGCCGACGTCACCGGCCTGGTCCGCGACGGCTCGCGCATCGCAGGCGTCCGCTACACCGACCGCGTCACGGGCGAGGAGCACGAGCTGCGGGCGTCGCTCACGATCGCCGCCGACGGGCGGCACTCGGTCGTCCGCGAGGCCGCCGGGCTGGTGCCGCGGTCGTTCGGCGTGCCGATGGACGTCTGGTGGTTCCGGCTCCCCCGCCACGAGAGCGACCCCCACGGCGGCGTCGGCCGGTTCTCCACCGGCCACTTCTGCGTGATGATCGACCGCGGCGAGTACTGGCAGTGCGGCTACCTCATCCGCAAGGGCAGCGACACCGTGCTGCGGGCCGCGGGCATCGAGGAGCTGCGGCGGCGCTTCGCCGGCCTGCTGCCCTGGATGGCCGACCGGGTCGACCTGCTGGAGAGCTGGGACGACGTCAAGCTGCTCGACGTCAAGCTGGAACGCCTGCGTCGCTGGGACCTCGACGGCCTGCTGCTGATCGGCGACGCCGCCCACGCCATGTCGCCTGTGGGCGGGGTGGGCATCAACCTGGCCGTGGCCGACGCGGTGGCCACGGCCCGGCTGCTCGCTCCCGCGCTGGTCAGCGGGGGAATCGTGCCGCGGTCGATGCTGCGCAAGGTGCAGCGCCGCCGCTGGTCGGCCACCGCGCTGATCCAGGGGATGCAGCGGCTGGCGCACAAGGCGATCCTGTCGCCGGCGATCGCGGCCGGGCCGGCCGCGCCCGTTCCCGTGGCCGGGATGCTCACCGACGCCCTCGCCCCGGCCCCGCTGCGGTCGGTACCGCTGCCGTTGCGGCTGCTGCAGCTCTTCCCGGTGCTGCAGGGGATCCCGGCGCGGCTGGTGGCCATCGGCCCGATGCCCGAGCACGCACCCGAGTGGGCCCGCCGCACCGCCCACGGCGCGCGAGTCGACTGATCACCCCGGTTCCGCGATGCCGCACTCCCCCACGCTCCGGAACCCGACCCGCTCGTAGACGCGGGTGGCCGTCTCGTCCGCCGCGGCCAGGAACACCAGCTCGGCGCCGGTGTCCCGGGCCACCGTGGCCAGCGCCGCGGTGACGGCGGCACCCAGCCCGCGGCCGCGGAAGGCGGCGGCCGTGCCGATGCCCACCAGCTCCACCACGTCACCCGCCCGCTGGGCCCCGCCGGAGCAGACCGGCCCGTCGGGCCCCGTGACCAGGGCCCGGGCCGCCCGCCCCGCGGCCAGGTCCGCGCGCAGCTCGGCGAGCTCGGCGGCCGAGGGCGGCGGGGGCGCGGGGGCGCCGAACGCCGCGTTGGCGACGGCACGCGCGGCGTGCGCGGCCTGGGCCAGGTCCGCGTCGGCCGGACCGAGCAGCCGCACCGAGTACCCGGGCGGCAACGGGGTGGGCGCGGCCGGAGCGTCGAGGACGAGCAGCGGGCACACCCGCACCGGTAGCCCGGTGGCCGCCACGGCGCCGGCCATCGACGGCGTCACCGCGAGCAGCCACTCGAACGCCTCGGGCACCTCCAGCGCGCGCTGCCGCGCCCGGACCCGTTCGACGTCGGCGGGCGTGACCGCCCCACCCCCGGGCAGCGGGCGCGCGTGGTACGGCCAGCCCGGACCGTCCCGGGTGAACAGGCGCAGCGGCCCGTCGTCCGTGGCGGTGGCGTGGGCGCGCGGCACCGCGTCGCAGAAGTCGTCGATCAGGTCGAGTACGTCCCCCATGGGACGCGATCCTGCCGCCGACGGCGACGCGGGACCACCGGGTTGTCGGCCGTCACGACATGATCGCGGCGCACCGCACGTCAGCGCCCTTCCCGGGACGGCGGATTCAAGGAACGGTCGCAACATCCCT
>NZ_MKVV01000059.1 GCF_001899645.1 Pseudonocardia sp. 73-21 | reverse complement strand
GAACCTCGGTGAGGTGCCCCCGTCCTCGGACCTGGTCCGGATGCGGGAGCGCCGGGCGGCCCTCGGGCTCGCCTCCGATGACAGCGCGCCGCTGCTGATCGACGCCGAGGGCAACCGGATCACGCCCGGCCAGGTGCCCCTGCACCTGCGACGGGCCCGGTTGCAGCGCGTCGGGATCGAGACGAACGGCGAGTTCTGCAAGAGCCTGCTGGAGAAGCGCTACCCGGTCGCGAAGTAGCTCCGGCTGTAGGCGGGTGCCCCTCGGGGTGCCCGCCTACAGCTATGTTCACCGGCGTGATCGAGGTCCGCGCGCTCGTGTTCGACGTCTTCGGCACCGTGGTCGACTGGCGCTCCGGCGTCGCGGCCGAGGCGGCCCGCCTGCTGGGCCCCGCGGTGGACGCTCCCGCACTGGCCGACGCCTGGCGCGGCGCCTACCTGCCGTCGATGGAGCGGGTACGCCGCGGTGAGATCGGCTGGACCGGCCTCGACGCGCTCCACCGCGCGTCCCTCGACGAGCTGCTGCCCGGCTTCGGGGCGGGCGACGCCGACGAGGCCACCCGCCACGAGCTGGTGCTCGCCTGGCACCGGCTCGACCCGTGGCCCGACTCGGTCGCCGGCCTCACGCGGCTCAAGGCCCGCCACGTGATCGCGAGCCTGTCCAACGGCAACGTCGCGCTGCTGGTCGACATGGCCAAGCACGGCGGCCTGCCATGGGACGCGGTGCTCTCGGCGGAGCTGTTCGGCCACTACAAGCCCGATCCCGAGGCCTACGACGGCGCCGTCCGCCTGCTCGGGGCGACGCCGGAGCGGGTGCTGATGGTGGCGGCCCACGTCGACGACCTGGCGGCGGCCCGCGCCCGCGGTCTGCGCACGGCCTACGTCCACCGCCCCACGGAGTTCGGCACGCACGGCGGCCCGGAGAAGGACCCGGAGGCGGACCTGAACGTGCGCTCCCTGGAGGAGCTGGCGGACGCCCTCCACTGCTGACGAACGTGGCGTTCGTCGGAACCTAGGCGACGACAGTGCCGTTCGTCGGGGTGGCCAGGAGGACGCGGAACAGGTTCTGCAGGACATAACTGCCGTCCGGCTGCCTCCGTTCCTCCAGGCGCTCCAGGACCGCCTCACGGACCGCTCCGGGACCGGCGCGGTTCATCGCCGCCCGGCCCATGCCCGTCTCGAACAGGGGGCCCACCAGCTCGTCGGCGTCGGGGTAGGTGAAGGGGCAGAGCACCTCGTCCAGCTGCACGACGTCGAGACCGGCCGTGCGGGCGAGCGAGACCAACCGGTCGGGGTCGGTGACCGGCGGGGGGCCGGGCGGCGTGGGCCGGGGCGGGAGCCAGCGGCCGAGCACCTCACCGAACGCGCCGATGTCGCACTCGCTCTCGCGCCCCCACACCGTCACCACGACCGTGCCACCGATCGCGCCCGCCCCGCGCAGCACGGCCAGTGGGCTGGAGACGTGCTGCAGCAGCTGCACCCCCGTCACCACGTCGAACGGGCCGGGCGGCGGCTCCTCGGCGTCACCGACGCGGAACCGGCCCTCCGGCACCGCGCGTTCCGCCGCCGCGACCACGGCCGGGTTCACGTCGACACCGGTGACGACGGCACCCCGGTCGACGGCCGCGCGCGCGAAGAGCCCCGGCCCGCACCCGAGGTCCAGCAGCGTGGTGCCGGCGGCGACGCCGGCCAGCTCGAGCACCCGCGCGTGCAGCGGCGCGCCCCATCCGTCCGGACCGTCGTCAGCCATGACCGAGAACCTATCCCCAGACGTCGTCCGCCACCTCGACGATCAGGGCCAGCTTCGCCTTCTGCTCGTCGATCGTGAGCGCGTTGCCCTCCACCGTGGACGAGAACCCGCACTGCGGGGAGAGGCAGAGCTGGTCGAGCGGCACGAACTCGGAGGCCTCCTCGATGCGTCGCTTGAGCGCGTCGGCGTCCTCGAGGGCCCCCGTCTTCGTGGTGACGAGCCCGAGCACCACCTGCTTGCCCGGCGGCACGAAGCGCAGCGGCTCGAACCCGCCGGAGCGCTCGTCGTCGAACTCGCAGAAGAAACCGTCGACGGCGAGCTCACCGAACAGGGCCTCGGCGACGTGGTCGTAGCCCCCCTCCGCGGCCCAGGACGAGCGGTAGTTGCCCCGGCACATGTGGATGGTGACGTTCATGGCCGAGTCACCGTCCCGCCCACCCCGGTCCGCGATCGCCGCGTTGATCTGCCTGATGTAGCGCAGGTGCTGGGTCTCCGGGTCGTCACCCTTGGCGGCGAGCTCGGCGCGGTGCGCGGGGTCGTTGAGGTACGCGAGCGCGGTGTCGTCGAACTGCAGGTAGCGGCAGCCCAGCCCGTAGAGCGCCTGCACCTCGTCGGCGTAGGCGGCCGAGAGGTCGGTCCAGAAGTCCTCGACGTCCGGGTAGACGGTCTGGTCGATCGTCGCCCGGCCGCCGCGGGCGTAGACCATGCTCGGCGACGGGATGGTCAGCTTCGGCGTGGCCCCTTCCACCTGCTCCGCCAGGAACGTGAACGCGTCGGCGAAGATCGGCTGCTCCAGCCGGATCCTGTCGGTGACGGCCATCCCGGCCGAGGTGAACGCGCCCTCGCCGGAGGCGTTGCGCATCTTCACCTGGATCTTCTGGTCGGTCTTGGTGATCCCGCCGAGCTGGTAGATGAAGTCCATGTGCCACGACGTGCGGCGGAACTCGCCGTCCGTGGCCGACTGCAGCCCGGCCTCGGCCTGCAGCGCCACGACGTCGCGGATCGCGGCGTCCTCGGCGGCGCGCAGCCCGTCGGCGTCGAGGGTGCCGGCGGCGTGCCGCTCGCGGGCGTCGAGGAGGGCCTGCGGGCGCAGCAGGCTCCCGACGTGGTCGGCGCGGAAGGGCGGCTCGGTGCGTCGATGCATGGGTCGCAACCTAGCGCCGGGCCGGTCGACGGGCGGAGCGCGCTTCCGGCATCCGGAAAGGTGCTCGACAGAACGCGCCGACTCGCCCTCTCGAAACCGCCGACTCGCGGGCGGGAATCCGCCGACTCGCGGGAATTCAGGGGCGCGCACCCGCCGAGCGCCAGTCCTCCGTCTCGCGCAGGCGGCCGGCGCGGGTGGCCGCCGCACGGACCGCGCGCTCGAGCTGCCAGCGCCGTTCGGAGAACACCGCACGCGTGACCGACACCCCGAGCGCGCCGAGCAGCTCGCCGTCCGCGCCGTGCACGGGCGCCGCCACCCCCGCCAGTCCCGGCTCGTACTCCTCGACCTCGACGGCCGCGCCGTCGGAGCGGATCCGCATGAGCTCGCGGTCGAGCGTGCGGCGGTCGCCGACCGTGTGCGGGGCGAGCTGGGGCAGGCCGGTGCGGGCGAGCAGCTCCGACAGGCGCGCGGGCCGCAGCCCGGCCAGCATCACCTTCCCGGCCGCGGTGGCGTGTGCCGCCGTGGGCTCGCCGACGCGCAGGGTGTCGGGGCGGGGGTGGTCGGTGCAGTCGTCGACGTGGGCCACCACGAGCTCCACGTCGCGGAACGCCACGAGGTGGGCGGCCGCGGCCGCATCGGTGTGCAGGTCCCGCAGCACCCCGCGGACCGCGGCCGGCGGGCGCATCTGCTCGGTGAGGCTGCGGTGCAGCTCGGCGACCCGGTAGCCCAGCCCGTAGCCGCGGAGGTCGTGCAGCCGGACGAGGTAGCCCTCCTCGACGAGGGTGCCCAGCGCCCGGTAGACCGTGGGCAACGGGCACTGCAGCCGCCGCGCGATGGCCTTCGCGGTGACCCCGTCACCGGCAGCCGCGACCGCCTCGACGACCCGCAACGCCCGGGTGATCGAGGAGCCGACCGCGCGCTCCGGTGTCACGGGGTCCAGTGTCGGGTAGACCGGTCCCCGACAACACCCATCTTTGGGACGGAGTTCCACCATGGACGACGCACGGATCCACGAGCACATCAACGAGCTGGTCACCGAGGAGCACCAACTGGAGCGCGCCCACGTGGGCCAGGGCCTGTCCGACGCGGAGAAGGCCCGCCTGGACGACCTCGGCGTGCAGCTCGACCGCTACTGGGACCTCCTGCGCCAGCGCGCGGCCCGCCGCGACGCCGGCTACGACCCCGACACGGCCCAGGAGCGCCCGGCCACCGTCGTGGAGGGGTACCGGCAGTAGGTCAGGCCAGCAGCATCCGGCACCACGCGTCGGCGAGATGGACGCCGAACCGCTCCGGCGTCCATCCCCGGTCGTGGACGAGCAGCCGGTAGTAGTCGGTGGAGTTCATGGCCCAGACGATGTCGGCCACGTCGTCGTCGGTGAGGTCGGCGCGCACCCCTCCCGCGGCCCGCAGGTCGGCGGCGAAGCGCCGCATGTTCGCCGCGCGCCGCCCGGTGATCTCGGCGTGCAGCTCGGCGCAGGCGGTGTCCCGGACGGCGGCGTCGCGCAGGGCGTGGAAGATCGGGGCGGTGCGCGGCCCCATCGCCGCGAGCGCGGACGCGTAGATGTCGATCTTCGCGGCCGCCGTGGGCGCCGCGAGCATGGCCCGCACGTAGTCGCGCTGCCCGGCCGGCACGGCGTCGTCCGTGCCGGAGATCGCGGTCTCCACCAGCTCACGCAGGATCGCGGGCTTGCGGCCGACGGCGGCGTAGAGCGTGTCCACGGCGACGCCCGCCCGCTCCGCCAGCTGGGCCACCGTGGTGGCCGCGTAGCCGCGCGTGGTGAACAGCTCGCGGGCCGCGTCGAGCACGGCGCGGCGGGTGGCCGCGGCCTGCTCCGTGCGCTGCGGCGCGTGGTAGCCGCGCCGGGTCTTGACGTCGTCGGTCACCACCGTCACTCTACCGGTATTCGTCCGAAAGTAGTTCGGACCGAATATAGGAGCCCACGATGGTCTACGCCTTCACCCAGGACGTCCCGATCGGCCCCGAGCTCTACCGGCGGATCGTCGACGAGCTCGGCCCGGAGCCCCTGGAGGGCTCCCTGCTGCACCTGTGTGTCCGCACCCCGGAGGGCGGGCTGCGCTACATCGACATCTGGGAGTCGCGGGAGCACTGCGCCCGCGCCTTCGACGAGCGCATCCACCCGGCGGTGGACCGGGCCTTCGGCGGATCCCGCCCGCAGGGCGAACCGACGGTGACGCGCATGGAGATCCTCGACGCGAGCGGGGCTCTCGTGGCGGACCGTGCCGACCTCGAGGTCTCCGCGCAGGGGGCATGACGTCTGCACGGTGACCACCGGGTCTGCACTGACCGCTGCGGAAGGGGACCATCGGCCCCGTGCTCGTCACTCCCGTCAGTCCTGGCGGCCTCGTCTCCGAGGTCGTCGCACTCGTTCTCGCGCGCCCGGGGCGCCTGCGCGTCGTCGTCGACGGCCCTTCACCGACGCGACCCGACGTCCTGGCGCACGGCGTCCTCGCCGAACTGCGGGCACGGGGGCGCGGCGGGGTCGTGATCGACGCCGGGGACTACCTGCGCCCCGCGTCCGTCCGGTTGGAGTACGGCCGCGAGGATCCCGACGAACTGCTCGACGGCTGGCTCGACCAGGGCGGCCTGCGCCGCGAGGTGCTGGACCCGGCCGGTCCCGGTGGGACCGGCCGGGTCCTTCCGCGTCTGTGGGACGCGCGGACGGACCGCGCGTTCCGCGACGACTACACGCAGCTGTCCGACGACGGGGTGGTCCTGCTGCACGGGGCGCTGCTGCTGGGCCGCGGCCTGCCCGCGGAGCTGGAGATCCACCTGAGGATGAGCGCCGCGGCACTGGCGAGAACGCTGCCGGGGAGTGCACAGTGGACCTTGCCGGCCCACGCCCGCTACGACAGAGAGCGCCGCCCCGCCGACGGGGTGGACCTGCTGGTGATGTCGGACCATCCGGACCGCCCTGCGGTCGTACGGAGGTGAGCACTGAGAGATCTTGTGGGCGAGGAGGGAGTTGAACCCTCACGTCCTTTCGGACACACGGACCTGAACCGTGCGCGTCTGCCATTCCGCCACTCGCCCTGGCAGGAGGAAAGCTAGCACGGGCCCCGGAGCCCGTTTCGCAGGGCCCCGCCCGGGGGACGACACGGCGGGAGGTAGCACAGATACGATTCACCCTGTCAGCAACACGCCGATGCGAACGGAGGAAGATCGGTTGGGCCGCGTCGACAGGTTCGAGCGCCGTCTCCAGGGGATGGTGGGCGACGCCTTCGCGCGGGTTTTCGGTGGCAGTGTCGTTCCCCAGGAAGTCGTTCAGGCACTGGTCAGGGAAGCCGAGGACCACATCGAGCAGCTTGCGGGCGGACGCATACTGGCGCCCAACCGCTTCGTCGTACTGCTCAGCCCGTCCGATCTCGGACGCATGGCCGGTGACAGAGCGCAGATCGTCGACTCGCTCTCCGCATCCGTCACCGAAGAACTCGCCGACCAGGGATGGGACACCTACGGCGAGGTCGTAGTCTTTCTGGAGCGCTCCGACGCGCTGCACACGGGACAGTTCCGCACCCGCTCGTCCGTGGATCCCGACGCTTCCCGCCGGGACGCCATCCGAGCACGCGACGCAGGAGAGCAACCCATGAGCCAGCAACCGGGCCACCCCGAGGAGAACGGGCAGTACGGCTACGACCGTGGTGCCCCCGGATACGGTCAGCAGACCTACGCCCCTCCCGCCTACGACCAGCGCCAGGGGGGGTACGACGCCAACGCCGAGCAGCCCCCGCCGGGCGGCTACCCCCAGGGCGGGTACCCCCCGCAGGGCGGCTACCCCCAGCCGGGCCAGCCGGGCTACGAGCAGGGCGGCTACGGTCAGCAGCCCCAGCAGGGCGGCTACCCGCAGCAGGGTGGCTACCCGCAGCAGGGCCAGCCCGGTTACGAGCAGGGCTACGGCCAGCCGCAGCAGGGTGGCTACCCCCAGCAGGGCGGTTACGAGCAGGGCTACGGCCAGCCCGGTTACCAGCAGCCCGGTTACGACCAGCAGGGCTACCAGCAGGGCGGCTACCAGCAGCCCGGCGGCTACCCCCAGCAGGGCGGCTACCAGCAGCCCTACGAGCAGGGCTACGACGCCGGCTACGACCAGCAGGGCTACCAGCAGGGTGGCGGCTACGGCGGCTACGGCCAGGGCGTCAGCGCCTCGCTGAGCCTCGACGACGGCTCCGGTCGCACCTACGACCTCACGCAGGGCACCCACGTCATCGGACGCGGCCAGGACTCGGCGTTCCGCCTGCCCGACACCGGTGTGTCGCGCCGGCACCTGGAGATCAGCTGGGACGGCCAGTCGGCCACCCTGTCCGACCTCGGGTCCACCAACGGCACCACCGTCAACGGCAACCCGGTGCAGACCTGGCAGCTCAACGACGGCGACGTCATCCGCGTCGGGCACTCGAGCCTGGTCTTCCGCACCCAGTAAGGACGAGGCGAACGAGGAGAACGGGGTCCGTCGGTAGTGCCGGAGTTGGTGCTGCAGCTGACCAGGGCGGGCTTTCTTGCCCTGCTCTGGCTGTTCGTGCTGGTCGCTCTACGGGTGGTCCGCTCCGACCTCTACGCCGCGTCCGGGCTGCGGGCGCTGGTGCCGGGAGGACGGGGCGCGCCGCGTCGTGGTGGGGGGGCCCGCACGGCGCGCCAGCTGATCGTCACCGCGGGTGCGCTGGCCGGCACCCGCGTCACGCTGGACGCCCGGCCGATCCTCATCGGACGGGCCGACGACTCCACCCTCGTCCTCGACGACGACTACGCCTCCACCCGGCACGCTCGCATCGCGATGCAGGGCGACGAGTGGTACGTCGAGGATCTCGGGTCGACGAACGGCACGTATCTCGATCGGGCTAAGGTCACCGGACCCACCAGGGTCCCCCTCGGGGTGCCCGTCCGTATCGGCAAGACCGTGATCGAGCTCAGATCATGATCCGGCGACTGCATCAGGAGCCGCTTCGATGACGTTGGTCCTGCGCTACTCGGCCCGCAGCGACCGGGGGCTCGTCCGCCAGAACAACCAGGACGCGGTCTACGCCGGTCCGCGGTTGCTCGCACTCGCGGACGGCATGGGCGGCCACGCCGCCGGCGAGGTGGCGTCGTCCCTGGTGATCTCCGCGCTCGCCCCGCTCGACGAGGACGACCCCGGTGACGACCTGCTCGCCGAGCTCCGTGAGGCCACCGTCGAGGGCAACGCCGCCATCACGCGGCACGTGGCGGAGGCACCGGACCTCGAGGGCATGGGCACCACGCTCACGGCCATCCTGTTCGCCGGGTCGCGGCTGGGTCTGGTGCACATCGGCGACTCGCGGGCCTACCAGCTGCGCGAGGGGCACTTCAGCCAGATCACGAAGGACGACACGTTCGTCCAGTCGCTGATCGACGAGGGCCGCATCACCGAGGAGGAGGCGCACACGCACCCGCAGCGTTCGCTGCTGCTGCGCGCCATCACCGGCCAGGACATCGACCCCTCGCTGACCATCCGCGAGGCCCGCCCGGGCGACCGCTACCTGCTGTGCTCCGACGGCCTGTCGGGCGTGGTGAGCGACGAGACCCTCGCCGACACCCTGGCCGGCTACCGCGACCCCCGCGAGTGCGCCGACCGCATGATCGAGCTGGCGTTGCGCGGCGGCGGGCCCGACAACATCACCTGCATCGTCGCGGACGTCGTCGACATCGACTTCGGCGACGACGCCCCCATCATGGGCGGCTCGGTCGGCAACGGCGAGGACGACGGGCCCCGGCCCGACTCCGCCGCCGCGCGGGCCTCGGCCACCACGATGACGCGCACCGCGCCCCAGCGGGTCGAGCCGGTCGTCGCGACCCCGGCCCGCCGCCGCTCCCCGCTGCGCATCGCGCTGGCCGTGGTCGGCGTGCTGGTCGTGCTGGGCGGCGCGGGTGTGCTCGCGCAGATGTGGGTGCTGCAGCAGTACTACGTGGGCGCCGACGGCGAGCAGGTCACCATCTTCCAGGGCGTGCGCGGCGAGGTGCTCGGCGTGCCGCTGCAGCGCGCGTCGCAGCAGACCGACATCGCGCTGTCGGACCTGCCCGAGACCGAACGCAGCGCCGTCCGGGACGGGATCATCTCCACCGACGGCCTGACGGGGGCCCGGGGCCTCGTCGACAAGCTGCGCGACCGCCGCCTCGCGGTGTGCCCCACGCCGGTCGCCACCACCCCGACGCCCGCACCGGTCCCGGTGGTGCCACCCGCACCCGGCGCGCCCGTCGTGACCACCGTCGAGTCCACGCCGCTGCCCACCCCGACCCCCACCCCGGGAATCACCTGTCGGTCGGCGAGCTGATGGCCACCGCCACCGACGGGCACGCCCCCGCGCGGGGGCCGGGTGTTCCGCCGTCCCTGCCCACCGGACGCAGCATCGAGCTCGTCCTGCTCGCGTTCTCGGCGGTCATCTTCACGGGCGCGCTGGTGCTCGTCGAGGCCAACCAGGAGCAGCAGCTCACCCCGTCGCTGCTGTGGGTGGGCCTGGCCTACCTCGGTCTGTTCACGATCGGCCACTTCGCGGTGCGCCGGTTCGCCCCCTTCGCCGACCCGCTGATCCTGCCGTGCGTGGCGCTGCTCAACGGGCTGGGCCTGGTGATGATCCACCGCCTCGACCTCGCCGGCATCGCGAGCGCCGCCGCGGCCGGCGATCCGGCGCCCACGGAGGCGCTGGCCCGGCAGGTCGCCTGGACCGCCATCGGCATGGTGCTGTTCATCGCCGTGCTGGGCGTCGTCCGCGACCACCGCATCCTGGCCCGCTACGCCTACACCGCGGGGTTCGCCGGGCTGGTCCTGCTCGCGCTGCCGGGCCTGCTGCCGTCGTCGCTCACGGAGGTCAACGGCGCGAAGATCTGGCTGCGGTTCGGCATCTTCTCCATCCAGCCCGGCGAGTTCTCCAAGATCCTGCTGATCGTGTTCTTCGCGGCGTTCCTCGTGCAGAAGCGGGAACTGTTCACCACCGCGGGCCGGCGCTTCCTGGGGATGGAGTTCCCCCGTCCCCGCGACCTCGCCCCGCTGCTCGTGGCCTGGGGCCTGTCGATCGTCGTGCTCGTGCTGGAGAGCGACCTCGGCACGTCACTGCTGTTCTTCGGCATCGTGCTGGTGCTGCTCTACGCCGCCACCGAGCGCGTGTCGTGGATGGTGATCGGCCTGACGATCTTCATGGTCGGCGCCTACGTCTCGTACCTGCTGTTCGCCCGCGTCAAGGTCCGCGTGCAGGTCTGGCTCGATCCCTTCGCCGACGCCAACGGCGCCGGCTACCAGATCGTGCAGGCCCTGTTCGGGCTCGGCACCGGGGGCGTCGGCGGCACCGGGCTCGGCGCGGGCCGCCCGGACATCGTGCCGTTCGCCAACAGCGACTTCATGCTGTCCTCGCTCGGCGAGGAGCTGGGGCTGATCGGGCTGGCCGCCATCCTCGTGATCTACCTGGTGCTCATCACGCGCGGGCTGCGCAGCGCGCTGGCGGTGCGCGACAGCTTCGGCAAGCTGCTGGCCACCGGGCTGTCGTTCGCGCTCGCCCTGCAGGTGTTCATCGTCGTCGGCGGGGTGTCCAAGCTGATCCCGCTCACCGGCCTCACGCTCCCCTTCCTGTCCTACGGCGGCTCGTCGCTGGTCGCCAACTACGCGCTGGTCGCGTTGCTGCTGCGGGTGTCCAACGCCGCCCGCGCGCCGCTCCCCCGCCGCCCCGCCACCCCCGCGGTCCCCCTCGCCGAGGCGGGCACGGAGATGGTGGAGCGGCCCTCATGATCGGGCCCCGGCTGTGAACACGCCGGTCCGCCGCGTCGCCATCGCCGTCATGGCCATGATCCTGCTGCTGATGGCCAACCTGACCTACATCCAGGTGGTCAAGGCCGACGACTACCGCAACAACCCCGGCAACCAGCGCGTCCTGCTCGCCGAGTACTCGCGCAAGCGGGGCCAGATCAGCGCCGAGGGCCAGGTGCTCGCCAGCAGCACCCCCACCGACGACCGCCTGCAGTACCAGCGCAAGTACCCCGACGGACCCGCGTTCGCGCCCGTCACCGGGTACTACTCGGTGATCTACAACGCCAGCGGCCTGGAACGCGCGGCGGACTCGGTGCTCAACGGCAGCGACGACCGGCTGTTCGGACGCCGGCTCTCCGACCTGGTCACGGGCCGCGACCCGAGCGGCGGCAACGTCGTCACCACGATCGACCCGGCCGTCCAGCAGGAGGCCTACGACCAGCTGACCAGCAAGAACTACGCGGGCTCGGTCGTGGCGATCCGGCCGTCCACGGGTGAGATCCTGGCGATGGTCTCCACGCCGTCCTACGACCCGAACCCCCTGGCCAGCCACAACTCCGATGTGCAGAAGAAGGCGTGGGCGGGGTTCACCGCGGCCGACCCCCCGGTGCTGGTGAACCGGGCGATCCAGGAGACCTACCCGCCCGGCTCCACGTTCAAGCTCATCGACACGGCCGCGGCCCTGAGCAGCGGGCGCTACACCCCCGACTCCCCGCTCACGGCCGCCCCGAACATCACGCTGACCGGCACCACCACCACGCTCGAGAACTACAACGGCAACGCGTGCGGCACGTCGGCCACGGCCACCCTCCGCGAGGCGCTGCAGCGCTCCTGCAACACGGCGTTCGCCCAGCTCGCCGGCGACCTCGGCGAGCAGGCCATCCGCGACCAGGCCACCGCGTTCGGCATCGGCGTCCGGGGCCAGACGATCCCGATGTCGGTGGCCCCGTCCACGATCGGCGACATCGAGAGCACGGCGGCGCTGCAGCAGTCGGCCATCGGGCAGCGCGACGTCGCGCTCACCCCGCTGCAGAACGCCTCGATCGTCGCCACGATCGCCAACGGCGGCCGGATGATGGCGCCGTACCTGGTGAAAGAGATTCAGAGTCAGAGCCTGGACACCATCGACACCACCCAGCCGGACATGGTCGGGCAGGCCATCAGCGGCTCCGTCGCCCAGACGCTGACCGACCTCATGGTCAACAACGAGAGGTCCTACGGCGGTCGCGGCAAGATCACCGGCGTGGACATCGCGGCCAAGACCGGCACCGCGGAGCACGGTACCGACCCCAAGAACACCCCGCCGCACGTCTGGTACGTCGCGTTCGCCCCGGCGGTGAATCCGCAGGTGGCGGTCGCCGTGCTCGTCGAGTCCGGCGGCGACCGCACCAACCTCGCGGCCACCGGCGGCGTCGTCGCCGCCCCCATCGGACGCGCGGTGATCGGCAAGGTGCTGGCCCGATGACGATCCTCGCCGCCGGCCAGCGCATCGCCGACCGCTACCAGCTCGACCGCCGCATCGCCGTCGGCGGGATGGGCGAGGTCTGGGAGGCCTCCGACACGCGCCTGGGCCGCAGCGTCGCGGTCAAGGTGCTGCGCCCCGAGCTCTCCGACGACGAGGAGTTCCTGCACCGCTTCCGCATCGAGGCCCGCACGGTCGCGTCGCTCGACCACTCCGGCATCGCCCACGTCCACGACTACGGGGAGGACGACAGCGCAGGGGGCAAGCGCACCGCCTGGCTCGTCATGGAGCTCGTGCGCGGCGAGCCGCTGTCCACGCTCATCGCACGCGGCCCCATCGACGCCGACGAGACGCTGCGCATCGTCGAGGAGGCGGCGTGGGCGCTGCAGGCCGCCCACGAGCGCGGTTTCGTGCACCGCGACGTCAAGCCCGGCAACATCCTCGTCCGCACCGACGGGCTGGTGAAGCTCACCGACTTCGGCATCGCCAAGGCCGCCGACGCCGTGCCCGTCACACGGTCCGGGATGGTCATGGGCACCGCCCACTACATTGCGCCGGAGCAGGCCAGCGGCGCCGAGGCCGGCCCGTCCGGCGACGTGTACTCGCTCGGCATCGTCGGCTACGAGTGCCTCGCCGGGCACCGGCCGTTCCGCGCGGAGAACGCCGTGGCGGTGGCGATGATGCAGGTGCGCGACGAGCCGCCCCCGCTGCCCGACACCGTGCCGGTCCACGTGCGCGAGCTGATCGAGGCCGTGCTGGTCAAGGACCCGTTGCTGCGCTACTCGACGGGCGGTGAGTTCGCGCTGGCCGTCGCCGCCGTCCGACGGGGGGAGGCGCTGCCCGCACCCGGGGCCGTCGACGGACCGTTCACCCCCACCCGGGCCCGCCCGGCCCTGGGCCCGGTGACGCCGCCGCCCGCTCCGGCGGTGGTGGTCGAGAAGCCCCGGGCCCCCGCCACACCCCGGCCCGTGCCCCCCGCAGCGCCCACCGAGCCGCTCAGCCTGAAACCGACGGCCGGCACCGGACGGGTGGCGCTGATGGTCCTGTTCGTGCTGCTCACCGTCGCGGCGGTGGTGGTCGCGGTGTTCGTGCTGCGCGGCATGGGGGGCACCGCGGCCACGCCGGACAGCACACCGCAGGGGGCGGCGAGCGGTAGCGTGGCGGGCCATGGCCCACCGCCGCAGTTGATCGACACCGGTGGTGTCCGGTGAACCCGCGCACCGGGCGATCCGGCGCTCGGGTGGTCGATCCGACACCCCATCGGGCTAACCGGCCCGGCATGATGTCCGAGTACCTCAACCCCACCAGGAACCGGCAGCGATGACCACCCCCCGACTGTTGTCCGAGCGCTACGAGCTGGGCGAAGTGCTCGGCTACGGCGGCATGTCCGAGGTTCACCGCGGGCTCGACACCCGGCTGGGCCGCGACGTCGCCGTCAAGGTGCTGCGCGCCGACCTGGCCCGCGACCCCCAGTTCCAGATGCGGTTCCGTCGCGAGGCCCAGAACGCCGCCGCGCTGAACCACCCGGCCATCGTCGCCGTGTACGACACCGGCGAGGTCATGAGCGAGTCGGGCCCGCTGCCCTACATCGTCATGGAGTACGTCGACGGCCAGACGCTCCGCGAGATCGTCAAGTCCACCGGGCCGATGACGCAGCAGAAGGTCATCGAGGTGATGGCCGACGTCTGCGCCGCCCTGGACTTCAGCCATCGCCACCAGATCATCCACCGCGACGTCAAGCCGGCCAACATCATGATCAACCGCGCCGGCGCGGTGAAGGTCATGGACTTCGGCATCGCCCGGGCGCTCGGCGAGGGCCAGAACGTCACGCAGACCGCGGCCGTCATCGGCACCGCGCAGTACCTCTCCCCCGAGCAGGCGCGCGGCGAGCCCGTCGACGCCCGCTCCGACGTCTACGCCGCCGGGTGCGTGCTCTACGAGCTGCTCACCGGCGAGCCCCCGTTCACCGGCGACACCCCCGTGGCGGTGGCCTACCAGCACGTGCGCGAGGAGCCCAAGGCCCCGTCGCAGGTCAACCCGAGCATCCCGCCCTCGCTCGACTCCGTCGTACTGAAGGCGCTGAGCAAGAACCCGGCCAACCGCTACCAGTCGGCGGCCGAGATGCGCACCGACCTCGTGCGCGTCCGCAGCGGCCAGAGCCCGCTGGCCCCCGTCGTGATGAGCGAGGACGAGCGCACGGCGATGATGACGCCGCCGACGGGCCCCACCCGGCGGATCAACGGCAGCCGCTACGGTGCCGCGGTCCCCACGGCGGCCGGCTACAACGACTACTACGACGAGGAGCCGCCGCGGCGCACGGGTCGCACCATCGGCATCGTCGCCGGCGTGGTCGCGGTGCTCGCCCTGATCGGGTTCTTCGCCTACCAGCTGCTCAGCGGCCCGGCCGCGCCCACCCAGGTGGAGGTCCCGTCCGTCACCGGGCAGACGGCCCAGGCCGCCTCCAACGCCATCCTCTCGGCTCAGCTGCGCCCCAACGTGGTGCAGGTCGACTCCCTGGTCACCCAGATCGGCCAGGTCGTCTCCACGGATCCGCCGGCGGGCTCGAAGGTCGCCGAGCGCTCCCAGGTCACCATCTCGATCGGCAAGGGACCGGCGCAGGTCACCGTGCCCAAGGTGGCCGGGCAGTCGGTCGCCGACGCCACCAAGTTGCTCACGGACGCCGGCCTCAAGGTCGGCACCCAGAGCGACGAGGAGACCACCGACCCCACGCTGATCGGCAAGGTCACCCGATCGGACCCCGATGCCGGTGTGTCGGTGGCCGGCGCCAGCGCCGTGAACATCTTCATCGGCAAGGCCCCGACGAACGTCAAGGTTCCCGATGTCACCGGTCAGGACGCGGCCACCGCCCAGCAGACCCTTCAGGGGGCCGGGTTCCAGGTCACCACGGCCAACGTCGACGGTGGCGGCAAGCCGGGATCGGTCCTGGGCACCAGCCCGGCGGCCGGCAGCTCGGCGGCGAAGGGTTCCACGGTCACCCTGCAGCTCTCGAACGGCAACCAGGGCAGTCCGGTACCCGATGTCCGCACCAAGTCGGAGAGCGACGCGAAGAAGGCCCTCAGGGCGGCCGGTTACACCAACATCGACACGACCGACCAGGACATCGGCAACAACAACCCGCAGTTCGACGGCAAGGTCATCGCCCAGTCGGTGCCCGGTGGCAGCACCGTCGATCCCAACACCCAGATCACCCTGACCGTCGGCAAGGCCAGCAGCGGCGGCGGGATCTTCGGCGGGAACTGACGCGACCGCTCCACCCACGATGCAGGACACTGGTGCCATGCGCGTCCTCGTGATCGACAACTACGACAGCTTCGTCTACAACCTCGTCCAGTACCTGGCGCAGCTCGGCGCGGAGACCCGGGTGCGGCGCAACGACGAGGTCGATCTCGACGAGCTGGACGAGGTGCACGGCGTGCTCGTCAGCCCCGGCCCGGGCACGCCGGAGCGGGCGGGCTCCAGCATCGACGTGATCCGGCGCGCCGCTGACCGGCAGCTCCCGCTGCTCGGGGTGTGCCTGGGCCACCAGGCCATCGGCGCGGCCTACGGCGGGGTGGTGGAGCGGGCACCGGAGCTGCTGCACGGCAAGACGTCGCTGGTGCACCACGCGGGCGCCGGGGTGCTCGCCGGGCTGCCCGACCCGTTCGTGGCCACGCGCTACCACTCGCTCTCGATCCGCCCCGACACCGTGCCGGACGAGCTGGAGGTCACCGGCCGCACCGACGGCGGCGTGATCATGGCCCTGCGCCACCGCGAGCTGCCCATCCACGGCGTCCAGTTCCACCCCGAGTCGGTGCTCACCGAGGGCGGCCACCGGATGCTGGCCAACTGGATGGCGAGCGCCGGCCACCCCGCCCCCGAGGCCGACGTGGTGACCCTGACGGCGGAGATGGCGGAGCTCAGCGCCCGCGCCTGAACCCCGGGGATCCGTGCCGCAACCCCGAGCGCGCACCCACCCCGGCCCGCACCGGGCCCAGTGAGCGCTCGCCGGGTCCAGGACAGCGATCGGCGTCCGAATCGCGTCGTCGTGGACATCGCGCACCGCTGGACGTGAATCACGCGGGCCCGACGCGATACCGTGGACGCAGACACGCCCGGGTCGCCGAAGAACCCGGCGGTAACTCCATCACGCGAGGTCTCCACGATGCCGAAGTCCAGGGTCCGCAAGAAGCCCGTCTACACGCCGCCGCCGGGCGAGGGCCGGTCCACCACGCCGGTCAAGGTCGCGGGGCCCACCAACCCCGTCTACGTCGCGGTGATGCTGGGTCTGATGGCCCTCGGTTTGATCTGGCTGGTGGTCAACTACCTCGCCGGACCGTCCATCCCCTTCATGACGGCGCTCGGTTCCTGGAACTTCCTCATCGGCTTCTCACTCATAGTAATCGGCCTGTTGATGACCATGAGATGGCGCTGACCTGCAGAAATACAGCGGTGTAAGTAGTCCCCAGTGTGGACAACCACTGTGGATAAGTTACGTTGAGTGATCAAGGTTGGGCCGTTCGCCAGTGGAGCCCGGCGGCTGGGCTCGTCGTCGCGGGGTGGGTCCTCACCGTCGCCGCGGCCGGCTGGTGCACGGCGCTGTGGATCGCCGGCAGCGATCCGGCGGGGCGGCTCATCGCCGGCATCGCGACGGTGGGCATCGGCGTCGCGTCGCTGTTCGGCAGCCGCGCCCGGCCCCGGCTGCAGGTCGACGCCGACGGGCTGACCGTCGGCGGCCTGCTGCGCGCCCGCCACCACCCGTGGCCGCTCGTGCAGGGCGTACGCGTGCTCCGTGTGCGCAGGCTGGGGCGCGACAGCTCGCTGTTGGAGATCGACACGCGGACGGCGGGCGGCGACGAGCGCCTGCTGGTCTTCGGGCGCCTCGAACTCAACGCCGACCCGGAGGACGTCGCGCCCCAGCTCCTGGAATTACGGCCCTAGAAGGACGCGACGGCCATGAGCGCCAGCAGCACCACGGTGATGCCCGACAGCGCCCCCACCTGCAGCGCGGTGCGGCTGCGGGGCGGGGTGAAGACGAGCGCCGCGGCCACCAGCGCCCCGACGACGAGGCCGCCGATGTGGGCGGTGATCGAGATGTTGGGGATGACCTGGCTGATCACCAGGTTGATCACGATGAGCGCGACGACCTGACCGACGGGCCGCCTGAGCCGCAGCAGCACCACGAGCAGGCCGCCCATCAGCCCGAACACGGCTCCGGACGCGCCGGCGACGGGCTGGTCGGGGGCGCCCCACAGCACCACCGCGGCGGAGCCGCCGAGCAGCGAGATCATGTAGAGCGCGATGAACCGGCCCCGGCCGAGCACGGTCTCCATGTCGCGGCCGAGCACCCACAGCGCGAACATGTTGGACGCGATGTGCAGCGGGCCGATGTGCAGGAACCCGGACGTGATGACGCGCCACCACTGGCCGTACGCGGAGAGGTAGAGCGGCGCGAGCTGCCAGTCGGCGAAGAGCGGCGACCGGAAGTTGTCGGAGATGCTGCCCGCCTGCACGACCGTGAGGGCGTAGACGGCGACGTTGAGGGCGATGAGCGTCCACACGACGATCGGGCGCCGCGACGTGACGGCCTCGGCGCCGGCCACGGTGGCGGCGCGGCGGGCGCCCTGGGCGGTCTGGCCCACGCAGTCGACGCACTGGTAGCCGACGGAGGCCTCCCGCAGGCACTCCGGGCAGGCGGGGCGTCCGCAGCGGACGCAGCTGAGCCCGGTGGCCCGGTCGGGGTGCCGGACGCAGACCGCCGCCGGACCCCGGGACGGGTACGGCGGCGGGCCTACGGGCGAGGTCACGGCCTAGTGCTCCCCGGCCGGGGACGCGGCTGCGATCGGTGCTGTGATCGTGGCCTGCGTGGTGGGCACTGCTTCAGGACGTGATCTCGACGTGCTGGATGACGACCTCGTTGAGCGGCCGGTCCGAGCGGTCGGTGGCCGTGGTGGCGATGGCGTCGACGACCGCGCGGGACTCGGCGTCGGCCACCTCACCGAAGATGGTGTGCTTGCGGTTGAGGTGCGGGGTGGGGCCGACGGTGATGAAGAACTGCGAGCCGTTGGTGCCGGGGCCCGCGTTGGCCATGGCCAGCAGGTACGGCTTGTCGAAGCGCAGGTCGGGGTGGAACTCGTCGGCGAACTGGTAGCCGGGGCCGCCGCGGCCGGTGCCGGTGGGGTCGCCGCCCTGGAGCATGAAGCCGGAGATGACGCGGTGGAACACCGAGCCGTCGTAGAACGGGCCGGAGTCGCCGCCGCTCGCGTTGGGCTGGGTGTAGGACTTCTCGCCGGTGGCGAGCCCGGTGAAGTTCTCCACCGTCTTCGGCGCGTGGTCGGGGAACAGGTTGATGACGATGTCGCCCTGGTTCGTCCGCAGCGTCGCGGTGAGCTTGCCTGGTTCGGTCACCACCCCATCGTGCCAGGAGTGTCTCCCGGCGTCAGCGCAGCACCCTCTCCAGGAAGCCGGCGACGGCCCGTTCGTAGGCCTCGGGGTCGGCGTTCCACGAGGCGGTGTGCTCCACGTCGGGCACCTCCAGGTACTCGATCGGCCAGTCCAGCGACGCGGCGACGGCGGCCAGTGCGCGGCTGGGGCCCACCGGCACGGCGGTGTCCTCGGTGCTGTGCACGATCAGCGTGGGCGGCCGCACGGCCGGTGGGCGGCGCCGCAGGTCGAAGCGGTCGAAGTCGATGCCGATCCGCATCCGCGTGGCCGTGGTGGCGAAAGGGGTGAGCCCCGGCGGGAGCCGCCGGTTGCGGGCCTGCAGGCGCAGCGTGGCCCGCCAGTCGACGAGCGGGGCGTCCCACACCATCGCGTCGACGAGCGACGCGTGCACCGACCGGTCCAGGAACGCCGCCGTGATGGCCCCGCCCATGGACCAGCCGAACAGCACGATCCGCCGGGCGCCCCGCTCCAGCGCGAGCTCGACGGCGGCCTCGACGTCGAGCCACTCGGTGTCGCCGAGGTGGTAGTGGCCGTCGGGGCTGGCGGGGGCCTCCTCGTCGTTGCGATAGGTCGGCACCAGCACCGGGAACCCGAGCCCGTGCAGGGCGGGCAGCACCCGCAGCGCCTCACGCCGGGACCCGCCGCGACCGTGGATCATGATCACCCAGGTGTCACGGGACGCCGGCACGAGCCACGCCGGCGACGGACCCAGCGGCGTCGCCACGTCGACGGTCTCGAACGCGAGACCGCGGGCGGAGGGATCCGGGTCGAAGGGCCCGGTGTCGAGCACCGCGGTGGTGCCCGGGACGGGCCGGTGACCACCCAGCAGCGTCCGCACCACCTCGCCGTCCCGCGCGGCCGTGACCGGTCCCATGACGGCGAGCCCCTCGGGCCAGCGCAGGCCCCAGGTGCCCGGCTGTGCCGCGAGCCGCGTGGCCGCCAGCGTGATCGACGCGGGTCCGACGGCGAGGACGCGCTCCGGGTACACCGGCCGCTGCGTCGGGTCGAGCAGCACCGAGGAGTAGAACCACCCGACGCCGGCCGACGCCGCGCCGAACCCGGCCCCGACCCCGACCCCCAGGCCCCACCACACCGACCTCGCCATGCCGCCGATCATGCGGCACCGGTGGACTCCACGTCATCCCCGGACCCCGGCGGCTCCGCCCGTCAACCACCGCCACGTCACCCGTCCCGGTCCGCCCCGCCTACCTGGAGTGAGACCGGATCCGGTTCGGGTGAACGCCCGCACCGACAGGGTGAGCAGAGACAACCGGCCACCGTATCGTTCGTTGGCCCGGAAGATCACCGTTTCGTCTCGACGCTCCCCAGCACGAAGGGTTCTTCCATATGAGCAGCCTCGCCCGGCGCACCCTGCGCACGACCGCCGCGGCCGCCGGAATCGCCGCCATCGGTGCCGGCCTCGCCGGCCCCGCGTTCGCGGCCCCCGAGCTCCCCGCCGCCCCGGGCCCCGACGGGCTGGGCTCCCTGCCCGCCGCGCCGGACGCCTCGGCGGTGCAGAACATGCTGGCAGCGCTGCCGGCCGCTCCGACGAACGCGTCGGACCTGCCCGCTCTCGTCACCTTCGAGATGCCGACGCTGACGACGGCGGGCCCGTCGGTTCCCGCCGCCCCGGCGCTGCCGGACGCCTCGGCCCTGCCGGACGCGTCCGCGCTCCCCGCGCTGCCCGGGGCCCCGGCCCTTCCCGACATGTCCTCGGTCGAGGGGACCAACAACATCTCCGGCCCGTCGACGGACCCGGCGTCCTACGTCGGCCAGAACGACGTGGGTGCGCTGTCGGCGCTCGACACCGCCAAGACGATGACCGAGCTGGCGCAGAAGGCCATGTCCGGTGAGTCGATGACGCAGGGCAACAGCTTCGGCTGAGCGCTCCTGCACACCGGGACGGCCCCGGCACCACGACCTGGTGCCGGGGCCGTCGTGTTTCACGTGGAACAGATCTACTCCTCGAAGTTCGGGGTGGCCGGACGGGCGTGGTCGACGCGGCCCTTGGGCTCCTCCCACTCCTCCTGCCGGCCCAGCGCGGTCAGGTCCAGGAAGTAGTAGGACCCGCCGGTGGACTCCGCCCCGCGCGCGAACTGCGAGTAGGTGTGGAAGACGCGGTCGCCGTCGCGGAGGAAGCAGCTCAGGCCGGGCAGCTCACCGGTGTACGGCTCGTCCATCGGGCGGTAGTTGTAGACGGCGGGGCCGCGCGCGGCGTCGAACGAGACACCGAAGTCGTAGTTGAAGTCGCTGCCGTAGGACGAGTACCAGCGGATACCCCAGCCCTTCTCGGCCTTGTAGCGCTCGATCTTCTCGAGCGGCGCCCGGGAGATGTGGACGAGCGTGGTGTCGCGCGCCCCGAGGTGACGTTGGAGGCCGGGCGACCACTCGTCGGCGCCCGCGCTGCAGCTGGGGCAGCCGGCGTCCCACTCCGGGTCGAACATGAAGTGGCCGACCATCAGCTGGCGGCGGCCGTCGAACATCTCCAGCAGACCGACCGTGCCCTCGGGGCCGTCGAAGACGTAGTCCTTCTCGATCTCGACCATCGGCAGCTCGCGGCGCCGGGTGTTCAGCGCGTCACGGGCGCGGGTCAGTGCCTTCTCGTCGGCGAGCAGGGCGGTGCGGGCAGCGGTCCACTCCTCGCGGGACACGATCTGCGGCAGGCTCACGGCGGTCTCCTCCTGGTTGTGGATACCAGTGGTGACCGCCGTGAGGCCCGGAAATCATCGCGGCGTGATCTCACCCATCTCGCCCCAGCCGTCGCCGGGCACGTCGGAGACGCTGACGATGGACGGGGTGGCCGACACGACGTCGGGCGCCCAGCCGACGAACTTCGTGAAGTGGTCGGAGTTGACGTGGGCACCCGCGGCCCCGTCCTGGAACGCCTCGGTGAGGACGAACGTGTGCTCGTCCTCCACGCTGCGCGCCCACTCGAAGAAGATGTTGCCCTCCTCCGCCCGGGTGGCGAGCGTGAACTCCCGGGCGTCGTCCAGGAACGAGTCGGAGTGCTCGGGCTTGACCGGGAACTTGACCACAATGAAGATCATGACGGCGATTCTACGATCGTGACGGTGGCCGTGGTGCCATCCACCTCGATCAGGGCGCCGTCGGGGATGCGCCCTGTGGCGTCGGTGGCGGAGACGACGCACGGGATGCCGAGCTCGCGGCTGACGATCGCCGCGTGCGAGAACGGCGCTCCGACGTCGACGACGACGGCACCCGCGGCGACGAGCAGCGGCGTCCAGGACGGGTCGGTGATCGGCGCGACCAGGATCTCGCCGGGCTCCAGCGCCGACGGGTCGTTCGGGTCGGCAGGAGCTGCTCACCTGGGCCGCCGACCTGGACGGGCCCACCGCCTACCAGCTGTCTAAGCAGCTCGTGCACCGCTACGGCCTGGAGCTCGCCGCCCGGCTGCTGCCGCGCGGCATCCGCAGCAACTGCGTGAGCCCCGGCCCGGTCGAGACGCCGATCCTCGCGGACTTCCGCGCACCACCGACGTCGACGGCCTGCGGGCGCGGGTCGCGGAGATCAAGGCCGCCACGGACATCCCGGACGACCCCACGACCAGCTCCGCGGCGCCGTCGAGGCCGTCTTCCGCAGCTGGGACAGCCCCCGGGCCCGCGCCTACCGCACCCACGAGGGCATCCCCGACGACCTCGGCACGGCCGTGAACGTCCAGGCGATGGTGTTCGGCAACCTCGACGGCGCGTCCGGCACCGGCGTGGTGTTCACCCGCCACCCCGCCACCGGCGCCGACGGGCCCTACGGCGACTTCCGCGACGAGCGCGGCGAGGTGCTGTTCCGCGCGGGCGACCTCATCACGATCGACGGCGCGACCGGGGAGGTCTGGCTCGGGGCCGCCGCCGAGGGCAGCGCCGTCGGGTCCGAGGACGACGTGCTCGCCCGCGACCTGCCGGAACTGGCCGCTCTGGCCCGCCGGCACCAGCCGGGGGTCGGCGCCGTACCGGTTCGGGCCCGGGGCGCGTACGTCGCCGGGCCGTAGAGGCCGCCGACCAGCCCGGTGCCCGACGGGACGACGACGTACCCGCCGACCATCCCGTGCCGGGCCCCGTCCCGGGCGCCGGTCGCGTCGTTCGTGCCGGTCCGCCCGCACTCCGTCCCGATCGTGTCTCGCGATGAGACAGAGGGATTCTTGACCGATTCCAGATAAGGGGACACACTGCGGGCGTGCCGACACCACCGGACTTCGAGAGCATGCTGCGGGGGGCCGCCCTGCGCGTGACGCGTCCCCGGCTGGCCGTTCTCGCGGCGGTGCACGACCGTCCGCACGCCGACACCGACTCGATCATCGGTGCCGTCCGTGCGAACCTCGGTGACGTGTCCCACCAGGCCGTCTACGACGTGCTCCGGGCGCTCACCACGGCCGGCCTGGTACGGCGCATCCAGCCGTCGGGCTCCCTGGCACGCTACGAGTCACGGGTCGCCGACAACCACCACCACGTCGTCTGCCGGTCGTGCGGAGCCATCGGCGACGTCGATTGCGCCGCCGGTGACACCCCCTGCCTCACCGCGTCCAACGACCACGGCTTCACGATCGACGAGGCCGAGGTCGTGTACTGGGGCCTGTGCCCCGACTGCTCCACCACATCCGCCACACGCAGTGCCTGAGCACACCCTCGTTCTGGGAAGGAAATTCTCGTGTCTGACGACCACACCACCGTCGAGAAGAGCATGAACACCGAGGAGGCGGGCGGCTGCCCCGTCGACCACGGGCGTCTCGGCCACCCCACCGAGGGCGCGGGCAACACCGACTGGTGGCCCAACCAGCTCAACCTGAAGATCCTGCGCAAGCACCCCGCCGCCGCGAACCCGCTCGACGCGGACTTCGACTACCCGAAGGTCTTCGCCTCCGTCGACCTCGACGAGCTGGCGGCCGACGTCGACGCCGTGCTGACGGACTCCAAGGACTGGTGGCCGGCCGACTTCGGGCACTACGGCCCGTTCATGGTCCGCATGGCGTGGCACGGCGCCGGGACCTACCGCGTCAACGACGGCCGCGGTGGAGCGGGTGCCGGCATGCAGCGCTTCGCGCCGCTCAACAGCTGGCCGGACAACGGCAACCTCGACAAGGCCCGCCGCCTGCTGTGGCCGGTGAAGAAGAAGTGGGGCCAGAAGGTCTCCTGGGCCGACCTCATGATCTTCACGGGCAACCGCGCCCTGGAGACGATGGGCTTCACGACCTTCGGCTTCGGTGGCGGTCGCACGGACGTGTGGGAACCGGACGAGGACGTCTACTGGGGCCCGGAGCGCACCTGGCTGGGCGACGAGCGCTACACCGGTGAGCGCGACCTGGAGAACCCGCTGGCCGCGGTCCAGATGGGTCTGATCTACGTCAACCCGGAGGGCCCCAACGCCAACCCGGACCCGCTGGCCTCGGCCCGCGACATCCGCGAGACGTTCGGCCGCATGGCGATGAACGACGAGGAGACCGTCGCGCTGATCGCCGGCGGGCACACCTTCGGCAAAACCCACGGCGCCGCCAACCCGGACGTCGACAACAACGTCGGACCCGAGCCCGAGGGCGCGCCCATCGAGCAGCAGGGCCTGGGCTGGAAGCAGGGCTTCGGCAAGGGCAAGGGCCGCGACACGATCACCTCCGGCCTCGAGGTCACCTGGACCGCCGAGCCCACGAAGTGGACGAACCTGTACTTCGACAACCTGTTCGGCTACGAGTGGGAGCTGGAGAAGAGCCCCGCCGGTGCCTGGCAGTTCCGGCCGGTGAACGGCGGCGGCGCCAACACCATCCCCGACCCCGAGACCGGTGAGCTCAACCGCTACCCGACGATGCTCGTCAGCGACATCGCCCTGCGGGCCGACCCGATCTACGAGCCCATCTCGCGTCGCTTCCACGAGAACCCGGCCGAGTTCGCCGACGCGTTCGCCCGCGCCTGGTTCAAGCTCACCCACCGCGACATGGGCCCGATCCAGCGCTACGTGGGCCCGCTCGTGCCGCAGGAGGAGCTGCTCTGGCAGGACCCGGTGCCGGCCGTCGACCACCCGCTGGTCGACGCCGCCGACATCGCGTCGCTCAAGGAGAAGATCCTCGCCTCGGGTCTGACGGTGTCGCAGCTCGTCGCCACCGCGTGGGCGGCGGCCTCCTCGTTCCGCACCAGCGACAAGCGCGGCGGGGCCAACGGCGGCCGCATCCGCCTGCAGCCGCAGCGCGCCTGGGAGGTCAACGACCCCGACCAGCTCTCGGTCGTGATCAGCGCGCTGGAGACCGTCCAGGCCGACTTCAACGCCTCGGCGGCCGGCGGCAAGAAGGTCTCCTTCGCCGACCTCGTCGTGCTCGGTGGCGTGGCCGCCGTCGAGAAGGCCGCGAAGGACGGCGGCGTGGAGGTGTCGGTCCCGTTCACCCCCGGCCGCACCGACGCCACCCAGGAGAAGACCGACGTCGAGTCGTTCGCCTACCTGGAGCCGACCGTCGACGGGTTCCGCAACTTCCGCGGCAAGGGCGACCGCCTCCCCGGCGAGTACCTGCTCGTGGACCGCGCGAACCTGCTGGGCCTCAGCGCCCCGGAGATGACCGTCCTGGTCGGTGGCCTGCGCGTCCTGGGCGCCAACACCAAGCAGTCCAGCACCGGTGTGCTCACCTCGGCGCCGGGCACGCTGACCAACGACTTCTTCACCAACCTGCTCGACATGGACATCGAGTGGAAGTCCACCGGCGACGACGACGCGTTCGAGGCCCACGACGCCTCGGGTGCGGTGAAGTGGACCGGCAGCCGCGCCGACCTCGTGTTCGGCTCGAACTCCGAGCTGCGCGCGCTCGCGGAGGTCTACGCCTCCGACGACGCACGCGAGAAGTTCGTCAAGGACTTCGTGGCGGCGTGGGACAAGGTCATGCAGGCCGACCGGTACGACCTCGTCTGATCCTGCTGTAACCCACACCGAGCCGACCGGCGGACAATCGTCCGCCGGTCGGCTCCGGTGCCTCTACTCTGTCCGGCATGGCACCCCGTCCCGACACCGGTCCGGACTTCATCGAGGCGCTGGCCCGCGGCCTGGACGTGATCCGCGCGTTCCGCCCGCACCGCCCCGCGATGTCGCTGAGCGACGTCGCGACGGCCGCGGACCTGGCCCGGCCGACGGCCCGGCGGATCCTGCTGACGCTCGCCGAGCTCGGCTACGTCCGCCAGGGCGAGCACGGCTTCTCGCTCACCCCTCGCGTACTGGAGCTGGGTGTCGCGTACGTGCGGTCGATGGGGCTGTGGGACGTCGCGCGCCCGCACATGGAACGCCTCGTCGCCCGCACGAACGAGTCCTGCTCCATCGCCCAGCTCGACGGCTCCGACATCGTCTACGTCGCACGCGTCGCCGTGCCGAAGATCGTGTCGTTGGCCGTGGAGATCGGCACCCGCTTCCCCGCCCTGCCGACCTCGCTGGGAAAGGTGCAGCTCGCGGCGATGACGGCGGCCGAGCTGGATGCGGTGCTCGCCCAGCCCACGCGGTCCGGGTTGACCCCGCGCTGGCAGCCCGACCGGGCCGAGCGCGACGCCGAGCTGCGCGAGGTGCGGGCCCGGGGCTGGGCGCTCACCGACGAGCAGCTCACCCTCGGCATCCGGTCGGTCGCCGCCCCCCTGCGCGACGGGAACGGCCGCGTGATCGCCGGCATCAACGTCAACTGCCACGCCGCCGAGACCCCGGTCGAGCGCCTGCTGAGCGACCACCTCCCGCTGCTGCTGCAGGCCGCGGGCGAGATCAGCGCCGACTTCGCGCGGCTCGACACGGTGCCGCACACGATGGCCTCCCGACCGGACTGCGGGGTTGACGGCCCCGGCCCGATGGCCAAGACTCCGTTGACCGGACAGTTGTCCGGCGAGCGGACATCCCGAGGAGCGGTCTCATGGGTTCTGTCGTCCTCCGCGGAGGCACCGTCCTGACGGTCGACGAGCGCCGGAGCGTGCTCACCGGCCACGACGTGCTGGTCGTCGACGACCGGATCGCGGCGATCGGGCCGCGGCTGGCCGTGCCGGAGGGCGCCGTCGAGATCGATGCGACGGGCGGCATCGTGATGCCGGGCATGATCGACACCCACCGGCACATGTGGCAGACCGCCATGCGCGGCTACGGCGCCGACTGGACGCTCACGCAGTACTTCGTCTGGTACTACCTGGAGTGGGGCAGGACGTTCCGCCCCGAGGACGTCTACGCGGGCAACCTGCTCAGCGCCATCGAGGCGATCGACGCCGGCGTCACCACCACGGTCGACTGGTCGCACGGGCTGCAGACCACCCAGCACGCCGACGCCGCCGTCGACGCGCTCGAGGCGGTGCCCGGCCGGTTCGTGCTGGCCTACGGCAACATCCAGGACGCCCCCGCGAACTGGACGGCCACGCCGGAGTTCCGCGACTTCGTCTCCCGCCGCACCGGCGGCGGCAAGCTCGACCTGCAGCTCGCCTTCGACGTCACCGGCGACCCGGCGTTCCCGGAGAAGCCCGCGTTCGAGGTGGCCCGCGAGCTCGGCGTGCCGGTCACCACGCACGCCGGGGTCTGGGGCGCCACCGGCGACGACGGCATCCGGCTCATGCACGACCACGGCTTCATGACCCCGGAGACGGTCTACGTGCACGCGGCGTCGCTGTCGGCCGACTCCTACCACCGCATCGCCGCGACGGGCGGCTCGATCTCCGTCTCCACCGAGAGCGAGCAGAGCGCCGGCCAGGGCTACCCACCCACGTGGGCGATCCGGGCCCACGGCATCCCGGTCTCGCTGTCGATGGACACCTCGGTGTGGTGGAGCGGCGATCTGTTCTCCGCGATGCGCAGCACGCTGGGCGCCGACCGCTCCCGCGAGCACATGAAGGCGCACGCCACGGGCGACACCGTCACGCACGCGTCGCTGCGCGCCGAGCAGGTGGTGGAATGGGCCACCCGCGGCGGCGCCCGCGCGCTGGGCCGCGAGACCGATCTCGGCAGCCTCGAGGTGGGCAAGAAGGCCGACGTCGTGCTGATCAAGAACGACGCCTCGCCGGTGATGTTCCCGCTGCTCAACCCGCACGGCCACGTCGCGTTCCAGGCCCAGCGCGGCGACGTGCACACCGTGCTGGTGAACGGGCGGATCGTGAAGCGCGACCACAAGCTCGTCGACGTCGACCTGCCCGCGGCCCGCACAGGAGTCGATCGGACGGTGGAGCACCTGCGCAGGTCGCTCGGGGACGAGGCCTGGGAGAAGGGCATGAACCCGGACGTGCCCACGGCCGAGGTGCTCGACAACCCCTACACCTACACCGACTACAAGAGCGAGAGCACGCACGGTGGCTGATCCCCGGACGGGACCGCTGGCCGGGCTGCTGGTCGCGGACTTCTCCCGCGTGCTCGCCGGCCCGTACGCCACGATGTTGCTGGCCGACATGGGCGCCGACGTCGTCAAGGTCGAGGGGCCCCACGGCGACGAGACGCGCACCTGGATGCCCCCGGTGCGCGGTGAGGTGTCCACGTACTACCTCGGCGTCAACCGCGGGAAGCGGTCGATCGCGCTCGACCTGCGCGACGACGCCGACGCCGCGACGGGCCGGGAACTGGCCCGCCGCGCCGACGTCGTCATCGAGAACTTCAAACCCGGCGGCCTCGCGAAGTACGGGCTCGACTTCGACGCGGTCCACGCGGCGAACCCCGGCGTCGTCTACGCGTCGATCAGCGGTTTCGGGGCCGGTGCCGGGGCGAAGGTGCCGGGCTACGACCTCATGGTGCAGGCGATCTCGGGCCTGATGAGCCTCACCGGCGACCCGGACGGGCCGCCCTACCGCGCCGGGATCTCGGTGTTCGACGTGATGGCGGGCAACCACGCCGTGATCGGCATCCTCGCCGCGCTGCGCCACCGCGACGCCACCGGCGAGGGCCAGCACGTGGAGGTCAACCTGCTGTCGTCGGCGCTGACGGGGCTGGTCAACCACAGCTCCGCCTACGTCGCGGGCGGGGTGGTGCCGCTGCGCATGGGCAACGCGCACCCCAGCGTGTTCCCGTACGAGCCGCTGCCCACCGCCGACAACGACCTCATCGTGGCCGCGGCCAACGACGGCCAGTTCCGCAAGCTCTGCGTCGTGCTGGGGATCCCCGAGATCGCCGACGACCCGCGGTTCGCACGCAACGCCGACCGCACGCGGAACCGGGAGGAGCTGCGCCCGATCCTGACCGACCGGCTCGTCACCCGCGGTGCGGCGGAGTGGTTCGACCTGCTCGTCGAGGCGGGCGTGCCGTGCGGCCCGATCAACACGATCGACGGCGGGTTCGCGATGGCCGAGAAGTTCGAGCTGGACCCGGTGGTCGAGGTCGGCGAAGGTGAGCGTGCCGTGCCGACGACGCGGCACCCGATCCGCTTCTCCGCCACCCCCGTCGACTACGCGCTGCCCCCGCCCGAGCTCGACGAGCACGGTGCGGAGCTGCGGAAATGGCTGGCTGACAATGCCTGACTACCCCACCGCGCTCGGGGCTTCGTCGCTGGACACGATCACGCTGCTCGGCCACGACCTCGCCGAGGACGTGATGGGGACGGTCGGGTTCGGGGAGCTGGCGTTCTGGCTGGCCACCCAGCGCCGCCCGTCCACGGGCGAGACCAGGGTGTTCGAGGCCGTGCTGGCCGCCCTGGCCGACCACGGCTTCACCCCCACGGCCATCGTCACGCGCCTGACCTACCTCTCGGCGCCGGACTCCGTGCAGGGCGCGCTCGCGGCCGGGTTGCTGGGCGGAGGGTCACGGTTCCTCGGCGTGACGGAGGACTGCGGGCGGTTCCTGCACGAGGTGCTCGCCTCCGCCGGGACCCCGACCGACGACGCCGGCTGGGACGCCCTCGCGCTGGAGACCGTCACCGCGCAACGGGCGGCGAAGAGGTTCGTGCCCGGCCTCGGCCACCACGTGCACAAGAACGGCGACCCCCGCACACCCCGGTTGTTCGCGATCGCCGAGGAGGAGGGCCTGCGGGGCCCGCACCTGGAGCTGTTCGCCGCCATCGGCCGCGTGCATCCCCAGGTGCTCGGCAGGACGTTGCCGCTCAACGGCGCCGGCGTCTGCGGGGCCGCGCTGGCCGATCTCGGGCTGCCCCTGGAACTGCTGCGAGGGTTCGCCCTGCTCGCCCGCACCGCCGGGCTGATCGGGCAGCTCGCCGAGGAGCTGCGCCATCCCGTCGGCAACGACATCTTCCTGTCGGTGGACCTGAACAACCGGTCCGTCGACCCCGACCCCTACCGAGGGAGCTGACATGGACGCCGTCACCGAGGACACCATCACCGACCTGGCCGTGTCGCGCTGGGCCACCGCCAAGGACCCGCGCACCGGGGAGGTCCTGACGGCGCTGGTCCGCCACCTGCACGACTTCGCCCGCGAGGTCCGGCTCACCGAGGCCGAGTGGATGGCGGCCGTGCAGTGGCTGACCGCCACCGGGCAGATCAGCGACGACAAGCGCGAGGAGTTCATCCTCGCCTCCGACGTGCTCGGGCTCTCGATGCTGGTCGTCTCGATGAACCACGACCTGGACGCCGCGGCGACCCCCGCCACGGTGCTCGGCCCGTTCCACATCGCCGGATCGCCCGAGCTGGAGTTCGGGGCCGACATGTCGCAGGGGCTGCCGGGCGTCCCGCTCTACGTCCACGGCACGGTCCGGGGACTGGACGGCACGCCCGTCGGCGGTGCGGTGCTCGACGTGTGGCAGGCCGACGACGACGGCGCCTACGAGGCCCAGCTCCCCGTCGACGAGGCCCGGCTGCGCGCGAAGTACACCGCCCGCGGCGACGGCGCGTACTGCGTGCGCACGATCGCCCCGAAGGGCTACGCGATCCCGATGGACGGCCCGGTCGGTGAGCTGATCAGCCGCACCGCGATCAGCCACTACCGCCCCGCCCACGTGCACTTCCTGCTCAACGTGCCCGGGTACGAGCCGCTGATCACGCACCTGTTCCGGGAGGGCGCTCAGTACCTCGACTCCGACGTGGTGTTCGGCACGAAGCCCGAGCTGGTGGTCGCGTTCACCGAGCGCGAGCCGGGCCCGACCCCCGACGGGGGCAGCTCCGCGGTGCCGTGGCTCGAGGCCCGGTACGACTTCGTCCTCCAGCCGGTGGGCTGACATGGCCACGCCGCTGCTCCCGACCTCGCTCGTCGGCAGCTACGCCCAGCCCGACTGGCTCATCGACCGCTCCAGGCTCGCCGGCCGCTTCCCGCCCCGCGTCCGGGCGACGGAGCTGTGGCGCGTCGACCCGGAGTTCCTCGCGCAGGCCCAGGACGACGCCACCCTGCTCGCCATCCGCGCGCAGGAGGACGCCGGGCTCGACATCATCACCGACGGCGAGATCCGCCGGGAGAGCTACTCCAACCACTTCGCCACCGCCCTGGACGGCGTGGACGTCGACAACCCCGGCGTCGCGCTGGACCGCAGCGGCCACCCCAACCCGGTGCCGCGCATCACCGGCCCCATCGCTCGGCCGCACCCGGTGCAGGTCGACGACCTGCGGTTCCTGCGCGCCCACACCGACCGCACGATCAAGATGACGGTGCCCGGCCCGTTCACCATGAGCCAGCAGGCGCAGAACGACCACTACCCGGACGCCGAGGCGGCCGCGATGGCCTACGCGGTGGCCGTCAACGCCGAGATCCGGGACCTGCACGCCGCGGGTGCCGACATCGTCCAGATCGACGAGCCCTACATGCAGGCCCGTCCCGACGCCGCCCGCGCCTACGGCCTCGCCGCGCTGAACGCGGCGCTGGAGGGCGTCACCGGCACCACCGCCGTGCACATCTGCTTCGGCTACGCCGCGATCATCCACGAGCGGCCGGAGGGCTACTCGTTCCTGCCCGAGCTCGCCGGCTGCCCGGTGGACCAGATCTCGATCGAGACCGCCCAGTCCGGCCTGGACCTCGAGGTGCTCTCCGACCTGACCGACAAGACGATCATCCTCGGGGTGATCGACCTGTCCACGCCGGAGATCGAGACCGCGGAGGAGGTGGCCGCCCGCACCCGTCGCGCGTTCGACCGCATCCCGCCGGGGCAGGTCGTCCTCGCCACCGACTGCGGGATGAAGTACCTGCCCCGCGCATCCGCGGAGGGCAAGATGCGAGCCATGAGCGACGCCGCGCAGCTGCTGCGAGCCGAGCTGGCGTGAAGCCCGAGCGCGACTGGCTCCTGCGCCTGGCCCCACGCGGCGAGGTCGCGCTCGACCGCGCGGCCAGCGCGGCTCCGACCGTCGCCCAGACCGTCGCGCACGTCGGGGAGGGGCCGACGCGCTGGGCGATCGAGGTCGGCCACGACCTGGCCACCACGATCATCCGCGAGATCCCGGCCTTCGGCGGCGGTGACGGCCCGTTTGAGACACTGCGGATGGGCACCGAATCGTCGACGATGCGCTCGTTGGTGCTCCTGGCCTTCCCCGACGCCGCGCTGGTGCCGATCACCGAGGAGGCACTGGAGGGCGACCGGGAGTTCGTCCGCCGCAACATCGCGCTGGACAAGGTGCTGCGCGGGATCCGCTTCGGCCACGCCGGGATGGCGCACGCTTTCCTCGTCGGCTGCGAGACCCTCGTCGACACCGCCCGGTTGGCCGACGAGATGAAGGCGGTGTCGGAGGACCTCTTCCGGTTCATCGACAGCTTCGCCGACGCGATGGTGCTGGAGTACCTCGCCGAGCGCGACCGGTGGGTCACCAGCGCCGCGGCCGCCCGCGACGAGACGGTCCGCCGGATCCTGTCCGAGGAACCCGTCGACGTCCGGGCCGCGAGCGGCGTGCTCGGTTACGAGCTCGACCGCCACCACGTCGCCGTGACGCTGTGGACCGAACCCGGCGCGCCCGCGGGCACGTCGGAACTGCAACGCGTGGCCGTCGACGTCCTGCACCGCCGCGGCGCCACCTCGACCCTGGTCGTGCCCGTCGGGAGCAGTGGTCTCTGGGCGTGGGGAGCGGTGCCCCGGCCGGAGGCGCCCGCGACCGCGATCGAACGCGCCGCCTCCGTCCGGGTGGCCTGCGGACTACCCGGTCGCGGCGTCGACGGGTTCCGCCGCAGCCATCACGAAGCCGTGCTGGCCGAGCGGCTCAGCCGGCTCGCCGGCGACCGGGCCGCGTGGCTCACCGACTACGCCGACGTCGCGGCGGTCGCGCTGCTGGCCGCGGACCTCACCCGCGCCGGCGAGTTCGTCCGCCGCGAGCTGGCCGGGCTGGGCGCGCCCACCGACCAGGCGGCCGTCCTGCGCGAGACCCTGCTGCACTACCTCGACGCCGAACGCAGCCTCGCCACCGTCTCGGCCGAGCTCCACGTTGCCCGCGGCACCGTGAACTACCGCATCAAACGCGCCGAGGAACTGCTCGGACGGGAGGTCGGACGGCGACGCTTCGAACTGCACGCCGCCCTCCTCCTCGCGAGACTGCTCGGCGACGTCGTTCTCAGATCAGAGCCGTGATCTGCTCCTCCGCCCCGAGCAGCTCGCGCCCGTAGATCTCCGCCGCGATCGACGAGTTCACCACGGCGTGCCGACTGCCGGTCTCCTGGTCCCGCCAGATGCGCTGCAGCGGGTTCTTCTCCGCGAAGCTGCTCGCCCCGCCGATGCTGACCAGCAGGTCGATGGCTTCCCGGCAGCGGCGGGCGATGTAGCCGGTGTCCATCCGGACGCGGGTGCGGGTCAGCCGGTCCATGTGGTGCGGCGCCGCCGCCCACTCGTCGATGTCGCCGGCCGCCCGCATCGCGTGCAGGTGCGCGGTGTCGATCAGCTCGGCAGCCTCGGCCAGGTTGAGCTGCGTGGTCGGCGCCGCAGCCGAGTCGTTGTAGAACGTGTACGAGATCGGCTTGTGCTTCGCCAGCATCTCGGTGACCACGTCGAGCGCGGCCCGGGCCATGCCGATCTGCGGGCCGACGAGGATGAGCGCGAGCACCGGCACGAACGCCGACCGGTACAGCGACTCGTCGTCGTGCTCGGTGGCGTACACCCCGGCGAGCGCCTGACCCACCGAGAGGATCCGGTGGTCGGGCACGAACACCTCGTCGGCCACGAGCGTGTTGCTCGCGGTGCCGCGCAGGCCCGCGACGAACCACGTGTCCTTGCACGTCAGGTCACCCATCGGGATCAGCGCGAGGCCCTGGTCCAGCTGGTCACCGTTGGCGTCCACCACCGGGATGCCGAGCATCGCCCACTGCGAGTGCGCCGAACCGGACGCGAAGCCCCACGCGCCGGTGACGACCTGCCCGCCGTCGACGGCACGGGTCGCCGCGGTCGGAGCGAGCACACCGCACGCCCGCGCGTCCGGGTTCGCGCCCCACACGTCGCGCTGGGCCTGTTCGGGGTAGAGCCCGACCATCCATCCGCAGACGCTCATCAGCGCGGTGACCCAGCCGGTCGACCCGTCGCCGCGGCCGATCTCCTCGCTCACCGTCATGAACGTCGTGAACGACGCCTCGTGCCCGCCCCAGCGTCGGGGCACCGGGAGGCGGTAGATGCCGGCGTCCTGGATCGCCTGGATGTTCTCGTCCGGCACCCGGCGGTCGTCCTCACCGCGTTCGGCGTTGGCGCGCAACAGCGGACGCAGTTCGGCGGCGCGGCGCACCAGGACATCCGGGTTCAGCACGGCGGATTCTGTGGTCGTCATCGGCTTCTCCTCCTGGAGCGGCTGTGGTGCTTGCAGTACAGGCCCCTGAAGCGGCCGGCGTCCTGTACCGCGGAGCAGAGTCGGATCCCGTCGTTGGTCCGGCAGACCGAGCGGGCCCACCCTGTGAGCCACTTCACTGGACCTCCCATCCGACGACGTAGGAGCAGCCGTGTCCACAGAGCCCGTGATCTTCATGCCCGGCATCCCGCCCGAGGCCGCCGGCTGGCCCGGAGCCGAGTACTCCGACACCGTCGAGGACGGCGTCCGCATCGAGCGCAACGTCGCCGTGCCGATGCGCGACGGGCTGAAACTGCTGGTGGACCGCTACTCCCCCGCCGGGACCGTGTCCGCGACACCCGTACTGGTGGCCTGGTCGCCCTACGGCAAGCACGGCGCACTCGACTGGGCGGCGTGGGAGGGCCACGACGTCGACCTGGACGCGCTGTCACCACACACGGCGTTCGAGACGCCGGACCCTGTGTTCTGGGTGCGCCACGGCTACAGCGTGATCCTCGCCGACGCCCGCGGTGCGTGGGGCTCCGAGGGCGACGTCACGATGTTCGGACCCGAGGAGGCCCAGGGCTGCTACGACCTCGTCGAATGGGCCGGCGTGCAGGAGTGGAGCAACGGGAAGGTCGGCATGTCCGGCGTCTCCTGGTACGCGGTGATCCAGTGGGCAGTGGCCGCGCTGCGCCCGCCGCATCTCGCCGCGATCAACCCGTGGGAAGGCTTCCATGACAACTACTACGAGGTGGGCACGCACGGCGGCATCCCGGAGACCCAGTTCGGCGGCCTCCTCGGCCCGCTCATCGCCAAGACCCACGGCCAGGTCGAGAACGTCCTCGCCAACGCGATGAACCACCCCTTCTACGACGACTACTGGCGCTCCAAGGTCGCCGACCTCGGCAGGATCGACGTGCCTGCCTACGTCGTCGCCAGCTGGTCGGACCACGGCCTGCACACCCGCGGCACCCTCGAGGGCTACCGCCGCATCGCCTCGACGCAGAAGTGGCTGGAGGTGCACGGCCGCAAGAAGTGGGCCCACTATTACGCCCCCGACAGCCTGGCCCGGCAGGTCGCGTTCTTCGACCGGTTCCTCAAGGGTGAGACGACCGAGGTGGAGCAGTGGCCGCCGGTCCGGCTCGAGATCCGCGACCGCGCCGGCACCGGCGAGATCCGCGACGAGCGGGAGTGGCCGCTCGCCCGCACCGCTTACACGCCGCTGCACCTCGACGCCGCCACGGCGTCACTGCGCGCTGGCTTGTCCACAGAGGATGGATGGGTCGACTACGACGCGGTCGAGGGCAGCGTCTCGTTCGACCACCGCTTCGACGCCGACACGGAGCTGACCGGCCCGATGAACCTCCGCCTGTGGGTCGAGGCCGTCGGCGCGCACGACATGGACCTGTTCGTCGGGATCCGGAAGGTCGACGCGGGCGGCGACGTCGTGCCGTATCCCTTCTTCTCCACCCTCGACGACGGCAACGTCGCGCTGGGCTGGCTGCGGGTCGGCCGCCGCGAGCTCGACGAGGCCGCCTCGACGCCCGAGCGGCCCGTCTACCTCCACCAGCGCGACCAGCACCTGAGCCCCGGCGAGATCGTGCCCGTCGACGTCGAGATCTGGCCGTCGGGCACGCTCTTCCGCGCCGGCGAGACGCTGCGGCTCGTGGTGCAGGGCCACGACCTCAACGTCTACGGCGAGCAGGTCTTCGCCCAGCGGCACGCCTACACCGTCAACGCGGGGCGCCACGTCCTCCACACCGGCGGCGACCACGACTCGTTCCTGCTCGTCCCGGTAGTCCCACCGCTCACAGGCCCAGGTCGCGACCGATGACCTCCTTCATGATCTCCGTGGTGCCGCCGTAGATGCGGGTGATGCGGGCGTCGGCGTAGGCGCGGGCGATCGGGTACTCGTTCATGTAGCCGTAGCCGCCGTGCAGCTGCAGGCACTTGTCGACGACCCGGCCCTGCAACTCGGTGCACCACCACTTCGCCTTCGACGCGTCCACCGCGGTGAGCTCGCCGTCGCCGAGCGCCCGGACGCAGTCGTCGACGTAGCTCTGGGCGATGTCGATCTCGGTGGCGATCTCGGCGAGCACGAACTTCGAGTTCTGGAACGATCCGATCGGCGCGCCGAAAGCTCTGCGCTCCTTGACGTACTCCAGCGTCCAGCTCAGGGCCGCCCGCGCCGCCGCCACTCCCCCGATGGCGATCGACAGCCGCTCCTGCGGCAGGTTCGTCACGAGCTGGGTGAAGCCCTGGCCCTCCTCGGGGCCGAGCAGGTTCGCAACCGGAACCCGGACGTCGGTGAACGACAGCTCCGCGGTGTCCTGCGCGTGCTGGCCGAGCTTGTCGAGGTTGCGGCCGCGCTCGAAGCCCGGCATCCCGCGTTCGAGCACCAGCAGCGACATCCCGCGGTGGCGCTGCGCGGGGTCCGTCTTCACCGCGGTGATCACCAGGTCGGCGTTGATCCCGTTGGTGATGAACGTCTTCGACCCGTTGACGACGTAGTGGTCGCCCTCCCGGCGCGCGGTGGTGGTCATCGACGCCAGGTCGGACCCGATGCCGGGCTCGGTCATCGCGATCGCGGTGATCAGCTCGCCCGAGGCGATGCCGGGCAGCCACCGCTGCTGCTGCTCGTCGGAGCAGTAGGCCATGAAGTACGGCAGGCTGATGTCGTTGTGAAGCGTCAGACCGAGGCCGACGGCGCCGTACCCGCTGCGCATCAGCTCTTCGGAGATCACGGCGTTGAACCGGAAGTCGTGCACCCCGCCCCCGCCGAGGGCCTCGGGGATCTCCATGCCGAGGAACCCGGAGCGGCCCGCGGCCGTGAACAGGTCGCGGGAGACGATCCCGGCGGCGTCCCACTCGGCGGCGTGCGGGGCGATCTCCTTGTCCACGAACGTCCGGAACGACGACCGGAACGCCTCGTGGTCCTCGTCGTACAGGTGCCGCTGCATCGCGTCGTCTCCTCGGCTCGGGTCCGTCCAGCATCTCAGGGATGGACGCAGAACGAGACGTCCAGCGGCTCCGGACCGTTCTAGGGTCGGCACGGTGACCGCCCTGGACGTCGAGTCCGCGCGGCGACGCTTCTGGGCCGACGGGCCCGGTGCCGCCGCGGGGTCGGTGCGCGCCGAGGTGCTGGCGTCCTGGGAGCGGTCGGCCGGCGTCGACGTCCGCGCGGTCGGGGCGCCGTTCGTCGGCCACGACGCCGCGGCCCCCGGGGTGGCCGACGCCGGCGACGTGTTCGAGGAGTTCCACCGGCGCAACCCCGACGCCGGCTGCTCGCTGGCCCTGGTCGACGCCGACGGGGTGGTGCGGGTCCGGCGCGACGGCGGGCGGGCGCTGGCCGAGGTGCTCGACGCCGTCCGGTTCGTCCCGGGCTACCGCTACGACGAGACGGCCATGGGCACCACCGCCGCCGCGATCGCCCTCCACACGGGCTCGGACGCCCGCGTCGACGGGGCGGAGCACCTGCACGCCGACCTGACGTGGCTCGCCGAGGCGGCCGCGCTGGTGCCCGACGGGGCGGTCGTCGTCGTGCTCACCCACGTCACCGCGCCGCACCCCGGTCTGGTCGTGGCCCGGCTGCTCGCGGACCAGGTGGCCGAGAGGGTGGCGTCGCGCCGGCACCGGGTGGCGCGCTCGGTGCACGACGGCTTCGCGGACGCCTGCGGCGCCGGGGCGGAGTGGGTGGTGGCCACCGACGGGGACTTCGTCCTCACGAACGCGGGCGTCCGCAAGATCGCCGCCGACGACCAGCAGATCCTCGCCGACCTGGCCCTCGCCGGCGCCGTCCTGCCCGACGGGCACGGGAGCCGCCACGTCGACCTGCCGTCCGGCCACTGCGCGGAGGTGGGCGTCACGGCCCTGCGCCTGGACGGCTCCACCGTCGGCTGCGTTCTGGCCGGCGGTCTCGCCGCGGCCCGGCAGGCCGGGGCGGTCCCGGACGCCCTGCGCCGCCAGGGGTCGCACGTGGCGTCCACCGCGCGCCGCGACTACGCCGCCGACCTGCACGGGCCGTCCTCGGCGGAGCGGGCGCACGCCGAGGCCAGGGCGCGGGCCAACCGCGAGCTGCTCAGCCCGTACCTGCGGGCCCGTCAGGAGGTGGCCACGAGCGTCGGCCAGCGCCGCCACCACCTGCTGATGGGCGAGGCCGGCGTCGGCAAGCGCACCCTGGCCGTGGAGCAGTTCCGCCGGACGTTCCCGACCGGGACGCTGCGCAGCCTGGACTGCTCGGGGGTGAGCGACTCGGCCAGCGCCCCGGACCCGCTCGCCCAGGTCACCCGCGATCTCGACGACCAGCCCCGCATGCTGGTGCTGCGGCAGATGAACCTGCTCTCGCCGGTGGCCGCCCGCCGCCTCGACGAGTCGCTGCGCACGCTCGTGGCGATGCCGAGCGCGCTGATCGTGGTCGGCTGCGTCGACGCGGTGTCCGCCGACGCCACCCGTCCCTACGGCCTGCTGCTGCGCCACTTCCACGAGACGGTGCGGGTGCCGGCCCTGCGCTACCGGGCTGACGAGCTGGGCGAGATCGCGCTGTCGATCCTGCGCAGCCTCACCGGCGGCCGGTCGCTGCGGCTGAGCCTGCAGGTGATCCGGGTGCTGGAGGGCTACGCGTGGCCGGGCAACGTCCGCGAGCTGGAGGACGTGCTCCGGTACGTGATCGCGCGCAAGCCCGTCGGGGTGATCCAGGCGCCCGACCTGCCGGCGTCGTGCTTCGCCGCCCGTGCCCCGAAGCTGTCGATGCTGGAGTCCGCGCAGTGCGACGCGATCATCCAGGCCCTCTACGAGTCGGGCGGCAACCGGTACAAGGCCGCCGCGATGCTGGGCATCGCGCGGTCCTCGCTCTACCGCAAGATCGACGCGTTCGGGATCAGCTACATCGCGTGATCGCGGGTGTCCCGGATCCGGGTCAGTGATCCACTTCCGCGCGCTCCCGGGAGCTCCGGTCGTCCCATGATCGGACAGTCGCCTGTGTCGGGCGCCACTAGCGTCGGATTCGACGCGATGCGACCAACGGAGGTAGCAGATGAAGGCACTTGTGTACCACGGACCAGGGAACAAGGCGTGGGAGGACGTGGCCGACGCCGCGATCCAGGAACCCACCGACGTCGTCGTCAAGGTCGACACGACCACCATCTGCGGCACGGACCTGCACATCCTGCAGGGCGACGTCGCCGCCGTCACCGACGGGCGCATCCTCGGCCACGAGGCCGTCGGCACCGTCACCGAGATCGGCGAGGCCGTCCGCGGGTTCGCCGTCGGCGACCGCGTGCTCGTCCCGGCGATCACGAAGTGCGGCCGCTGCGAGTACTGCGGGCGCGGGATGCCGTCGCACTGCCAGACCGTCGGCGGCATCGGCTGGATCTTCGGGCACCTCATCGACGGCACGCAGGCCGAGTACGTCCGCGTGCCCTACGCCGACACCTCCCTCTACGCGGTGCCGGAGAACGTCACCAACGAGCAGGCGATCTTCCTGGCCGACTCGCTGCCCACGGGTTACGAGGTCGGCGTCCTCGCCGGCGGGGTGCGGCCCGGTGACACCGTCGCCGTGGTCGGGGCGGGGGCCGTCGGGCTGTCCGCGGTGCTCACCACCGGGCTGTGGGGCGCGTCCAAGGTGATCGCGATCGACACCAACAAGTTCCGGTTGGAGAAGGCGCTCGAGTTCGGCGCCACCGACGCCGTCGAGGTCGGGCCGGGCACCGTCGCCGACGTCATCGCGCTCACCGACGGCCTCGGCGTCGACGTCGCCATCGAGGCGGTCGGCTACCCCGAGACGCTGCTCACCGCCGCGTCGCTGGTGCGCCCCGGCGGCACGATCGCCAACGTCGGCGTGCACGGCACGCCGGTGGAGCTGCCCATGCAGGACATGTGGATCAGCAACGTCACGCTGACGATGGGCCTGGTCGACACCGTGTCCATCCCGACCCTGCTCAAGATGGTGGCCAGCGGCCGGATCCCGGCCGAGAAGATGGGCACCCACTCGTTCACCTTCGACCAGATGGACGAGGCCTACGACGTCTTCAAGAACGCGGCGGCCAACCTGGCGCTGAAGGTGGTCATCACTCCGGGAGGCTGACAGGGTTGGCCGGGTGATCGAACGGCTGGCCTGGGTGACCACCCGTGACGCCCGGGGCAGGGACGAGGACGAGCCGCTGGCCCTGGCGGCGCTGGAGCGGACGGGCGTGTCGGTCGACGTCGTCGACTGGCACGACCCGGCCGTGGACTGGTCGCGGTTCGACCGGGCGGCCCTGCGCTCGACCTGGGACTACACGCAGCGGCTGCCCGAGTTCCTGACCTGGCTCGACGAGGTCGACGCGGCGACCGAGCTGGTGAACCCCGCCGCCACCGTGCGCTGGAACCTCGACAAGCAGTACCTGGCCGAGCTGGCCGGGGCCGGTGTGCCGGTCATCCCCACCGAGTTCGTGGCACCGGGATCGGCGGCGACGTTCCCGGCCGGGGAGTTCGTCGTGAAGCCGGCCGTCGGCGCGGGCAGCCGGGACGCCGCCTCCTACGACGCGGAGCAGCACGCACTCGCGGGGGAACACGTCGCCCGGCTGCACGCCTCGGGGCTGGTCGCGATGGTGCAGCCGTTCGTGGAGTCCGTGGCCACGGACGGCGAATGGCCGCTGCTCTTCTTCGACGGCCGGTTCAGCCACGCCGCCGCCAAACGGGTCGCCCTGCCGCGGGCAGGGGTGATCGACGGGCTGTTCGCCACCGAGACCAACGCCGAGCACGTCGCCACTCCGGCGCAGGTCGAGGTGGCCCGGGCCGCCCTCGACGTGGTCTCGGCGCGGCTGGGGACACCGGCCTACGCCCGGGTCGACCTGGTCCGGGACGCCACCGGCGGGTTCTGCGTGCTCGAGGTGGAGCTGATCGAGCCGTCGTTGTTCCTGCCCTACGCCGGTACGGCCGCCGCCGAGGAGCTCGCGACGACGCTGGTGCGGTAGCGCCCGCACCGACCCGGCAGACTCACGCCGTGAGCGTCACGACGACCGCCGACGGCACCCGCATCTCGTTCGATGTCGACGAGGCGGGTGAGCCGTTGCTGCTGCTGGCGGCCCGGCGCGGGCACCGGCGGGCCAGTGCGCGGCACGACGCGTCGGCCGAGCTCGGCCGGATCACCGCGCCGACGCTGGTGCTGCACGGCACCGCCGACGCGTTCTGCCCGATCGGGAACGCCGGGCTGCTCACGGCGGGAATCCCCGGCGCACGGCTGGTGCCGTTCGAGGGCGCCCGGCACGCCTACTTCCTGGAGCACCGACCGGAGGCGTCCGAGCGGGTGCTGGGTTTCCTGGCCGAGCATCCGGTCTGATCTCACACGCCGAACTTCTCCCGCGCCGCCCCGGTGACCGGGGTGAACAGGTTGACGAGGTTGCCGTCGGGATCGCGGAAGAGCAGCGCGCGGTTGCCCCAGGGCATGTCCCGCGGCGCGGTCACGACGTCGGACAGCCCGTCGCGGAGGCGGGCGAACTCGGCGTCGACGTCGGCGACGAGGAACTCGACGATCGCGCTGCGGTTGGCCGCGGCCTCGGCGCAGCCGGCCCCGAACAGCGGGACCGTGCGGTCGCTGCCGATGGCCAGCGTCGCGGCCGGGGTGGGGATCTCGGCGAACAGGTCGTTGCCCCAGACCGCGGCACAGCCGGTGACCTGCTCGTAGAAGGCGACGAGCCGGGGCACGTCGGCGGTGATGATCCTGGTCGAGATGAGCTTCATGCCACCGACGGTAGGGCCGATACCGGACAGGAACCGCCCGGTATCTGTGGGATTCTCACCGGCGTGACCCGGCCGACCGCGCGCGTGCTCGCGTTGCTGGAGATCCTCCAGGGCGGCGGCACCCGTACCGCCGCGGACCTCGCCCGTCGCCTCGACGTCGACGAACGCACGGTGCGCCGCTACGTGCAGCACCTCGTCGACCTCGATGTCCCGGTGCGGGCCGACCGCGGCCGCCACGGCGGGTTCCGGTTGGCGCCGGGCTACCGGATGCCACCCCTCATGCTGACCGACGACGAGGCGCTCGCCGTCGTCCTCGGCCTGGTCGCGGCCGACCGGACGGGGCTCGTGCCGTCGTCGGGTGCGGCCGTCGCCGGCGCGACGGCGAAGATCCGCCGGGTGCTGCCGCAGCGGCTCGGCGGCCGGCTCGACGCCCTGCTCGACACCGCAGGCTTCACGGCGCCGCGGAGCCCGGCGGCGGCGGAGACCGACGTCCTTCTCGCCGTCGCGGAGGCGGCGCGGTCCGGGCGGGCCGTCGCCGTCACCCACCGGTCGGCCGACGGACGGCGCAGCGAGCACACGCTGCACCCGTACGCTCTGACCGCCCACTCCGGGCGCTGGTACGTCACCGGCGCCGACCCCGCCGCCGGCGCCGAGCGGACCTTCCGCCTGGACCGGATCGAGACGGTAGAGCCCCTGACCACCACCTTCGACGTGCCGGATGCGGTGGACCCCGGGGAACGACTGCTCACGGCGCTCGCCACGGCACCGCGCCGGCACCGCGTGTCGGTGCTCGTGGAGGCCGACGTCCAGCACCTCCGTCGTCGCGTCCCGCAGGGACTCGCCGCGGTCGAACCCCTCCCCGGCTCCCGGGTCCGGCTGCGCCTGCAGGTGGAGGAACTGGAGTGGGTGCCGTCGCTGCTGGCCTGGATCGACCGGCCGTTCGTGATCGAGGAGCCGGCCGCACTGACCGAGCACGTCCACGCACTGGTGCGGCGGCTGACGGAGTCCGCCGACCGCGGGAATGCCTGACGACCCGCGCCTCTTGTGCTGGAGAGTGAGCCCCACCGCATCTGCCGCCGTCGGCCTGCGCTCCGAACGCGGACCGGTACTCCTCGCGATCATGGTGTCCACCGGCCTGATCGCGATCGACGCCACCATCCTCGCCACGGCGGTCCCCTCGGTCGTGCGCGACGTGGGTGGGTTCTCGCAGTTCCCGTGGCTGTTCTCGGTGTACCTGCTGGCCCAGGCGGTGTCGGTGTCGGTGTACGCCAAGCTCGCCGACACCTTCGGCCGCAAGCCGATCATGCTGTTCGGGATCGGCCTGTTCCTGCTCGGCAGCGTGTTGTGCGGGCTCGCCTGGAGCATGCCGGCGCTCATCGCCTTCCGCGCCGTGCAGGGCCTGGGCGCCGGCGCCGTCCAGCCCATGGCGATCACGATCGCGGGCGACATCTACACCGTCGCCGAGCGCGCCAGGGCCCAGGGCTACATCGCCAGCGTCTGGGCGGCCTCGTCGGTCGTCGGACCGACGCTCGGCGGGGTGTTCTCGCAGTTCGGCCTGTGGCGGTGGATCTTCTTCGTCAACGTGCCGCTGGGCCTGCTCGCCGGCGGACTGATCCTGCGGAACCTCCACGAGACGGTGCAGCGCCGGGAGCGCCGCATCGACTACCTCGGCTCGGTGCTGCTGACCAGCGGGATGACCCTGCTCATCCTGGGCGTGCTGGAGGGCGGGCAGGCGTGGGCGTGGGACTCGGCGGCGAGCGTCACGGTGTTCGCCGCGGGTGCGGCGCTGCTCGTCGCGTTCGGAGTGGCCGAACGCCGCGCCGCCGACCCGATCCTGCCGCCCTGGGTGTTCCGCCGTCGCCTGCTGCTGACGACGACCCTGCTCAGCCTGGGCATCGGCGTGATGCTGATCGGGCTGACGTCGTTCGTGCCGACGTACCTGCAGACCGCACTCGGGGTGTCCCCGCTGGTCGCCGGGCTCGCGCTCGCCGCGCTGACCATCGGCTGGCCGATCTCCGCGAGCCTGTCGGGCCGGCTGTTCTACCTGCGGTTCGGCTTCCGCCCGACCATCCTCATCGGCCTCGCCGTCGTCGTGGTCGCCGTCGGCGTCCTCGCGCTGCTCGCGCACGGACCCTCGGTGGTGGTCGTCGCCGTCACCTGCTTCGTCGCCGGCCTGGGCATGGGCCTCGTGGCGTCGCCGTCCCTGATCGCCGCGCAGGCCAGCGTCGAGTGGAACGAGCGCGGGGTCGCCACCGGCACGAACATCTTCGCCCGCTCGATCGGCAGCGCGGTCGGCGCGGCGGTGCTGGGCGCCGTCGCGAACGGTGTCATCGCCGCGTCCGGCCGGCCGGAGACCGACCCGCTCGCCGCGACGGCCGCGGGCGCGGCCGTGTTCCTCGCCGTGCTCGTGGCCGCGGTGCTGACCGTGGCGGCCGGGCTCGCTATGCCCCGGGTCCGCGCGCCGGGGACCTGACCCCCGCGTCGCTATCGTCGGTTGGATGGGTGAGAACGACGCGGTGGAGCGGACCCGCCGGGACTACGACGAGGTCGCCGAGCTGTACAACGATCTCGTGCGGGGGCCCGAGGACGCCACCGATGCGCTCTCCGTAGCGATGATCAACGCGTTCGCCGACATCGTCCGCGCCGGTGGATCGGAGGGTGCTGTGGTCGATGCCGGGTGCGGCCCCGGTCAGTGGACCGATCACCTGGACCGGGCCGGTATCCGGACCTACGGGGTCGACCTGTCGCCGGCCATGATCGCGATCGCCCGACGGTACCGCCCCGACCTGCGCTACGAGGTCGGCTCGATGTTCCGCCTCGACGCAGCGGACGAGTCGGTCGCGGGCGTCCTGGCCCACTTCTCGTTGATCCACACGCCGCCGGACCTGCTTCCGCGCGTCCTGGCCGAGTACGCCCGGGTGATGGAGCCCGGTGGCCCGTTGCTGGTCGGGTTCCAGATCACCGACACCGCGGACGCCGACGGCTGGGTCCCCTACGACCACAAGGCCTCACCGGCGTACCGGTGGACCCCCGATGCGCTCGCCGACCGGCTGGGCGAGCACGGTTTCACCGAGCTCGGACGCCTGCGGATCGTCGCTCAGGCCCCGGGCAAGCCGCCGGGCGGCTACCTGCTGACGCGCCGTGCCGTCCCCAGCGACGGGTGACGGGGTCGCCGGTTCGGGTCCCCATCGAGTCGACTGCGCTGCTGTCGGCACTCCACCAGATGTGATGCAGGTCACTTCTCAGGATGTCGAGGTGCCGGCGGCGGCTCCGTCCCCGCCGTGTCCGAACCCGAGAACGAAGGAGACCCGATGGACGCCCAGACCGTGACCGGGACCCTCGCCAGGCCGATCGCCCAGGAGCTGCTGGCCTCCGCCATGGCGCGGTTGTCCTACCTCGGCGTCGACGGTGACCCGCGGGTGATCCCGATCGGGTTCTGGTGGACCGGCGAGAAGATCGTCTTGGCCACCGCGGTGAGATCGGCCAAGGTGACCGCGATCCGCCACCACCCGAGAGTCGCCCTCGTGATCGACAGGTTCGGCATGCCACCGCGTTCGCTGCTCGTGCGCGGCTCGGCGACCGTCGAGATCGTCGACGGGGTGCCCGCGGAGTACCTCGCCGGCGCTCCCAAGCTCATGCCGGCCGGGGCGGTGCCCGGCTGGCAGGCCGGCGTGCGGGCACTCTACGAGGAGATGGCGGTCATCACGATCACGCCCGATCACGTGGTGCTGCACGATTTCGAGACGACCATCCCCAGGGCCGTCGCCGACCTGGTCGCGGCCCACGGCGACCCACGCTGACGACGTTCGGCCACGTGAGGAGACGGGCTCCTCGACGGCGGAGAAGACAACGACCGCCTTCGCGATCATTTCGCCACGCCGGCGGCCTTCGCGACTGTCAGCAGGACTGTTGCATCTTCGAGCGCATGGAGGCTGTGGGCGGCGGCGGGCACTATCAGGAGATCACCACGGCGACCGTCCCAGGAGTCGTTGCCCGCGCTGAGTCGGACGCGCCCGTGGAGTACGTGGATCGTGGCCTCCCCCGGGCTGTCGTGTTCAGCGAGTGATGATCCCGCGCGGAGGGCGATCAGCGTTTGCCGGAGCACGAGTTCGTGCCCGCCGTGGACGGTTGTGGCACTGCGGCCGCTGGAGGCGGCCCGCGCCGTGTCGAGGTGGTGGAGGACGAGGGCGTCGAGCGAGATCTTCTGCATCGTGGTCATCCGATCTTTTCCCAGCCGCGGCGCGCAGGTCGCGTGGCCGCGCCGGCGGATCGCGAGCGGTAGACGACGTAGGGCCGGAACAGGTATCCGAGAGGGGCGGTGAATGCGTGCACGAGACGCGTGAAAGGCCAGAGGGTGAACAGGGCCATACCGATGAGTGCATGCAGCTGGAAGGCCAGACCGGCCCGGCTCATCGCCGTGATGTCGGGTTGCAGGATGAACAACGACCGGAACCACGGCGAGACGGTCAGCCGGTAGTTGTGCTCCTCGCCGCCGGCCGCGCCGAGCAGTGTGGTGGTCAGGCCGGCCACGATGGCCGCGACGAGCACGACGTACATCAGCTTGTCGTTGCCGGTGGTGGCCCGGAACACCGGCCCGGTGGTGCGCCGCCGGTAGATCAGGATGCCGATCCCGACCAGCGTGGAGATCCCTGCGACGCCGCCGAGTAGCAGCGCCTGCACGTGGTAGGCCTCCTGACTGAGCCCGACGACGTCGGTCCAGCTCTTGGGGATGATCAGCCCGATGACATGGCCGATGATCACGACCAGGAGCCCGAAGTGGAACAGCGGGCTGCCGATGCGCAGCAACCGGGACTCGTAGAGCTCCGACGAGCGGGTGGTCCAGCCGAACTTGTCGTAGCGATAGCGCCAGATCGTGCCGCCGACCAGTACGGCGACCATGACGTAGGGCGCCACACCCCACAACAGTACGTCGAGCGGGGTCATGCGGGTCCTCCTGAGGACAGGGCGCCGAACGGGGCCCCGGTGAAGGTCGGCAGGTCGAGGCCGACCTGCTCACGGGGCGGGCCGCTACGGGCGAGCGCCTTGGCTGCGGCGACGTCGGCGGGCGACGCCCCCGGTAGCAGGGCGCAGACGGCCTCCACGGGGGCGGCGTACGGGGTACCTGCATCGAGCAGTGCCAGACGCAGGAGCTCGATGCCGGGCCGGTTCTCCTGCAGCAACGCGAGCCCGTCCGCGAGGTCGGCGGTGGCGGCGAACTCGAGCACGGCGGGCAGGAAGTCGGGCAGCTCGGAATCCTCGAACTCGACACCGGACCGGCGGTAGCGGGCCTTGAGCCCGGCGAGGGCGGCGCCCCGGCGGCGGGTCTCGCCGTCGGTCCACCAGGTGAGGTAGAGGCAGCAGCGGCGCCGGGTGTCGAACACCTCGACGTAGTGCTGCGCCGCCCGCTCGGGCGCGGTGGCGGCGACGGTGTCGAGGAAGTAGCCCAGACGCTCCCGGGGCGTTCCTGGATGCAGCGCGTCGACGGCGGCGCGCACCACCGGCATCAGAGCCAGCAGGGCCTCGTCGGGGTAGCGCAGGCACACCGAGGCCGCCTGCAGCACCACGGCCTGGTCGCGCGCCTTCACCGAGACGCCCGGGGCGGGAACAGCCCCGCAGGGCGCCCCTTGCCGTCCCAGTTGAGCAGGTTGACCCGGGCTCCCGGCTGCCCGGTGTCGGTGACGTGCTCGCTGGTCTGACGTTCGCGAAGCGCCTGGAACGTCTCGACCGAGACCGGCACGGGTGTGCCCGAGCCCTCACCGAACGGGCCGCTGCCGGTCATCCCGGGGCCGCCCTCGACGTCGAGGCTGCAGCCGATCTCCTCCAGCTCGTGGGCGTCCCCCTCGTAGGCGGTCGGGATGACGTAGCGCTCCTCGTACTTCGCGATGCCCAGCAGCCGGTACATCTCGACGAGCTCACCGCCGGTCATGCCGACGGCCGTCGCGATCGACTCGTCGCGCGGCCGGTCCAGCGACACGTCACGCATGTAGGAGCGCATCGCGGCCAGCTTCTGCAGCACCCGCCGCACGGGTGCGGTGTCGCCTGCGGTGAACAGCTCGGCGAGGTAGCCGATCGGGATGCGCAGTGCGTCGATCGCGCCGAACAGGTTGCCCGCGGATTCGCCGTCGTGGCCGGTCTCGGTGAGCCGGTCCACCACGGGTGACAACGGCGGGATGTACCAGACCATCGGCATCGTGCGGAACTCCGGATGCAACGGCAGCGCCACCCGGTACTCCTTGGCCAGCTTGTACACCGGAGAACGGCGGGCTGCGTCGAGCCAGTCCTCGGCGATGCCGTCGCGGCGGGCCTGGGCGATCACCGCCGGGTCGGCCGGGTCGAGAAGCAGGTCGAGCTGCGCCTCGTAGAGGTCGTGCTCGTCCTCGACCGATGCGGCCGCGGTGACCCGGTCGGCGTCGTAGAGGAACAGTCCGATGTAGCGCAGCCGGCCCACGCACGTCTCCGCGCAGACGGTGGGTAGCCCCACCTCGATGCGCGGGTAGCAGAACGTGCACTTCTCGGCCTTGCCGGTGCGGTGGTTGAAGTACACCTTCTTGTACGGGCATCCGGTGACGCACATCCGCCAGCCGCGGCACTGGTCCTGGTCGACGAGGACGATGCCGTCCTCGGCCCGCTTGTACATCGCCCCCGACGGGCACGACGCCACGCAGGACGGGTTGAGGCAGTGTTCGCAGATCCGCGGCAGGAAGAACATGAAAGCCTGCTCGTAGGTGAACTTCACCGCCGTCTCCGATTCGGCGCGGAGCCGTTCCACGATCGGGTCCTGCGGCCCGTGCTCGGGCGCGCCGCCCAGGTCGTCGTCCCAGTTGGCGCTCCACTCCACGGCCATCGGCTCGCCGGTCAGCAGCGACTTCGGCTGCGCGACGGGGAAGTCGTCCCCGAGCGGGGCGTCGGTGAGCATCTCGTAGTCGTAGGTCCACGGCTCGTAGTAGTCACGGATGTTCGGCAGCACCGGATTTGCGAAGATCGACAGCAGCTTCCGGACCCGTCCGCCCGCCTTGAGCGTGAGCCGGCCACGGCGGTTGCGGACCCAGCCGCCCTTCCACCGCTCCTGGTCCTCGTAGCGGCGCGGGTAGCCCTGGCCGGGCCGGGTCTCGACGTTGTTGAACCAGGCGTACTCGACGCCGCTGCGGTTGGTCCACGTCTGCTTGCACGTGACCGAGCAGGTGTGGCAGCCGATGCACTTGTCCAGGTTCATGACCATGCCCATCTGGGCCATCACGCGCATCAGTACTCCACCTTCTGGCTGGTTCGGCGCCGGACGACCGTGACCTCGTCACGCTGGTTACCGGTCGGACCGAGATAGTTGAACGCGAAGGACAGCTGCGCGTAACCGCCGATGAGGTGCGTGGGTTTGACCAGGATCCGGGTCAGGGAGTTGTGGATGCCGCCACGGCGGCCGGTCGCCTCCGACTTCGGCACGTTCACCACCCGCTCCTGCGCGTGGTAGACGAAGACCGTGCCGGCCGGGATCCGGTGGGTGACGATCGCGCGCAGCACCATCACGCCGTTGCGGTTGACCGCCTCGACCCAGTCGTTGTCCTTCACACCGATCGACGTGGCGTCGGGCTCGCTCATCCACACGACGGGGCCACCCCGGGAGAGCGAGAGCATGAACAGGTTGTCCTGGTACTCGGAGTGGATCGACCACTTCGAGTGCGGGGTCAGGTAGCGGACGGTCACCGACGCCCCGTCGGCGCCGCGCGTACCGATCTCCGGTTCACCGAACAGCCGGTGCATGTCCAGCGGCACCCGGTAGATCGGCAGCGTCTCCCCGAACTCGTGCATCCAGTCGTGATCGAGCAGGAAGTGCATCCGCCCGGTGAGGGTGTGCCACGGCTTGAGCCGTTCCACGTTGACGGTGAACGGCGCGTAGCGCCGCCCGCCCGTCTCGCTGCCCGACCACTCCGGGCTGGTGATCACCGGGACCGGACGGGCCTGCGTGTCGGCGAAGGTGATCCGCTTCTCCTCGCTGCCCTCGGCGAGGTCGGCCAGGTGCGTTCCCGTGCGCCGTTCCAGCTGCCGGAAGCCCTGCACGGCCAGCCGCCCGTTCGTGGTGGCCGAGAGCGCGAGGATCGCCTCGGCCATCTTCGCGTCGGTGTCGATGGCCGGGCGTCCGTCCGCGGCTCCGCCGAGCATCACCCCGTTCTTCGCGGAGAGGTAGGCGACCTCCTCGTCCGGGTGGTAGGTGACGGCCTTGGTCGTCATGCCCAGGCGGTCGATCAGTGGACCGATCGCGGCCATCTTGTCCGCGACGGCGGCGTAGTCGCGCTCGACCGTCACGAAGTTCGGCATCGTCCGGCCGGGGACCGCCTCCACCTCCCCGGCCCGCCAGTCCAGGACCCGCCCGCCGGGCTGGGACGTCTCACCGGGGGTGTCGTGCTGCAGCGGGACGGCGACGATGTCGCGCCGCACGCCGAGGTGGGTGCGGGCGAGATCGGAGAAGCGCCGGGCGATCGCGTGGAAGGCGTCGAAGTCGGTCCGGGACTCGAACGGCGGGTCGATCGCCGGGTTGAACGCGTGCACGAAGGGGTGCATGTCGGTGGTGTTGAGGTCGTGCTTCTCGTACCAGGTGGCCGCCGGGAGGACGACGTCCGACAGCAGCGTGGAGCTGGTCATCCGGAAGTCCAGCGACAGCAGCAGGTCGAGCTTGCCCTGGGGCGGCTCCCCGTCGTGCCACACGACGTCGCGCGGGCGCAGATCGGGCCGGGTCTGCTCGGCCTGCAGGTTGTCGTGCGTGCCGAGCAGGTGCCGCAGGAAGTACTCGTCGCCCTTGGCCGAGGACCCCAGCAGGTTCGCCCGCCACAGCGTGAGGCAGCGCGGCCAGTTCTCCGGCGCGTCGGGGTCCTCGATCGCGAACCGCAGCGATCCGTCCTGCAGCCGACGGGCCACGCCGGCGGCGACGTCGCCGTCCCCGATCTCGTCGGCGAGGTCGAGGGGGTTGCGGTCGAACTGCGGGTACGAGGGCATCCAGCCCAGCCTCGCCGACAGCGCGATGGTGTCCATGGTGTGCATACCGGCCAGCTGGCCCTTCGCCAGGGGCGAGGTGAGGGCGTCGGCGCGGTAGCCGTCGTAGCGCCACTGGTCGGTGTGGGTGTACCAGAACGCGGTGCCGATCATCTGACGCGGCGGGCGCTGCCAGTCCGTCGCGCCCGCCATCGTCGCCCAGCCGGTGACCGGACGGCACTTCTCCTGCCCGACGTAGTGCGCCCATCCGCCGCCGTTGCGACCCATCGACCCGGTGAGCATGAGCAGCGCCAGTACCGCGCGGTAGGTGGCGTCGCCGTGGAACCACTGGCAGATGCCCGCACCCATGATGATCATGGTGCGACCCTGGGATTCCTCCGCGTTGGCCGCCATCTCCCGGGCGATGCGCTCGACGTGCTCGGCGGGTACCGACGTGATCGGCTCCTGCCAGGCCGGGGTGTAGGGCTCCGAGGCGTCGTCGTAGCCGGTCGGCCAGGCGCCCGGCATGCCCTCTCGGTACACGCCGTACTGGGCGAGCATCAGGTCGAACACGGTGGTCACCAGCCGGCCCCCCACCCGCCTGACGGGTACGCCGCGGCGCAGGACCCCGCCGGTGCCGTCGAGGGCGTCGAAACGCGGCAGCAGCACCTCTGCGGACTGGCCGTCGAGCAGAGTCAGCTGCGGCGCCACGTCCCCGAGGTCGAGGTTCCACCGGCCCGCGCCACCGTCGGTGTAGCGGAACCCCATCGACCCGTTCGGCACGACCGGGTCCCCGGTGCGGCCATCGAGCAGCACTGTCTTCCATGCGGCACCGTCGTCGGTGTCGCCGAGGTCGGCGGCGGTGAGGAACTTGCCCGGAACGAACGCGCCATCGCGCTCGTCGAGGGTCACCAGGAAGGGCAGGTCCGTGTAGCGCTGCACGTAGTCGACGAAGAACGGCACCCGCCGGTCGACGAAGAACTCCTTGAGCATCACATGGCCCATGGCCATCGCCAGCGCTCCGTCGGTGCCGGGCTGAGCGGGAAGCCAGGTGTCGGCGAACTTCGTGTTGTCGGCGTAGTCCGGGGACACGACGACGACCTTCTGGCCCTTGTAGCGGGCCTCGGCCATCCAGTGCGCGTCCGGCGTGCGCGTGACCGGCACGTTCGAGCCCCACATGAGCAGGTACGTGGCGTTCCACCAGTCGCCCGACTCCGGGACGTCGGTCTGGTCCCCGAACACCTGTGGTGACGCCACCGGCAGGTCCGCGTACCAGTCGTAGAACGACGTCATCGCCCCACCGATCAGCTCGATGAACCGCGACCCCACGGCGTGGCTGACCATCGACATGGCCGGGATCGGGGAGAACCCGGCGATCCGGTCCGGCCCCACCGTCCTGATCGTGTGCACGTGCGCGGCAGCGACGATCTCCACCGCCTCGTCCCAGGAGACCCGTACGTGCCCGCCCTTACCGCGGGCGGACTGATAACGACGGCGCTTCTCAGGGTCGGTGGTGACCTCCGCCCAGGCCGCCACCGGGTCCCCGAGCCGGGCCTTCGCCTCGCGGTACATCTCGACCAGCACTCCACGGGCGTACGGGTACCGCACCCGCGTCGGCGAGTACGTGTACCAGGAGAACGCCGCGCCCCGCGGACAACCGCGCGGCTCGTACTCCGGGGAGTCCGGCCCCACCGAGGGGTAGTCGGTCTGCTGGCTCTCCCACGTGATGATCCCGTCCTTGACGTAGACCTTCCACGAGCACGATCCCGTGCAGTTCACCCCGTGGGTGGAGCGCACCACCTTGTCGTGGCTCCACCGGTCCCGGTAGAACACGTCACCCTCACGGCCTCCGTGGCGGAAGACGGCGCGCAGGTCGTCGGAGGTCTCCCGCCGCGTGAAGAAGCGCCCGGTCCGCAGCAGCGCATCGGCCGCCGGGCCGTCCGTACCGCCACCATCCGGCCGCGCGGTGCTGCCCGTGTCGAGGGTCATCCTTACCTCCGTCGAATCCGTCGCACCGAGGCTGACAGGGCCGGATGCCTGCCCGGCAATGCCGAAGGTCCCGACTCGGAGGCCGTTGGCCACCTGTCGATCACGTCGCGTGCCGTACAGAGTTGGCGTCGGATGGTCCCGGCCGAGAGTCCGGGATACCGTCGTCTGTCGAGATGGAGGATGCCGTGACGGAGTCGACTACGCCAGGGCGTACACCTGCCGCACCCGTCGCACCGTCTTCCCCGGCGCCCCCATCCCGGGCCGGGGTGCTGCTCGCGGTCGCCACTGTCGGGTTCGCGGTGACGTTCTGGGCCTGGGCGCTGCTGTCCCCGCTCGGGGCGACGCTGCGGGAGCAACTGCATCTCAGCGCGTTCCAGCAGTCACTCCTGGTGGCGGTGCCGGTGCTCGTGGGCTCGCTGGGACGCATACCCGTCGGTGCGCTCGCCGACCGTCTCGGGGCCCGGCGCATGTTCCCGGCCGTCGCACTCCTGACCGTCGTGCCGGTGCTCTACCTCGGGCACTGGGCGGACTCGCTGGCCGGCTACCTCGTGGGCGGGTTCTTCCTCGGGCTCGGGGGCACCACGTTCGCGATCGGCATCCCCTTCGTCAACTCCTGGTACCCGCCGTCGCGTCGGGGCCTGGCACTGGGCGTCTTCGGCGCCGGCATGGGCGGCACCGCCATCTCGGCGTTCACCACCGTGCAGCTGACCGCGACCGCCGGGCGCAGCTTCCCCTTCGACATCGTCGCGGGAGTGCTCGTCGTCTACTCGGCACTGGCGTACCTGCTGCTGCGCGACCGGCCCGACCGGCAGATCCCGACGGGCACCGTGCTCGGCCGACTGACCGCGACCCTGCGCATGCCCGTGACGCTGCAGTTGTCGTTCCTCTACGCCGTGGCGTTCGGCGGGTTCGTCGCCTTCAGCGTCTATCTGCCGACCTACCTCGTCAGCGCCTTCCACCTCGACCGCGGCGACGCGGCCCTACGTACCGCGGGGTTCGTCGTCCTCGCCGTGGTCATGCGTCCGATCGGTGGCTGGCTGTCGGACCGGATCGAGCCGATCGCCGTCCTCGTCGGCTCGTACTCGGTGGTGGCGCTGCTCGCCGTCGTCGCAGCGTTCGGGCTCCCCCTCGTCCCGGTGGGCACGATCGCGTTCCTCGGCGCGGCCGCGGCGCTCGGCGCCGGCACCGGCGCCGTGTTCGCCATGGTCGCCGAGCTCGTGCCGGGCGGCCAGGTCGGCGCGGTCACCGGTGTCGTCGGCGCCGCAGGCGGGCTCGGAGGCTTCTTCCCGCCGCTCGTCATGGGCGCGGTGTACGGGGCCTTCGGCAGCTACACGGTCGGCCTGGTCCTGCTCGCCGCGACCGCGGCGACAGCCGCCCTGTTCACCGCGACGACGGTGCGCAGGCGCGCACGGCAGACGGTCCCGCCGCCGGGGCTGCAGCACCGATGACGATCGTCGCCGCCACCGCCTTCACCTGGCTCGGACTGGTGCTGGGCATCTCGTTCCTCGAGGCGCCGCTGAAGTTCCGGGCCCCGGGCATCACCGTGCCGCTGGGCCTGGGCATCGGACGTCTGGTCTTCCGGGCCCTGAACGGCGTCGAGATCGTGCTGGGCGTCGTCGTGGCCGTCGCTCTGGTCGTCGGTTCCCCCGGGGCCGGCGTCCTCTGGTGCGCCGCCGCGGTCGCAGCAGCCCTGATCGTGCAGCTTGCGGCGGTGCGCCCCGTCCTGACCAGGCGGACGGAAGCCGTCCTGGCTGGTGAGGACCCCTCTCGCGGCCCCGCCCACCTCCTCTACGTCGGCCTGGAGATTCTGAAGGTCATCGGCTTGTTCACTCTCGGTCTCCTTGCGATCTCCCCTTGACCGCGCGGACAGGAGCCGTTCGTCACGAGATGACCGACGATGAATGATCGGGCAATGCCGGACCTGCCGCACGTTCTGCACGACCTGCAGCCGATCGTCGCCGACCACGGAGCCCAGCCGGCAGGGGTGGTGTGGCGGCTGGACGAGGTCGGCCGCCAACTCGACGCCAACGTGCTCAATCTCCCCGCGGGCCGGACGATCGACACCCATACCGAACCGGACCTCGACGTGCTCCTGCTCATCCTGGCGGGCAGCGGATCGCTGACCACCGGAGCGGGCAATCTCGATCTCGTGCCGGGCGAGCTCGTGTGGCTGCCCGTCGGTTCCACCCGCAGCCTCACTGCCGGCCTCCACGGTCTCGCCTACGTCACCGTGCACCGCCGTCGGCCGGGCATGCAGATCCGCTCGCCCGCAGGTCCCACCAACGCCTGAGATCACCACCCCCGCAAGTGCTCACCGGACCGAATGGCTGAGGCGAGCAAGGTGCACCCCGCGCAGCGATGTCGTGTGGCGCAGCGCGTGGAGGTGGCTGTCGACGCCCGAGCTCGTCATTGACGCACTGATGCTCGTGGTCCAGTGGGGAGCCGAACGTAGCTGGAACTGGGAGCAGATCGGCACCGTCCAGCTCGGCCACGCGGCGCTCTGCGCCGAAACCACCGCCTGAGCTGTCTCCTCCACCAGAGCGAGGGCCGGGATGCGGGGCGGAGCCCCGGTGCGCCGTGAGGCGCTGTGTTGACCGAGGGGGTGGAAGGCCCGCACCGGTGGCCCATCGCCGTGAGTCACTGCGGCTTAGGACAGCCTGCTACGCGATCACGGGCGTGGCTCGGTCTCGAGGAGTGCGGGGTGGCCGTCCACGCCGGCGGGCAGCGGGTAGTAGGCGTGGTGGGTGAGCTCGTCGACGGCGACCACGTGCGCGCCGTCGGCGAGATGATCCGATCCGGCGATGCCGAGCTGGCGGTTGTGCAGGTCGAGCAGGGTGACCCAGCCGCTTTCGGCGGCGACGTAGAGCCGGTGCGCGCCCGGGTCGTAGGCCAGCACGTCGGGTTGGGGCCCGACCGGGCTGCTGCCGATCGTCTGTCCGGTGGCGAGGTCGACGGTGAGCAGGGTGGCGTTGGCGTCGCAGGCCACGAAGCCCAACCGGTCGGCTGGGTCGAGGGACAACCCATGGGGGTGATCGCATCCCGGTAGCAGGACGCGGCGGGTGACGGCGTGGGTGGTGGGGTCGATCGCGGCGAGGTCGCCGCGGCCCTGCACGGCGACCCACATCCGGTCACCGGTCGGGTCGTAGGTGACGTTGCCGACCTCCCCGCCCAGGTCGGTGCTGCCGCGCGGCGCGCCGGTGGCGGCGTCGATGACGGTTTCGGTGCCGCCGGTCTCGTTGGTGGTCCAGACCGTGTTGCGGCGCGGGTCGTAGGCGAGGCCGTCGGGGTAGTCCCCGGTCGGAGTGCGGGTGAGGACCTGGCCGGTATCTTCGTCGACGCCGACGACCTCGTTGGTTCCGGTGGCGGTGGCGTAGACCCGGTGCAGCGCGGGCACCACGAGTACGCCGTGGACCTGCGCCAGGTTCGGGATGGTGCGCACGACGTGGTGGGAGCGCGTGTCGACCTCGATGACCTCGCCGGCGCCCAGGTGCGCGATGAACAGCAGGCCGCGCTGGTCATCGGAGCTGGCGTAGTCGAACCGTGACCCGTCCCCGGGCAGCGGCACCTGCGCGATGATCCGCTGCGACAGCTCCACCCGGGGTGGCAGCGTCGAGCCGATACCGCCCACCAGGAAGACGGCCACGCCGGCCACCGCCGCGATGGTGACCGCGCCGGCGACCGCCAGCAGCCGCCGTCGCCGCCGTCCCCTCCAGCCCGCATCTCGTGTCGAGCCGGGCACGGTCACCGACTACGCCACACAGACACCGACAACAGCTGTGCAACCATGGTTTCATGATAGCGATGGTCGTGAGCGACGGCATCGTGCGCGGGATACGGCGATGATCTTCAGTGCGATGCACATCCTGCTCACCGCCGCGATCACCGGTGTGCTGGTGGCCGGGGTCGGGGTGTGGCGGCTGCCCGGCGCGGCCTGGCTGGACGCCATCGCCGCCGGGGTGCTGGCCGCGGTCGCGGTGGTGGGGTGGCGGCTGTGCGCGAACATGGGCGCGCTCAACGACGACGGGCTGCCCGGGTTCTCGGCCAACGACCTGGCTGCCCCGATCGCGGTGTTCGTGGTGCTGAGCGTGTACGCCGACCTGCGGGTGCTGGCCGATCCGCGCCGCTACGGCCAGCTCCGCGCCCTCGCCGTCGTGATCACGCTCGCGGTCAACGTGATCACCATCTGAGTCGGTTTGCCCTCTCGACCGTGGTCGCGAGCGGTCGTGTTCAGGCGGGTTCGCGACCCATCAGGGTGGCGCGACAGTAGTACTCGTAGAGCCCGTCGAAGATCGGCCCGGTCAGAGCCAGGATCTGCTCGTCGGTGCAGGTCATCGACAGCCCCCGCAGCGCGACGTCGAGGCCGGGGGCCTCGGGGGCGTCGTAGCGCTCGTCGTCGAGGTCGGCCTCGTGGATGATCGCGGCGATCCGCCACAGCACCGGATCGGTGATCTCGTAGTGGCGCAGAATGGTCTCGAGGCTGCAGTCGCCGTGATGGTGGCCAAGCTCCACCCCGCGCAGGTCGAACGCCGTTGCATCGGCCGGGATCTGGGCGGGGTCGGCCAGGAACACGAACTCGCGGCGGGGTCGACGTGGCGGGCAATCAGCCAGGTGCACGCGGCCCGGTCGATGTGGATGTTCGCCCGGGTCGCCCACTTCACGGCTGTGGCTCCCGCACCCCAGCGGCGCGGTCTTCGGCGCCCGGCGCGGTCGAGGTGTCGGGCATCGGATCGGTGAGGTCGTGCACAGCGAGGCGCGCGGTGTCGCGTTCGGCGGGCGGGAAGTAGTCCCGGCGGTTGATCCGGCGCAGCTCCGCGCGCAACCGCCGCGCCACCACCGCACGCTCCGGTGCCGCCGCGCTGGTTGCGGCCCGCGCGGTCGCGATGACCTGGGTGTACTCGGCGGCGCGGGCGCCGGCCAGGCAGGCGGCCAGCTCGCGCTCGGCGGCTGCGGTGGTGGGTTGGGCGAGCCAGACGGTGACGTGCCCGCCGGCGTCGGTGATGTCCTGGGCGATCCATTCCAGCTGTTCACGGGTGCGCGCGTCCGCCGGCAGCGCGACCACTCCGTCACCGATCTGCGCCACCCCGAGGCGTTTGAGCTTGCGCCACACCCCGATCCGACCGGTGGACGGCTCGCGGGGCAGGCCGTAGGACAACATCACCCAGGTCCCGGGTTGCGCGGGAGGTACCACCGTCGTCGCCTCCCGCGCGCTCGCCCATTGACCGTGTGCGATCTGCGATCACGGTAACCCAGGTTGCGCCGCAGCGGCTGGGAGCCGGTCCGGAGCGGGTGCGGGTGCGCGCCATGGCCCTTGATCCGCAGGTTGCGGAAGGCGAGGCGGGAGGGGAACCCGTGCACCTGCAGGGCGAGGAAGCCGTTGGTGCGCCGCGTGCTGGTGTAGTCGTTGACAAGGGTGTCGTTGAAGGTGACCCGGATCCGGTTGCCGGCGGTCTCGATCAGGTAGGTGTTCCACTCGCCCACCGGGGCGGTGGGGATGCTGCTGGGCGCCTGCAGACCGGGTAGCGAACCCCGGCGGCCTGTTCCATCCGTTCAGGGCCACGTTCATCAGCAGCGGACTGACCACCCCGCCCTGCGGAGTCCCCTCCTCGGTGGGGGTGAAGCAGTCCCGCTCGACCACTCCCGCCTTCAGCCACCGCGCGACCAGCCCCCGAGCGGGGAACGAGCCGGGCGAGACGGTGGGCATCGACGGCAAGGTCACGACCACCCGCCAATCGATCGACGGCCCGTCGGTGAGGTCGTCCTCCGGTCCGTTCACCACGCCAACACCCGATGTCGCGGCCTGCGCCGCGCTCACGGTGGGTGTCGTCATGGCGTCCAACTTGTCCTTCGGTTCCGGTAGCGCCAACATCGAAAGCTCCACAGGCTCACCCGGTCCACATCAGCAACCCCTCGCGGGTCCGGGCACCAGTCCCGGTATCTGGCCAGTTATGCGAGACGACCAGCGGAGGCGCCGGCCACGCTGTCTCGGGTTCCTGCTGCCTTTCGGCCGCCAGCGTTGGCTTCTTGGACCGTCCTGTTCCCGCCGGAGAGCTGGGCCTTCCTCCCGGTCGGCTTACCGGGCCGACGATCCGGACCCCGACGGGGATTCCACGTTCCACATGCACGAGACACGACCGGGGTGGGTGCCCCCTCTGCACCGGGACGGCGGTGTTCCCACGGCCGGACAGATGCCTCCGGCCGCCGCCTGCCGCTTCTCAGCGGCCAGTCCTGCACCCCGCTGCCGCATCCCACCTACGGGGCTCACCTTGACGATGCGTCATCAGGGGTTCACTCACGTTCACCCGTCCGGTCTTCTCCTCACCTGCACCCGTTTCAGGGCGTTCAGGGGCGCACGCGAATGACGGTCTTACCCTTGCGTCGCTCGGTCGGGTTGAGCGCAGGGATGGCCTCGTCGAGGGTCGCGACGGTTCCCACGGGGACGCGAAGGCGCCCGTCTCGCGCCCGGGTGACGATCTCGACCAGCTGACTCGGCACGGATTCGACGACGAAGTCGATCGCCAAGCCGTCGGCCGGACGAGCCTCAACCGGTCCGACCACCGACACCAGCGTCCCGCCGGGCCGGATGGTGCTCGCCGAGCGCCGTTGAACATCCCCGCCGATGACATCGAAGACCAGGTCGACCCCGCCGATGTCGTCGAGATCCTCGTGGTCGAGGTCGAGGAACTCGTTCGCGCCGAAGTCCAGCGCGGCCTGACGGTCCGCTGCCCGACCGGTACCGATGACGTAAGCGCCGAACTCCCGGGCGAGCTGCGTCACCACGGATCCGACCGCACCGGCGGCGCCGTGTGCAAGGACACTCTGCCCCGCCTGCAGACGACCGTGCTGGAATAGGCCCTGCCACGCGGTCAGGCCGGAGATCGGCAGGCTCGCACCCACTGTGAAGTCGACGTTGCCCGGCAGCGGCGCGAGGTTGCGTGCCTCCACGGCCGCGTACTCGGCCAGCGTTCCATCACGGTGCCAGTCTGTGATCCCGAACACCCGCTGTCCCAGCGAGAGTCCTGTCGTGCCGTAGCCGAGGCAGGAGACCACTCCGGCGAATTCATGGCCGATGATTGCCGGGGCGCGATCATGACCCGAGCGATCGACCCAGGTCGAGGGCCACTCCCACTCCGCGGGAACGAAGCCCGACGCGTGGACTTCAACGGCGACGTCGTTGATCGCCGGAATGGGAGCCGGCCGCTCTGTGAGTGTGATCCCTGCCGCTTCCGCGGCCTGGTCCATCGCGACGATCGCCTTCATTGGGTGCCTCCGTAGATCGCGTGTTCGCCGGCTCGTGGGGCCGTTTTTGGGCTTGCTAGCCCACTGTGGCAGTTCAACACCGAACGGAGTGGGCTGTCAAGCCCAATCTGGGCTATTGTGTGTGTCATGGAAGCCGCGACGGAGGCTCGGGTGCCACAGAAGCTCACCGGCAAGGGGCAGGCGACCCGAGCCCGCATCCTCGAGCACGCCTCCGAGATGATCTACGCCAAGGGCGTGCACGCGACGAACAACGAGCAGCTCCGTCACGCTGCAGGCATCAGCGGGTCGCAGCTCAACCACTACTTCCCGACCAAGGAGAGTCTTGTTCTCGCGGTGATCGAGTGGCAGGCCCAGCGCGTCTTGACGTTTCATCGCAGTGAGCGGTTCACCCACTTCGACAGCCTCGACTCGCTTCGGGAGTGGGCGGGCTTCTACATCGCCTACGAGCGCTCCTACCAGGAAGGCTGCACCCTCGGCTCACTCGCCAGTGAGATCATCAAGACCGACCTCGACGTTCGCACGGAACTCGCGGACGCGTTCGAGCAGTGGCGAGACATCTTCCGAGATGGGCTGGAACGGATGCAGAGCCTCGGCCGCATCAGTGTTGAGGCAGATCCCACCCGACTGGCCCATCTCCTGCTCTCCGCCTTCCAGGGCGGCATGTTGCTCGCTCAGGTGGCCCGCGAGATCGCCCCGCTGAACGACGCCCTGCGGGCAGCCATCGACTACGTACAGACATTCGCGAAGCCCACTGCCGCCGGCGTACCCGACGGTGTAATTGCCTAGCGCACCCTTCCCGACCGGTCCTCCAGTAACCCGAAGTCGGGCCGCCCCTGCTCGTCGAGGGCAACAACTTCGCCGTCGAGCGCCACCGCCCGGTCGACCAGGTCGCGCAGCTCGCAGAACTCCGGGTACATCTGGGCCAGGGGCTTGTCGTTTGCGGCTCCGCGCGCGCAGCTCGCCACCGGCGACGGCCGTGACCGCGCGGACGCCGCCCCATTTGAACTCATACGCCCAGCCCGGCCCCTCAGGGGCCGGGCCCGGGGTGGCCAGCATCGGCGCCACCCGCACCGGCAGATCGGAGGTCATGGGAGTTGAAACTCGCTGCGGGCGTGTTCGGCGAACTGCAGCGCTCCAGCTGGTACCGGGTGTCCTGGAGCGCCTCCACGTCGATGCGGCCATGGATCGTCAGGCCGGGAAAGATGATCATCTGGGTGTCGGCCACGGTCAGCCGGTACTCCTGCCGGCCGCGATCGAGGGCGACCACGACGAGAGCGTCGACTGCCGCATCGATCGCCGCCTCCCTACTGGTCTCTTCGCCGGCGGCGACGGTCTGCACGTTCTCCACGCCGGCCGGGAGGACGCCGACCCACCACGATCCGTCCATGACCGCGATGGTGACGCATTCGGGGCAGCCACGCCGGCGGCCGCCCCGAACCATCCACACCCCGTGAGATCGGGGGCGTCTATTCGTCCTCGGTGGGGTTGTCGCACAGCAGACGGGCGGCCTGGCGCCATGCCCGCAGCAGCGAGGCGTACGCGGTCGCGTCGCAGATTTCCCACGTCACCGGTCCGACCTGCACGCGCATCACCGCCGGGATGGCGCCGCCAACTCGGGCGGGCTCGGCGTGCGCGCGGACGTCGGGGATTCCGGCCAGACGAATCATGGTGGTCTCCGGTGCTGGTGGGCCTGTCGGCCCGTCCCCTTGGGGTGGCGGGGCGTTGTTCCCCCGCCGCCACGAGGCGCCCCACCGCAGCCGTGGAGGCTCGCGGTCACTGGAGGAGCCTGGGATCTGCCGGGCCCGTCGGGTCCGGTGCGCATCCCGGACCGTCGGGTCATCGCCCAGGCTCGTGTGGCCTTCGAGGTCCGCCTTGACGACGCGAGGCCCGACGGGACGGGGCGTGCTGACCGGCGATGGGGTTGTGCGCTACGAGCGCTTCAGTGACCGACCGGCAGCCGCGCCCGACCGGGGACGCCCACCCGCACCACGGGACCAACCACGGCGATGAACGAACCGGAACCGGGCATTACCAGCAACAACAGCACCCACGACGCGTCGCCCAGGTGGGCCGGCGTGGACTGGTCGTGGTCCGAACACGCCGTCTGTGTGATCGACGACAGCGGTGCCGCGATGGAGCGCTTCACGGTCACCCACACCGCACCGGGAGTGTCCACAATGGTCACCGCGCTGCATCGTCACCGGGTCACCGGGGTCCCGATCGAGCGCGGCGACGGCCCGGTCGTCGCGGCTCTGCTCGACGCCGGTCTGACCGTGTTCGTCATCGCCAGCCGCCAGGTCACCGCCCTACGCTCCCGCTACGGCACCACCGGTAACAAGGACGACCGCTTCGACGCCTACCTGCTCGCCGACGTGCTGCGCACCGACCGCCGCCGACTCACCCCACTCACCACCGACACCCCGGCCACTGTCGGGCTGCGGATGCTGATCCGGGCCCGCCACGACCTGGTCAAGGCCCGGGTCGCCGCCCACAACCAGCTCCGCGCGCACCTGCAACTGGCCCACCCGGGCGTGATCGGGCTGTTCCACCAGCTTGACGGCAAGATCTCCCTGGCCTTCCTGACCGGTCAAACTAGCGACCGGCGCCGAGCCTGTTTTCGCTGGTCAAACTGGTGGAGACGAGGGGAATCGAACCCCTAACCCCCGCCTTGCAAACGTACGTAGTCGCCGACGGTGGTCCGTAGTGCGCAGGTCAGCACGATGGCGGCGCTGTACCTGTTGGCCATGCAGGCAGCGCAGAGGTGTAGCTGGCTGCCACGGTGGCTGCCATGATGACCACTGTGGACACTCATTGCTTGCCATCCGTCGCGGAACATCGCGCAACAGCGCATCTAATACAGCAACTAAGCAAATTGCTCAAAGGTTTCGAATATCAGGAATTATTCAATGCGACATGAGCGTTGTGCACAACAAATGCCTCATCCATTCCTGTATTCGTCCATCCAATCCACGCCCTCCATGCATTATAGAATGACCTGACGGCATTCGATGCCAGTTTGGTCGCGAACTCGCCGTCGAGATTCCACGGAATCTCTGTCCAGCCTTCGGGTAGACTCGATAAATCAGACATTGTCTCGACAAAAGCAAATACGGTCGGATGAGTCATCGCTGATACGTAACCATAGAGACCGGCAGTCTCCCCGGGGTCATCGCCAAAGATCTCGCCTGCTATTCGCACGAAGCCACTTGGACCAGGAAGTCTCTCACCGCATAGAGTTACGATGCCAGTCCTCGGATCGATGTCGATCTCACTCGCATAGAAGCAGCCTGGTCGACGAATTGCGTCCCGCGCCAGAATATACGACAATGAGGTTTCCGCCTTCTGCGGATGATCAAAATCGTATGCGACACGTTTCCTAATCCGCTCACCTTCCTCCCTATCGAGAAGTAGTCTCGCGACCCTCCGACGTGCGTCTCCCCTTTCGAGCCCAAGCCGGTTATCTAGTAACCACACGGCACGGCCACTGGCCTCAGCCACGCTACGTGCCGCCGGACCTAGTGGAAGCCCGGGAACCACACCTTCAAGCAGCGTCTGCAACCCATGCATATGCTGCTCCGCCATTCCCAGGTAAAGATGCGCTTGAAACGAGAGTGACTTGGCGAGCCTTGGATCCCAAACTCCCGTCGGCCCGAACTGTCGAAATAGCGCCTCTGAAAGATCTGAATATGCCGTGTCTTCGTAGTCGGCGGACTGAGTTCGCTGGCAGTAAGCGCGGTACTCAGAACGAGCCACGCGACACAACTCAGCAGCCGCTGCATACTTAACAGAACTATCTTCCAACGACTCCGCCCCTTCACTTGAGCCACACCTCGAGACTTCGATATGACGCTCCGGACGCGATAACAGGAGGCGTCAAGCGTTCGAACACTCTTGGAGAGTATCCTCCAATGAGCGGATACGTTGCAACCGGGTCAGGACGAGACGCCAACAGAATACCCCGTTGCTGCAGGATTATCTCGCATCGCGGCATCGGTAGCATGGGCTTAGCCGCCGACTTGGTCAAGAACTCGATGGCGTCACAGGCTCCAGAGCGATCTAAGTGCCTACTGTCACGCTGGCCACCACCAGAGTCGCTATCGATAATTTGAGCCTCGTCTGCGAGTCGGGGACCGCCGCTCTCAAAGTTGTTCCGACCAGTAGTAACTAGGTACAGCAGCTGACTACACTTGAGGCCAGATTGACTTCTATATTGCGACTACATAGCCTTGTCGATCGCCAAATTACAACTCGGAGGGTTCGTGTGTCAGAGCAAATAGAGCATGGTCCATTCTGCTGGATGAACTGGCAGCTCTCCCTTCAGGAGAGCGGCGTTGAGGTTGCCCAGAGACGTGAGGCTCTACTATTCACCGACGCACACCCGGTCGGATTCACAAATGTCGAAGATCTCGGTCCCTATAGACTCGTAAATCCACTCGGCAACTTCAATAGGGAGCCAGACCCGGGCTAGTAGTTCACGTAGATCTTTTACGCGGCACGTGATGAGATCCTGGGCGCAAAGCCGGTGAGGTGGCCTACTAGAGACTCCCCTTGGATTGGTCTTTCAATCGACGAGGAGATTTCCAGCCTCCTCAGCTTGGAATTTGGCATCCGATTGGCGTCTGCTGGATGGGTTCGAATCTTCGACGAAGACTCACCAGAAGGCCGAGCATCCTATATGGACTACCAGGAGCCAGTCTTGCCGGTTCCTAGTGGTTGGCGCAGATGTTTGCCAGAATGGCAGAAGCGCCGGCCAAACATCGAGGATGGCAACCTACTACTAAGCACATTGCATACACTTGATCGTCGATCCGCTGTCGCGTTGGTTCGCGCTGCGCGAGATTTTGCTAAGGCGGTATGGATTGCCGAATCGGACTCGGAACTGACTTGGCTCCTACTAGTGAGTGCCATCGAAGTCGCGGCTGAGCATTGGGATAGTACAAGTTCTGACCCCCAGGAAGAGTTCGAAAGATCCTTCCCAAAGATAGCCAGCAGGTTCGATGCTGACGACCTTCGATTCATCTCACACGAGATGCGCCATTTGACGCGATCTCAGCGAAAGTTCTTGAAATTCTGTGGGAACTTCCTTCCCGGCCCACCACTGGACGTTCCCGAAGAGCACCGCACGCTCGACTGGTCACACCTAGATGACATGATAGTTCGATTGCGCACGATCTACAGCCATCGATCCGCGCGGCTACACGGGTCGGTCACTTTTCCGAACCCAATGCTCCGGCCGGAACCGTTTGAATTACCGCTTGAAAAGCCTCTCGGTGAAGGCTTCGCCAGCGGGTTCAACCAGTGGAGTCCCGACGATGTCCCTTTGTCCCTCCACTCGTTCACGCACCTCACGAGAGGGGTGTTGCTCAACTGGTGGCGAAACATGGTCCCCCTCGACGTAGGGTAGTAGAAGTTGCGTCAATAATGTGGCTGGAGTATGCATCGTGGGTCGAGTCTCGGCCGCCGAGCGCACTCGACGGATAGCGCCCTCGTCTCAGCCTGGTCGTTCCCGCTCGAACGGCGATCTTCGCTCTCCGTCGTGACGCAGGCGAGCGATGCCAACCCGCACCCCGGGCCGCCGCGCTCGCCGACGAGGGCTGGCATCCCCGCTGGGGCCAACTGGGCGCAGACCCGCGTCGACGCTGGGATCGCGTATCTCGTCCTGGGTCACCCGGAGAGCACGATCGCGGAGGTCCGTCCCGTTCGATGCCGCCGGAGCTACGCGTCGCAACAGTCACCGCGTACACCAGGAAACTAGTTGGGAGCCGGCCGTAGGGTTCTGCCATGCTTGACGCCATTCCGTACGCCGGGATCCCGGCACACCTCGACGGTCCGCTACGTGCATGGCTTCGCGGGTTCTTGCATCCAGACTTGGAGCAACGAGTCGCGGTGCAACTGCGCATCACAACTCAGCGTTCGCAGCTGCGCGAAGCTCTTGACACCGTCGCGGGTGTGCACGGTGATCTAGTCGACCGCCTCTCCACCCAATGGCCTTGCTTTAGATCGCGACACACTGCTTGAGGTGCACGGGTT
>NZ_MKVV01000058.1 GCF_001899645.1 Pseudonocardia sp. 73-21 | reverse complement strand
CCGGAAGAGCCGCTTTGAGGTACTCGGCGAACGCGGCGCGGAGGCGGACGAGTTCCGGGATGTCGGCTTCGACGGCTCGTCGGGTGGGCTCCATGTGTCGAGCCTATGGCGGCGACGAACTGACTCAGGGATCTGGCGATGCTTCTGGCGGTTGAGGGCCGGGTGGGTCGGGCCGACGGCCGCGCCCGGGCCGGAGGTAGAGGGGGCGGACGGCGGGCCGGCACGGCCGGCCCGCGCCGCCGGAGGCGGCGCCTTGATCCCATAGAGACAGATTCGGCAGCAACTATGTGCACCATCGCGGGAACCGAAGCGGCATCCCCACCGGGCAACGCCCGATAGCATGTGGCAAGTCGGGCGGAATAGTTACCTTAGGGCGGGTGCTGACCAGTATCGCCACATGTAAGACTTCAGGAAATTTTCTGGGCGGGTTCGGAGGGGTGCCCGTATGCTTGGGCGACTCCGATCGCAGACATGCCTTATGCTGCCTACATGACGACCGTTTGGGGCAACATTCCGGCCTGGGTCAGCGCTGTTGGAACGGTATCGGCCGTATCGCTCGCCCTGGCGCAGGTGGCTCGTGACCGGCGGCTCCGTCGTCAAGACGAATTGATAGACCAAGCCAAGCTCGTTTCGGCCTGGCTTGGTACAGGCGCGACTGAAAGTCCAGGCTGCAGAATCGATTTATCAAATAGGTCAGATGAACCTGTTTACGAGGCAGTGATATGGGTTGTCACCGTTCAAGGAGCCGGACCAAAAACGGGAGAAGAGTGTGTGCGGGCGTCCAGTCCCCTTGCGACTTACTCTGTAATTCCGCCAGGACAATGGAGGGCACTGGCGCTGCCAGGATTCGATTGGGGCATGTCGCGGGCACCTGGAGTCGAAATAGCATTCACGGACCGCTCAGGACGTCATTGGATACGGCGCGCGAGCGGAGCGCTTGCTGAGATCCCAGTAGCGGCTCCGGATCATTACGGCCTCGGTCGTCCGCTCTCGTTGGGCATGCCTGAAGCGCCAGATGCGCGACCGTAGGCCTCTGTGTCTGAAGTCGCCCTACGTCCGGAGTCATCGTGCAGGTTCTGACAACTTCGCGGTCCGAAATTCATTCGCTTTAGTGAGGCGGCACGCGAGATCTTCTAATCGCCAGGTGTGATGAAGTACTTGCCGTAGTCTGCGGGGGTGTCCAACTTGAGCCTGATGGTTCGCCCGGCAAGGCTGAGTCCGGTGGGCATTTCTAGCATATTGATCCGGAGAATTACGGGTGGGCACCAGTCGGCGGCGAGTTTGGCAGGTACAACTTCCTGGAGGTTCGGCAGTTCGGATGGTGATAGATCGGCAGCCGTCGCACTAACGAGGCGGTGCCATTCGCGGTCGTGTGATACGAGCGATCGATAAGTGATAGGCCATCCTTCCATCGCTTGCGTCAGCTGACTCTCATCAGCTTTTATGAATTGGATATTGTCTTCCAATATGCGTTGATTGCGGCCCGCGATCCACTCTGTTGCTACGGCTGCGGTGCACTGATTGCAATCAGTGACCATGATAGAGTCGATGACGCGATGCTCAATCACGGGGACCCATCCGGATCGGTAGATGGCTACTGTCCCGGTCGACCTAGGAAAGATTCCAATCGCCGTGTAGTTGCTGATCGGAATAACGAAGCCGCGGTCTGCTCCGTCTGCACTTGGAGTGATTCCTAGGTTGTTAATAATGAAGGGTGTTTCAAGACTTGCACCATGAAATATGACCCATCGTGCGGCCATGACTGGCGCCAGGAGCAGGCTTAATTCAATAGACCGGGCGTTGTTGGTATTGTCGGGACTAACCGAACCGGCCGTAGCCTCAACGAAGGACCGGCGTTCGAACCGTTTGTTAAAGTCTGGTCCTCGTACGAATGCGGCGGCGACGAAGGGAACTGCTGTCCTTAGCCACGGCTTCAGTGCAATTGGCTCGCTCGCTTTAAGTTGGTCTAGCACGAAGGGCAGAGCGCTTTCGTAGCCAGCGACGTGCTGGTCGACGGACGTGGCGGCATGTCCCGGTTGCGAGTCAGTGGAGCCGGATCTTTCAACGTCATATAAACCGTTCACATAGCCAAATGAACTCGCCCTCGCTGTGGAGATGTTTCGGCCGTGGCGGGCTACAAACAGCCTGCGGTCGCGTGCAGGGAGCGTGTTCGACGCAGAGAAGCGCCCCAGTAATGCTGCAGCTAGGTAGTGATCGCGTGCCACAGCGATGGATCATACGGCGAGGAGTTGATCAATACTATGGGAGCCTGGATCTCGTCCCCCTGGTCCTCTCTGCGGACGTGCTTAGAAGAGGTGGAGCACGGCTGCGACGGTCTTGTCGTCATGGCGTTTGGCGCGGGGGAGTAGGCGGCCTTGGGGGTCGATCATGGCTTCCCACTGGTGAAGGCCCTCTAGGAGGTCGGCGAGTCGGCTGGCGTCGTACTGGGCGATATCTGTCCATGACTGACCGGTGCGTTCAATGATGTCAGCGGCTCCGTCGGTGGCGAGTACCGCCCATGTGATTGACGTCGGATCCAGCCTCGCGGTGATGGCGTGGTCAGCTGCTGCTGGGTCGGCCTCGGCGATCCAATAGCCGTCGAACGTGTTGCGGTGTTTGCTCTGTTCTCGCTGGAGTTCCGCAAGGGCGACGCGGTGGTGGTCGTTGTAGCCCTGGCCCGCAACGAGCTCGGATACGTAGTGGTCGCGCTCCGGAACGGCGAAAGTGGACAAGCGATCGTCGACCAGGTGGCAGACCTGAGTGCCGTTTCCGTAGTAGATCGGGCTGTCGCCCAAGACGTACAGATCGGCGAGTCCGTCACGCGTGCGCAGGATACTGACGGTGCTGGACGGAGAAGTTCGGGCTCCACGGGTGAGAGGGGGTCTGGCGGCTGCGCGCCGGATGCCGGTACGCACGACGCGCGCGAGATCCGCCGTTGGGGAGTGGTCGAGCTGGTCGGCGATTGTCTCGCCGAGAAGTTGGGCGTAAGTCGCGGGGTCGATATCGACGGGTTCGTGTGCGGATGCGCCGTCGAGCACGATGACGGCGTTGTCGGTGAAGAACACGCGGTCGGCGTTGGTGGTGCCGCCGGCGAGGGTGGCGGTGTGGACCTTCATGGGGCTACCAGAGGTGGGGGCCGCTGACGATGCTGCTGTCGGTGACGGTGAGGTCGTCGAGTTCGCAGCGGATTGCGAGGCTGAACGACTCGTCGCCGGTCCGTAGGTACAGCTCGCGCAGGTGGCGGGCGAGGTAGTGCAGGACACCGCGTGATCCGGTGCTGCGGATGCCGGCGACGTGCACGATGACGCGGTCTCCGTCGCGACGACGGGACAGGTAGCCGACGTCTGCCGGTTCCGGCGGGTCGTTGGTCGAGGGTGAGCCGAACAGCTCGCCGGTGCGCTTGTCAATGATCCACCACCGTCCGTGTTCGCGGACCATGCCGAGGCAGGGGTCGGACTCCATGAGGTCGGCCCCGATCGGCGCGGACTTCGGGCCGCAGATCACCACGACATCGCCGTCGGGAACGGTGCTGGTGTCGGACGGGATGGTGAACGGCTCGGCGGCCAGGGCGAGGGTGCCGAAGAGGGTTTCGGTGTCGGTCTGGGTCGCGAGGTCGGCGGCGTCGATGTAGCTGCGCATCCGGTCGTCGGTGCCCTCGCGCAGCGGCACGCCGACGTGGACGGGTCCGACGCCGAAGAACGCGCGTTCCCGGGCGGGTGCTCCGCCGCGGATCTGGGTCACGCGGCCCTTGGTGATCCCGAGCGCGGTGGCGATCTCGGTGTAGGTGAGCCCTTGGCCGACGTGGGCCTCTTCGATCGCCTCGCGGCGCAGCCGGGCGAGTTCGGCCGCGCGCTGCTGGTAGACGGACATGAGTGTGGTGGCGCGGCGCCCGCGTCGGATCGGGTCCGGGTCTCGCCGGACCTCGTCGAAGTCGTCGGGGCTACTCACCGTGATGAGTTTAGGGGGACTTGACAGTGTCTCCGCAAGTCCCCTACCTTGTGTTTACCCCCCTACACGGCAGGCGCTCCACTCGGAGCAGAATGTTTAGGGGGCTAAACAGGAGGAGTGGTCATGGCAATCCCGACTCGGCTCAAGGTCAGCCACGGTGAGGTGTTCCCGCACGGCGCGTTCGTGATCGGGGATGTGGAGGCGGTGCGCGACTTCGAGCGCTCGACGCGTGAGCGTGCGGTGCAGGCCACGGACAAGGAGTCCGGGGTGCTGGTGTGGTCGGTGTCGGTGCTGGATGCCGACCCGGATGCCCGTAAAGACGTGAAGACGGTGACGGTGAAGATCTCCGCTCCGCATCAGCCGGTGCCGCCGGAGGCGATGCCGGGGATGCCGTTTCGCCCGGTGGAGTTCGAGGGCCTGACGGTCACGCCGTACCTCGACGACAAGCGCAACCGGATCGCCTTCAGCTACCGGGCGACCGGGATGCGGGCGCCGCAGTCCGGTGGCAAGCCTTCCCCGCGCACGAACGCGGAGGCGGCTTGACCGCAGTTGGCGGAGGGGAGCTCGGCGGCAACCGGGCTCCCCTCCTGATCTCCCTGAGTCCCAACCCCTGGCAAGGAACCGAGCATCCGGAAGGACACCGACCCTAGATGAACACCGACGACGAGTTCACGACCGCGAACGAGTTCCTGGCCCGCGTCACCGCAGCGCTCAACGCCTGTGCGACCGACGAGCGGGTCGCCTCGGACATGCCGCACCGCGACAACGCGGAGAACGTGGCCCGCTGCGCCCGGCTGGCCCTGGTCAGCGCCCGCACGTCGGCGTGGTGGGGCGTGCTGGCCCGGCGGGCCTACCACTTCCCCTACGCCCACGGCGCGCTGCTCGGGAAGGCCGCGATGAACGCGCAGCTCACCGAGCACGACCGGGCGCGGTTCTGGCGTGACTGCGCCGCGGACTGGCAGGCCCGCGCCGAGCGCCGGCCCACCTCCGATGCCGCGGGTGCGCTGTCGAACTGGGCTGAGCTGGGGGTGTCGGCATGATCCGCGAACCCGCCGGCCGCGACTGGCGCTCCCGCGCTCTGTGCGCCGCCAGCGACCCGGAGATCTTCTACCCCCTCGACCTCACCCCGACCGCCCCAGCGGTGCAGGTGGCCAAGCGGATCTGTGCCGCATGCCCGGTGCAGGCCGCGTGCCTGCTCGACGCTATGGCCGGGGAGGACCCGGCCCGGCGCTGGGGCGTCATCGGCGGCACCACCCCCGACGAGCGCCACGCCCTGTTCGTCGCCCAGCGGCTCGCGGTCACCGGGTCTGGGGCGGTGGCGGCATGAGCGCGCGCAGGGGTTCCCGTGTCAACGCCACCCTGACTACCGGGCGACGGTCGAGGGTGGTGGAGAACGAGGAGTTCACCGCGTTCGGCCGCCGGATCATCCGCGCCGCCGGCCGTCGGATCGCCGCCGGTGACGTCGAGGCGCTGCCTGCCCTCGCCGCGCTCTCGGCCGACCTCGACGCCGCGATCGGTGACGCCGTGCTCGGGCTGCGTTCCGGCGGCTACTCGTGGGCGGAGATCGCCTCCCGGCTCGGGGTCACCCGGCAGGCGGCGCACCAGCGCTGGGCCAGCACGTCGACCGACGCCCGGGAGGTGGCGTGATGACCACCGCTCAGTTGATGGTGTGGGCGGCCAGCGCCGGAGTCGGCTTGTGGGTGCTCCACAAGGTCGGGCAGTTCCTGACCAGGGTGTTGGAGGCCCTAGCCGCGATCCCTGTCGTCTTCATCACGGCCTGGCTTCTGGTCAAGGGGGTGTGGAAGACCGGGCGGTGGATGGTCCGGCACTGGCGCACCACCCTCACCGCGGCGCTGCTGCTCGGGTGGCTGCACTGGCTCGGCGCGCTCTCCCTCGGCGCGACCGTCGGGGGCCTGGCCCTCGTCCTGCTCGGCTGGCGCTGGCTGGGCCGGGAGTCGTTCGAGCCCTACGCGGGCCGGTTCCTGCGCGGCTGGTGGCAGCGCTGGATGGTCTACGCCCCGCGTATGCCCGGCTGGCTGCGTGCCTGCGGCCTGACCGTCGCCGACTCGGACAACGCGATGACGGTGCAGGTGACCCCGTTCCGGCGCTCCGCGGTCAAGCCCAAGCCCAAGACCCGCCCCGACCAGCTCCCGCGCATCGTCGCGGTCCGCTCAGGGGGCTCGTGGGACGAGGTGCATGTGCGGTTGGTGGCGGGGCAGACGCCGGAGGACTTCGACGCCGCCGCCCGACAGCTCGCCGTCGCTCGCGGTGTCACCCGCTGCCAGATCCGGGAACTCGGACCGGACCGGGTGTCGATCGACTACCAGCGCCGCGACCGGCTCCACGACGTTGTCGCGTGCCCGAACCTGCGCGACATGGTCGCCACGGCGGGAACGAGCCTGGATCTCCGCAAGGTGTGGTCCGGCCGCACCGAGTACGGCACCGACTGGCACCAACCCATCGCCGGAGGCCACACCCTCACGGCTGGGTCGACCGGGGCGGGCAAGAACTCGGTGATGTGGTCGCCCATCGTCTCGCTGGCCCCGGTGATCCGTGACGGGCTGGTGCGGGTGTCAGGGATCGACCCGAAGGGCATGGAGCTGGCCTACGGGCGGCGGGTGTTCCACCGCTACGCCGTCTCCTCGAAGGACGCCCTGGCGCTGCTGGATGACCTGATCGAGGGGATGGAGGCCCGCAAGGTCGCGTTCGCCGGCCGGGTCCGGCTCGTGCCGATCACCCGTGAGCATCCCCTCGAGCTGGTGGAGTTCGACGAGATCGGGGCGCTGATGCGCTACGTCAGCGATCGCAAGACCCGCGAAGCCATGACCGAACGCGTCGCCCTGCTCACCACCCAGGGCCGCGCGCTGGGCTACACCGTCCGCGGGTACGTGCAGGAGCCCACCAAGGACACCGTCCCGGTCCGGGAGCTGTTCCCGCGCCGGATCTGCCTGCGCGTCGCCTCTAAGTCCCACGTCGGGATGGTCCTGGGCGAGCACGCCTACGACCGCGGCGCCTGGGCCAACCGCATCGGCGAGCACGAACCCGGCGTCGGCTACCTGTTCGGCGAAGGCGTCCGCGAACCGTTGCGCGTGCGGGCTGGGTGGGTGCCGGACGAGACGATCAAGGAGCTGGAGGACTTCGTCACCGGCGCCCGCCAGCCCGTGTTCCCCGACGCCACATTCGCCCTGCCCGCACCCGCGGGTGTCCCCGTCGGGGGAATGGCATGAACAACTTGCGCACGAGCGGCGAGTACGAGCGGCTCATGCTCGGCGTCCTCGTGATCTGCGGGCTCGGGTGCGCCTCGGCGGTGTTCCCGTGGCTGGAAGTCCTGGTCGGGCAGGTTCTCGTGGTGCTCGCCGTCGCCGGCCTGCTCCTGGCTGCGATCTGGTGGGCGCAGCGCTGGCTGCGGGAGTGCCGGGAGGACCGGGCCGACATCGCCTACGTCAACGCCGTCTTGACTGGCCGCGCTCGGGCAGATCAGCCCCTGACAGATGACGTGCCGGTCGGGGGTGACCGATGACGACGCCCACCGTGGCCGCTGACGGGCCACCGGCCGAGTTCGTGGACCAGGACCAGCTCACCCGCGCACAGAAGGCCCTGCTCGCCCTGACCGGGGACGTGGCGCGCCAGCTCGCGGAGGATCACGGCGTCTGCGTCCGACCGCTCGCGCTGCGGCGGATCGACCTGACGTCTGGCCGGGTGGATGTGGTGCCGGTGCCGTGCGGGGCCCGCCGCGACGACGTCTGCCCGCCGTGCGCGGAGAAGCAACGCCGGCTGCGGATGGTGCAGTGCCGGGAGGGCTGGCACCTCGAGCACGAGCCCCTCGCGAAACCGGCTGACCCGACCGAGGCGCAGAAGGAGCTGATGGCGGTCCGGGCGGACCTGCACGCGGCCTACCAAGTCGCGCGCGAGGAGGGCGACGACACCGAGTGCGAGGAGATCCGAGACGCGGTCGAGGTCGTGGACGAGCAGCTACGCGGGCTCGGAGTCCGGGGCCGGCTCGAACCCCTCGACCCACCCGACCGGCCTGTGCGCAAGCGGTCGACGCGGCGGCGGCAGGACGCACCGAACCTCCCGCGCCGTCCGGTGGAGAAGCGCACGCTCGGGCAGGTGTTCGGGGAGAAGTACCGGCCCTCCACCTTCCTCACGCTCACCCTCGACAGCTACGGGCGAGTGGACGGGGACGGGGCCGCGCTCGACCTGGACCGCTACGACTACCGGCGTGCCGCGCGGGACGCGATCCACTTCCCGGCGCTGCTGGACCGGTTCTGGCAGAACACGCGGCGTTGCGTCGGCTGGGAGGTGCAGTACTTCGGGACGATCGAGCCGCAGCGTCGCGGGGCTCCGCATTTCCACGCCGCCATCCGGGGCACCATTCCGCGGGCGGAGTTGCGGGCGATCGCGGCCGCGACCTATCACCAGGTGTGGTGGCCGGCGCATGACGAGATCCGCTACCGCGGCGAGCACGTGCCGCGCTGGGACGACCGGACGAAGGGGTTCGTCGACCCCGATACCCGGGAGCCACTGCCGACGTTCGACGCGGCGTGCGAAGACCTCGACGCCCCGGCACACGTGGTGACCTTCGGCGCGCAGGTCCACGTGAAGGGCATCCTCGGCGGCACGGAGGAAGCCGGGCGGCATATCGGCTACCTCACGAAGTACCTGACCAAGGACGTCGCCCACGCCGCGGGCCTGGCCGACGACGCCACCGACCGGGCTCGCCGCCATCGTGACCGCCTGGTCGCCGAACTCCGGGTGACGCCGTGCTCGCCGCGCTGCGCGGTGTGGCTGCTCTACGGGGTGCAGCCCAAGGGGGCCCGGTTGTCGACGACGCCGGGGCAGTGCAAGGGCAAGGCCCACAAGCCTGAACACCTCGGCATCGCCGGACGCCGCGTCCTGGTCTCCCGCAAATGGTCCGGGAAAACCCTCGACGACCACCGCGCCGAACGGGGCGCATTCGTTCGGCAACTCCTCGACCGCGCCGGAGTGCGACCCGGCTACGCCGTCGATGACGGGCCCTTCGAGTGGGAACGCACCAAGGCCGGCGACCCCGACGTCCCGACCCGGCCCGCGCTGCTCCTGGCCGCGATCAGCGAACGACAACGCTGGAAAGCCGACTACGACGCCGCCCAACTCGTGGCCGGCGCCGATCCGCCCGACGGTTCGGCAACTACCGATCTTGGTCGTGAGGTGGCGGCGTGATCCACCTCGACCTGCTCGACGGCACAGATCTCGCACGCCACTCGGCGCGGCATGCCCAGTCCGACGATCAGGGAGGCTCCACATGGAACGCGTCTTGGTGACTCCGGAAGAGGCCGCCGATGCTCTCCGGATCGGTCGCTGCACCGTGTACGACCTGATCCGTACCGGCCAGCTCCAGTCGTTCAAGATCGGTAAGCTCCGTCGCATCCCCGTCGAGTCGGTGCACGACTTCGCGCGGCGCATGATCGAGGACGCGGGTGATGCCGCGTGAGCCGCAACGTGACCGGCGAGGGGAGCGTCTACCAGCGCAAGGACGGCCGCTGGGTCGCCGCCGCCTACGTCCCCGTGGTCGGGGGAGGGGTCCGCAGGCAGGCCGTCTACGCCAAGACGCGTGCGGAGGCCAACACCAAACTCCGCGAGCTCGTGGAACGCGCCGAGAAGAACATCCCCGTCGCGCCGGCCAACCTCACCGTGGCCGACTTCCTCGCCGAGTGGCTGGCCCACGTCAAGCGGCACGTGCGCGCCACGACGTGGATCGCCTACGAGGGCAACGTCCGCCTGCACCTGGCGCCCCGGATCGGCAAGAAGAAGCTCACCCGGCTCGGGGTCCGCGACGTCCGGCTCATGGTCGACGGCCTGCGCTCCGATGGCGTCGGGCAACGGACGATCCAGTACGCCCACGCCACCCTGCGTGCAGCGTTGGAGCACGCCTACCGCGAGGAGCTGGTCACCCGGAACGTGGCCAAGCTCGTCCAGGTCGAGCGGCCGGTCGTGAAGCCCAAGGAACCGCTGTCGGTGGAGGAGGCCCGCCAGCTCCTCGACGCCACGACCGATGACCCGCGCCATGCGCTGTGGGTGCTGCTGGTCATGTTGGGGCTCCGTCGGAGCGAGCTGTGCGGGCTGCGCTGGGAACACGTCGACTTCGCCGGCCGCACCCTGCGCGTCTGCCAGACCGTCCAACGGATCGACGGCCGGCTCCAGGTCCTCGGCACCAAGACCCGCCGGTCCAACCGCACCGTTCCATTGCCCGCACGGGCACTCCACGCGCTCGCCGAGCACCACCGCCGGGTCCAGGAACTGCACGGAGAGCCCGGCCGGCCCTGGCGACCGGACAACTACGTCTTCGGGCACCGGCACGGCACCGCGCTCGAACCGCGCACCGTCACCAAGCTGTGGAACGACCTGTGTGCAGAGCACGGACTCCGGGTCGTGCCGCTCCACGGCCTGCGGCACACCTGCGTCAGCTTGCTCCTGGCCCTCGGTGTCCACCCGCGGATCGTCATGGAGATCGTCGGCCACAGTGCGATGGAGATGACCATGAACGTGTACGGACACGTGAACCTGGAGAACCAGCGCGCCGCGCTGGACCACCTCGACGAACAGCTCTCGTGAGCGGCCGTTGCTGTCACCGTCAGCTGTCAGAGCGGGAGTCGGAGCGATGGGGTGTCGCCCTGACCAGGTGCTCCGCCGCCAGGATTCGAACCTGAACCATCTGAACCAAAATCAGAGGTGCTGCCTTTACACCACGGCGGACAGGCCCCCATCTTGACATGCGGAAGCCATCGGCGATCAGCCGGTTACGCCGTCCTGCAGCGCGGCGGCGATCACGTCCCGGCCGATGGGGGAGGCCACGGACCCGCCGGTGGCGGCGTCGCCGAGGTGCCCGCCGTCCTCGACGATCACCGACACGGCCACGTCGGGCCGGTCGGCGGGGGCGAACGCGCTGTACCAGGTGTGCGGGGGCGTGTTCTTGGAGTCGACGCCGTGCTCGGCCGTGCCGGTCTTGGACGCGATCGTGACTCCGGGGATCGCTCCGTGGCCGGTGGTGAACTGCTCGGAGCCCTGCATCATGGTGTTGATCGTGGCGGCCACGCCGGAGGGGATCGCGCGGCCCAGGTCGTCGGGTGACGTGGTGTCGATGACCGACAGGTCCGGCCCGACGATCTCCTTGACCAGGTGCGGAGCCATCCGCACGCCGCCGTTCGCGATGGTCGCGACGATCATGGCGTTCTGGAGTGGCGTGAGGCGCACGTCGCGCTGCCCGATCCCGGACTGCGCGAGCGACGCGGCGTCGGCGAGGTCGCCCAGGTGCGAGCCGGTGACGGGCATCGGGATGTCGAGCTCCGGCCCGTCGATGCCGAAGGCCCGGGCGGCGCTGCGCAGTTTGTCCGCACCCACCTGGTCGGCCACCGTCGCGAACGCGGTGTTGCAGGAGCGCGCCAGCGCCACGGCGAGCGTGACGGTGGGGCCGTCGCCCGGGCCGCAGTGCTCGCCGGCGTAGTTCTCCAGCGTGGTCGACGTGCCGGGCAGCGTGATGCGGTTCTCCGCGGTCACCGGGGTGTCGGGGGTGTAGCCGTCCTGCAGGGCGGCGGCGAGGTCCACCAGCTTGAACGTGGAGCCGGGCGGGTAGGTCTGGGAGATCGCGCGGTCGAGGAGGGCGGGGGCGTCGGCCGCCCACGCCTTCTTCTGGGTCGCGGCGTCGTGGGACGCCAGCGGGTTCGGGTCGAACGACGGCGTGGACACCATCGCGAGGATCGCCCCGGTGGACGGCTGGATCGCGACGACGGCACCGGCGTAGCCCTGGCGTGTCATGTCCTGGTAGGCGACGTCCTGCATGTGCGGGTCGATCGTGGTCACGACGTTGCCGGGCGTGGGGGTGCGGCCGGAGACGAGGTCGGTGAGCCGGTGGAACAGCAGCCGGTCGTCGGACCCGTCGAGGACGGACCCGGCGGCGCGCTCGAGGCCGGACGTGCCGTAGATCTGGGAGAAGTAGCCCGTGACCGGCGCGTACTCCGCACCGTTCGGGTACTGGCGCAGGAACTTCAGCCGGTCGGACGTGGGGACGCTCGCGGCGAGCAACCGGCCGTCGGCACTGATCCGGCCCCGCGGGGTCGAGTACTCCTCGATGAGCACGCGGGGGTTGCGGGGATCGCCGCGCAGGTCGGGGGCCTCCACCACCTGCACGTAGGTCAGGTTGGCCAGCAGCGCCAGGATCAGGATCATCCCGAAGACACCCACCCGGCGGATCGGGTTGTTCATCGCCTGCATCCTCGCACCCGCCGGCACGCAGGGGTTTTGCCCTCGTCTCAGCCGGTTCGCCGGAAGTTCGTGAGGGCACAGGTGTGGGTACCCGCGTGTGTCACCTAGCCTCGGGAGGGGCCGGGACCGGTCCCCAGACCCGAGGAGATCCATGTCCGCTGCCGTCGCCGCTGCCGGTGGTCCCGAGCCCGTCATCGACGGGCGGCGCACCGCCTTCCAGCACTCGATGATCTACGTCTTCGTCGCCGGACCGATGGTGGCGCTGGTCGCGGCGGTGCCGCTGGCGTGGGGATGGGGGGTCGGCTGGCACGACCTCGGCCTGTTGGCGGTGTTCTACACACTGGCCGTGCTGGGCATCACCGTCGGTTTCCACCGGCACTTCACGCACGCGTCGTTCAAGGCGCGCCCGTGGCTGCGGGTGACGATGGCGATCGCCGGATCGCTGGCGGTGCAGGGCAACGTGCTGAACTGGGTGGCCGACCACCGCCGGCACCACGCCTTCTCCGACCGCGAGGGTGACCCGCACTCGCCGTGGCTGCACGGCACGTCGCCCGCCGCGGTGGCCAAGGGCTTCCTGCACGCGCACATGACGTGGTTCTTCGACCGCGACGAGACCAACCACCGCCGGTTCATCCCCGACCTGCTCGCCGACCGCGCCGTCATGCGGGTGAGCCGGTTGTTCGGGCTGTGGGTGGCCGTCAGCCTGCTGCTGCCCGCCGTGCTCGGCGGCCTCATCACGTGGTCCTGGGCCGGGATCGTCACCGGGTTCTTCTGGGGCGGTCTCGTGCGCCTGGCGATCTCCAACCACGTCACGTGGTCGATCAACTCGATCTGCCACATGGTGGGGAGGCGGCCGTTCCGGTCGCGCGACCGCTCCCGCAACTTCTGGCCGCTCGCGGTCCTGTCGATGGGCGAGTCCTGGCACAACCTCCACCACGCCGACCCGACGTGCGCCCGGCACGGCGTGCTGCCCGGGCAGATCGACATCTCCGCGCGGCTGATCTGGATCTTCGAGCGGTTCGGCTGGGCGTACGACGTGCGCTGGCCCACCACCCGCCGGTTGGAGAAGCTGAGCGCCCGAGGGTGACATCCGCTCCCGTCGGAGCGAGTAAAGGGGCGGTTGTTCCTCCATCCGTGGAACACTGACGCCCGTGCGCGAGCATCTCGACGTGCGCTCCGCACTCGAACGGGGGTTTCCCAGGTGACGACGGACTCGGCTGTACGCGCATGTTGAGCCTGTTGCCGGAGCGGCTCGACCGGATCCTGCTGCTGGGCTCCCACTGCGACGACATCACGATCGGCGCCGGGGGGACCCTGCTGGAGCTGTGCCGGGCCTACCCCGGCGTCACGGTCTCCGCGCTGGTGCTGACGGGCGGCGGATCGCTGCGCGAGGAGGAGGAACGGGCCGCGCTGGCCGCGTTCTGCCCCGGGGCGCGCCTGGAGATGGCGGTGCTCGACCTGCCCGACGGCCGCGTGCCCACCCGGTGGGAGCGGGCCAAGGGCGCGTTGGAGGAGCTGCGCAGCCTGGGCGAGCCGGACCTGATCTTCGCCCCGTCGCCGCACGACGCCCACCAGGACCACCGCACGCTGGCCTCGCTGGTGCCGACGGTGTTCCGCGACCACCTGACGCTGGGTTACGAGATCCTCAAGTGGGAGGGCGACCTCTGCCAGCCATCGGTGTTCCTGCCGCTGGCCGAGCCGGTGCTGCGCGAGAAGATCACCAAGCTGCACGAGCACTACGGCTCGCAGCGCGACCGCAGCTGGTTCGACGCCGAGGCGTTCGGCGGGCTCGCCCGGATCCGCGGGGTGCAGTGCCACGCCCGCTACGCGGAGGCGTTCCACGTCGCGAAACTCGTGCTCGGGGTCGCGCCCCTGACGGGCCTGGATCCCATCGACTGACCGTCGAGCGTGTCGTCGGTGCGGTTCGGACGACGCTCCTGACACGCTCGACGGGGCTGGCTACCGTGGCAAGGGTGTGCCGCAACATTCGGACCCTGTCCAACTTCGAGCCCCCCGCCACCCGCGACGAGGTGCACGGCGCCGCGTTGCAGTACGTGCGGAAGATCAGCGGGGCGGCGACGCCGTCGCAGGCCAACGCGGAGGTGTTCGCGCGGGCCGTCGAGGCCGTCGAGCTGGCCACCCGTGAGCTGGTCGAGTCGCTCGTGACCACCGCGCCCCCGAAGAACCGCGAGGTGGAGGCGGCGAAGGCCAAGGAGCGGTCGATCGCGCGCTTCGGTCGGGCTTGACCCTGACGAACGACGAGGACCGGGTCGTCGCGCTGACCGCCGCGTCCGCCCTAAGCGGGGCTGACCCGCAGGATCTTGTCGTCGGTCCCGTTCGACGTCGAGACGAACAGCGTGCCGTCCGGGGCCAGGCGCACCGCGCGCAGCCGCCCGAACGTGCCGTCCAGCGGCTGGGGGACCGACACGCTCGCCACCGCGCCGTCCGCGCCGAGCGTCATCAGCATCAGTTTCTGACCGCGCAGCGCCCCGACGGCCAGCACGCCGTCGAGCGCACCCCACTGCGGCCCGGACAGGAACGCGGCTCCGGACACCGCCTCCACCGGGCTGCCGGAGCTCCACGCGGCCTTCGTGGCGTCGGGGAAGCGGGTGAGGTCGGTCATCGGCACCGACTCGTCGTAACCGCCGACGGTGCCGCCCTGGCCGGGGTCCCAGCCGTAGTTCGCGCCCGGCCTGAGCAGGTTCACCTCGTCGTCGGTGCTCGGACCGTGCTCGGCGGAGTACGCCTTGCCGGTGCCCGGCTGCACCGCGACGCCCTGCACGTTGCGGTGGCCGTAGTCGTGGACGAGGCGCTGGGCCGGGTTCGCGGCGTCGGCGTAGGGGTTGCCGGGAGCGGGGCCACCGGTGGCGGCGTCGAGGCGCAGCACCTTGCCGCCCAACGACGTGAGGTCCTGCGGGAGCGTGCCGCGGGCGGTGTCGCCGGTGCCCACCAGCAGCGCACCGTCGGCCGCGAACGTCGGACGGCAGCCGGAGTGGCGGCCCGAGGGGTTGATCGGCAGGCCGCCCAGCAGCGGGTCCTTCACGCGGGTGGCGGACGTGCCGTCGGCCGAGAGCGTCCAGGTGACCAGGCGGATGTCGGTGGGGGTGCCGGCCTCGGCGTGGGTGGAGCAGGTGACGAACTTCCGGGACTGCGCGAAGTCGGGGTGGAGCGCGAGGCCCATGAGGCCGCCCTCGCCGCGCGCGTAGACGTCGCCCAGCTCGGCGCGCACCGGCGTGACCGCGGCCCCCGGCCCGGTGCCCGACAACAGCGACAGCCGGCCGCTGCGCTCGCTGATCAGCACCCGTCCGTCGGGCAGGAAGCCCATGTCCCACACGTCCGCCAGGCCGGACGCGACGACGTCGACCTCCAGGTCCGGTGTGCCGGTCCGCGTCGGAGTGGACACGGTGGCGGCCGGAGCGTTGCCGGCGCCGCCCGCCTCCACCGACGTCGGCTCCGCGGAACAGCCGGAGAGGACCAGTCCCACGGCGGCCAGCAGTCCGGCGATTCGCGGCGTTTGCGACGTCATGGGCACATCCTGCTGGCGCCGCCGTGAGAGTGCCGTGTGCGGCTCCCGATCGCCTACGGTCACTCCTCATGCCCCGCAGCTATCTCCGCTTCCCGCACCTGCACGGCGACACCCTGGTCCTCGTCGCCGAGGACGACGTGTGGACCGCGCCGCTGGCCGGTGGCCGCGCCTACCGCCTCACCGCCGACGACGTGCCGGTGGCGCGCCCGCGGCTGTCCCCCGACGGCACGCGCGTGGCCTGGACGTCCTGGCGGGAGGGGGCGCCGGAGGTGTTCGTCACCGATCTCGACGGCGGGGGTGCGCGGCGGCTGTCGTACTGGGGCGACGGGCTCACCCGCACCGCCGGCTGGACCTCCGACGGGGAGGTGCTCGCGGTCAGCGCGGTGGGGCAGGCGTCGGCGCGGCGCAGCTGGGCCTATGCGTTGGGGGAGGGCACGCCGCGGCGGTTGGAGCTGGGCCCGGTGTCGGACCTCGCGCTCGGCGACGGCGGTTCCGTGCTGCAGTCCACCACCATGTCGCGCGAGATGGCGTGGTGGAAGCGTTACCGCGGTGGCACCGCGGGCAAGCTCTGGTGGAACGGCTCGGGCGAGTTCGTGCGGCTGCTCCCCGACCTCGACGGCAACCTCGACTCGCCGATGCTGGTGGGCGGGCGCATCGCGTTCCTGTCCGACCACGAGGGCTGGGGCAACCTCTACTCCGTCGGGCTCGACGGCACGGGTCTGCGGCGCCACACCGACCACGGCGGCGACGCCGCGCCCGCGTTCTACGTGCGGCACGCGAGCACCGACGGCGAGCGGGTGGTCTACGAGTCGGCGGGGGAGCTGTGGGTCCTCGACTCGCTCGACGCCGCGCCGCGCCGGCTCGACGTGCAGCTGGGTGGGCCCCGCACCGCCCGCGAGCCCTACCGCGTGCACGCGTCGGAGTGGCTGACGTCCGCGCGTCCGGACAGGACGGGCCGCACGAGCGTCACCGTCGTCCGCGGCACGGTGCACCGGTTGACCCACCGCGACGGGCCCGCGCGCACGCTGCTGGCCGAGCCGGGGGTGCGGGCCCGGCTGGCGCGGCCGCTGGACGACACCCGCGCCGTGTGGGTCGACGACGCGCTCGGCGAGGACGCGGTGTGCGTCGCACCGCTCGACCCGCGGACCGGGGCTCCGCGGCGCGTCGGCGCCGACGAGCTGGGCCGCGTGCTGTCGCTGGTGTCCTCGCCCGACGGCAACGCGGTCGCGCTGACCACCCACGACGGCCGCCTGCTCGTGCTGGACACGTCGGAACCCGACGGGGAGCTGCGCGAGCTCGCGCGCGGCACGGACGGCGAGATCGAGGGGCTGGCGTGGTCCCCGGACAGTGCGTGGCTCGCCTACTGCGAGCCGGTGGAGGCCGGGCTGACGCGGGTGATGATCGCCCGGCTGGCCGACGACACGCTCGTGGCCGTCACCGAGCCGCGCTTCACCGACGCCGATCCCGTGTTCACCTCCGACGGGAAGTACCTCGCGTTCCTGTCGCGCCGCAGCTTCGACCCGATCTACGACCAGCACTCCTTCGACCTCACCTTCCCCGCCTCCTGGCGCCCGTTCCTCGTGCCGCTGGCGGCGCGCACGCCGTCACCGTTCGGGGCGAGCCCGGACGGGCGGCCCGTCTCGGCGTCCGACGAGGGGCCCGAGGACCCGCCCGCCGAGGAGGAGCCGACCGAGGACGAGAAGAAGAAGGCGCGGGACGACGACCCGCCCGAGGTGGTGGTCGACATCGAGGGGCTGGCCGCGCGGGTGGTGCCGATCCCGGTGGTCGAGGGCCGCTACAGCCGGATGACCGCGGCGAAGGACTGCCTGCTCTGGCACCGGCTGCCGGTCAACGGGATGCTCGGCGACGGCCGCGCCGGCACCGACGAGAAGGCCGAGCGGCCCGTGCTGGAGCGCTTCGACCTGATCCGCCGCAAGCTCGACGTGATCGCCGACCCGTCGTCCGGGTTCTCCGTCAGCGGGGACGGGACGCGGCTCGTCGTCCGGGACGGCCACACGGTGCGGGTGCTGCGGACCGACCGGTCGGGCTCGTCGACGCCCTCCGACTCGGATGCCGACGAGTACGAGATCGACACCCACCGCATCGTCGTCACGGTCGACCCGGCCGCGGAGTGGCGGCAGATGTTCGACGAGGTGTCCCGGTTGCAGCGCGACCACTTCTGGGTCGAGGACATGGCCGGCGTCGACTGGGCCGCCGAGACCGCCCGCTACCGACCCCTCGTCGACGCCGTCGGCAGCCACGACGACCTCGTGGACCTGCTGTGGGAGCTGCACGGCGAGCTCGGCACGTCGCATGCGTACGTCACGGCCTGGGGTGGGGGCGGCCGCGACGGGCGGCCCGGCCTGCTCGGCGCCGACCTCTCCCCGGCGTCGGACGGGTGGCGCGTCGACCGCGTGCTGCCGCCCGAGAGCTCGGCCCCCGCGGCGCGCAGCCCGCTGTCGAGCCCCGGCGTGGACGTCCGGGCCGGTGACGTGATCCTCGAGGTGGCCGGGCAGCCGGTGGACCCGGTGCTCGGCCCCGCCCCGCTGCTCGTCTCCCGCGGGGACGACCTGGTGGAGCTGACCGTCCGCCGGGAGGAGGAGGTACGGCGCGTCGTGGTCCGGCCGCTGCGGTCGGAGGGGGCGCTGCGCTACCAGGACTGGGTGGCGAACCGTCGCGCGTTCGTCGCCGAGCGTTCGGACGGGCGGCTGGGCTACCTGCACGTGCCGGACATGATGGCGCCGGGCTGGGCGCAGCTGCACCGCGACCTCTCCCGCGAGACGGCCCGCGAGGGGCTGGTGCTCGACGTCCGCGGCAACGGCGGCGGCCACACGTCGCAGCTGGTGGTGGAGAAGCTGGCGCGCAAGGTGATCGGCTGGGACGTGGTGCGCCACAAGCAGCCCGTCACCTACCCCGAGGACGCGCCGCGCGGCCCCATCGTGGCGCTCGCGGACGAGTTCTCCGGCTCCGACGGCGACATCGTCACCGCCGCGATCAAGCGTCTGGGCCTGGCGCCGGTGGTGGGCACGCGGACGTGGGGTGGGGTGATCGGTATCGACAGCCGCTACGGCCTCGTCGACGGCACGCGGGTCACCCAGCCCCGCTACGCGTTCTGGTTCGACGACGTGGCGTGGGACGTCGAGAACCACGGCGTCGACCCGGACGTCGAGGTGGTGGTCACGCCGGAGGACTGGGCCGCCGGCCGCGACCCCCAGCTCGAACGCGCGGTGGACATGGCCCTGGAGGCCCTGGAGGCACGCCCGGCAGCGACACCCCCCGACGTGGCCACCCGCCCCAGCCGGCGCCGGCCCGCCCTCCCACCCCGCGCGTAACCGCTCCCCACCCCGCGAGTCGGGGTGTGGATGCGCGCGAGTCGGGCTCTCCGTGGGCTCGAGTCGGGCTCTCCGTGTCACCGCCGGACGCACGGAGATCCCGACTCGGACGCACACGGCCCCCGCGGTCGCAGTGGTCGTCCGCACCCCGCCGCTCGGCGCGGCGCCGATCTTCCCCGTGGACCTCGGCGCCCTCACCGCTGGTCGATCTGCCCCACGGGGGCGCATTCGTTGCGCAGACGCAGGTGATGCACGACTCCGGCGGGTGCGCCGACCCGCGTGCCCGTGCCCGCGTACGCTGGGCCGCGAGACCCCGACCGGGCATCTGTCCCGGGTAGGGGTCTGTTCCGCGTGCGTTCACCTCTGCGAGGGGTACCCCTGATCGTGGCCAAGCTGTCTGGTCTGCTCCGCTCCACTCTCTCCGATCCCGAGCTCGGCGCGGTGGTCGACGCCGCGCGTGATCTCCGTCCCGTCGAGACCCCGGCCCTGCGCATCGAGGGGCCCGCGGCCCTGCGCCCGTTCCTGTCCGCGGGCCTGGCCGACGGCCGCACCGTGCTGGCCGTGACCGCCACCGACCGCGAGGCCGAGGACCTTTCCGCGGCCGCCGCCGAGCTGATCGGCGCGGACGCCGTGGCCGTGCTCCCGAGCTGGGAGACGCTGCCCCACGAGCGGCTCTCGCCGCGCCCGGACACCGTCGGCCGCCGCCTGTCGATCTTCCGCAGCCTCGCCTCGGCCGCCACCGCGCCGCGGGTGCTCGTCTCCGCCGCCCGCAGCCTCATCCAGCCGATCGCGCCCGGGCTGGGCTCGCTCGATCCCGTCCGCCTGCGCGTCGGCGACACCCACGACTTCGACGCCCTGCTGGAACGGCTCGTCGAGCTGGCGTACACGCGCGTCGAGATGGTCACCGCCCGCGGCGAGTTCGCCGTGCGCGGTGGCATCGTCGACGTCTTCGCGCCCACCGCCGACCAGCCCGTCCGCGTCGAGTTCTGGGGCGACGAGGTCAGCGAGCTGCGGTCGTTCTCCGTGGCCGACCAGCGCTCCGTCGCCCCGATCGAGGAGCTGCTGGCGCCGGGCTGCCGGGAGCTGCTGCTCACCGAGCCCGTCCGGGCCCGTGCCGCCGCGCTGGCGAGGACCCACGAGAACAACCCACCGCTGCGCGAGCTGCTCGACCACCTCTCCCAGGGCATCCCCGCCGAGGGCATGGAGTCGCTCATCCCGGTGCTGGTCGGGGGTGAGCTGCAGCTGCTGTCGGACCTGCTGCCGCCGAACGCGCTCGTGCTGATCGCCGATCCCGAGCGCATCCGCACCCGCAGCGGAGACCTGGTCCGCACCGGGCAGGAGTTCCTGGAGGCGTCCTGGTTCGCCGCGTCGAGCGGCGCCGACGCCCCGATCGACGTGGGCAGCTCCGCCTACCGCAGCCTCGGCGAGGTGCTGGAGCACGCCACCGCCACCGGCCACCCCGTCGTCACGCTCAGCCCGCTGCTGTCGGGCCGTGACGACGTGCTCGCCCCGGCCGTGCACGAGGTGGAGTCCTACCGCGGCGACACCGACCGGGCGCTCACCGACCTGCGCGCCCACGTCGCCACCGGCGGCACCGGCGTGCTCGTCGTCGGCGGTTCGGGCACCGCGCAGCGGTCGCTGGAGCAGCTCAAGGAGGCCGAGGTCCCGGCCGCGCTCGTCGAGGAGCTGACCGACGAGCCCGAGAAGGGCCTGGTCACGGTCACCTGCGGGCGCATCGCCGAGGGTTTCACGGCCGGCCGGCTGGTGGTGCTGAGCGAGGCCGACCTCACCGGCAACCGCGCGGGGCTGACCGAGACCCGCAAGATGCCGACGCGTCGCAAGAACACCGTCGACCTGGTGACGCTCAAGCCCGGCGACCACGTCGTGCACTCCCAGCACGGCATCGGCAAGTTCGTGGAGATGAAGGAGCGCACGGTCTCCGGGGCCACCCGCGAGTACCTGGTGCTGGAGTACGCGTCGTCCAAGCGGGGCCAGCCGGCCGACCGGCTGTTCGTCCCCACCGACGCGCTGGACGAGATCAGCCGCTACGTCGGCGGCGAGCTGCCCACGCTCAACAAGCTCGGCGGCGGCGACTGGGCCAAGACGAAGGGCCGCGCGCGCAAGGCCGTCCGGCAGATCGCGGCGCAGCTCGTGCAGCTCTACGCGGCGCGACAGTCCGCGCCCGGCCACGCGTTCGCGAAGGACACGCCGTGGCAGCGCGAGATGGAGGACGCCTTCCCCTACACGGAGACGCCCGACCAGCTCTCCGCGATCGACGAGGTCAAGGCCGACATGGAGCGCCCGGTCCCGATGGACCGCGTGATCTCCGGCGACGTCGGCTTCGGCAAGACCGAGATCGCGGTGCGCGCGGCCTTCAAGGCGGTGCAGGACGGCAAGCAGGTGGTGGTGCTCGTCCCGACGACGCTGCTGGCCACCCAGCACCTGGACACGTTCACCGAGCGGATGCGCGCGTTCCCCGTCACCGTCCGTGGGCTCTCGCGGTTCACCGACGCCGCCGAGGCCAGGGAGACCGTCGCCGGCCTCGCCGACGGCACCGTCGACGTCGTCGTGGGCACGCACCGGTTGCTGCAGTCGAACATCCGGTGGAAGGACCTCGGGCTCGTCATCGTCGACGAGGAGCAGCGCTTCGGCGTCGAGCACAAGGAGCACATCACGGCGCTCCGCACGCACGTCGACGTGCTGACGCTGTCGGCCACACCGATCCCGCGCACCCTGGAGATGAGCCTCGCCGGCATCCGCGAGCTCTCGACGATCACCACCCCGCCCGAGGACCGCCACCCCACGCTCACCTACGTCGGCGCCTACGACGACAAGCAGGTGGCGGCGGCGATCCGGCGCGAGCTGCTGCGCGACGGCCAGGTGTTCTACGTGCACAACCGGGTGTCCACGATCGACCGGGCCGCGGGCAGGATCCGGGCGCTGGTGCCCGAGGCGCGCGTCGCGATCGCGCACGGGCAGATGAACGAGGACCTGCTCGAGCGCACCGTGAACGGCTTCTGGCACAATGAGTTCGACGTGCTGGTGTGCACCACGATCGTCGAGAACGGCCTCGACATCTCCAACGCCAACACGCTGATCGTCGAGCGCTCGGACACGCTCGGGCTCTCGCAGCTGCACCAGCTGCGCGGTCGCGTCGGGCGTGGGCGCGAGCGCGGTTACGCCTACTTCCTGTTCCCCCCGGAGCACCCGCTCACCGAGACCGCGCACGACCGGCTCGCCACCATCGCGCAGCACTCCGAGCTGGGCGCGGGCGCGGCCGTCGCGATGAAGGACCTGGAGATCCGCGGCGCGGGCAACATCCTGGGCGCCGAGCAGTCCGGCCACATCGCGGGAGTCGGGTTCGACCTCTACATCCGGCTCGTCGGCGAGGCCGTCGCGGCGTTCCGGCAGCAGGCCGGGGCCGGCGAGGGCGAGACCGAGGAGCAGCTCACCGACGTCCGCGTCGACCTGCCCATCGACGCCCACGTCCCCCACGACTACGTGACGGGGGAGCGGCTGCGCCTCGAGGTCTACCGCAAGATCGCCGAGGCGGGCGACGAGGCGGCGCTCACCGCGATCGTCGAGGAGCTGGGCGACCGCTACGGCGAGCCGCCCGCGCCGGTGCACAACCTGCTGGCCGTGGCCCGGTTCCGGCAGACCTGCCGGGCGCTCGGCGTCGCCGAGGTGACGGTGGCGGGCAACGGGATCCGGCTCGGCCCGCTGGAGCTGCCCGACTCGGCGCAGATGCGGCTCAAGCGCCTGCACCCCAAGTCGTCCTACAAGCCCGCGGCGCGGGTGGTGCTGGTGCCGAAGCCCGTCGAGGGCGGGCGGATCGGCGGCGCGGAGCTGCGCGACGTCGCGCTGCTGGACTGGTGCACGAAGCTGTTGCGCGACCTGCTCACCCCTGTCCGGGCGCCGGCGGCGGTGTGATCGCCGAGCCCGCCCCGTCCGTCGTGACGGCGGAGCACGCGTCGTTCGGCCACCGGGTGGGGGCCCACCTCATCGACGCCGGGGTGCCCGTGTTCGCGCTGCTGGTGATCGCGCGGCTCCTGAACCGCTTCCACCACTCCGTGGTGCCGATCGCGCTGGCCGGGCTGGGCGTGCTCGTCATCGCCGTGTTCGCGGTGTGGAACACCCTGGTCCGGCAGGGCGCCACCGGCCAGTCGCTCGGCAAGTGGGCCATGGGGATCCGGTTGGTCGGGGAGCGCAGCGGGGCGCCGGTCGGGGTCGGGCGCGCCCTCGTCCGTCAGATCGCGCACCTGCTCGACGCCCTGCCGCTCTATGTCGGCTACCTCTGGCCGCTGTGGGACGAGCGGCGCCAGACGTTCGCCGACAAGGCGTGCGCGACGATCGTGGTACGCGTCGAGGCGTGAGATCAGGCACGTGAGAAGGTGTGCCCGTGCGGATGCAGATGGGTCGGGTCGCGGCCGCGGTACTGGTCGTCGGTGCAGTGGTCAGCGGGTGCGGCGGGCCGGACCAGGCCGGGTCGGCGGTGATCGTCGGTGACACGGCGGTGCCGCTCGAGTCGGTGCAGACCGAGCTGGCGGCGGCGCTGGCGCGCGTCCCGGCCGAGCAGAAGCAGCAGGACACCGGCGCGCAGGTCGCCCGCGACATCATCACCAAGGACGTGCTGCACGGGCTCGTCCAGCAGCAGGCCGCCCAGGCCGGCGTCACGGTCACCGACGCCGACGTCGACGCGTTCGTCGCGCGGCAGGGCGGCACCCAGGCGCTGCTGCAGAACTCCATCCTCGACGAGCCCGGCCTGCGCGAGCAGGTGCGCGACAACCTCCTCGCCGCCGGGCTGGGCAAGCGGGTCGTGGGCGGCCTGCAGGTCACGGCCGACCTCGTCGCCGCCACCAGCAGGGACCAGGCGGTGTCCTACGCGCAGAAGCTGGCGGCGGGCGGCGCGGGCGCGGCCGAGCTGTTCAAGGACCCCCAGACGTCGCAGCGCGGCATCGTCTACACCGGAGCCACCACGCCCGGCGTCGCCGGCACCGTCGTGTTCGGCACCCCGGTGGGCGACACCGTCTACTTCCAGCCCAGCCCGCAGCAGGCCACCTGGATCGTCTTCAAGGTCACCGGCAAGCGCACCGACGCCCGGTCCGACCCCGCCGCTCTGAGCCAGATCAGCCAGGACCAGCTCACCGCCATCGGCCAGCGCACCCTGCAGCCGATCGCCGACCAGATGGGCATCCGCGTCAACCCGCGTTACGGCGTGTGGGACCCGATCGCGCTGCGCGTCGTCGCCGCCGACCAGGTGTCGGGCGGCGTGCTGCCCGCCGCCGCGGGCTGAGCGGTGTCGCTGACCGTCGTCGTCCTGCCGGCGCGGTGGACCGGGGTCGTGCCGGCGTCGGCCGTGCCCCTGCTCCGTGCGGCGCAGGGCGTCTACGCGGACGACACGGTCCCGGCGGCGGTCGTCGCGGAGATCGGCGCGACGTCCGCGGCCGGCGATCTCGCCGGTGACGCGGTGCTGTTCACCACCGACCCCCACGTGACGGGGGACCGGGTGATCACCGCGCCCGCCGGTTCCGCCCTGCTCGACGCGGTCGCCGTGATGGACAGACTGCGCTCACCCGGCGGCTGCCCCTGGGACGCCGAGCAGACCCACACCTCGCTGCTGCCCTACCTCGTCGAGGAGTGCTACGAGCTCTACCAGGCGATCGAGGACGGCGACCGGAACGACATGCGCGAGGAGCTGGGCGACGTCCTGCTCCAGGTGCTGTTCCACGCGCGGGTCGCGGCCGAGGACTCGTTCGACATCGACGAGGTGGCGGCCGACCTCGTCACCAAGCTGGTCTCCCGGCACCCCCACGTGTTCGCGGGCACCGAGAAGATCGACACCGCGGAGCGCCAGGAGAACCGCTGGGACGAGCTCAAGCGCGCCGAGAAGCAGCGGGAGTCCAGCGTCGACGGGGTGCCGCTCGGCCAGCCCGCCGTCGCGCTCGCGGCGAAGCTCACCAGCCGCACCGCGAAGGCCGGCCTGCCTGCCTCGCTTCTCCCGGTCGGACCGGGTGTCGGCGAGCATCTGTTCGCCCTGGCCGCGGCGGCCAAGCTCGCCGGTATCGACCCGGAGGCCGAGCTGCGCGGGGCGGCCCGCCGCTTCGCCGATATGATCCGGTCGGTGGAGCGTGCGGCCAAGGAGGCAGGGGAGGACCCCCACGCCCTCGACGCAGCGGCCTGGGCGAGGCACTGGCCGACGTGACGCCACCCGCGAGTCGGCGGTTTCGCGTGCGCGAGTCGGCGGTTTCCCGCGCGCGAGTCGGCGGTTTCGCGTGCGCGAGTCGGCGGTCTCCGGTGCGCGCCCGACGCCGACGATGATCGTCGGGCTACCCTGATCGGGTGAGCGGAACGGCCGGACGACCAGCCCGCAGGAACGTCCTCGTCGTGCTGGGGGCTGCATCGGTCGCTGCGGTCGTGGCCGCCGTCGTGGTGGCTGCGCCCGAGCGGGGGCAGCGCACCGCGCCTCGCGGTGACGGTCTGGTGGCCGCCGACGTGGCCCGGGACACGCCGGTGCCCCGCCCGCCCGCGCTCGCCACCGGCACCGACGTCGCCGCGTGGGCCCCGGGCATCGCCGCCCGCACGGGTGTGCCGGCCCGCGCCCTGCAGGCCTACGCGGCTGCCGAGCTGGCCCAGCGCACGGTGACCCCCGACTGCCGGCTGTCATGGACGACGCTGGCGGGCATCGGCCGCGTCGAGTCCGACCACGGCCGGCTCGGGCGCGCCGACCTCGACGCGGACGGCGTCGTCCGCCCGTCGATCATCGGGATCGCGCTGGACGGCACGCGCACCACCCAGGAGATCCGCGACACCGACGACGGCCTGCTCGACGGCGACGTCGACTACGACCGCGCCGTCGGGCCCATGCAGTTCCTGCCCACCACGTGGGCGCAGTACGGCCGCGACGGCAACGGCGACGGCGTGCGCGACCCCCACCAGCTCGACGACGCCGCGGCCGCTGCCGCCGCGTACCTGTGTGCGAGCGGCCGCGACACGGCCAGCGGCGAGGGCTGGTGGGACGGGGTGCTCACCTACAACCGCTCGGTCGAGTACGCCCGCCTGGTCTGGGCGGCCGCCGACCGCTACGCGACCGCCCCCTGACGCCGGCGCGCCCGCGAGACCACCGACTCGCGCACGCGAAACCACCGACTCGCGCACGCGAAACCACCGACTCGCGCACGCGAAACCGCCGACTCGCGGGGTGTGGCCGCGAGTCGGGGTCTGCGTGCGACCGAGCTGGGGCTCCGTGCCTAGGTTTGCAGCAGTTTCTGGCCCCAGAACGTGCCGTCGGCCAGGCCGGCCGGGATGGCGAAGACCGCCGAGCTCGTGTGCTCGATGTACTCCATCAGCACGTCCTTCTGTGCCAGGGCCCGCTGCATCGGCACGAACTGCTTCTGCGGGTCGCGCATGTAGGCGAGGAAGAACAGGCCCGCGTTGAGGTGGCCCTGCCCGTCGCTGCCGTCGACGAAGTTGTAGCCGCGGCGCAGGATCTGCACCCCGCCCAGGGACTGCGCCGAGGCCAGCCGGATATGGGCCCGTGCGTCGATCAGGGGCTTGCCGTCGGCGCCCTGCGCGGAGAAGTCGGCCGCGTCGAACTCGGCGGGCCTGCCGATCGGAGCGCCCTGGCCCTTCGTCCGGCCGAACACCCGCTCCTGCTCGGTGAGCGACGTGCGGTCCCAGATCTCGATGTGCATCCGGATCCGCCGCGCCACGAGGAACGTGCCGCCGTCGTGCCACGCCGGGCCGTCGCCCGGCTGCACCCAGAGCTGGTCGCGCAGTGCGTCCGGGTCCTCGGCCTTGAGGTTGTTGGTGCCGTCCTTGAAGCCGAACAGGTTGCGCGGCGTCGCCTGCGCCGTGGACGTCGACGACGTGCGCCCGAACCCGAGCTGCGACCACTTCACGGTGGTGGTGCCGAACCCCATCCGGACGAGGTTGCGCACGGCGTGCACGGCCACCTGCGGATCGTCGGCGCACGCCTGGATGCACAGGTCGCCGCCCGAGATCGCCGGATCGACCTGGTCACCGGTGAACCTCGGCAGGTCGGCCAGCGCGGTGGGCTTCTGCGCGGCGAGGCCGAGCTTGTCGAAGAAGCTCGCCCCCATCCCGAACGTCAGCGTCAGGTTGGACGCGGGCAGCCCCAGCGCCTCACCGGTGTCGGTGGGTGGGGTCTCCGGGTTGCGGTTCACGGCCCCGCCGGGCGCGGCCTCGGCACCTGCCGTCATGCGCTCGGCCGCGGCCGTCCACCGCTGCAGGAGGTCGACGACCTGCGCACGGTCGGCGGTGGTGAGGTCGAGCGCGACGAAGTGCAGGCGGTCCTGGGCCGGCGTGACGATGCCGGCCTGGTGCTCGCCGCGGAACGGCACGACGTCCTGGGCCGGCGGTGCTCCCTGCGCGGTCGAGCAGCCCGCGACGAGCCCGGTGCCGGCGACCGCTGCTCCTGCGCCGAAGAACCGTCGCCGAGAAAGCCTGATCATGAGCTCACGACGCCCGCCACCTGGCTCACCGGCTCCCCGAGTGCGTCGACGGCCGCGGCCATCTTATTGATGTCGTCTGGGGTCAGCGCGGTGTAGAGCGTGAACCCGTCGCCGACGCGGTAGCTCTCCAGCAGGGTGTCGACGGCGGCGAACCGCTCGTCGAGGGTCTTGCCCAGGGCGGGCTGCTTCTCGTCGATCACCGGGCGCAGGGCGGAGACGGCCGCCTGCGAGCCCTCGACGTTGGCCTTGAAGTCCCAGAGGTCGGTGTGGGAGTAGCGGTCCTCCTCACCGGTGATCTTGCCGGTGGCCACCTCGTCGAGCAGTTCCTTCGCGCCGTTGGCCAACTGCACCGGGGTGAGCTCGAGGGTCTTCACGCGGTTCTGGAGGTCCTTCATGTCCGCGACGAGCTGGTCGGCCATCGCACCGGAGTCGGGCTGCAGGCCCGTGACCCACAGGTCCTTCTCCAGACGGTGGTAGCCGGTGAACGCGACGCCGGGGTCGCGCTCGTCGTCCTCGCGGCCGTCGGTCCTGGGGTCGATGTCGCCGAACGACTCCGCGACGGGCTCGATGCGCTCCCAGTAGGTGCGCGAGACGGGGAACAGTGCCTTGGCGCCGGCCACGTCGCCCTTCTTGACGGCGTCGGCGAACTCCTGCGTCTTCGGTACGAGCGCCTCGATCTGCGAGGTGGTGTAGCGCTTGTAGCCGGCGGTGGCCTCGGCGAGCTTCGCGTTGTCGTCGACCGAGCGCGTGGCGGTGCCCGTGACGGTGAACGGGCTGCGGATGCCGTCGCCGACCATGCCGGGCTTGCAGGCCGTCGTGTAGACCCCGCCCTCGGGGACCTCGACGATCATCTGGCGGCTCAGGCCCGGGCCGATGTTCTCGGCCTCGCCCATGATCCGGTCGCCCGCGCCGTAGAGGTAGAACTCGGTGACCTTGGTGCCGGTGTTGTTGATCGCGAAGCTGATCGTGCCGGCCGGAGCCTCCGTGGCCCCGATCTCGCACGTGGTGTCGGCGGCGTTGACGGTGATCGGGCCGCCGCTCGTGCCCCCCGACGGGGCTGCGGTGCTCGTGCAGCCGGCGAGGGCGGCGGTGGCGGCGATGCCGATGACGGCAAGGGACCGGCGGGACATGGTGCTCCTAGGAGGCGGTGACGGGCGTGGTGGGCTGGTGGACGCGCTGCGGCCGCAGGAACAGCGCGAGGACGACGGCCACGTAGACGACCCAGACGGTCGCCTCCAGCCACGTCGTCTGGGGGGAGAAGTTGAAGACGCCCTTGAGCAGCACGCCGTACCAGGAGTCGGGGGGCACGGCGGCGCTGACGTCGAACGCGAGGGCGTTCAGGCCGGGCAGGATCCCCGCCTCCTGCAGGTCGTGCACGCCGTAGGCGAGGATCCCGGCGGCCACGAAGATCAGCAGCACGCCGGTGACGGAGAAGAACTTCCCCATATTGATCTTCACGGCGCCGCGGTAGATGAAGTAGGCCAGCAGTACCGCCAGTGCGATGCCCAGCAGGAACCCGATCAGCGGGTCGGTGGTCTGGCCGGCCGCCTGCGCGGCGGTGAAGAAGAACAGGGCGGTCTCGAGGCCCTCGCGCCCGACGGCCAGCGCGGCCATCAGCACGACGGCGGCGGTGCCCATCTGGATCGCGTCCTCCAGGCGACCACGCAGGTCGCCGGAGATGCTCCGCGCCGTGCGGCGCATCCAGAAGATCATCCAGGTGACGAAGCCGACTGCGATGATCGACAGCGAACCCCCGAACGCCTCCTGGGCGGTGAACGTGAGCGCCTGCTGCGTGATGGTGAGGGCGAACGTCACGCCCACGCTGATCGCCACGGCGATGCCGACGCCGACCCACACCTTGGGTAGCACCGACCGCCTGTCCGTGCGCACCAGGAACGCGACCAGGATGCTGACGACCAGCGAGGCCTCCAGACCTTCGCGCAGTCCGATCAGGAAATTGCCGAGCACCGCCGCTCCCCGGGTTATGTCTCTGTCTTAGGACAGCCTCATCATTACCTGGGGCAGGCTATCTTGCGCGGCGAGGAGGCGGAAGGCCGCGTTTCGACACATTCTCACAGGTCTGGACGTTTGGGGTGTTCAGTCCGTTTCGTTGGACGCGCCCTCGACGGCCATCCGGGCCCGTACCTCGCCCAGGGCCTCCTGGTACTCGGGCCGTGGGTCCATCGCCGCCGCCATCTTCAGCTGCGCGTGGGCTTCGGCCAGGCGGCCCTGGCGGTGCAGGGCCTTGCCCAGGGCGAAGCGCGCGTAGTCGTCGGCGGGGTCGAGGTCCAGGACGCGGACGAAGGCCTCCTCGGCCCGTTTCAGCTGGGCGGAGTTGAGGTACGCACGGCCGGCGAGCAGCTGCACCGAGACGTCGTCGGGTTGGCTCTCCAGCACGGGGGTCAGAGCCTGCAGCGCGTCGAGCGGACGGCGGCGGGCGATCAACATCTCGGCACGACGGTACGACTCGAACAGGCCGTCGGATGCTGGCTGGCTCGTCATGGTCCCTCCTACGGTAAATGTCTTCGCCGCGATCTGCGAGGGTTGACAGGACGAACGGCCGGTGCCCTCCGGGTGATCTGGAGCGTCCTCCCGGGATCGGTCCAGGTCGCCCGTTAGGCTGGCGGCCGCAAGCGGGACATCGTCGTGACGGGAGTACTGGTGGCGGTCATCGAGCAGGTCGGCGCACGCGAAATCCTCGACTCCCGGGGCAACCCGACGGTCGAGGTCGAGGTCGCGCTGGACGACGGGACGCTGGCTCGCGCAGCCGTGCCCTCCGGCGCGTCGACGGGTGAGCACGAGGCGGTCGAGCTGCGCGACGGCGACCCGAAGCGCTACGGCGGCAAGGGCGTCGAGAAGGCCGTCGCGGCGGTGCTGGACACCATCGGCCCGGAGCTGACCGGCATGGAGGCCGTCGACCAGCGGCTCATCGACCAGCGGCTCGTCGATCTCGACGGCACGCCCGACAAGTCGGCGCTCGGCGCCAACGCACTGCTGGGTGTCTCGCTGGCGGTGGCGAAGGCGGCCGCGGAGTCGTCCGGGCTGGAGCTGTTCCGCTACGTCGGCGGCCCCAACGCCCACGTCCTCCCCGTGCCGATGATGAACATCATCAACGGCGGCGCGCACGCCGACACGTCCGTCGACGTGCAGGAGTTCATGATCGCCCCGATCGGCGCCGACTCGTTCCGCGAGGCGCTGCGCTGGGGCGCCGAGGTCTACCACTCGCTCAAGTCGGTCCTCAAGAAGAAGGGCCTCGCCACGGGCCTGGGCGACGAGGGCGGGTTCGCCCCCGACCTGCCCGGCACGAAGGCGGCGCTGGACCTCATCGCCGAGGCCGTCGAGGGTGCGGGCTTCGTGGTCGGCCGCGACATCGGGCTCGCGCTCGACGTCGCCGCCACCGAGTTCCACACCGACGGCGTCTACTCCTACGAGGGCAGGAAGCTCACGTCGTCGGAGCTCTCGGCCGTCTACGCCGAGCTCGTCGGGGCCTACCCGCTGATCTCCGTCGAGGACCCCCTGTCGGAGGACGACTGGGACGGCTGGGTGGAGCTCACGTCGTCGATCGGCGACAAGGTCCAGATCGTGGGCGACGATCTGTTCGTCACCAACCCCGAGCGCCTCGACGAGGGCATCGCCCGCGGGGCGGCCAACGCGCTGCTGGTGAAGGTCAACCAGATCGGCACGCTGTCGGAGACCCTCGACGCGGTCACGCTCGCCCACACCTCGGGCTACCGCTGCATGATGAGCCACCGCTCGGGCGAGACCGAGGACACCACCATCGCCGACCTCGCCGTCGCCACGGGCTGCGGGCAGATCAAGACCGGCGCCCCGGCCCGATCGGACCGCGTCGCCAAGTACAACCAGCTGCTGCGCATCGAGGAGGCCCTCGGCGACGCCGCCCGCTACGCCGGCGACCTCGCGTTCCCGCGCTTCACGGTGGCGGAGACGGCCTGACCTGATGGCCGAGAAGGTGCGGGTTCGGCGGACGCCCCGTCCGCGCGGCAGCGGCACGGGTGCCGCGCGCCGTCGCGGGCGCGAGCCGAAGCTGACCCGCACCCGGCCCCGCGGCGTGGTCGCGACCACCACGGGCCTGCTCGGCCTCTCGTCCACGCGGCGGGCGGCCGTGCTGGCCCTCGTGGTCTGCGCGATCGCGCTGACCGTCGTGGTGCCGTTGCGCAACTACGTCGCCCAGCGCCAGGAGCTCGCCGCCGTCACCGAACAGCAGCAGACGCTCGCCGCGGACGTCGCCTCGCTGACGGAGCAGAAGGCCAAGCTGCAGGATCCCGCCGAGATCGAGGCTCAGGCCCGGTCGCGGATCGGCTACGCCCTGCCCGGGGAGGTGCCCTACGTCGTGCAGTTCCCGCAGGCCCCGGTGGCCCCCGAGACGGCCGCCGGATCGGGTGCGCCCTGGTACCGGTCGCTGTGGCGCGAGGTCACGGCGGGCTCGCCGTGAGCGTCGAGCCGGCGGGGATCGACGCGGCGGACGCCGCGGCGGTCACCGCGCAGCTCGGCCGGCCGCCGCGCGCCGTGCGCGAGGTGGCCCACCGGTGCCCGTGCGGCCTGCCGTCGGTGGTGCAGACCGCGCCGCGCCTCGACGACGGCACCCCGTTCCCCACGATGTACTACCTGACCTGCTCCCGGCTGGCCTCCCGCATCGGCACCCTCGAGGGGGAGGGCCGGATGAAGGAGATGCAGGCGCGGCTGGCCGAGGACCCGGATCTCGCGGCCGCCTACGAGCGCGCCCACGAGTCCTACCTGGCCGAACGGGACGCCATCGAGTCGCTGGGCACGAAGGTCAGTGCGGGTGGCATGCCCGACCGCGTCAAGTGCCTGCACGTCCACGTCGCCCACTCCCTGGCGGCCGGCCCCGGCGTCAACCCGTTCGGCGACGAGGCCCTGGCCGAGATCGGCGAGTGGTGGACAACAGGCCCCTGCGCCACCCCGTAACCCACTCCGCGAGTCGGGGTCTGAGCGCGCGCGAGTCGGGGTGTGAGTGCGACCGAGTTGCGGGATGAGTGCGACGTCGGTGCGGGGGGCTGAGGGTCCTGGACGCACCGAGAGAGCGACTCGGTCGCACGGAGACCGCGACTCGCGCGCATCGACGCCCCGACTCGCGGGGTGGCGGGGTCAGCCGGCCGGGTGGGGGGTGACGCGCGCGAGGAGGGCCTCGATGTGCGCCTCCGCGGGGAGGGTGCCGGCCGTGCGCCACGGGCCGTCGGGGAGGAACCGGGCGCTGACGAACGCCGACGACACCTCCTCCGGCGCGAACCGCAGCAGCAGGCTGCCCTGCAGGCACAGAGCCAGCATCTCGGCGAGCCGCCGGGCCCGGCGCTCCTCGCGGCTGCGCAGCTCGGTGCGCAGCTCGCGGACCCCGCGGTCGTACCACGTGTCGACGCCCGCGGCGGCGTCGATCTCGGCCAGCACGGCCTCGACGGACTCGGGTTCGCGCGTGACGGCCCGCAGCACGTCGAGCGCGGTGACGTTGCCCGAGCCCTCCCAGATCGAGTTGAGCGGGGCCTCGCGGTAGAGCCGCGGCATCCCCGACTCCTCGACGTACCCGTTGCCGCCCAGGCATTCCAGCGCCTCGGCCACCACGGCGGGGGCGCGCTTGCACACCAGGTACTTCGACGCGGGCAGCGCCAGGCGCAGCAGCGCCTTCTCGCCGCGGTCGACGGCCCCGGCCAGTCGCATGGCGAGCGCGGTGGCTGCCTCGGACTCCAGCGCGAGATCGGCGAGCACGGTCTGCATGAGCGGTGAGTCGGCCAGCCGGGAGCCGAACGCGCTGCGGTGCTGGACGTGGTGGGCGGCCTCCGTGAGCGCGGCGCGGGTGATGGCGGCCGAGCCGAGGACGCAGTCGAGCCTGGTCATCGACACCATGTCGATGATCGTGGCGACCCCGCGTCCCTCGTCGCCGAGCCGCCAGCCCACGGCGCCGGTGTACTCGATCTCGGCCGAGGCGTTGGACCGGTTGCCCAGCTTGTCCTTGAGCCGCTGCAGCCGGATCGCGTTGCGCGTGCCGTCGGGCAGGACGCGCGGGAGCACGAAGCACGTGAGCCCGCCCGGCGCCTGGGCCAGCGTGAGGAACACGTCGTTCATCGGCGCCGAGGTGAACCACTTGTGGCCCGTGAGCCGGTAGGTGCCGTCGGGCTGCGGGCGGGCGTCGGTGGTGCCGGACCGGACGTCGGACCCGCCCTGCTTCTCCGTCATCGACATCCCGGCCAGCAGCCCGGCCTTGGTCGACGGCTCGGTGAGCCCGAAGTCGTAGGTGGTGGACAGCAGCCCCGGCTCGTAGGCCGCGGCCAGCTCGGGGCTGCGACGGAGCGCGGGGACGGACGCGTAGGTCATCGAGATCGGGCAGCAGTGCCCCGACTCCAGCTGCCCCATCAGGTAGAACCCCGCCGCGCGGGCGACGTGGGCCCCGGTGCCGGTCTCGGCCTCCCACGGCGCGCCGTGCAGCCCCCACCCCACGGACGTGCGCATCAGCCAGTGCCACGACGGGTGGAACTCCACCTCGTCGACGCGGTGGCCGTAGCGGTCGTGGGTGCGCAGCACGGGGGAGTGGGTGTCGGCGAGCCGCGCGTGCTCCCGGGCCTCCTCCGACGCGACGAGCCGCGCGAGCGTGCCCAGAGCTGGCAGGGCCTCTGCGGCGCCCTCCCGCGTGACGGCGTCGGTGAGTGCGGGATCGCAGCTCAGGGCGTCGTACCCGGCGATCGACGGCGGCTGGTTCGCCACGAGGTGGGTGCGGCCGTCGCCGTCGCGCAACGGCGGTTCCGGAGGACGGGCCTCCGCGCGCGGCGGCGGAGTGACCGCAGGAGGGGGCGCGGACGGGGCGCGCCGGGGTAGGAGCTCCCGCGCATCCAGTCGGCTCGTCGGCATGTGGACGTCCTCGGTGTGCTGCTTGCTCGGATCCGCCACGGCCCGAGGGTAGCCGCAGGTGGGCCCGCGTACCGTGACTTCCACACGATCCCGACCCCGCGGAGGACTGCGCATGTCACGGGTGGCCGCCATCGACTGCGGGACGAACTCGATCCGCCTGCTCGTCGCCGACGTCACGACGAGCTTCGACGGCACGCTCGCCCTGCGCGACCTGCACCGGGAGCAGCGGGTCGTCCGGCTGGGCAAGGGCGTGGACGCCACCGGCGTGCTCGATCCCGCCGCGCTGGAGCGCACCCGCGTCGCGCTGGCCGACTACACGGTCGCGTTGCGCCGCAAGGGCGTCGAGCGGGTGCGGATGGTGGCCACCAGCGCCACCCGCGACGCCCGCAACCGCGACGACTTCTTCGGCATGGTCCGCGACACGCTCGGCGTGGACGCCGAGGTCATCTCCGGCGAGGAGGAGGCGACGCTGTCGTTCGTCGGCGCGGTGGGCGATCTCGACCCCGACGACGGCCCGTTCGTCGTCGTCGACACCGGCGGCGGCTCCACCGAGCTCGTCGTCGGGGAGCTGACCGACGGCAAGGCGCTGGTGCGGAACGCCTACTCGGCCGACATCGGCAGCGTCCGCATCACCGAGCGCTGCCTCGCCGGCGACCCGCCCACGGCCGCCGAGATCGCGGACGCCCGCGAGCTGGCCGCCGGCATCCTCGACGCGGCGTTCGCGGCCGTGCCCGTGGAGGGCGTGCGCACCTGGGTGGGCGTCGCGGGCACGATCACCACGCTCTCGGCCTACCACCAGCGCCTGGCGACGTACGACTCCGCCGCCGTGCACCTCTCGCGGCTGTCGGTCGACGAGCTGCACACGGTGGCCGACGAGCTGCTCGGCCAGTCGCGGGCGGAGCGGGGCACCCACCCGGCGATCGACCCGGGCCGCATCGACGTCATCGGCGGCGGTGCGCTGATCGTCGACGTGCTGGCGCAGGAGCTGCACGCGCGCGCCGGCGTCACGGAGCTTGTCGTGAGCGAGCACGACATCCTCGACGGCATCGCGCGCTCCATCGCGTGACGCTCGCCGAGCTCGACGCCGCGCTCGTCGACTGCCGCGCCTGCCCGCGGCTCGTCGACTGGCGCGAGAAGGTGGCGCGGGAGAAGCGGGCCGCGTTCCGGGACGAGGAGTACTGGGGACGCCCGGTGCCCGGGTTGGGTCCGGCCGACGCGTCGCTGCTGATCGTCGGCCTCGCGCCGGCCGCGCACGGTGCCAACCGCACGGGGCGGATGTTCACCGGCGACCGCTCCGGCGACGTCCTGTACGCCGCACTGCACGCCGTCGGGCTGGCGAACCAGCCCACCGCCGTCCACGCCGGTGACGGGCTGGAGCTGCGCGGCACCCGCATCACCGCGCCCGTGCACTGCGCGCCGCCCGACAACAAGCCGACACCGTCGGAGCGCGACACCTGCGCCCGATGGTTGCGTGCGGAGCTCGCCCTCCTGTCGCCGCGGGCCGTCGTCGTGCTCGGCGGGTTCGGCTGGCAGGCGCTGCTGCCGGTGCTCGCGGGAGCGGGGTGGACGGTGCCGCGGCCGCGTCCGAAGTTCGGGCACGGAGCTCACGTGGAGCTGGCCGGGGAGCGGGGGCCGTTGCACCTGTTCGGCAGCTACCACGTCTCGCAGCAGAACACGTTTACCGGACGGCTCACGCCCACGATGCTGCAGGACGTGCTGCGGGCTGCCGCGCAGGCGGCGGGGCTCTAGTCGCCGATCACCTGGATCCTCGGGCCGATGCCACGCCACCTGCTTCGGCCGTGGTGACCCCCAGATCGAAGCCTGCGAGTTTCTCGAACGGGTCCCACCACGGGTCCCGCTCGCGGACGAGCCGGAACACCCCGTCGGACACGACCTCCACCCGGTGCCGGTCGCCGGGAGCGACACCGGCCTCACGCAGAGCAGCAACGGGCAGCTTGATCTGGTTCTTGCTGCTCACCGTCGTCGTCCGCTCGCGCTCTACTTCTGCAGTCATGGGTGAAGGCGACGGCACTGAATCGTCACAGGTATCACTCTCCGGAAGCGAGTGAAACCTCCGTGAGGGTGAGACCATGGGGTCATGGCTCGCAACACCAGGATCGTCGTGGTCGGCGGCGGCTACGTTGGCATGTACACCGCCCTCCGGCTGCAGAAGAAGCTGCGTAAGGGCGAGGCCGAGGTCACCGTGATCGACCCGCAGCCCCACATGACCTACCAGCCCTTCCTCCCGGAGGCGGCGGCCGGCTCGATCGAGCCGCGCCACGTGGTGGTCCCGCTGCGCAAGGTCCTGCAGAAGTGCCAGCACCTCACCGGCCGGGTCACGGCCATCAGCCACGCCGACCGGGAGGTCACGGTCGAGCTGGCCGCCGGGCACACCACCACGCTGGGCTACGACGTGCTCGTCGTCGCTCCCGGTTCGGTGGCGCGCACGCTGCCCGTCCCCGGTCTCGCGGAGCAGGGCATCGCGTTCAAGACCGTCGGCGAGGCCATCTACCTGCGCAACCACGTGCTCTCGCGCCTGGACGCGGCCGCCACGACTCTCGACCCCGCGCTGCGCCGCCGCCTGCTCACGTTCCTCGTCGTCGGCGGCGGGTACGCCGGCATCGAAGCGCTCGCCGAGCTCGCCGACATGGCCCGCTACGCCAGCCGCTACTACGAGAACATCAACCGCGAGGACATCCGCTGGGTGCTCGTCGAGGCGGCCAACCGGATCATGCCCGAGGTCGGCCCGAAGATGGGTCGCTACACCGTCGAGCGCCTGCTCGACGCCGACATCGAGGTCAACCTCGACACCCGCGTGAAGACGATGGTCGGCGGCCACGTCGAGCTCGACGACGGCCAGTCCTTCGACACCGACACCATCATCTGGACCGCCGGCGTCAAGCCCAACCCGATGCTGGAGCACACCGACCTCCCCCGCGACGCCCGTGGTCGCATCGAGTGCAGCGCCGAGCTCGAGGTCAACGGCATGCCCGGCGTCTTCAGCGCGGGCGACTGCGCGTCGGTGCCCGACCTGTCGAAGGACGACCCCGAGGCCAAGACCAGCCCGTCGGCCCAGCACGCGGTGCGCCAGGCCAAGGTCCTCGCCGACAACATCGTGGCCCACGTCCGCAACAAGAAGCTCAAGCAGTACAAGCACTCCTACGCCGGCTCGGTGGCCAGCCTCGGCCTCTACAAGGGCGTCGCGGAGATCTACGGCATCAAGCTGCGCGGCATCATCGCGTGGTTCATGCACCGCACGTACCACGTCAGCCGGATGCCCACCTGGAACCGCCGCGTCCGCATCGTCTTCGACTGGACGGGCGCCCTGTTCCTCGGCCGCGAGGTCGTGTCGCTGGGCCAGATCAACGACCCGAAGGCCGACTTCGACCGCGTGGCGGGCGGTGGTCCGCGTCCGGCGGGCCAGGCCCAGCCGGCCCCGAGCGGTGTGCCGAGCGACCCGGTGCCGGTGGGGCGCGCGGTCTCCTGACGGAGATCGCGGGGTGGCCCGTACCCTGAGCGGGCCGCCCCCGTAGCCCAACCGGCAGAGGCAGGCCCCTTAAAAGGGTCCCAGTGTGGGTTCGAATCCCACCGGGGGCACCCCGTCGCAGCTCGCAGAATCGCCGGCTGACCAGCGGCTACGCGGTCAACGGGCGATCTTGCTGTCCGTGTCGACTACGTGTCCACGTTCCGGCTCATCGGGTGCTGCGTCGGTGCGCTGCGGCGCCCACTGCTCCGGCCGTACGTGCTCTCCGCGAGCTGGCCGCCACCCACACCCCGGAACAGCAGCCCGTCTCCACCGGTGCCGTAGCGCTCCAGATGGGCGTGCAGCAGTGGAGTCAGCACCGGTGGCGACGGAACGACCCGGGTCTCGCCCCGGGCCCGATGCGTGCGCTGCCGCTCCTCGCGCCGGCGGCCGCTGTCGGCCCACGAAGGCCCGGATCCGGGGGTGGACGCCGCGCGCGCCGAGCATGCGGATCTCGGCGGCCGGCTCGTCCACGACGTCACGGATCTCCTCGCACGTCTCCTCGTCCCCGTCGGGCTTGGCGGCCGGGCACCATCCACAGCCGGCGCGCCTTGTCCGAACGCGGCCGGCACTGCTCCTCCCGGGTCAAGGCGCCACCCCGGGCGGCGCGGGCCGGCTGTGCCGCAGTCGCGTCCGGTCCGACGATCACCTCACCGTGTGCACCGTCCACCTCGTTCGCGCTGGACATTCCTCGCCGACATGGGTTGGTTTCCGTGTGCCGTCCTGGTCCAGGAGTCGGACCGGGCGACGACGATGTGGCCGGTGGCCTTCGCGAATCTGGGAGACAGCACGTGGATGACCGAGATGTTCCCGTCTGGCCGCTGATCCGGGGGCTCACCGAGCACGACCGGGACGAGCTGCTCGGGATGGGACGCCGTCGCCGGTACCGGCGTGATGAGGTGATCTTCCACGAGGCTGACCGGGCCGATTCAGTCCATCTGATCGAGCGCGGCCATGTCGCCTCCTGCGCGTTCATCGAGACCGGTGAGACCGTCACGTACCGGGTGTTCGGCCCGGGCGACACCTTCGGGCTCCTCGCGCTGCAGTCTGGTGTGGCCCGCCGGTACGGGACCACCATCGCCCTGGACGAGGTGGTGACTCTGGTGATCGACGCCGAGCACCTGAGGTCGCGGTGTCTGGGTAACGCGGCGATGGGGCAAGTCCTGATCGACCTGCTCGCCACCGAGGTCCGGGCCTTCGCCGCGGCGCTGGTCGAAGCGCTCTTCGTGCCTGTCGAGGTCCGGGTGCTGCGCCGGCTGACTGCCCTGGCTCACCTCTACGGCCGGGGTGAGGCCGGCACGGTCATCCCGCTCACCCAGGAGGGACTCGCCGGTCTGGCGGGAACCTCCAGAGCGAGCGTCAGCAAGGTTCTCAAGGGGCTCGAGGAAGCGAACATCGTCGAGCGTCGACGATCAGCCGTCTTCGTCGCGGACCCCGAGGCGCTCGCCTGGGCAGCGGCACACGCTCCGGGAGGCTCTCTGTCACCACCGTGACACTCAGAGCGTCGCCGCGACGCGCGACAGCGCCACCACGGGGGCGGAAGCTGGGGCCACTGTCCGACGGGAGGAGTTCAGATGGCCGGCGAGGGAATCATCCGCCAACCGGGCGAGGCCGACGGTGTATGGCTGCGCGGGACACAGGTGTTGTTTCTCAGCGGGGCCGAGGATGCCGACGGCGGCTCGGCCTTCGAGATGCGCGCCGCTCCCGGCTTCGACACCGGAGCCCATCGCCACAGCAGCATCGAGGAGTACTTCTACGTCGTCGACGGGGAGATCGAGGCCAGGGCGGGAGAGCGCACCGTCGTCGGCGGCCCGGGCACCTTCGTGTTCGTGCCCAAGGGCGTGGCCCACTCGATCGCCAACCGCGGCCCCGCGCCTGCCACCTTCGTCTTCTTCACCTCCCCGCCCGGTCATGAGCGCTACTTCCGGGACCTCGCCGAGGTGCTGGCCGTGGACGGCCCACCCGACGCCGACGCCATCGCCGCCGTCCGGGCCCGTTACGACACCGAGCAGATATCCACGCTTCGCGCCGGATGAGGCCCGATCAGCCGAGCCGACCCGTGATCGGTGACGGGCAAGAACAGGGCGCGCGGACCATGCACGGACGCGGCGGGTGCAGACGCGACATCGCCGTAGGTCACGGCCAGGTAGACAGTCCACTGGAGTTCCTCGCGATCGGAGTCCCGTCCACGAAGTCCTCGCCCGTCCGGATCTACTGTGCTGGCTTGCGCTGCGGGAGAGTGCAGCCTGCCTGATCGGAGGTGAGGTCATGGGCTCGGAGGAGTACCTGTTGGACAACCGCGCGGCGGAAGCGGGCGGGCGCTTCGATGCACTCTCGGTGATCTTCGATCCGGTGACGTTCCGACACGTCGACGCACTGGGGATCGCGCCCGGCTGGAGATGTTGGGAGGTCGGGGCGGGCGGGCCGTCCGTTCCTGACGGCCTTGCCGCCCGAGTGGGGTCTACCGGTCAGGTCGTGGCCACCGACATCGAGATCGGGTGGTTGGCCGACCGGGTGGGGGCGGGAGTCGAGGTGGCTCGGCATGACGTGGTTCGTGATGCACCGCCAGGCGATGGATTCGATCTCGTCCACGCCCGGCTCGTCCTCCTCCACGTGCCCGAGCGCGAGAAGGCGTTGCGGCGGATGGCGGCGGCGTTGCGGCCCGGGGGATGGCTGCTGGTCGAGGACTACGACATCAGCTTGCAGACGATGATCTGTCCCGATGCCCACGGTCCTGATCAACTGTTGGCGAACAAGGTCAAGGACGGGTTCCGTTCGTTGCTGTCCGAGCGGGGTGTCGATGCGGAGTTCGGGCGGCGGTTGCCCCGGCTTCTGCGCCAGGTGGGTCTTCTGGACGTGTCCGCTGACGCCTACTTCCCCCTGGCGATGCCCGCGGTCGGCGCGTTGGAGCGGGCGAACATCGTGCAGGTCCGGGACGGGCTGGTTGGACGAGGCTTCGTCACCGACACGGAGGTCGACGCCTACCTGGCTCTGATCGGTGCCGGCCGGCTGGACCTGGCGACCGGACCTCTCGTGTCTGCCGCCGGCCGCAGCGGCTGACCGGCGCGCGACACCCGTCCGCGGAAGTGGCGCAGGACGGCGCCGCTGAGCCCACTGCCCCCACACCGCGCTGATCAACGCGCAGGTGTCGCTCGTTGATCTACCTGAACGACAGCGACGCCTTGATCGACTCGGCTGCCCGTGGGCGGGCGTCAGGCCTCGATCAGCAGGTTCCCGTCCAGCACCGTGACGGCCTCGCCGGCGAGCAGCACCCGGTCACCGGCGACGGTCGTGTGCACCAGCCCGCTGCGTCGCGACGCCTGCAGGCCGACGAGCTCCGGCCGACCCAGGCGCGTCGACCAGAACGGGGCCAGCGCGGTGTGGGCGCTGCCGGTGACCGGGTCCTCCGCGATGCCGGCCCCGGGCGCGAAGAAGCGGGACACGTAGTCGTGGTCCCCGTCGCCGGCCGCGGTGACGATCACGCCGCGCCACGGCATCCGGAGGATCGCGGGGAGGTCCGGATCGGCGGCACGGACGGCCTTCTCGTCGGCGACCTCGACGAGCAGGTCGCCCAGCGATCCCGTGTTGTGGACGCCGACCACCGCCGCACCCACGGCGTCGGCCAGCCCCTCCGGCTCCGGGATCGCGGAGAGCGTGGCGATGGGGAAGTCCAGGGTGATCCGGCCGCCGTCGACGCCGGCCCGCAGTACCCCGGATCTGGTGGTGAACCGGACGGTGCCGTGCAGGAGGCCGTCGGAGTGCAGGGCGTGCGTGGTGGCCAACGTGGCGTGACCGCAGAGGTTGACCTCCAGCGCGGGGGTGAACCAGCGCAACGCCCAGTCGGCGTCACCGCCCTCGGGGAGGGGGTGGGCGAACGCGGTCTCGGCGAGGTTCATCTCGGCCGCCACCTGCTGCATCCAGTCCTCGGACGGCCAGCCGGGCCCGTCGAGGAGGACGACCCCGGCCGGGTTGCCGGCGAACGGGCGGTCGGTGAAGGCGTCGATGGTGCGGATGCGCATGGCACCACGGTAGGTCCGGCGGGGTGCAGCGGCCCATGGCCAGTCCGCGACCGGTGGACCGCACCCGCGGGACCGGGACGACGGCTGTGCGTCAGCTGCGGCTGTGGGCGACCAGCACCGTCGGGCCGAGCCCGGGGTTGCGCAGAGCCACCAGCCCCAGCCCGACGAAGAACAGGAGCGAGCCGGGGCCGAACCGGCGGCTCCCGCCCCGTGAGCAGCACAGGTCGACCTCCCCGCTCGCGACGACGACGAGCGCGTCGGCCCAGTCCTCGTCCACGTACGGAAGCTGGTCACCGGCCGGGATGACCACTTCGCGTCGACGGAACACGCAGTACAGACCCGGGGCGGGCGGGGAACTCATCGCGCCGCGGCAATCAGTCGCAACCAGTTCCCTCGTCGTCGGGATCGAGGTCGTGAACGTCCGTGCCGGTGATCTCTCCGCTCTCGTCGTCGCAGTCGGCGCCGTCGGGGAGGCAGTCGGCGTGGTTCGTGTCGCAACCGTCGGACGGGTCGGGCCCGGCCTCCGACGCCGGTTGCGGGGTAGGCGCGGGGGCGCGCTCGGGGGGCGCCGCCGCAGGGGCCCGCCGCACCGTGGTGGCGGATGCCGTGCTCGGGGGAGCCGGAGCGGTGGTCGTGGTGGCCACCGCGTCCGGGCCACCGTCCGCCGTCTCCACCGCGCCGTCGCCGCCGCGCCCGATGCCCACCCCGATGACGATCAGCAGGGCGGCGACGCCCGCACCGATCAGGACCGGCGTACGCCGCCCGGCGGCGACCGGGAAAGCGCCGGCCGACACCGGTAGGGGCAACTCGGGCGGAACGGCGGCGCCCACCGGGACCACCGGCAGCCGCAGCTCCACCTCGGCCCCCTGCGGGCCGTTCACCACCGTCGCGATGCACGCCGGGCGCCCGCCGACGAACAGCACGTCCTCCAGGAGCGGGCCGTAGAGCGCCGCCGTCGGCGCGGTGAGCTCGCCGACGCGCTCGCCGTCGAGCCGGATCTCGATGCCCCGCCGTCCGCGCTGGTGTTCCGCCTCGATCGGGGTGAAGGCGAGCTCCACCACGACGTTCCGCGGCCTGCCGTCGGCCAGGGGTGCGTAGGCCTGCCGGGCGGACCGGTGGAACTCTCCGCGGGTGCCGACGACCGTGCGGTCGGGGGCGAGCAGGGTGAGACCCGCCGGGGAGTTGTCGGTCACGCCTCAGGTTCGCACGGGGCGGCCAGGTGTTACCGGGGCGCCATCCGCAGTGCGCCGTCCATGCGGATCGTCTCGCCGTTGAGGTAGTCGTGATCCACGATCATCGTCACGAGGCGGGCGAACTCCTCGGGCTGCGCGAGGCGGTGCGGGAACGGCACCCCGGCGCTCAGCGCGGCGCGGAACTCGTCGCTGATGGTGGCGAGCATCGGGGTCTCGACGGTGCCCGGGGCGATGGTCATGACGCGGATTCCGACCTGGGCGAGATCGCGGGCCGCCGTGATCGTCATGCCCGCGACGCCGGCCTTGGATGCGCTGTAGGCGATCTGCCCGACCTGGCCCTCGAACGCGGCGATCGACGCGGTGTTGACCACGACGCCGCGCTGACCGTTGCCGTCGGCGTCGAGCTTCGCGATGGCCTCGGCGCCGAGTCGCATGACGTTGAACGTGCCGAGCAGGTTGACCTTGAGCACCGTGTGGAAAAGCTCCAGGTCGTGCGGGCCCTTCCGGCCCAGGATGCGGGCCGACGGACCGATCCCCGCGCAGTTGACGACGGTGCGCAGCTCGGCACCGTCGTCCGCGATGCGGGCCAGCACCTCGCGGACCGGGGCCTCCTCGGTGACGTCGGCCGCGAGCAGGGTGACGCCGTCGGGCGGGGTGGCGCCGGCGACGCCCTTCTCCAGGTCGACGCCGTAGACGGTGGCGCCCCGGGCGGCGAGGGCGGCGGCGGTGGCCGCGCCCAGCCCCGACGCGGCGCCCGTCACGAGTGCGGCGGTTCCGGTGATCTCCATGGGCAGGTCTCCTCGATCGGTCGTGACGTGGCTGGGGTCGTGCGCGGAAATCAGTGCGGGAACACCGTTATCCGCGCACGGGCGCGTCAGCGCTGCAGTTGCCGGCTGATCACCAGGCGCTGGATCTGGTTGGTCCCCTCGAAGATCTGGGTGATCTTCGCTTCGCGCATGTAGCGCTCGACGGGGAAGTCGCGGGTGTAGCCGTAGCCGCCGAACACCTGCACGGCGTCGGTGGTGACCTTCATGGCCGCGTCGGTGGCGACCAGCTTCGCGACGCTGGCCTGACGGGAGTAGTCGCGGTCGGCGTCGCGGCGCCGCGCGGCGTCGAGGTAGGTGGCGCGCGCCGAGTCGACGGCCGCGGCCATGTCGGCGAGCAGGAAGCCCAGCCCCTGGTGGTCGATGATCTTCTTGCCGAACGCGCTGCGCTCGTGGGCGTAGTCGACGGCGGCGTCGAGGGCGGCCTGCGCGAGACCGGTGGCGACCGCGGCGATGCCGAGCCGGCCGGAGTCGAGCGCGCTGAACGCGATGGGCAGGCCCTGGCCCTCGGTGCCGATGAGCCGGTCGTGCTCGATCACGGCGCCGTCCCAGTTGGCGGTGACGGTGGGGATGGCGTGCAGCCCCATCTTCTCCTCGGGCTTCCCGAAGCTCAGGCCCTCGACGGCGCCGGGTGCGAGGAAGCAGGAGACGCCGCGCGACCCCTCACCGGTGCGGGCGAACAGCGAGTAGAAGTCGACGATGCCGCCGTGGGTGATCCACGCCTTGGTGCCCGTGATCTTGTATCCGGTGTCGACCTTCTCGGCCCTGCAGGTCAGCGCCGCGGCGTCGGACCCGGCCTGCGGCTCGGACAGCGAGTAGCCGCCGATGACCTCACCGGCCAGCATCCCCGGCAGCCACTTCTCCTGCTGCGCGGGCGTGCCGAAGGCGGCGAGCGGGTGGCACGACAGCCCGTGGACGCTGACGGCGACCGCGACCGCGGCCCAGCGCATCGCGAACTCCTCGAGCACCTGCAGGTACACCTCGTAGGGCTGCCCGCCGCCGCCGTGCTCCTCGGGGTAGGGCAGGCCCAGCAGGCCGGCCCGGCCGAGCATGGCGAACAGGCCCTCGGGGTAGGTCTCGGCCTTCTCGTGCTCGTCGACGCGGGTGGCGAGCTCCTTGTCGGCGATGTCGCGGACGAGGTCGAGCAGGTCCTCGGCCTCTTGCGTGGGCAGCAGGCGGTCGACGGGCACGGTGTCTCCAAGAGTACGATTTACGATACGATCGTACTGTGCAGCGTACCGTCCGCCAGTCGGAACTGTTCGACCAGCTCGTCACACTCTTCCTCGCCGAGGGCTTCCGCGACCTCACCATCGACGCCCTCGCCGCCCGCCTGCGCTGCTCCAAGACCACGCTGTACGCGCTGGCCGGCACCCGCGACGAGCTGGTCCGCGCCGTGGTCGTCCACTTCTTCCGCGGCGCCACCGAACGGGTGGAGGCCGGGCTCGCGGCGGCGGGCGAGCCGCGCGACCGGATCGTGGCCTACCTGCTCGGGGTGGCCGCGCAGCTCGAACCGGCGTCCGCCGCCTTCTTCGACGACGTGGCCGCCGCACCGGTCGCCCGCGAGGTCTACGAGCAGAACACCCGGGCCGCCGCCCGTCGCGTCGGGCAGATCGTCACCGAGGGGGTGTCGAGCGGCGCGTTCCGGGCCGTCAACGTCGCGTTCGTCGCCGACGTCCTGAGCGCCACGATGGTGCGCATCCAGCAGCGCGAGGTGGCCGCGGCCACGGGCCTCGGGGACGCCGACGCCTACACGGAGCTCGCGGCGCTGGTGGTGCGCGGCCTCACGCCGTGAACTCGACGGTCGGCTCCACGCGCACCGGGGTGGAGAGGCTGTTCGCGATGAAGCACTCCTTGTGGGCCACCTCCACGAGATGGCGCACGCGGTCCTCGGACGGCCCGGACGCCATGACGATGTGCGGCCGCAGCACGATCTCGTCGAGCCGCATCGGCCGGTTCTCCTCCGACATGCCGGCGGTCGCGTCGTCGCGGTAGTCCCGGACGTCCAGCCGCGCCCGGGCGGCGACCGCGAGGAACGACAGCAGCTGGCACGACGCCGCGGCCATCACCACGAGCTGCTCGGGGTTGAGGCGGGCCGGATCACCGAGGAACGCGGGATCCGACGACATCGTGAGGGTGTGCGGGCCCGCACCCGTGTCGTGCGTCCGGTCGTAGTCGCGGTACCCCGCGGCGGTGGAGCCCGACCAGGTGCAGGTGGCGGCGTACTGGTGCACGGTCGACGTCATGCCCGGAACCTAGCTCGCGAGCGCGAGCAGGAGCGACGCCAATTCCTCCGGCCGGTTCTCCGGCACCATGTGCGTGGTCGCGATCTCGTGGTAGCGCCACGCGTCCGACCCCCGCGCCCGCGCCGCCGACGCGTCGAACACCGCGCCGTTCGGGTCCTGCGTCGCCCGGATGTAGGTGCGGCCGAACGGCCACTCCTCGAGAGGAGCCCGCAGCCGCACCGGCTCGGTGAGGGTGTGCACCGGCTGACCCACGCGCCGCGGGTTCGACCACGTGCCGTGCGCCGGGTCCTCGAACTCGCGCGGCGCCGCGGGCACCAGCCACGCGGTGTCCAGGGCGTCCCCGCCGCCGCCCAGCGCCCCATCGGTGAGGGACGCGACGCTGTCGCCGTCGTCGGGGAGGAACGCGTCGAGCAGCACGAGCTCGCGCACGCGGTCACCGATCAGCTCCAGCGCCCCGCTGACGACCATGCCGCCGTAGGAGAAGCCGAGCAGCACCAGGTCGGTGACGTCCTCGAACCGGACGGCGTTGACGACGTCGAGCACGTGCGTCGAGAGCCCCACCAGCGGCCCGGTGTGGTGGGAGCGCTCGCCGATGCCGGTGAGGGCCGGCGTCAGCACCTCGTGGCCCTGAGCCTGGAGCAGCCGCCGCACCGACCGGAAGCCGTACGAGCCGCCCCAGGCGCCGTGCACGAGAACGACGGTCATCGTGTGGGGACGCCCGCGTCCCGGGCGCCGGCCGGGTCGGCGGGGCTGCGTCCGCCGAGCGGGCCCTTGGTGCGGCGCTGCAGGTAGCCGCTGCCCTTCTTGAGGACCTTGCTGACGGTGGTGGGGCCGCGGCGCGACTCCACCACGTCACCCACCTTGCCCAGCAGCCACGCCAGGATCGGCGCGCCGACGGCGAGGACCAGCCACATGCGCAGCCGTCGCGAGAAGAATGCCCACATCGGTGAAAGCCCCTTTCGTGCCAGGACGTCCGTCCGGGCGCGATGAGCCTAGAACCGGGCCCCGTCCGTGCGCCTGCCGGAGGCACCGCCACGAGTTGCCGCCACCGGACGCCAGCGCCGTCAGCTCGCGCTGTCGCGGCTCCCGTCGTGGCTCGAGAGCCGGACGGCTCAGCGGGCGCGGGGCCGGACCGCACGATCAGGCGGCGCGGTGGCGGGTGCGCTGTGGGGTTCGTGGATCGACCGGTCCACGGGCACGCTCGTCGTACGCGCGGGCGACCCGGCGTCCACCGCCGCGCGGAGCAGACCCGGCCGCACGCTCGTCACCGGCTGAGCCGGGTGATCCGACGGGGGTGGGCCGCGGTCCGGATCCACCCCGTGTCTCGCCCCCGCCTCACGCTCTGGGTGAAGTGACCGGTGGCATTCCCGCTGACGTCGAGCATCACCGGGGTGTCGCCCTCGAACGCGGCGCGGCGGGCACCTGAGACCTGCGAGCCGACGTCCACCCCGGCGCAGCCGATCAGGGTGGAGGTGCCGGACGTGTCGAGGAAGCTCGCGTCCCGGCTCGCCGTCCAGGTGCCGCCGGTGCCGTCAAAGCCCGTCCGGCGGCCGTCGGCGGTGAAGCCGACCGCCGGTCGGGTGGCGCCGCCGAACCCGGCGGGCAGCCGGTCGCCGATGAGATCGTCACGACCGGCGGCCCGCATGCCGGCGGGGGCCGGAGCCGCCGGGCCCATGGCGGCACCTTCGGCGTCGGTCACGGTTGGCGCCGGGTCGGTGGCCCCGGTGACCGGGCCCGGGGACCAGCCGGGCGATCTGGGTGCCGGATCCGTCGCGGATCACCCGTTCCGTGCCCTCGACCGCGAAGCCCGACGCCCGGATTCACTCGTTCGGCTCAGCGGTCCACGGCGTATCGTCGCAGGTGTGACGGGTGACCGTCCGGTCCTGCTGGGCCTGCTTCTCTACCTCCTCGTCGCGGCCGCGCCGACTCTGCTGTTCTGGCTGGCTCTGCGGCTGATCCCTGCTGCCGTGGAGGCCTTCTCCGACCGGCTCGCCCGCCGTCGCCGGCCGTCGGGTCCGTGCCTCGAGTCGTCGGTGGCGAATCTGCGTCGGCTGCGGCGGGAGATGCGCGGAGCCGCGCAGCCCACGCAGGTCCGGAGACTGGCCCTCTACGCTGCCTACGACGACACGCTGATCGAGGTCTGCGGCTTCGTCGGGGTCGACCCCCCACTGGGTTCGGCCACCGACTCCGACCGGGCCTTCGCCCGCCTGCTCACCGAGGCCGAGCTCGAGGAGGCGGGCGTCTCGCTCGATCCGGCATGAAGGCGGCAAAGTCTTCTTTACCCAGGAGGGGAACGTCCGGCTCGGGTCGCGCGTTGAACAGCTCGAACACCGTGAGAACTTTCCGAGGAGGACCAGGTGCGCAGCAGTAGCAACCCGGCTTTCCGCAACCTGCCCCAGGGGCAGGCCGGCGGCTACGCCACCTTCGACCGCCAGGGGGGTGCGATGGGCGGCGCGGCCGCCTACACCGACTCCCGGGCCGCGCAGGTCGGCTACGGGCGTGCCGGGGCGGGGGAGCGCCCGATCACGGTCGACGACATCGTCCTCAAGACCGGCTTCGCGGCCGGTACGGCGCTGGTCACGGGCATCCTGACCGCCGTACTCAACCTGTACGTGCTGACGCTCCCCGCGTTCCTCATCGGGTTCGTCGTATCGCTCGTGCTGATCTTCAAGTCGCAGTGGGCCAAGGCACCGCTGGTGCTGCTGTACTCCGCGATGATGGGTATCGCGCTCGGCGGCATCAGCGACCTGTTCAACAACATCTACCCGGGCATCGCGCTGCAGGCCATCGTCGGCACGGCGGGCGTGTTCGTCGGCATGCTGGTGGTCTACAAGACCGGTGCCGTGCGGGTCACGCCGCGCTTCACCAAGTGGCTGATGGGCGCCCTGGTCGGCGTCGTCGTCCTGATGCTCTTCAACTTCGTGCTGAGCCTGTTCGGGGTCAGCACGGGCCTGCGCGAGGGCGGCCCGCTGGGCATCATCTTCAGCCTCGTCGTGATCGGCGTGGCGGCGTTCAGCCTGCTGCTCGACTTCGACCAGGCCGACCGCGCCGTCCGCGGCGGCGCCCCGGCGACCTTCGCCTGGTACATCGCCTTCGGCCTCATGACCACGCTGGTGTGGCTCTACCTGGAGATCCTGCGCCTGCTGAGCTACCTGCGTCAGAACTAGCTTCTGCCGCAGACGCGAAACGACCCGGCACCCTGTTCGTGAGGGGTACCGGGTCGTTGCGTATCCGGGTCAGCTCAGGCGCTCGAGCACCATCGCCATGCCCTGGCCGCCGCCGACGCACATCGTCTCCAGCCCGATGGTCTTGTCGTGGCTGCGCAGGCCGTTGAGCAGCGTGGTGGTGATGCGGGCGCCGGTCATGCCGAACGGATGGCCCAGCGCGATCGCGCCGCCGTTGACGTTCAGCTTGTCGCCACGAGAATCCTCAGGGTCGATGCCCAGGTCGCGGGCGGACGGGATGACCTGCGCGGCGAACGCCTCGTTGATCTCGACCAGGTCGATGTCGTCGATGGTCATGCCCGCGAGCTTCAGCGCCTTCTTCGAGGCCTCCACCGGGCCGAGGCCCATGATCTCCGGCGAGAGACCGGAGACGCCGGTGGAGATGATGCGCGCCAGCGGGGTGAGACCCAGCTCGGCGGCCTTCGTGTCGGACATGATGATCAGCGCGGCGGCGCCGTCGTTGAGCGGGCACGCGTTGCCGGCGGTGATCAGGCCGTCGGGCCGGAACACCGGCTTGAGCTGGCTGACGCTCTCGTAGTTCGTGCCGGCGCGCGGGCCGTCGTCGGTGGACACGACGGTGCCGTCGGGCAGCGTGACCGGGGTGATCTCGCGGGCGAAGAAGCCGTCGGCGATGGCCTTCTCGGCGAGGTTCTGCGAGCGGACGCCGAAGCGGTCCATGTCCTCGCGGGTGACGCCCTTGGCGCGGGCGAGGTTCTCCGCGGTCTGCCCCATCGCGATGTAGACGTCGGGGATCGTGTTCTCGGTGCGCGGGTCCACCCAGATGTCGGTGCCGGACTCCGCGGTGGCCTTGGTGCGCTCGGCCGCGTCGGCGAACAGGGGGTTCTGGGTGTCGGGCAGCGAGTCGGAGTTGCCCTTGGCGAAGCGGGACACCGTCTCGACGCCCGCGGAGATGAACACGTCACCCTCGCCGGCCTTGATCGCGTGCAGCGCCATGCGCGTGGTCTGCACCGACGAGGAGCAGTAGCGGGTGACGGTGGTGCCGGGCAGCGTGTCGTAGCCGGCCAGCACCGCCACGACCCGGGCCATGTTGTAGCCCTGCTCGCCGCCGGGCAGCCCGCACCCGAGCATCAGGTCGTCGATGGTGGTGGGGTCGAGCTCGGGCACCTGGGCCAACGCGGCCTGGACCATCTGGACGGTCAGGTCGTCGGGACGCATGGTGGCCAGCGACCCCTTGAACGCGCGGCCGATCGGGGAGCGGGCCGCTGCGACGATCACTGCTTCGGGCATCGTCGTTCTCCTTGGTGAGGGAAGTGCTGGTGGGTCGAGGGTACTCACCGGTAACCGGGCCCGCGCCCACTCGCGTGCAACGTCACGCTCGGCCAGCCGATGCCTGATGTCGCGTCCAGCGCGATCCCTTCGGAGGAGATCGCCCCGTCGGGTCTGCTCAACCGGCCTTCCGGAACGCCGCGTACCGCTGCTCGAGGAGATCCGTGTCCGGCCGCTGGGCGCGGACGCGGGGGACCGCCATGAGCCGTTGACCGTGCCGGGCCTTGAGACCGTGCTCGAGCATCGGACCGTCCACCTCCTCGAGGATGTCGGCCCGGATCTCGACCACCAGGTCAGGGCGGATGCCGAGAACGCCCACGTCGAATGCTGCATGGTGGATCTTGCACATCGCCAACCCGTTGCGGACGGAGGCGATGCCGTCCTCGTCGCGGTCCGGCACGATGTGGGCGGCGTCGAGGAGCGAGGAGTGACGTAGCGAGCAGACGGCGCAGCGGGTCTCGTACGCGTGCAGGACCGTCGCGCGGAAGACGGGCTGGTGGAGGCGCTGGCGGGTCTGCCGGAGCGCGTAGCGGCGAAGGTTCTCGTCGATCTGCTGTCCCGGCGTGACGATCCCGCGCACGGCATCGGGCGCGATCACGAACTGGCGGAGCTCGGGTTCCTCGGCGACCACGAAAACCGGATACAGCGGCTCGTAGACACCGGGAGCGACCCCGACGAACCAGAACAGCGGTACACCCTTGTCGAGGGCGGCACGCAGGGCACTGTTGTCCGATTCCTGCGCGTCATCACGCCACTTGTAGCGCACCAGGCCGTCCGGTCCGATCTCGTCGGCGTAACGGGGCGCTCGGCCGGGCGGGGTGTAGGTCGTGGTGATGGAGAGAGCCGCGGTCAAGTGGCGGGGTTTCCGGATTCCCCGCTGGCGGTCCTTGAGCTTGAACGGCCGCCCGTCGAACTCGAACTCCTCCAGCTCGTCCCACCGGATGGGTCGAGTCCCGTCCTGGGTGCGGACGGTGAGCCACTGATCGGCTTCCCGGCGCAGCCGGGCGTCCAGTTCGGTGTTCATCCGGCGGCCGTCGGTGACATGACGGAACCCTAGCGGCTACGACATCTGGTCGCCCTTCATCCGCTCGGCGATCAGCGTGCGCAGCTTCGTCAGTGCGCGGTGCTGGGTGACGCGCACGGCCCCCGGTGTGGAGCCCACCGCGGCCGCGGTCTCCTCCGCGCTGAACTGCAACGCGACCCGCAGCACCAGGATCTCGCGGTGCGCCGGGGGGAGCCGCGTGAGCAGGTCGCGCAGCTCGCCCACCTCCGTGCCGAACACGGCGACGGCCTCGGGTCCGAGCCTGTCGTCGACCTCGTCCGGGACGGCCTCGGTCGGTTCGGAGTGGTCGCGCCCGCCCGCCCGGAACGCGTCCACCACCTTGTTGCGGGCGATCCCGTAGACGAAGGCCATCGCGGCCGTCTCGCCCGGCCGGAACCGGGCCAGCGCCCCGCAGACGGCGAACAGCACGTCCTGCGCCACGTCCTCCGCGGTCAGCAGTCCGATCCCGTCACCCATGCGTGCCCGGCAGTACCGCACGACCGGCGTGCGGATCAGTGCGAGCAGGCGCTCGAGCGCCCTCTTGTCCCCTCCGGCCGCCTTCCCGGCCAGGTCGTTGAGCTCCGCCTCCCGGCGGGCTGCTCGTGTTGCGTCGTCCCGGTCCCCCTCCGGTTCGATGTCCTCGCCGTCGTCGTCGTGCCCGGCAACTCGCACCGGCGCGCCCCTCCTGCTGTGTGTTCATGGTTCCGCGCCGCGCGCTACCTGCGACATCGGGGAGCTTGCATAGAGCCCTCCCCTTCACCCGGCCGATGTGCCCGTCGACCGGAGGAGGGTTCTGAGGTAGCGAAGGGTAGTGGCTCGACAACCGATGCCGCACCAAAGTGGCCGCTGAGCGACGGATCCGTACGAGTCCGTACAGCTCGTTACCGTGCGGCAGCCCGTCTGACCTGCACGCGGCGGTAGCTGTAGACCAGAAGCGCGAGCAGAACGACACCCGAAAGCATCAAGCTCGAACCGGTCGGCCAGCCGCCCAGCGGCAGGTCGGGGAACAGTCCCCAGACCACGCCGGCGGCGATCAGGGCCAGACCGGCGAGCACGGAGCCCGCGATCCGCAGCGGCGACGACACGCTGTCCTCGGCCGCCTTCATCGCGCGGTCCTGCACGGGGTCGACGTACTTCTCCACGGCCGGGAACTCGTTGGCCAGGATGAGGAGCCCGGCCAGGACCAGCAGCAGACCCGGTCCGGGGAGCACGAGCAGCGCGATGCCGACGAGCAGGACGAGTCCGCCCCCCACCAGAGCGGCGACGCGTTTCGCCGGGTTGGAACGCTTCTCGTCCCCCATGGGTGGATCCTCTCGCCGTGTCGGATGCTCAACGTACGGTCTCGAATACCCGTTCCCGGCCGGGTGCGACCATGAACGCATGCGTTATGTCGAGCACGTCGCCGACCTGGTCGGGAACACCCCCCTCGTCCGGCTCGGTGCGGTCGCCGAGGGGATCTCGGCCACGGTCCTGGCCAAGGTGGAGTACTTCAACCCGGGCGGGAGCGTGAAGGACCGCATCGCCCTGCGCATGATCGAGGCGGCGGAGGCCTCGGGCGAGCTGCGTCCCGGCGGCACCATCGTGGAGCCCACCTCGGGCAACACCGGTGTCGGGCTGGCGATGATCGCGCAGCGCAAGGGGTACAAGTGCGTGTTCGTGTGCCCGGACAAGGTCAGCGAGGACAAGCGCAACGTCCTGCGCGCGTACGGCGCCGACGTGGTGGTCTGTCCCACGGCCGTCGACCCCGACCACCCGGACTCCTACTACCGGACCTCCGACCGTCTCGTCTCCGAGATCGACGGCGCGTGGAAGCCCAACCAGTACGCGAACGTCAACAACCCCGAGTCGCACTACGAGAGCACCGGCCCCGAGATCTGGGAGCAGACCGGTGGGGAGATCACGCACTTCGTGGCGGGCATCGGCACCGGCGGCACCATCAGCGGCACCGGGCGCTACCTCAAGGAGGTGTCGGGCGGCCGCGTCCAGATCGTCGGAGCGGACCCCGAGGGCTCGGTGTACTCGGGCGGATCCGGGCGTCCGTACCTGGTGGAGGGCGTGGGCGAGGACTTCTGGCCCACCACCTACGACAAGGGCATCTGCGACCGCATCATCGCGGTCTCCGACGGCGACTCCTTCGACATGACGCGCCGCCTCGCCCGCGAGGAGGCGCTGCTCGTCGGCGGCTCCTGCGGGATGGCCACGGTGGCGGCCCTGCGCCTGGCCGCCGGGCTGCCCGCCGACGCCGTCGTCGTCGTCCTGCTGCCCGACGGCGGCCGCGGCTACCTCGGCAAGGTCTTCAACGACGCCTGGATGTCGGGCTACGGCTTCCTGCCGCCGTCGGCGGGCTCCACGGTCGGCGACGTGCTGCGCCGCAAGGACGGCTCGATGCCCGACCTCGTGCACGCCCACCCGAACGAGACCGTCGCTGACGCGGTGCACTACCTGCGGGAGTTCCACGTCTCGCAGATGCCGGTCGTGCGCGCCGAGCCCCCGGTGATGGCGGCCGAGGTGGCGGGTTCGGTGATCGAGCGCGACCTGCTCGACGCGCTGTTCACCGGCCGGGCGCAGCTGTCGGACCGGCTGGAGAAGCACATGTCGCGCCCGCTGCCCACCATCGGCGCGGGCGAGGCCCTGGACACGGCGATGAGTGCGTTCGCCACGGCCGACGCCGCGCTCGTGCTGGTGGACGGCAAGCCCGCCGGCGTCGTCACGCGCTCGGACGTGCTGGCGTTCCTCGGCAGCGGCGCCTGACCACCCGGCGCCGACGGCGCGGAGCGGCTGCGTAGCGTTCACGCCATGCGCGGATTCTCGACGAACGCCATTCACGCCGGTCAGGAGCCCGATCCCACGACGGGCGCGGTGATCACGCCCATCTACCCGTCGTCCACCTTCGCCCAGGACGGCGTCGGCGGGCTCCGGGCGGGTGGCTACGAGTACTCCCGGTCGGCCAACCCCACGCGCACCGCATTGCAGGAGTGCCTCGCCGCGCTGGAGGGCGGCCGGCACGCCGTCGCCTTCGGCTCCGGGATGGGTGCGTCCGATGTGCTGATGCGGGTGCTGCTGCGGCCCGGTGACCATGTCGTCATCCCGCACGACGCCTACGGCGGCACGTTCCGGCTCGTCGACAAGATCTTCACGCAGTGGGGCGTGGAGTACACACCCGTCGACCTCGGTGACGTCGACGCGTTGCGCGCCGCGCTGCGGCCCACCACGAAGGTCGTGTGGTGCGAGACGCCCACCAACCCGCTGCTGGGCATCGCCGACATCGCGGCGCTGGCCTCCGTCGCACACGAGGGAGGGGCCCGGCTCGTCGTCGACAACACGTTCGCGTCGCCCTACCTGCAGAACCCGCTCGCCCTGGGCGCCGACGTCGTTCTCCATTCGACGACCAAGTACGTCGGTGGCCACTCCGACGTGGTCGGCGGCGCCCTCGTCACCAGCGACGACGAGCTGGCCGAGCAGATCCTGTTCACGCAGAACTCCGTCGGTTCGGTGCCCGGCCCGTTCGACGCGTGGCTGACCCTGCGTGGCGTCAAGACCCTGGCCGTGCGCATGGAGCGCCACAGCGACAACGCCGAGCGGGTGTCGGAGCTGCTCGCCGCGCACCCCGCGGTGTCGCAGGTGCTCTACCCGGGGCTGCCGACGCACCCCGGGCACGAGATCGCGGCCAAGCAGATGCGCCGCTTCGGCGGCATGCTGTCGTTCCTCGTCGTGGGTGGGCGGGACGCGGCGCTGAAGGTGTGCGCGGCCACCGAGCTGTTCACCCTCGCCGAGTCGCTCGGTGGCGTCGAGTCGCTGATCGAACACCCGGGTGCCATGACCCACGCGTCGGTCGCCGGATCGGCGCTGGAGGTGCCGGACAACCTCGTCCGCCTCTCGGTGGGTATCGAGGACGTCGAGGACCTGCTGGAGGACCTGCGCACCGCCCTCGGCACGGTGTCCTAGCTCTTGGTGGGCGCGTCCGCATCGGCGACGGCGGGCGGTGCGACGGGCGCCTTCACCACGATGTCACCGGGCGCGAGGCATCCTCCGACCAGGACGTAACCGCCGGGCGAGGCCACGTAGCGACCGGGATCGTCGCAGGCCGCGCGCTGCACCGTGAGGACGGCGACGCCCGCGAGCACCGCTGCCACCAGCAGCGGGGCGACGGCTCGCAGCCGTGTCATGCAACCTCCCGTGACCACGCGTTCTCGTCGAGGCTACCGGTGCGGCGTCCGCCGCGCCGGGCGCCCGGTGCGAGGATGCGGTCATGGTGCCCGCCGTTCCTCCCGTCGGCCTGGCCGACGTGCTCTCCGCCCGCGATCTGCTGGCCGGTGTGGTGACGCCGACCCCCATCGCGGGGTCCCGCGCACTGAGCGAGCTGTGCGGCGGCAAGGTGTGGCTGAAGTGCGAGAACCTGCAGCGCACCGGCTCGTTCAAGATCCGCGGGGCGTACACGCGCATCGCCCGCCTCGACGACGCGCAGCGCGCCCGCGGGGTGGTGGCGGCCAGCGCGGGCAACCACGCGCAGGGCGTGGCCCTGGCCGCGCAGATGCTGGGCATCGAGGCCACCGTGTTCATGCCCGAGCGCGCGGCGCTGCCCAAGGTGGGCGCCACCCGTGGCTACGGCGCGCAGGTGCACCTCGTCGGCGAGACCATCGAGGGCAGCATCGCGGCGGCGCGCGAGTTCTCCGACCGGACGGGTGCGGTGTTCGTGCACCCGTTCGACCACGCCGACATCATCGCCGGCCAGGGCACCGTCGGCCTGGAGATCCTGGAGCAGGTGCCCGACGTGCGCACGGTGCTCGTCTGCACGGGCGGCGGCGGGCTGCTGGGCGGCATCGCGGCGGCGGTCAAGGAGACCCGCCCGGACGTTGCGGTGGTCGGGGTGCAGGCCTCGGGCGCGGCGGCGTGGGCGCCGTCGCTGGCGGCGGGCGGCCCGCAGACCCTGCCGTCGATGCACACGATCGCCGACGGCATCGCGGTCGGCCGCCCCGGCGACATCACGTTCCCGCAGGTGGCCGCGCTGGTCGACGAGATCGTCACGGTCGACGAGAACGCGCTGTCCCGGGCGCTGCTGCACTGCCTGGAACGGGCGAAGATGCTGGTGGAGCCGGCGGGCGCGGCCGCGGTGGCCGCCCTGCTCGACGACCCCGGCCGCTTCGAGACCCCGGTGGTGGCCGTGCTGTCGGGCGGCAACGTGGACCCGCTCGTGCTGGGTCACGTCATCCGGCACGGCCTGGTGGCCGCGGCCCGCTACCTCGCCCTGCGTGTGCGGGTGGACGACCGCCCGGGAGCGCTCGCCACCCTGCTCGCCCAGATCGGCGAGCAGGGGGCCAACGTGCTGGACGTGGCGCACTCATGGATCGCGGGTGCGCTCCCCCTGGGTGACGTCGACGTGGACGTCACGCTGGAGACCCGCGGTCCGGAGCACTGCGCCGCGCTGGTGGCGGCGCTCCGGGCCGCAGGTCACGTCGTGGATGAGACCGTCAGGCCCTGAACGGCTCCGCGGAGACCAGCGAGACCTTCATCGTGCCGCCGTCGGGCAGCGGGTACTCCCGCGTGTCGCCGGTGTGCGCGCCGAGCAGCGCGGCGCCGAGCGGGGAGTTGGGCGAGATGACCTCCAGGTCGCCCCGGCTGCCCTCCTCGCGGGAACCCAGCAGCACCGTCTCGGTGTCGTCGTCGCCCTCGTAGCGCAGCTTGAGGACCATGCCCGGCGAGGCGGTGTCGGAGGTGGTGGGAGCGACGCCGACCTTGGCCGTGCGCAGCAGCTCCTGCAGCTGGCGGATACGGCCCTCCTGCTGGCCCTGCTCCTCGCGGGCGGCGTGGTAGCCGCCGTTCTCCTTGAGGTCGCCCTCCTCACGACGGGCGTTGATCTCGGCCGCGATGACGGGGCGGTTGGCGATCAGGCCGTCCAACTCACCCTTGAGCCGGTCGTAGGCCTCTTGGGTCAGCCAGCTCTCCTGCGTGTCCGTCACGGTCATCTCTCCTCCAGCCTGTCCAGGTCCATGCATCCACGGACCCTCATCGCCCGCGGGCGGGGTGAGCCGCCCGGGGCCACCCGTTCCCGGGGGCAGACATTGCCCCGAGTAAGGAAAAACACGACCCGCCTGCGGGCCGTGTGCAGCTCACGGTAACACGATGGCAGCCGCTCGTCGCAGCTTTTCGACGAACGGTTGGCCCCTGTGGATAGTTCCCGGCTGAGTCATACTCGCTGGTCACAGCGCTGTGATCGGCCCGCGGCGGCGGTGCTGCCGCCGAACGGGACGCACGTCGGCCGCCCACCGTAGCGGTCAGCGGCCACCCGCGCGAACCGTACGACCGGGCGCGTGGTCGCCCGTGTCACGCACCTGTGAGTGACGCCGGAACGGTGGCGGAGAGTGACCGGGAAGCAGGAGCACGGGTGTGGCGTTGACCGGTCCGCGCGCTCTTGTCGGTGCACTCTGCCACGATTCGGGCGACACGAAACGCCAGGAAGGACCACATGTCTTCGCAGCACACCGCGTTGCGCCTCATGACGGTGCACGCCCACCCCGACGACGAGTCCAGCAAGGGTGCGGCCAGCTCGGCCCGCTACATCAGCGAGGGCCACGAGGTGATGGTCGTGACCTGCACCGGCGGTGAGGCGGGCAGCATCCTCAACCCGGCGATGGACCGTCCCGAGATCCTCGCCGACATGTCGAACGTCCGGCGCGCCGAGATGGCGCGGGCCGCGGAGATCCTCGGCGTCCAGCACCGCTGGCTCGGCTTCGTCGACTCCGGCCTGCCCGAGGGCGACCCGACACCCCCGCTGCCCGAGGGCTGCTTCGCCCTCGTCGACGTCGAGGTGGCCACCGAACCGCTGGTCAAGCTGATCCGCGAGTTCCGCCCGCACGTCCTCGTCACCTACGACGAGAACGGCGGCTACCCGCACCCGGATCACATCAAGACCCACGTGATCTCGATGGCGGCGTTCGACGCGGCGGCCGATCCCGACCGCTTCCCCGACGCCGGCGACCCGTGGCAGCCGCTCAAGCTCTACTACTCCCACGGCTTCTCGAAATCGCGCATCATCGCGTTCGACAAGGCGCTCAAGGAGCGCGGCCTGGAGTCGCCCTACGAGGAGTGGCTGGCCAACTGGCCCGACGACCGGCCCGATCCCGGCGAGCGCGTCACCACGCGCGTCGAGTGCGCCGACTGGTTCGACGTCCGCGACAAGGCGCTGCTCGCCCACGAGACGCAGATCGACCCCACCAGCCGGTGGTTCCTGGTACCGCTCGACATCCAGCGCGCGATCTGGCCCACCGAGGACTACGAGCTCGTCCGGTCGCTCGTCGACACCTCCGATCCGGAGGACGACCTGTTCGCCGGCGTCGACGAGCGGGTGGCCGTCCGCCGGGCCGGGTGAGGCGCGCGTAACCTGGGCGGATGCTCGTCGACCTCGGGTTCCTCCCCACCAGCACCGTCACCGTGGTGGCGCAGGACCCTGCGCCACCACCCGGGCAGGGGGAGGAGTTCGGCAAGGCCTCGCCCGTCGCGCTCGTCGTCATCATCCTGATGGGGCTCGCGCTCGTGGTGCTGATCGTGTCGATGTCCAAGCGCATCCGGCGGCTGCCGGCGTCGTTCGACAACCAGCCCGGTCCCGACTCCGAGGACGCGGGCGACACCCGCTCCTGACAGGCTGGTGGCCATGCCGAACCGGCTCGCCACCGCCACCAGCCCGTACCTCCTCCAGCACGCCGGCAACCCCGTCGACTGGTACCCGTGGTCCGACGACGCCTTCGCCGAGGCCGCCCGCCGTGACGTGCCGATCCTGCTGTCCGTCGGCTACGCCGCGTGCCACTGGTGCCACGTCATGGCCCACGAGTCGTTCGAGGACGAGGCCACCGCGGCGCAGGTCAACCGGGACTTCGTCGCGATCAAGGTGGACCGCGAGGAACGCCCCGACATCGACGCCGTCTACATGGCGGCCACCCAGGCGATGACGGGCCAGGGCGGCTGGCCCATGACCTGCTTCCTGACGCCCGTCGGCGAGCCGTTCCACTGCGGCACCTACTACCCGCCGACGTCGCGGCAGGGGATGCCCGGCTTCCGCACGCTGCTCGACGCCGTCACGAAGGCCTGGACCGAGGACGGCGACCGCGTGCGCGGGGCCGCCGCGGAGATCGCCGCCCGGTTGTCGGACAACACCGCCGCGTCCCTGCCGCCCGCCGCCGTGGACGCCGACGCGCTCGACCGGGCCGCGGCCACCCTCGGCGCCGGCGTCGACCCGCACAACGGCGGGTTCGGCGGCGCGCCCAAGTTCCCGCCGTCCATGGCGCTGGAGTTCCTGCTGCGCCACCACGAGCGCACGGGCTCGGCTGAGTCGTTGCGGCACGCGTCGCTGACCTGCGAGCGGATGGCCCGCGGCGGCCTCTACGACCAGCTCGGCGGCGGCTTCTCCCGCTACAGCGTCGACGCCGGGTGGGTGGTGCCGCACTTCGAGAAGATGCTCTACGACAACGCGCTGCTGCTGCGGGTGTACGCGCACCTGGCGCGGCTCACCGGGGACGACCTGCCGCGGCGCGTGGCCGAGGAGACCGCCGGGTTCCTGCTGCGCGACCTGCTCACCCCCGAGGGCGGGTTCGCGTCCGCGCTGGACGCCGACACCGACGGCGTCGAGGGGTTGACCTACGCGTGGACGCCGGCGCAGCTGAGCTCGGTGCTCGGCGACCAGGACGGTGCGTGGGCGGCCTCGCTGCTGACCGTCACGCCCGAGGGCACGTTCGAGGAGGGCGCGTCCACGCTGCAGCTGCGGGCCGACCCGTCCGAGCCGGCCCGCTGGGCCCGGATCCGTGAGGCTCTGCTGGCCTCCCGCGACACCCGGCCCCAGCCCGGCCGCGACGACAAGGTCGTCACCGCGTGGAACGGGATGGCAATCCAGGCGCTCGCCGAGGCGGGTGCGGCGCTCGGGCGGCCGGCGTGGGTCACCGTGGCGGCCGCGGCCGCCGACCTGCTGCTCGACCTGCACGTCGTCGACGGGCGGTTGCGGCGCTCGTCGCGGGACGGGCAGGTCGGCGCCGCCGCGGCCGTCCTGGACGACCACGGCTGCCTCGCCGACGGCCTGCTCGCCCTGCACCAGGCCACCGGCGAGCCGCGCTGGCTCGACGCCGCCACCGCGCTGCTCGACGTCGCGCTGGAGCACTTCGCGCTGGACGAGCCCGGCGCGTTCTACGACACCGCCGACGACGCCGAGGCCCTGCTGCACCGTCCCCGCGAGCTCACCGACAACGCGACGCCCTGCGGCAGCTCGGCGCTGGCGTCCGCGCTGCTCACGGCGTCGGTGCTGGCGGCGGACGGCGGTCGCTACCGCGATGCGGCCGAGGCCGCCGTCCGCGGCGCCGGGACGCTGGCGGAGAAGCACCCGCGCTTCGCCGGCCACTGGCTGACGGTGGGTGAGGCCATGGTGCGTGGCCCCCTGCAGGTGGTGGTTGCGGGCGACCCGGGCCCCCTCCTGGCCCACGCCCGTCAGGTCGCTCCGGGCGGTTCGGTGGTGGTCGGGGGCGTCCCGGACGCTCCCGGCGTCCCCCTCCTGGCCGACCGCCCCCTGGTCGACGGCGGACCGGCGGCCTACGTCTGCCGCGGCTTCATGTGTGACCGCCCGGTCACGACGGAGGAGGACCTGACGGCCGCGCTGGCCCATTCCCTCCTCCACCCCTGACGCACCCACCCGCGAGTCGGCGCTTTCCCGTGCGCGAGTCGGCACTTTCGCGTGCGCGAGTCGGCGGTCTTCCGTGCCTCAGCCGGCAGCGCGCGGTGGCCGACGGCGTCGTGGACGGGTCGAGTCGGCCCCTCGATCCGGGCGACTCGCGGGCTGGGAACCGCCGACTCGCGGGCTGGGAACCGCCGACTCGCGGGGTGGTGGGTTCGCTGTGAGCGGAGCGCGCTCCGCTTTCGCCGTTGCTGTGTAATCTCGTAATCACTGGCTCCGAACACGGGGGCCGAGCAACGGAGGTCGTCATGTCGGGACGCATGCACAGGGGATGGCACGGACCGGGTGGACGCGGAGGTCGCGGGCCCGGGCGCGGAGGGTGGCAGCAGGCCGACCTGCCGGACGTCGACGACGCCACGGCCTGGTTCCAGGGCCGGCTGCCCGACGGCTGGTTCGTCGGGGCGCCGGAGGTCACGGTGGACCGCGAGGAGGTGCTCGTCGTCGGGGAGCTCCCGGCGCTCGAGGGCGAGTTCGCCGACACCGAGGCCGGACGCGCCGACCGCGCGGCGGCCGAGTCGGGCCGGATCTCCCGCTTCCGCGAGACCACCCGCGAGGAGCGCATCGAGATCGCCCGCCAGGCCGAGCACCGTTACGGGCGCAAGGTGGCCTGGGGCGCGAAGCTGGGCGAGACCGTGGAGCTGTTCACGGTGGCGTCGGTGCCGGTGATGACGCGGCTGCGGCAGCCCGAGCGGATCGTGCTGGACACGCTGGTGGACTCCGGCGTGGCCCGCTCCCGGTCCGACGCGCTCGCGTGGGCCGTGCGCCTGGTCGGCGAGCACGCCGACGAGTGGCTCGGCGAGCTGCGCGAGGCCATGGCCCGCGTCGACGAGCTGCGCGCCAAGGGTCCGACGGGCGAGTGATCTAGAAGAGGATCAGCCAGATCGCGACGAGGTGGCAGATCGCCGCGAGCACCGTGGCCGCGTGGAAGAACTCGTGGTACCCGAAGGTGCGGGGCCACGGGTTCGGCCACTTCGTGCCGTAGAAGACCGCGCCCACGGTGTAGAGGCCGCCTCCGACGAGGATCAGCACCAGCGCCGCGACGCCACCGCCGGCGAGCATCGCGGGGATGGCGAAGACCGCCACCCAGCCCAGCGCGATGTAGATGGGCACGCCGACCCACGCGGGGGCGTGCGGCCAGGCGGTCTTGAGCACGACGCCGGCCAACGCCCCCGTCCACACGGTGATGAGCACCCACCGGGCCGTGCCCGGATCCATCGCCAGCGCCGCGACGGGCGTGTAGGTGCCCGCGATGAACAGGAAGATCATGGAGTGGTCGAGCCGCTTCATGATCGCCCGCGACCGGGCGGTGCGCCAGGTACGGCGGTGGTAGAGCGCACTGGTGCCGAACAGCGCGAGGATCGTGGCGCTGTACACCGACACGGCCAGTGCCGCGCCACCGCCGACGAGGGCGGCGGCCACCGCGATCAGCGTGGCGCACGACGCGATCGACACGGCGAACGACCAGAGGTGGAGCCAGCCCCGCATCCGTGGCTTGACCAGCGGCGGAGCTGCGGCGGAGGAGTCGACGGACCCGGCAGTCACGCACTCGAGGTTACGGCACCCCGCACCGCCGATGGGTGTCCTGCGGGTGAACCCCGCCACGGCCGGTTGCGACGCGCGGCCGGTGCGCCGCCGCTGTCGGCGTAGGGTGTCGCGGCGTGGGCGTACGGGACCTGCTGTACTCGGTGTACGAGCGGCGGATCAGTCGACGGTTGACCGCTGTTGCGGAGCGGCCGCAGCACGTCGCCCTGATGCTCGACGGCAACCGTAGATGGGCGCGTGACGCCGGGTTCTCCGACGTCAACGACGGTCATCGCGTCGGCGCCGCGAAGATCGCGGACCTGCTCGGGTGGTGCGAGGAGGCCGGCGTCGAGGTCGTCACGCTCTTCCTGCTCTCCACCGACAACCTCAACCGCCCCGCGGACGAGCTCGACCCGCTCCTGCAGATCATCGCGGACGTCGTGGACGAGCTGAGCGGCCCGACGGCGCGCTGGCGGCTGCGGATCGTGGGGGCGTTGGATCTGCTGCCCTCGGCGCTGGCCCACCGGCTCTCCGCCGCGGCCGAGCGCACGGTCGGGAGGCCGGGTCTGGAACTGAACGTGGCCGTCGGCTACGGCGGCCGGCAGGAGATCGCCGACGCGGTGCGCAAGCTGCTGCTCCAGCACGCCGAGTCGGGCACGTCGATCGAGGAACTGGCCGAGGTGCTCGACGTCGACCACATCGCGGCCCACCTGTACACGTCCGGCCAGCCCGATCCCGACCTCGTCATCCGCACCTCCGGCGAGCAGCGGCTGTCGGGGTTCCTGCTGTGGCAGTCGGCGAACTCGGAGTTCTGGTTCTGCGAGGCCTACTGGCCCGAGTTCCGCAAGGTCGACTTCCTCCGCGCCCTGCGTGACTACGCGGCACGGCACCGGCGGTTCGGTTCCTGAACCCGGAACGACAGAAGGGCCCGAACCGCACGCGGTTCGGGCCCTTCCGGTCTCGTCAGAGATCAGCCAGGCTGGAGACCGACTTCGAGGACTCGACGGTCCTGCTGTTGTCGATCGACTTGCTGTTGTCCTGCACGTTGTCGTGCAGGTTGACGTCGAGCACGTCCTTGACGTTGTTGCAGTTCAGGACGGGTGCGTTGGTCTGCGGCGTGACCGGGCCCAGCAGCGGCGAGATGACGCCGGCGGCGGACAGCTCGTTCCCGCTGTTGTCGGCGGCGTTGCCGAACGAGCAGGTGGAGGCAGCGGCGCGACGGCGAACAGACCAGCTGCGGCCGCGGCCACGATGATTCCAGCCTTCTTCAGCACAGTTCTTCTCCAGATTTGCTCATGTGGACCGGCCGAAACCGATTCCCATCATGTCGACGCCTGACTGGGAGCCGCGCCGACCACGACAAAGGTGGCCTCATAGCCCGGGGGCCGGTCAAATGCGATACCCCTATCGGGTGAGGCCGATATTGTACGTTCGGTTACGCCCACTTGAGGGTCCTTCCCTGGTGTTCGAACGGGTGGTATTCGCATATTCCTGCACTCCGTCACCTGCGATCACCCGACTGTGGCGTACCTTTTCCCGTCCGTGCCGGACACGGTCGCTGTGCGTTCCCGTGATTCCCTCCGGCGGGCGTCCGAGCTCGGGTCCGCCGGACGTCGGCCGCCAGCCGCGTCACTCTGGTGATCTTCGCCCGGGAGCGGGCGGTTGGTCACCACCGGTCAGATCCGGGCACGCCTCGACCCCGGCCGCCGGTGTTCGGGCGGTCCGGGTCGAGGCGCGCGGGGAGCGCAGTGGTCGGTTCAGCACTGCCGGGCCGAGGCCACCATGTCGGAGAGGAGGGCGTTGTCGTCGAGCTCGACAGCGCGCTGCCGGACGGGGACGGCCGGCGGTCGTCGTCGACGAGGGCATGCCGACGACCTCCAGGCCGGGCAGCTGCTCCGCCACCGGGAGGCCCTGGAGATCGGGGGTGGCGACGGCCGGGACGCTGCCGCGGCGGACGCCGAACAGGCCGTCCGTCGAGTCGACCGGCTGGTAGACCACGGGCACGGGAGGCCGCGACGGGTCGGGTGCGACGGTGGTGAGCAGTTCGGTGGGCGCCGAGGACGGCAGTTCGGTCCGAGGGTGCTCATCGGGACTTCCTTCCACGACAGGGCGTCAGGACGGATCAGGGGCCCGGGCCGTCGCGGCCCGGGCCCCTGTCTCACCGTGGTCGTCCGGGGGAGGAGTTCCCGGACGACATGGGCCGGTCTCAGCCGAGGCTGAGCGAGTCCAGGATGGACTTCGACTTGGTGATGTCCTTGCTGTTGTCGACGGTCTCGCTGTTGTCCTGCAGGTTGTCGTGCGCATTCACGTCGACCAGGTCGCTGAGGTTGTCGCAGCTACCGATGGGCGCGTTGGTCTGCGGGGTGACCGGGGCGTTCGCGTTGGCCGCGGTGTCCAGGATGCCCAGCAGCGGGGTGGCGACGCCCGACGCGGACTGCGAGTTCCCGCTGTTGTCGGCAGCGTTGGCGAACGTGCAGGTGGGGGCGGAGGCGCCGTCGTGGCCGTCGTGGCCGTGGCCCCAGTCGCCCTTGTCACCGGCGAAAGCCAGCGGCGCGACCGCGAGCACGCCGGGCGCGGCGACGGCCACGATGATTCCAGCCTTCTTCAGCACAGTTGTTTCTTGCTTTTCGTGCGGATCGACCGAAGTCCCATCCATTCAGTGCCGGTGAATGACGGGGAGCCCCACCGGCCACGAAGAAAGTAGCGCGGTGATCTGCGCGTGACCAAACCCCGTACGTCTATCGGGTGACGAATACTGTACGTGGAGTTACTCCCTCGTTCGGCTTAACCCCTACGGGTTGTGCCGCGCGATACCTCGGATTCCGGCTACTGCACGTCAGATGCGGTCACGCAGACGGGAACGTATCTTCCGGCCGTGTCGCTCAGTTGGGGTGCACACCCGCCCTCCGTGACCATGTGGACGGGCGTCGTCGACGGCAGCGCCCGGCCGGCTCGACGAGATCGTCATCCGTCGGTGGCTTGTGGATCACTCGTAGGGGTGTCCCCGGCCGGATCGCGGCGGCGTGCGGTCGTCGGCCACCGCTGAGCCTGGATCCACCGCCGATAGTCGCTGGTGAAAGTGGGTCGTAGCACACGAATACCCCGCTGGTGAAAGTGGGTCGTAGCACACGAATACCCC
>NZ_MKVV01000057.1:98359-151557 GCF_001899645.1 Pseudonocardia sp. 73-21 | reverse complement strand
ATGTCCTTGGGGTCCGTCGTGTGCAGCATCTTCAGCAGCATGGATCCCTTGGCCGACTGACGCGCCGGGTACGGGCGCGACGTGATCGGCTTGGGGGCGACAGCTGTCACTGTGGCTCGTCTCCTGCACTGGGCGCGTCGTACCGACCGGCCCGGCCGTGGGGTCGTAATGGCTCGGGTGGATCGTAGCTCTACTCGCTGTCGAAGGCGCCCCGAGGGTTCGGATCAGTGGGTCGGGTGAAAGGAACGCCATGGGATCCACGAACGTCATCATCGGTCCGGCGCTCGTGGTGGCGATGGTGGCCGCCGTGCTCGTCGCGGCCGGTGTCGCCCGCGCCACCGGGCTCGGCACGGCCCGGCAGACCGTCGTCGCGGCCGTGCGGGCGACCCTGCAGCTGGGCGTCGTCTCGCTGCTCATCGGCGCGATCGTCGCCTCGTTCTGGTTCAGCACGGCCTTCGTCGGCGTGATGCTGGTGGTGGCCGCCCGGACCGGCGGGAAGCGCATGACCGACGACCGCAGTGGCTGGTGGGCGGCCCTGCCCATCGCGCTCGCGCCCCTGCCCGTGGTGGGCGGGCTCGTGCTGGGCGGGGTGGTGCCGCCGACGGGCATCGCGGTGATCCCGATGGCGGGCATCCTCATCGGCGGCACGATGACCGCCTCCGCGCAGGCCGGCCGGCGCGCCCTCGACGAGCTGGAGGCCCGGCGCGGTGAGGTGGAGGCGGCCCTGTCGCTCGGCCTGCTCCCCCGCGATGCGGCGATGCTGGTGGCCAAGGGATCGGCCGCGCAGGCGCTGGTGCCGCCGATGGACCAGACCCGCACGGTCGGCCTCGTCACACTGCCCGGCGCGTTCGTCGGGATGCTGCTGGGCGGCGCCACCCCGGTCGAGGCCGGTGCGGTGCAGCTGCTCGTGCTGGTGATGCTGCTCGCGGTGGCGACCGTCGCCGTGGCCGTCACGGTGGAGCTGGTGTGCCGTGGCCTCGTCCGCCGGACCGGCGAGCCCGCCCAGATCGTGACGGAGCGGGCCCACTACCGGATCGGGACGAACAGCTCCTCGAACAAGCCGGAGCTCTCGGCCGGGCTCGGCTCGCCCTCGACGATGTAGAACTCCACGCCCAGACCCATCGCGAACATCGGCTCGGGCATCGTCAGCATGAAGTGGTCGGGCGACATCTGGCTGGCGTGTGCGCGCATGGAGTCGCGCTTCTGCGTGGTGAAGTCGACGGCCTCGACGCGGTGGGTGATCTCCGACTCGGGCTTGCCCATCTTCTCGACGCCCTCGGGCAGCTCGCCGCCGGCCTGCTTGGCGCCGCGCGCCATCCAGTCTCGGTTGATCGTGCTCTGCGCCACCACCGGCACGGCCGCGAGCTCGGCGGCGCGACGACCCACGCGGTGGACCTGGATGTGGTCGGGGTGGCCGTAGCCGCCGTTGTCGTCGTAGATCGTGAGGACGTCGGGCTCCTCCTCGTCGAGGATCACGGCGAGCAGCTTCGCGGCGTGCTCGACGTTGGCCTGCCAGAAGCAGTACGGGGCCTCGTTGCTGGCCTCGCCCATCATCCCGGAGTCGGTGTAGGGCAGGAACTCCACGCGCTTGGCCCCCAGCACCGCGGCGGAGGCGTAGCACTCGTCCGAGCGCCGGACGGGCAGTTGCTCGCCCGGCTCGAGGACGCCCGGCACGGGCTCCCCCAGCTCGCCGCGCGTGGCGAAGACGAGGACCACCCGGTGGCCCGCGGCCGCGGCCTTGGCCAGGGTGCCGCCGACCGCGATCGACTCGTCGTCGGGATGTGCGTGAAAGGAGACGATGGTGCCCACGGCCGAAACCCTACGCAGGGCTCACGCCAGGATCCGGGTGAGGGCCGGGGCCACGTCCGCCAGGCGCGTGACGGTCTGGGCCCGCCCTCCCCCGCGCGTGGCCAGCGCCGCGGCGGCGGTCTCCGCCTCGGCCCCGCCCAGCGGGACGAGTACGTGCAACCGGTCGATGCCGCCCAGCGCGTCGGCGGGCTCGTCACCCGCGGTGTGCAGGCAGTCGCTGAGCAGCACCACCATGCGTTCGTCGGCCACGGCCCCGGCGAGCTGCTTCGACGCCTCGCGCAACCCCGCCGCGAGGTCGGTGGTGCCGTGCCCGCGCAGCGCCACGAGGTCGCTGAGCAGCTCCTCGGGCGGGCGGCGCACCCCCTGTGCCTGCAGCACCTTCACCCCCGCGCCGAACGCGAGGACCGACGGCTGCAGCTGCGGCGGCCCGTTCTCGTTGGCCACCACGACCCCGGCGGCGGCCACGGCGGCCAGCGCCACGGCGAGACCCCGCATCGACCCGGAGATGTCGACGACGAGGCAGACGGCCCGGCGGTGGGCCGTCCACGTGCGGGTGACCAGCTCCTCCGGACGCCGGGACACCGACGGGTCCCAGGCCTCGAGGGTGCGGTCGAGATCCAGGTCGCCGTCGAGGCGGCGCGAGGGCCCGAGCCGCCGCGTACCCCGTGCCTTCGCCGGCCCGACCCGGCCCAGCCGGATGAACACCCGCCCGGCCAGCCGGCGCGCGGCGGCGCGCAGCTCCGCGTCCGTGGCGACGGCCATGTCGGCCAGCAGGGAGGCCGCCGCCTCCGCGTCCTGGGCCGCGAGCGCGTCGAAGGCCTCGCCGTCGAGCTCACCCAGCTCGGGTGAGACGTCCTCGAACGCGGCGTGGTTGGCCGCGATCTGCTCCCGGCTCTGCGTGCGCCCCGCCTGCTCGCGACCGGGCCGGGACCGCTGCTGGAAGCCCGGGTTATGCCCCGGGCTGGGGGCTTTTCCCTGGTTGTCACCGCCGTCCGCGTCCGGGGACTCCGGGGGGTCGGTCTCGGCGTCCTCCGCCGGCCAGTGCGTCTCCAGCAGCTCGTCGATCACCGACTCGGCCGTGCGGTCGACGCCGTCGGTGATCCGGATGCGGCCCGACAGCGCGGCGTACGCGGCGTCGCGCGCGGTCTCCCGCGACGGCGAGGCCTCGGCGCGCAGGTCGGCGAGCGCGGTGAGCACGAGCGACAGGTCGATCGCCCCGCGCACGGACGAGCCCATCCGCACGTCGCGGTGCTCGCGCGTGGCCCGGGTGAGCGTGACCGACAGGTCCACCCACTTCCCGGCCAGCCCGCTCACCGACGCCGTGATGGCCCGCTCGCCCTCGAGGTCCTGGTAGCCGAGCACCACGCGGCACATGCGGTCGGCGATGGCCTGGCTGACCCGCGCGGTGCCCACCGCGTCGAACGGGTTCATCGCGGCGATCAGCCGGAAGTCCTTGCCCGCGTGCACGGTGCCCAACCGGGGGACGGCGATCTCGCCCTCGGTCAGCACCGTGATGAGGACGTTGAGCGTCTCCTCGGGGACCCGGTTGAGCTCCTCCATGTAGAGCAGCCCGCCCGTGCGCATGGCGGTGATCAGCGGCCCGTCGACGAACGAGTCGGGCTGGTAGCCGCTCGACAGCACCTGGGACGGGTCGAACTGCCCGACCAGCCGCGCGGGGGTCAGCTCGGCGTTGCCCTCGACGAACACGACCTCCTGGCCGGTGTCGCGGGCGATCGAGCGCAGCAGTGTGGACTTGCCGGTGCCGGGCGGCCCCTCGATCACGACGTGGCGGCCCGTCAGCAGGGCGACGGTGAGCACCTCACGTTCGCGGCGCAGGCCGACGACGGGGGTGGGCGAAGTCATGAGTACCTCTCTGGGACACACGCGAACGGCACCCCCGACCGGGCCGGGGATGCCGTTCGCGCGAGGAAGACGGGTGCGTCGGTCAGCTGTAGACGATGACGCCCTTCTGGTTCGTGCCGGCGTGCATGGCCTCGTAGCCCTCGCCGACCTGGTCCAGGGTGTAGGTCGTGGTGATGACCTCGTCGAGCTTCAGGATGCCCGCCCGGTAGAGCTCGATCTGGCGCAGGATGTCCCAGTTGGGGTTGGACTCGCCGAACAGCGACCCCTGGATGCGCTTCTGGAACAGCGTGACGTCGGCCAGCGAGACCGGCAGCGGGGTGGTGTCGGCGATGTTGCCCAGTGCCGTGACCACGACGGTGCCCGCCTTGCGGATCGACGCCATGGCCTGCCCGACGTACTCGGGCTTGATGACGCCGACGGTGATGATCGCGGAGTCGGCGCCCTGGCCGTTGGTGAACTGCTGGGCCAGCTCGGTGGCCTCCTCCATGGTCTCGACGCCGTGGGTGGCGCCGAGCTGGGTGGCGTTCTCGCGCTTGAGCGCCACCGGGTCGACGGCGATGATGTTGGCCGCGCCGGCGTGCGCCGCGCCCTGCACCGCGTTGATGCCGACGCCGCCGATGCCCATGACGATGACGGTGTGCCCGGGCTGGACCTGGGCGGAGTTGACCGCGGCGCCCCAGCCGGTGCCGACGTTGCAGCCGAGCAGGCAGATCTTGTCCAGCGGCAGGTCCTCGGGGACCTTCACCACGGAGTCGGCGGAGACGGTGGTGGTCTCCACGAACGTCGAGATGCCGCACATCTGGCCGACCGGGGTGCCGTCGAGCAGCTGGAGGCGGGTGGTGGGCTCCTCCCAGCGGGTGCCCGCGAGCAGACCGGCGCCGAGGTCGCAGAGGTTCTGCTGGCCCGAGGCGCACCAGCGGCAGTGGCCGCAGGAGGGCAGGAAGGAGAAGACGACGTGGTCGCCCTCCTTGATCCCCTTGTGGTTCGGCGGAGCCGCGGTGACGATGCCCGCGCCCTCGTGACCGCCGGCGAACGGGTACACCCCGACCGGGATGTCGCCGGTGGCGATGTGGTCGTCGGAGTGGCACAGGCCCGAGGCCACGAGCTTGACCTGCACCTCGCCGGGACGGGGGTCGTCGACGTTGAGGTCCACGACCTCGTACTTGCCCGGTGCCTGCCGGACGATGGCTCCACGAGTCTGCATTGACTGTTCTCCCTATGTCGGTGGGGCGCCTGCGGGGTGTGCGCCGGACCACTCCGTGCGTTCATAGCAGGCCGTGCATGGGTAGGGGAAGCATCAGCGCCCTCGGTTCGAACACAGATGTTGACCACCAGCGATTTTCTACGAATCGTTGACGGAGCGTGATCAAGCAGTAGAGTTCGGACACCCCGAACCGGACTGCGGAGCGCACCCCATGACGGACCCGTTCAACGCCGCCGTGTACCTCACCGAACGCCGGATCGCCGCGGGCGACGGCGCGCGGGTGGCCGTCCACCATCCGGGCGGCTCGCTCACCTACGCGGAGCTCACCGACGAGGTGCGCCGCGTCGCCGCGGGACTGCTGGCGATCGGCGTCCGCCCCGAGGAACGCGTCCTGATGTGCATGGTCGACGACGTCGAGCTGGTCACGGCCGTCCTCGCCACGATGTACGTCGGCGCGGTGGCCGTCCCGTCGTCGACGATGCTCACCGGCCCGGAGCTGGGCAAGCTCGTGGTGGACTCCCGCGCCCGCGTCGTGCTGGGCAGCGCCGAGTTCGCCGCCTCCGTGCTCGGCGCCACCGCCGACGCCCCCGACGTCCGGCACGTCGTCCTGACCGGTGACACCGCGCCCGACGCGCCGGGCGGCATGACCTGGGCGCAGCTGTGCGACACCGAGCCGCTCGCGGCCGCCTACCCGACGTGGGACGAGTCGCCGGCGCTGTGGCTCTACACGTCGGGCACCACCGGCACCCCCAAGGGCGCGATGCACCGCCACACCGACATCCGGTTCGTCTGCGAGACCTACGGCACCCAGGTCCTGGGCGTCACCCGCGACGACGTCTGCCTCTCGGGCGCGAAGCTGTTCTTCGCCTACGGCATCGGCAACTCGCTGTTCTTCCCGTTCTCGGTGGGGGCGGCGTCCGTGCTCGTCCCGACCCGCCCGAACCCGGCGCACTTCGCCGACCTCGCCGAGCGCCACGGCGTCACGCTGTTCTTCGGCGGCCCGAGCTTCTGGGGCCCGCTGATGGCCGCCGACCTGCCGAAGGAGAGGTTCTCGACCGTCCGCAACGGCGTCTCGGCCGGTGAGGCGCTGCCCGCCCGGATGTTCCACGGCGTCCGCGACCAGTACGGCTTCGAGATCCTCGACGGCATCGGCTCCACCGAGGCGCTGCACATCTTCATCTCCAACGTGCCCGGCAAGGTCGTCCCCGGCAGCTCCGGCTACCCGGTGCCGGGCTACCGGGTGGAGCTGCGCCGGCCCGACGGCAGCGTGATCGACGGCGTCGACGAGCCCGGGATGCTCTACATCGCGGGCGAGTCGATCTGCACCGGGTACTGGTGCCGTACCGATGTCAACCGGGCGGTCTTCCAGGGCGAGTGGATGCGCACCGGCGACCAGTACGTCCGCGCCGCCGACGGCAGCTACTCGTGCCTGGGTCGGGCCGACGACGTGCTGAAGGTCGGCGGCATCTGGGTCAGCCCGGCCGAGGTGGAGGCCCGCCTGATGGAGCACCCGGGCCTGGCGGAGGCCGTGGTGATCGGCGTGCCCGACGCCGACGGCCTCGACAAGCCCGTGGCGTACGTCGTCCCGAGGGCGGGTACCCACGTGGACCCGGACGAGGTGATCGCGTTCTGCCGGGCCGGGCTGGCGTCGTTCAAGCGGCCGCGGCTCGTCGTCGAGGTGAGCGAGCTGCCCCGCACCGCGACGGGCAAGATCCAGCGCTTCCGGCTGCGCGAGCTGGCGGCGGGCACCATCGTGTGACGTTCTACAGAGCTTTGCCGTTGCGCCACCATGTTGTAGAGTGACGGGTATCAGCCACAGGAAGGGCCTGGAGTGACCACCACCATCGAGCCCGACACGACCCCGGCCGTCTCGTTCGACGCCGACCCGGCGTCCTACAAGCACTGGAAGCTCGACGTCCAGGGCGAGGTGGCCTACCTGCGCCTCGACATCGACGAGGACGGCGGCATCGTCCCCGGCTACGAGCTGAAGATGAACAGCTACGACCTGGGCGTCGACATCGAGCTCTACGACGCCACACAGCGGCTGCGCTTCGAGTACCCGGGCGTGCACGCGGTGGTGCTCACCAGCGCCAAGGACCGCAACTTCTGCGCGGGCGCCAACATCCGGATGCTCGCGCAGTCGAGCCACCCGTGGAAGGTGAACTTCTGCAAGTTCACCAACGAGACCCGCAACGGCATCGAGGACGCGAGCGCCCACTCGGGCCAGGTCTACATCGCCGCGGTCAACGGCACGGCGGCCGGCGGCGGCTACGAGATGGCGCTGGCGTGCGAGGAGATCCTGCTCATCGACGACAACTCCTCGGCGGTCTCGCTGCCCGAGGTACCGCTGCTGGGCGTGCTGCCCGGTACCGGCGGTCTCACCCGCGTCGTCGACAAGCGCAGGGTCCGCAAGGACCGCGCCGACGTCTTCGCCACCAAGTCCGAGGGTGCGCGGGGGAAGCAGGCCGTCGAGTGGAAGCTCGTCGACGAGGTGATCCCGAAGCGCAACTGGGACGAGACGGTGGCCGAGCGCGCCGCCACCGCCGCGGCCCGCTCGAACCGGCCGTCGAACGACAGTGGAGCCACCGGGATCGCGCTCACGCCGCTGCAGCGTGAGGAGACCGCGGACGGCATCACCTACGAGCACGTGAAGGCGACGTTCGACCGCGGGCAGGGGCTCGTCGAGATCACCGTGTTCGGCCCCGAGGGGGACGTGCCGGACACCGTCGACCGTGTGCACGAGCTCGGCGCCGACTTCTGGCCGCTGGCCATGACGCGCCAGCTCGACGACCTGATCCTGCGGCTGCGCGCCAACGAGCTGGAGCTCGGGACCTGGGTGATCCGCACCGAGGGTGACGTCGAGGACGCGCTGGCGTTCGAGAAGGTCATCGAGGACTTCTCCGGCTCCGACTGGCTGGTCAACGAGATCCGCCACTACTTCAAGCGCACCCTCAAGCGCCTCGACGTCACGTCGCGGTCGCTGATCGCCCTGATCGAGCCGGGATCCTGCTTCGCCGGGGCGCTGCTGGAGCTCGCGCTGGCGTGCGACCGGCAGTACATGCTCGACGGGCTGATGGAGGACAACGACGAAGAGGGCGCGCCGGCGCAGATCGTGCTGTCGGCGTCGAACTTCGGCACGTTCCCGATGAGCAACGGGCTCTCGCGCCTGGGTTCCCGCTTCTGGGGCGGCCCGGATGACGACGGGGCCGCGATGGCGAAGCTGCGCCAGGAGACCAGCCGCCGCATCGAGGCCGCCGAGGCCGCCGAGCTGGGCCTGGTCACCGAGGCGTTCGACGACATCGACTGGGAGGACGACATCCGGATCATGCTGGAGGAGCGGGCCTCCCTCTCCCCCGACGCCCTGACCGGTATGGAGGCCAACCACCGGTTCGTCGGGCCCGAGACGATGGAGTCGCGGATCTTCTCGCGGCTCACGGCGTGGCAGAACTGGATCTTCGTACGACCGAACGCTTCGGGCCCCGAGGGGGCGCTGCGCAGGTACGGCACGGGACGCAAGGCCGAGTTCGACAGGAAGCGGGTCTGACATGAGCATCGACTACAGCGAGAAGATCCCCAACAACGTCGACCTGGCCGGGGACCGGAAGCTGCAACGCGCCCTCGAGTCGTGGCAGCCCAACTTCCTCAACTGGTGGAAGACGATGGGCCCGGCCGTCCCCACCGAGGACGTCTACCTGCGCACCGCCGTCGCCGTGGGCCGTGAGGGGTGGGCCCACTTCGACCACGTCGCCATGGAGGAGTACCGCTGGGGCGTCTTCCTGGCCGAGCGCAACACCGACCGCAAGATCGCGTTCGGCGAGCAGAAGGGCCAGCCCGTCTGGCAGCAGGTGCCCGGCGAGTACCGCGCCGACCTGCAGCGGCTCATCGTCATCCAGGGCGACACCGAGCCCGCGTCCGTCGAGCAGCAGCGCCGCCTGGGCGAAACCGCGCCGTCGCTCTACGACCTGCGCAACCTCTTCCAGGTCAACGTCGAGGAGGGCCGCCACCTCTGGGCGATGGTCTACCTGCTGCACGCGTTCTTCGGGCGGGGCGGCCGCGACGAGGCGGAGGCGCTGCTGCAGCGCAACTCCGGCGACCTCGACAGCCCGCGCATCCTGGGCGCGTTCAACGAGGAGACGCCCGACTGGCTGAGCTTCTTCATGTTCACCTACTTCACCGACCGGGACGGCAAGTACCAGCTCGGCACGCTGAAGGAGTCCGCCTTCGACCCGCTCTCGCGCACGTGCGAGTTCATGTTGAAGGAGGAGAGCCACCACATGTTCGTCGGCACCACGGGTGTCGACCGCGTGGTCACCCGCGCCGCCGAGCTGACGCGGCAGTACGACACCGAGGAGATCGGCCCGCACGGCGGCATCCCGCTCGACGTGATCCAGAAGTACATCAACTTCCACTACTCGGTGAGCCTGGACCTCTTCGGCTCCGAGCAGTCCACGAACGCGGCGAACTACTTCACCGCCGGGCTCAAGGGCCGCTGGCAGGAGGAGCGCCGCAAGGACGACCACGTCCTCACCGAGAACTCGGCGAAGATCGACCTCGTCCGCGACGGCGTGCTCACCCAGGACGAGGTGCCCGCGCTCCTGGCCCTGAACTCCGACCTGCGCACCGAGTACATCGCCGACTGCGAGAACGGCCTCAAGCGCTGGAACCGCGTGCTGGAGAACGCCGGGCTGGACCGCCGGCTCTACCTGCCGCACCTGGGCTTCAACCGCGGTGTCGGCCTGTTCTCCGAGCACCACATCACCCCGAAGGGCGACGTCGTCGGGCCGGACGTGTGGGAGGCCAAGAAGGACTGCTGGCTGCCCACCGAGGCCGACAAGACCCACGTCCGGTCGCTGATGAAGCCGGTCTACGAGCCCGGCAAGATCGCCAGCTGGATCGCGCCGCCCACGAAGGGCATCAACGACAAGCCCTTCGAGTACGAGTACGTCCACTTCAGCTGACAGGATCCAGCAATGCCGTACGTGATCGCCGAGCCCTGTATCGACGTGATGGACCGCTCGTGCGTCGACGAGTGCCCCGTCGACTGCATCTACGAGGGCTCGCGCAAGCTCTACATCTCCCCGGTCGAGTGCATCGACTGCGGCGCCTGCGAGCCGGTGTGCCCGGTGGAGGCGATCAGCCAGGACCGCGCCGTGGACCCCGACTTCGAGGCCCACGTCGCGGACAACGCCACGTTCTTCGACACGGTCCTGCCCGGCCGCGACGAGCCCATCGGTGCACCCGGAGGGGCGATGGGGATCGGCGCGGTCGGGGTGGACACGGAGCTGGTGGCCAAGCACACCCCCCAGGCCTGACGAGGTCTGCAGGTGTCAAGGGGGTGGGGTGTGGCGTAGAGCCGGGCCCTCGGGATCGATACGGATGTCATTGTGAGATCCAAATGACCACTCGGCGAACTACCGTCGTCCGACACCCTGCCTGAAGGAGACGACGATGCCGGTGCCCCGTCCTACCCGCGGACGCCCCGACTCCGCCCAGCTCGTGTTCGACTTCGCTGACGGCAACCGCGACCAGGCCGACCTCCTCGGTGGCAAGGGCGCCAACCTCGCCGAGATGACCAACCTGGGCCTGCCGGTGCCCCCCGGGTTCACCGTCACCACCGAGGCGTGCCGCTTCTACCTCGACCGCGGCGAGGAGCCGCAGTCGCTGCGCGTGCAGGTCACGATGGCCCTGCGCCGCCTGGAGGACCAGCTCGGCCGCCGGCTCGGCGACGTCCAGGACCCGCTGCTGGTCTCCGTGCGGTCCGGGGCCAAGTTCTCGATGCCGGGGATGATGGAGACCGTCCTCAACGTCGGGCTCAACGACTACTCGGTGAAGGGGCTCGCCGAGGCGGCGGGCAACGAGCGGTTCGCGTGGGACTCCTACCGCCGGCTGATCCAGATGTTCGGGCGCACCGTGCTCGACATCCCCGGTGAGAAGTTCGAGGCGGAGCTGGACGCGGCCAAGACGCGGGCCGCGGTGGCCTCCGACGTCAACCTCACCGCCGAGCACCTGCGCGACCTCGTCGAGGTGTTCAAGCACATCGTGTTCGACGCGACGGGGCGCGACTTCCCCCAGGACCCCCGCGAGCAGCTGGACATGGCCATGCGCGCGGTGTTCGAGTCCTGGAACACCGACCGCGCACGGCTCTACCGCCGCCGCGAGCGCATCCCCCAGGACCTCGGCACCGCGGTCAACGTGTGCGCCATGGTGTTCGGCAACCTCGGCGAGGACTCCGGCACCGGCGTCTGCTTCACCCGCGACCCCGCCAGCGGCAAGCTCGGCGTCTACGGCGACTACCTCGTCAACGCGCAGGGCGAGGACGTCGTCGCCGGTATCCGCAACACCCTGACGCTGGAGGACTTCGCCCAGCTCGACCCCGCGTCCCACGCCGAGCTCACCAAGATCATGCGGCGCCTGGAGACGCACTACCGCGACCTCTGCGACATCGAGTTCACCGTCGAGCGCGGCAAGCTCTGGATGCTGCAGACCCGCGTCGGCAAGCGGACGCCCGCCGCGGCGTTCCGGATCGCCACCCAGCTCGTCGACGAGCACCTGATCACCGACGACGAGGCGCTGACCCGCGTCACCGGCGCCCAGCTGGCTCAGCTGATGTTCCCCCAGTTCGACGCCGACTCCCCGCGCGACCTGCTGGCCAAGGGCATGGCGGCCTCCCCCGGCGCCGCGGTCGGGAAGATCGTCTTCGACTCCCACACCGCCGTGGAGTGGGCGGCGCGGGGCGAGGACGTGCTGCTGGTCCGCCGCGAGACCACTCCCGACGACCTGTCCGGCATGATCGCCGCCACCGGTGTGCTGACCAGCCGGGGCGGCAAGACCTCGCACGCGGCCGTGGTGGCGCGCGGGATGGGTCGCACCTGCGTCTGCGGGGCCGAGGCCCTCGACGTGGACGCCGAGAACCGCGTGCTGCGCGTGGACGGGCGGGAGATCGCCGAGGGCGACGTCCTGTCCATCGACGGCACCACCGGCGAGATCTTCGCGGGCGAGCGGCCGGTGGTCGACTCGCTGGTGGTGACCTACCTGGAGCAGGGCCTCGACGCCGCCCTCGCCACCGCCGAGCCGGAGGCCGCGGAGCTCGTGAGCGCCGTGCACCGGCTGCTCAGCCACGCCGACCGCACCCGGCGCCTGAACGTGCGGGCCAACGCCGACACCGCCGAGGACGCCACGCGGGCGCGGCGGATGGGCGCGGAGGGCATCGGCCTGTGCCGCACCGAGCACATGTTCCTGGGCGAGCGCCGCGTGCTGATCGAGCGGCTGATCCTGGCCGACGACGACGAGACCCGCGAGGCCGCGCTGGCCGAGCTGCTGCCCCTGCAGCGCGCCGACTTCGAGGAGATCCTCGAGGCCATGGACGGGCTGCCCACCACCATCCGCCTGCTCGACCCGCCGCTGCACGAGTTCCTGCCCGACCGCACCGAGCTGGCGGTCCGGGTGGCCACCGCGCGCGCCACCGGCGAGCCCGACCCCGTCGACGTCACGCTGCTGGCGGCCGTCGAGCGGCTGCACGAGTCCAACCCGATGCTCGGGCTGCGCGGCGTGCGGCTGGGCCTGGTCGTACCCGGGCTCTACGCGATGCAGGTCCGCGCGATCGTCGAGGCGGCGGTGGCGCGGGCGGCGGCGGGCGGCGACCCGAAGGTCGAGATCATGGTGCCGCTGGTGGGCTCGGTGATGGAGCTGCACCTGTTCCGCGACGAGAACGACGCGCTGATCGCCGAGATCCTGTCCGCGGGCGGCCACGACCTGCGCATCCCGATCGGCACCATGATCGAACTGCCGCGGGCCGCGCTCACCGCGCACCGGATCGCCGAGGTCGCCGAGTTCTTCTCCTTCGGCACCAACGACCTCACCCAGACCACCTGGGGCTTCTCCCGCGACGACGTCGAGGCCACGATCTTCGCCCGGTACCTCGAGATGGGCGTGCTCACCGTGTCGCCGTTCGAGTCGCTGGACCGCGACGGCGTCGGATCGCTGGTGCGCACGGCCGTCGAGGCCGGACGGGACGCCCGGCCGGACCTCAAGCTCGGCATCTGCGGCGAGCACGGCGGCGACCCCGACTCGGTGCACTTCTTCCACGACGTCGGCCTCGACTACGTCTCGTGCTCGCCCTACCGCGTCCCCGTGGCGCGGCTGGAGGCGGGGCGCGCCGCGCTCGTCTCCGAGACGGGAGGTGCGGGCCTGTAGCGCGGGATGCCACGGCGGACGATGGGAGAATGACCTTCGTCCCGCCCGACATCGGTCCGCCCTGGGCCCGCCCGCTCGCCGGCCGCCTCGACGTCCACGCGATCGACAGCCCGGCGCTGCGCGGCAACGCCCTCGGCGACCCGCACGTCCGCCCGCTGGCCGTCTACGTGCCGCCGGGCGCCGAGGACGCCGGGGCGCTGCCGGTGATCTACGTGATCCAGGGGTTCACCGGGCAGCTGGACCGGTGGGCCGCCCGCTCGACGCTGCGCCCGACCTATCTCGAGCTCGTCGACGACCTGTTCGCCGACCCGGCGGTGCCCCGCGCGCTGGTGGCGCACGTCGACGCGTGGACGTCGATCGGCGGCAGCCAGTTCGTCGACTCCCCCGCCACCGGCCGCTACGCCACGTACCTGTGCGAGGACGTCGTCTCCTTCGTCGACGCGCACTACGCGACGCGGGCCGACCGCGACCACCGCGGCATCGCGGGCAAGTCCTCGGGCGGCTACGGGGCGATGGTCAACGCGATGCTGCGCCCCGACGTGTTCGGCGCGCTGGCCACCCACGCGGGCGACGCCTGCTTCGAGACCTGCTACCTGCACGACGAGGCCGCCTCCGTCCGAGCGCTGCGCGAGTCCTACGACGGGTCGTGGGAGAACTTCCTGGCCGACCTCCGTTCGCGGCCGGCGATGTCGAAGGGCACCGACGGGGACATCCTCAACTCCTACGCGATGGCCGCCTGCTACTCCGCCGACCCCGACGGCACCGTGCACCACCCGATCGACCCTGCCACCGGCGTCCTCGACGACGAGGTCTGGGCCCGCTGGCAGGCCTGGGACCCGGTGCGGATGGCGCCGCGGCACGCCGAGGCGCTGCGGTCGATGCGGGCGATCTGGATCGACGCGGGCACCCGCGACGAGTGGTTCCTCGACCTCGGCGCGCAGGCCTTCCGGGACGCGTGCGAGACGGCCGGCGCCACCGTCACCCACTTCGAGCTGTTCGACGCGGGGCACGGCGGCATCGAGTACCGCTACCCCCTGGCGCTGCGCCATCTGGCCGAACGACTCGCCGCGGCCACTTTCCGGTAACGGCTCCGGGAAACAACTGTTTCACCGCTTCCGTGCCGTGCCGTGCTCCCCGCCCGATCACCGGCTGCCGACGGTCAAGGACAAGGAGGCACGTCGTGAACTGGTACGTCAAGGTGCTCAGGCAGTACGTCGACTTCAGCGGACGCGCCCGTCGCACGGAGTACTGGATGTTCGCGTTGTTCAACGCGATCGCCCTCATCGTGCTCACCGTGGTCGACAGCCTGATCGGCACCGGCAACATCACCGGCAGCAGCGGGTCGGCCGGCCTCGCGTTCTCCGCCAACCTCGGCCTGCTCAGCGGCATCTACGCGCTGGCGACGATCCTGCCGGGCCTCGCCGTCGCCGTCCGCCGGCTGCACGACACCGACCGGTCCGACCCGAAGCAGGTGGCGGCCGGCTCGTTCGGCTAGCCCCGGTCATCTCGGCGTCGGCGGCGGCAAGGGCGCGCACTGCGCGTCGGAGCCGTCGCCGGGCTTGCGGGTGGGGAGCGCCCCGGTCGCGAGGTAGGCGGCCACCGCGCCGTCGACGCAGCTGTCGCCCGACAGCGACGCCGCGTGGGTCGTGCCGCCCACCCCCTCCACGAGCGACGCGGTCGGGAACAGCCGCCGCGTGGCCAGCGCCCCGCTGAACGGCGTGGCCCCGTCCAGGGTCTCGCTGATGAGCAGGGTGCTCGCCACCTTGCTGCCGTCGACCGCGACGGGCGGGCCCGCCGGCGCCGGCCAGATCCGGCACGGCGCGTTGTACCAGGCGTTGCCCCACGTCTCGAACGGCGCCTGCGCCGCGACCTTCGTGTTGTCGGCGGTCCAGGTCGCCTGGTCGGGCGGCCAGGGGGCGTCGGTGCACTGCACGGCGAGGTAGACGGCGTAGGTGTTGTCGTCGGCGATCGACGTGGACCCCTCGTACACCGTCTTCAGGGCCGACGCGTCGCCCGCCGTGACCCACCGCGCGAACGCCGTGGCCACGCTTCCCCAGGACCCGACGTTGTAGCCGGCCGCCAGGAACAGGTCGTTCCACTCCGACGGGCCCACCACCCCGCCCGCGGGCGACGTGCGCAGCTTCGCCTTCTGCGCGTAGTAGAGCTTCTCGACGTCGTCGCCGGAGTTGCCGAGGTGGTAGACGCCGTCGTACTTCGCGACCCAGTCGAAGAAGATCCCGATGTTCTTCTCGAAGGCCACGTCCTGGTCGAGGTTGGCCTGGTACCAGACGTGGCGCGCGTCGACCACGCCGTCGAGCACCATCCGCCGCACCCGGTCGGGGAACAGCGTGCCGTAGACCTGGCCGAGGTAGGTGCCGTACGAGTAGCCGTAGTAGGTGATCTGCTCGACGCCCAGCGCCTGGCGGATGCTGTCCATGTCCGTGGCGGAGTCCACGGTGGTCATGTGCCGCAGCAGCGCGCCGCCGTTGCGGTCGCACGCCGCGGTGTAGTCGGCCACGCGCTTCGTCCAGGCGTCCCGGGCGCCGGGCGTCGCGGGGTCGTAGTCGGGACGGCCGTAGCCGGCGTAGGTGGGCACGCAGCTCAGCGCGGGCCTGCTCGCGCCGACGCCGCGCGGGTCGAAGCCGATCCAGTCGTAGCTCCCGCCGACGCCGTTCGGCACCGAGGCACCCAGCGTCGACTGCTCCAGCCCGGAGCCGCCCGGGCCGCCCGGGTTGACCAGCACCACGCCCTGGTACTTCGCGTCGGGGACGGTGTGGCGCACCCGGGACACGGCCAGCGCGACGGTGGGCCCGGCCGGGTCGGCCCGGTCGAGCGGGACCCTGACGGTGCCGCACTGGGCACCGGCCGCGGTCAGGGCCTGGTCGGTGCACGGTCCCCACGTGACGGGCGCCGGATGGAACGCGGGTGCGGCCACCGGGGCCGGTGCGGGCCCCCGCGTGGTGGCCACCACGACCCCGATCACCACGGCGACCACGACCGCGACCACCCCGACCGTGACGATCCTGCGCACGTTGCTCCCCCGTCAGTCGCCGACGGGGAAGCCTGTCACGGCGCTCGCTCCGGCGCGTTCACGGCACCGCCCCCCACCCGGTACGGCTCGGTCACGCCCGTGTACATCAGGTGCGCCACCGGCCCCTGGGACGCGTGGGGCAGGTTGTGACAGTGGTCCGTCCCGATGCCGGGGTTGTCGGCCACGAACGCGATGTCGAAGGAGTCGCCGTCGGCCACGTCGAGGGAGCCCACCCACCACGGGCTCCCCGTGGCCGCCACCCCGTTGCCGGCCAGCACCACGGCGTGGTGGCCGTGCAGGTGCATCGGGTGCACCTCGCCGCTGCCGTTGACGACGTGCATCCGCACCACGTCGCCAGCCACCCGGCGCGGACGTGGTCACCGCCCGGTGCCGCCGGGGAGCATCGGCCGCCCCCCGTTCCACGCGATCACCAGGCGGGCGGGCGGACCGAGGTCCGGGTTCGGCACGCGCTCACGGTGCCGCCGGCGTGAGCGCCGCGTCGGGCACCGACGCCGCGGCCACCCGCCGCGGGATGAGCAACGTGACGCCCAGCCCGACGATCGACGCCCCGGCGGAGATCAGCAGCGCCACCTGGATGCCGGCCGCGGACGGGAGGACCGCGGAGCCCACGCCGGCCGTGAGGCCGGCGAGCACCACGGCCGTCACGGAGCTCGACAGCGCGGTGCCGACCGCGCGCATCAGCGAGTTGAGGCCGTTGGCCGCGGCCGAGAGCCCGACCGGCACGGCGTCCATGATCAGCGCCGGCATGGCGGCGCCGCCGCAGCCCCGGTCCAGCGGGGGACCGGTTGTACCAGGATGGGCACCTCCCGAACCGGCATGCTGGACGGCATGGAACGCACCGAGCTCGGAGCCGCACTCCGCACGTGGCGCGAGCGGCTGCGCCCGGCCGACGCCGGCCTGCCCGCCGGGGTCCGCCGCCGCACCCCGGGGCTGCGGCGCGAGGAGGTGGCCGCGCTCGCCGGTGTGTCCGTCGACTACCTGACCCGCCTCGAACAGGGTCGTGGCCCCCACCCCTCCGACGCGGTGCTGACGGCGCTGGCCCGCGCCCTGCGCGTCAACGACGCCGAGCGCGACCACCTGTTCCATCTCGCCGGTGGTTCGCCGCCCCGGCCGGGCCGGATCCGCAGCACGGTGCGACCGAGCGTGCTGCGCCTGATGGACCGGTTCACCGACCTGCCGGCGGTCCTGCTGGACGCGAAGACCGACGTGCTCGCATGGAACCCGATGGGCGCGGCCCTGCTCGGCGACCTGTCCGCGATCCCCCTGGCCCGCCGCAACATGGCCCGGCTGGGGTTCACCGGCGACCGCCGGATGGGCGGCGACCCGGCCGAGCGCGAGCGGCTCGACCGGGCCCTGGTCTCCGACCTCCGCCGCTCGGCGGCCCGCTACCCCGACGATCCGGGCCTCGCCGCGCTCGTCCGTGAGCTGCGGGCCGACAGCGCCGACTTCGCGCGGCTCTGGGATCTCCGCGACCTCGACGAACGCCACAGCGACCACAAGACGCTGCGCCATCCCCAGCTCGGCCCGATCGAGCTGGACTGCGACACCCTGCTCGTGCACGCCGACGACCAGGTCCTGCTCGTGTACTCGGCGGCCCCGGACACACCCGCGGCCCAGGCCCTGGACCTGCTGCGCGTGGTCGGTCTACAGGAACTTCGTGCACATCAGCTACCCTCGGTAGCACATGTCGACGGTCGATGACCCGTCGGCACGGGGTGGAAGGGGCATTCGAACGTGGCTGCCGACCTGGCATTCGACGCGCTGGCGGACCCGGTCCGCCGCGAGATCCTCGGGGTGCTGGCCGCCCGCGAGGAGTGCAGCGCCGGTGAGCTGTCGAGCGCGATCCAGCGGGTCGGGCGCACCGCCGTGTCCAGCCACCTCCGCGTCCTGCGCATCGCGGGCCTCATCACCGAGCGTCGCACCGGCCGATTCCGCTACTACTCCGTCGACACGGACGGGCCCGGCCAGGACGTGATCAGGCTGCTGCAGGAGCTGTTCCAGGGCTCGCTCGACGCCGCCAAGCTCGCCGCGGAGTCGACGGTCACCGACGCAACGGACGCCCGGGCCGTCTGAGCTCGCGGTCACTCTGCGTATCCACGGTAGGTGAACAACATGTCAACGCGCCATCGCGCATTGACTCGATACCTGCGCAGTCCATAAGGTTCTCGCCACCCGATGCGAGGAGCTTCCATGCCTGTCGACCCACCGGACGCTGCCGCTCTGAGCGCCGTGGCCGCGCACTACGGACTCGATCTCGACGCCGACGCCATCGCGTCGTTCAGCCCGATGGTGCACGGTCTGCTCGGCTCGTGGGACGCCGTCGAGGAGCTCTACGCCGCGACCGCACCCACCATGCCGGAGCGCGCCTGGACCCGCCCCGAGGACGCCGACAACCCGTTCAACGCCTGGTACGTCACCACCTCGATCGCCGGGGCCGAGGACGGCCCGCTCGCCGGGATGACCGTGGCGGTCAAGGACAACACCGCCGTGGCCGGTGTCCCGATGATGAACGGCTCCACCACCATCGAGGGCTACACGCCCCTGCGCGACGCCACGGTCGTCTCCCGCATGCTCGCCGCCGGCGCCACCATCGCCGGCAAGGCCGTCTGCGAGGACCTCTGCTTCTCCGGCGGCTCGCACACCTCCCGCACCGGCGCCGTCCGCAACCCCTGGGACGAGACGCGCAGCGCGGGCGGGTCGTCCTCGGGCAGCGCGGCGCTGGTGATGGCCGGCATCGTCGACGTCGCCACCGGTGGCGACCAGGGCGGATCGGTCCGCATCCCGAGCGCGTACACCGGCACCGTCGGGCACAAGCCCACCTGGGGCCTCGTGCCCTACACCGGCGCGTTCCCGATCGAGGCCACCATCGACCACCTCGGCCCGATCACCCGCACGGTCGCCGACGCCGCGAAGGTCCTCAACGTGATCGCCGGGCCGGACGGCCTCGACCCCCGCCAGCCGCGCGACCTGGTGCCCGACGACTACGTCGCTGCGCTCGCGCGCGGCGCCGAGGGGCTGCGGATCGGCGTCGTCAGCGAGGGCTTCGCGCAGGCCAACGCCGAGCAGGGCGTCAACGACGCCGTGCGCGCCGCCGTCGACACCCTGACCGGCGCCGGGCTCACCGCCGAGGAGATCTCCGTCCCCTGGCACCTGCACGGCGCCAAGATCTGGGACGTCATCGCCGTCGAGGGGCCGGCCGTGCAGATGGTCGACCTCAACGGCTACGGGATGAACTGGAAGGGCCTCTACGACCCCGAGATCATCGAGTACTACGGCAACAAGTGGCGTTCCGACGGCAGCCAGTTCTCCGAGACGGTCAAGCTGGTGCTGCTCACCGGCGGCGCCGCGATCAACCGCTACCGGGGCAAGCACTACGCGATGGCGCAGAACCTGGCCATCGAGCTGCGCAAGGCCTACGACGAGGCGCTGTCGCGGTTCGACGTGCTGGTGATGCCGACGCTGCCGCTGCAGGCCACGCTCATCCCCAAGCCCGACGCGCCGCGCGAGGAGACCATCCCGCGCGCGCTCGAGATGATCACCAACACCTGTGTCACGGACGTCACCGGTCACCCGGCCTGCTCGGTGCCCGCCGGCCTGGTGAACGGTCTCCCGACCGGAATGATGATCATCGGTAAGCAGTTCGACGACGCGACCGTGCTGCGCGTGGCGCACACGTTCGAGCAGGCGGTCGGGGGCTTCCCGACGCCTTCTGTTGCATCCACCGCAGGGAGCCAGGCATGAACGGCGTGCACGACCTGGGCGGCACCGACGGACTGGGACCGGTCCCCGTACCCGAGTCCGAGCCCGTCTACCACGAGGAGTGGGAGAAGGCCGCCTTCGCGATGTTCTCGATGTGCTTCCGCGCCGGGTTCTTCGGTGTCGACGCCTTCCGCTACGGCATCGAGCAGATGCACCCCGCGGCCTACCTGCTCTCCCCCTACTACGACCACTGGGCCCACGCCGTCGAGCACTACGGCGTCGCCAAGGGTGTGCTCGACGAGGCCGAGATCGACAAGCGGATGCAGTTCTTCCTCGAGAACCCCGACGCCCCGATGCCCGAGCGCGAGGACCCCGACCTGCTGGCGTTCGTCGACGGCGTGGTCAAGTCGGGCGCGCCCGCCGGCCGCCCGTCGGACAAGGTCGCGAAGTTCGCCGTCGGCGACCTCGTCACCGTCGTCGACGACAGCCCGCACGGCCACACCCGCAAGGCCCGCTACATCCGCGGCAAGACCGGCGTCGTCGAGATGGCCCACGGCACGATGATCTACCCCGACAGCGCCGGCAACGGCGGTGACGACGCCCCCGAGCACGTCTACACGGTCAAGTTCACGAACGAGGAGCTCTGGGGCTCCGAAGCCGCCGAGCCCAACGGCGTCGTCTACTTCGACGTCTGGGAGCCCTACATCGTCCCCGCCACCACCTCCGAGAAGGCAGCCTGACATGAGTTCCTCCATCGTCCGCACCCCCGAGGAGATCGCGGCCCGCGTCAAGGCCCTCGAGGCCATCATGATCGAGAAGGGGATCATGACGACCACGGCGATCGACCGGCTCGTCGAGATCTACGAGAACGAGGTCGGCCCGCAGCTGGGCGCGTCCGTGGTCGCCAAGGCGTGGGCCGACCCGGAGTTCAAGGCCCGCCTCGTCGCCAACGCCACCGACGCGTGCGCCGAGCTGGGCATCGGCGGCCTGCAGGGCGAGGACATGGTGGTGGTCGAGAACACCGACACCGTGCACAACGTCATCACCTGCACCCTGTGCTCGTGCTACCCGTGGCCGGTGCTCGGGCTGCCCCCGAACTGGTACAAGGGCCCGGAGTTCCGCTCGCGCATCGTCCGCGAGCCGCGCAAGGTGCTGCGCGAGGACTTCGGCTTCGACGTGCCCGACTCGGTCGAGGTCCGCGTCTGGGACTCCTCGTCGGAGATGCGCTACTGGGTGCTGCCCCAGCGCCCCGCCGGCACCGAGGGACTGGACGAGAAGGCGCTCGCCGCGCTCGTCACGCGCGACTCGATGATCGGCGTCGGCCCGGTGAAGGCCGCCTGATGGCGTTCCGGCAGGACGCCACCGAGCTGGGCGACGCCCGGCGCCGCGTCGAGTCGCTCGTCGGCCCGGGCGAGCAGCGGGCGTTCAACGAGCCGTGGGAGGTCCGCGCGTTCGCGATGGCCGTGGCGGCCTACCACAACGGTCAGTACGAGTGGTCGGAGTTCCAGCTCTCGCTGATCGACTCGATCAAGAAGTGGGAGGACGGTGACGGCGCCGAGCCGTGGTCGTACTACGAGCACTGGCTGGAGGCGCTGGAGACCGTTCTCGCGGGCAACGGCGCCCTCTCCGACGCGGCGCTGGACGAGAAGACGAAGGCGGTACTGGCCACGCCGAAGAACGCCAACCACCACGAGGCCCACCGGGAACCGGTGGCCGTCGACCCCGCCCGGTAGTGGCGCTCCGCGCACGAGGAGGACGACGATGTCCGGCTACTACTCCGACGACGTTCACGGCAAGCACGAGTACTTCGACCTCGGCGGGTTCCCGCTGACGACGGGCTACACGCTGCCGAACGCCCGGCTGGCCTACAAGACGCTCGGCACACTCAACGCCGCGAAGGACAACGCGGTGCTGTTCCCGCACATGTTCAGCGGGACGTCGGCGTCGATGGAGACCTTCGTGGGCGAGGGCCGCCCGCTCGATCCCGCGACGTACTTCGTGATCTTCCCGGGCCAGTTCGGCGGCGGCTTCTCCTCCAGCCCCTCCAACACCCCACCGCCGTTCGACCGCGGCCAGTTCCCGCCGATCGCGATCGCCGACGACGTCACCGCGCAGCACAGGCTCGTCACCGAGCACTTCGGCATCGAGAGGCTGCACGCCGTGATGGGCTGGTCGATGGGCGCGCAGCAGACCTACGGCTGGGCCGTGCAGTACCCGGACATGGTGCCCCGCGCCGCCGCCTTCGCCGGCACCGCGCGCACGCCCGTGCACAACCAGATCTTCATCGACACCCACACCGAGCTGCTGACCTCCGATCCCGAGTTCAAGGGCGGCTTCTACGACGACTCGGCGCAGGTGCACGTCGGTCTGCGCCGGCTCGCCGTCTCGTTCTCGTTGATGGGGCTGTCGTCGGCGTTCTGGCGCGACGAGCTGTGGCGCGGCCTGGGCTTCGTCTCCGCCGACGATTTCCGGCAGGGCTTCATCCGCGGCTACTTCGCCCCGATGGACCCCAACAACCTGCTGACGCAGAACCGGAAGTGGCGTTCGGGCGACGTCGCCGACTCGCTGGGGGCCATTACCGCGAAGTTCTTCGTCGTCCCCTTCTCCGAGGACCTGTTCTTCCCGCCGGAGGACTGCCGGGCCGACGCGGAGCGGATCCCCGACGGGCGGTACCGGGAGATCGAGACCCCGATGGGCCACTTCGGCATGTTCTGCCTGCGCCCCGAGGACCAGGAGGCCATCGACGCGGTGATCGCGGAGACCCTCAACGCCTGATCAGCGCCGGCTCGTCCCAGTCGATGTGGTGGGAGTGCAGCCACCGGGTGTTCTGCTTCGCCGCCATCCGCATGAACAGCGGCATGGCGGCGTCGCGGATGATGCGCCCGACCGGTCCCGCGGCCTTGCTGTGGCTCGACCGCGCCCCGTACTGGACGATCTTCTCCACGCGGTCGCGGCGCAGCTCCTCGAACAGCCGGAACGCGGTGGCGACGTCCGGCGCGTCGCGCAGGAAACGCGGCAGCAGCACCGCATCCTCCAGCGCCATCGCCGCACCCTGGCCCGCCGCCGGTGACGTGGCGTGGGCCGCGTCACCGATGATGACCATGTTGTCGCGGTGCCAGGTGGGCACGGTCGGCATGTCGTAGGTGGCCCAGCCGACCAGCGGACCCGGTGCCGCGCGGATGATCTCCGGGAAGGGGCCGCGGTCGTCGGCGGCGGTCAGGTCGAGGAGCCAGGTGCGCCAGTCGGCGTCGGTCATCGCGGCGAGCTCGGCCCCGGTGGGCTCGTCGGCACGGGGCGGGTTGGCGAACCAGGCGACCCGGCCGTCGGGAACGGCGACGTAGGCCCAGAAGCAGCGCTTCCCGAACACCATCTGGAACTCCCCCACCGGGGCGTTCACCGGCACGCCCGACACGACACCACCGATGTTGAGCACCGGGACGTAGCGCGCGGCGGGGGCGGCCGGGTCGATGATCTGCCGCACCCGCGAGCGGATGCCGTCGCAGCCGATGAGGAGGTCGCCCTCCGCGGTGCCGCCGTCGGCGAACGCGGCCGTCACCCGCGTCCCCGTGGTGGTGGCGTCCACCAGCTGCCTCCCGTAGCTGATCGACGCGCCGCGGGCCACGGCCTCGTCGCGCAGGACGCGGTAGAGCTCGGCCCGGGGCATCATCTGCGTCGGCGTGCCGTCGGCCAGCGGCACCCCGTTCGACATCCGGCCCAGCGCCTTCCCCGTGCCGCTGAAGAAGCGCATCGACGGCTGCGGGAACCCCACCCCGGTGACGACGTGCTGGGCGTCCACGGCGGCCAGCGCGTCGATCCCGTTGGCCTGCAACGTGAGCCAGGAACCGACCTCGTCGGCCCCGGTCGGGTGGCCCTCGAACATCCGGGCGTGGATGCCGGCCTTCTGCAGGGCCATGGCCGCGACCGGCCCCGCGATCCCCGCCCCGATCACCAGTGCTGTCGTCACGTCTCCTCCTCGGTAGACTCACTCGCACGAGCAAGTATCTCGTTGAACCGAGTGTCTTGGCATCACGAGATAATGTCAAGGAGGTCCGATGCCCGACGGGGACGATCTGCGTGGCGAGATCATGGAGTCGGTGCTGCGCTTCATCGCGGGCGTGGTCGTGCACAACACCGCCGTCGCGCAGAGGGTGGGGATGGGCGCGAGCGACCTGCAGTTCGTGAGCCTCCTGAACCTCAACGGGCCGCTGACCCCCGGCCAGCTCGCCGAGCAGACGGGCCTGACCACCGGCACGGTCACGGGCGTGATCGACCGGCTGGAGAAGGGTGGCTTCGTCCACCGGGTCCGCGACGCGGGCGACCGCCGCAAGGTCCTGGTCACCCCGGTGCCCGAGGGCATGGCGAAGCTGACGCAGGAGTACGCGGCGCACGGCGAGCACACCATGGCCGTGATGGCGAGCAGGAGCGCGGAGGAACTGCGGGTGATCGCGGAGTTCCTGGCGGACCTCAACGCGTCGCCGGGCCGCCCCCCGCGCTGATCCGTCGTCAGAGGAAGTAGCGGTTCGTGAGTGGCAGGACCTCTGCTGGCGGGAGATCCACCGCTCGTCCGTCGATCTCCACCTCCAGGCTGTCCGGCGCCACCCGGACCTGCGGCGAAGCCGTGTTCAGCACCAGATCCGCCTTCGTCAGGTTCCGCGCGTTGCGCACCGCGCTCAGGCGCCGCCGGATCCTCAGGCGTTCGGCCAGGCCCGAGTCGATGCCCGCCTGGCTCACGAACGCCACCCCGAGCGACGCCGGCGCCAGGCCGTAGGAACCGAACATCGGGCGGTAGACCTGCGGCTGACCCAGGCGCGCCCGTCCACGGGGGTGATCCGGACCTGGTCGCGCCGCACCGGTGATTGGCTCGCAGGCTCGCTCATCGGATCGGGTTCCGCACCGCGCGGAGCCTAGAGCCAGGACCACCCCGGTGCGCCGCGCCTAGGCTGGACGTCATGGATCTCCAGTTGGGTGGCAAGCGCGCCGTCGTCACCGGGGCGGCGCGGGGCATCGGGCTCGCCGTCGCCACCACCCTCGCCGCCGAGGGCGTGCGGGTCGCGCTCGTCGGGCGGGACCTCGCGGCGCTCACCGCGGCAGCGGAGCAGGTGGGTGGCGGTGCGATCCCCGTCGTCGCCGACACCACCGACGACGCCGCGGTGCGCGCGATGGTCGAGCACGTCGTCGCCGGGTTCGGGGGCGTCGACATCCTCGTCAACGGCGCCGCGAAGCCCGGCGGCGGACCGGCCCCGGCGCTCGCCGACCTCACCGACGACGAGCTGCGCGCCCACCTCGAGACGAAGGTGCTGGGCTACCTGCGCTGCTGCCGCGCCGTCGCCCCGCACATGACGGCACAGGGCTGGGGCCGGATCGTCAACATCAGCGGCCTCAACGCGCGCCTGGCCACGTCGATCGTCGGGTCGATCCGCAACGTGGCCGTCGCCGCGCTCACCAAGAACCTCGCCGACGAGCTCGGCCCGTCGGGGGTGAACGTGACGGTCGTGCACCCCGGCCTGGTGATCACCGAGCGCTCCCCCGCCGTGTTCGCCGCGCTCGCGGAGCAGGAGGGCGGCACGCCCGAGGCGGTCGAGGCCCGCTTCGCCGCGGGCACGAGCATCAACCACGTCGTCACGGCGCAGGAGGTGGCCGACGTCGTGGTCTTCCTCTGCTCGCCCCGCAGCGTGTCGATCACCGGCGACGCGGTGGCGACGGGCGGCGGCAGCCGTGGCGCGATCCACTACTGACCCCCCAGACTGCCGTGGTGACCGCTGACCCGTCGCCCGGCGTGCGGGCCGGGGTGGCCGTGCTCGCCGTCCTGATCGGGGTGCTCGCCGCCGTCTCCGACCCGGGTTCGGCCGCGGGCCTCGCCCTGGTCGCGCTCGCGGTGGTGGTCATCGGGCTGTGGGTGGCCCTGCCGCGGCTGCCGTCCGCCGTCGTGGCGGTGGGTGTGGTCGTGCCCGTCGTGGCGGCGGCGCGGTCGGGGCAGTTCGAGCCCGCGCTGTTCCTGGTGTCGATGCTGGCCACGGGGGTGGCATGGTTCGAGCGGTCGACGCCGGTCGCGGTGGCGGTGGGGGTGCTCGGAGCGGCCTCGCCCCTGGTCGCCCGGCTGCTCATGCCGCCGCAGGAGAGCTTCAGCTACTGGATCTGGGTGCTCGGCATCGTCTTCCCCTGGGTGCTCGGCCGGCTCGTCCGGCGGCAGTTCGAGCTGCTCGCCCGGCTGGAGGCGGCGCAGCGGGAGCTGGCCGCGCGCGTCGTCACGGAGGAGCGGCAGCGGATCGCCCGCGACGTCCACGACCTCGTCGGCCACGGCCTCGCCGCCGTCCTGCTACAGATCACCGGCGCCCGGCACGTGCTGCGCCGCAACCCCGACGCCGCCGACGAGGCGCTGGCCGCGGCCGAGACGGCGGGGCGGGCGAGCATGGCCGAGCTGCGCCGGACGATGTCGCTGCTGCGCAACGCGTCCGAGGCCGCACCGGCGCCGGGGCTCGACGGCCTCGCCGATCTGGTCCGCGACGTGCGGGAGCAGGGTCTGGCGGTGCGGCACACGATCACCGGCGACCCCGCTGCGGTCGACGACGGGCAGGCGCTGGCCGTGCACCGGATCGTGCAGGAGTCGCTCACCAACGCCCTCCGGCACGCACCCCGGGCCGACACGGCCGTGGCCGTGACGATCGGGCCCGACGACGTCGCGTTCGACGTGACCAGCTCCGGCCCGGTCACGCCCCGCGCCGACGACGACCGCCCGCGCTACGGTCTCGTCGGGATGCGCGAACGGGCGGAGCTGGCGGGCGGGGAGCTGACGGCCGCCCCGACCCCGCACGGCTGGCGCGTGCGCGGGCGGATCCCCGCGCGGGGGGCCACGTGATCAGGACCGTGATCGTCGACGACCAGGCCCTCGTGCGCGCCGGCCTGGCGCGCATCCTCGATCCCGAGGACGGGTTCGCGGTGGTGGCGGAGTTCGCCGACGGCGCCGAGCTCGTGGCCGGGCTGCCCGCGCTGGTCGTCGACCTCGTGCTGACCGACGTGCGGATGCCGCGCATGAACGGCATCGACGCCACCCGCGCCGTCCGGGCCACGGCCGACGCCCCGCCCGTCCTCGTGCTCACCACCTTCGACGACGACGACGTGCTCTGGGGCGCCATCGACGCGGGCGCGTCGGGGTTCGTGCTCAAGGACGCGAGCGCGGCCGACCTCCTCGCCGCGGCCCGCGCGGTGGCCGGCGGCGGCGCGTGGTTCGACCCGGCCGTGGCACCCCGCGTGCTGTCGGCCTACCGCCGGGCGGCCCCGGCCCGCCGCGACGCGGGGCTTCTCGACGCGCTCACCGACCGCGAGCGCGACGTGCTGGTCCGGATGGCCCGCGGCGCCACCAACCCAGAGATCGCGGCATCGCTGCACGTCAGCGAGGCCACGGTGAAGACGCACGTGCGCGGGATCTTCACCAAGCTGGGCGCCCGCGACCGCGCGGCGGCCATCGTGCTGGCCTACGACTGCGGGGCCGTTCCCCCCGTGGGGTGAGGTCAGGTCTCGCCCGCAGGAGGAGGTGGCGCGCCCCCCTCCGGAGCGACGATTCCGGTCATGACCACCACCACCCTGCGCCCCACCGAGACCTGGCGCCGCGGCCCCGTCCTCGCGATCGCCGCGGCCACCGTGGCCCTGCACCTCGCGTTCGCCGCCGGTTACGGCTACCACCGCGACGAGCTCTACTTCCTGGCCGAGTCGAAGCGGCTGGCCTGGGGGTTCGTCAGCGAGCAGCCGTTCACCCCGGCCGTCGGATGGTTGTCGCGGATGCTGTTCGGCGACTCGGTGGTGGGCCTGCGGCTGTGGCCCGCGCTCGCCGGGGCCGGCGTCGTCGTGATCGCCGCACTGCTGGCCCACGCCTTCGGCGGCCGCACCACCGCCCAGCTGACGGCCGGCATCTGCGCGGGCACCTCGACGATCGGGTTGTCGCTGTTCCACCTCTACGGCCCCACCGCCTTCGACCAGCTCGCCTGGGCCGGCTGCCTGTTCGTCCTGGTGAAGCTGCTGGGCGGCGCGGACCCGCGCTGGTGGCTCGGCTTCGGCGCCGTCGCGGGGCTCGGGCTGTGGAACAAGGACACGCTGGTGCTGCTGGCGGTCGCGCTGGTGGTGGCGGTCCTGCTGAGCCCGACGCGCAGGAGCTGGCTGCGCTCCCCGTGGCCGTACGCCGGCGGCCTGCTCGCGGTGCTGATCGTCGCGCCCAACCTGGTCTGGCAGGCCGTCAACGGCTGGCCGATGTTCCAGGTCGCCGGCACGATCAGCGAGGACCAGGGCGGGCTCACCTCCACGCTGCTGTTCCTGCCCATGCAGGTCCTGACGATGAACCCGCTGCTCGCGCCCGTGTGGGTTGCCGGGCTGTGGTGGCTGTGGCGCTCGGGCACGTTCCGCCCGCTGGCCTGGATGTACGTGGTGCTGCTGGTGCTGCTCGCCGTGGTCGGCGGCCGCTCGTACTACCTGCTGCCGATGTACGTGCCGCTGTTCGCCGCGGGTGCCGTGGCGGCGCAGCGGTTCCGGTGGAGCCCCGTCGCGGCCGTCGTCGCCGCGGTGATCATCCTGCCCGGTGCACTGCCCGTACTGCCGGTGACGGTGCAGCGCTACCTGCCCTTCACGTCGATCAACCCCGTGCTGGCGGACTCGATCGGCTGGCCCGAGCTCGTCGAACAGGTCGCCGCCGTCCGCGACACGCTGCCCGCCGGGGAGAAGCCCGTGGTGTTCACGGCCAACTACGGCGAGGCCGGGGCGATCGAGCTGCTCGGCGCGCCCTACGGCCTCGGGCAGCCGGTCAGCGCCCACAACAGCTACTGGACGTGGGGCGGCCCGCCCGAGGGCACCACCACGCTGATCACGATCGGCGTGCAGGACCGCGCGAAGCTCGACGCCCTGTTCCGTGACGTCCGCCCGGCCGGCACCGTCGACAACGGCGTCGGGGTGGACAACGAGGAGCAGGGCGGCACGATCTGGGTCTGCCGGGAGCCGATGGCGCCGTGGTCGCAGCTGTGGCCGACGCTGCGGCACTACAACAGCTGATCCCGAACGCTCAGCAACGGTTCACCGGGACGACACTCATCCGGCCGGGTGGGCCGCACACAATCGGTGATCATGAGCGACCTCGCCCGCCGCCGGTTCCTCGGAGGTGTGCTCGGCGCCGCCGCAGCCGCACCCCTGCTCGGCATCGAGGAGGCCTGGGCCGGTGCGCCCACCGCCGGCCACCTCGACGACGTCGAGCACGTCGTGATCCTCATGCAGGAGAACCGCTCGTTCGACCACTACTTCGGCACGATGGCGGGCGTCCGCGGATTCGGTGACCGGGCCGCGCTGCGCGGGGTCTTCCAGCAGGTCGACCCGGCCCGCGGCCACCTCCTCCCGTTCCACGTCGACACCACCAAGGTCGACGGGCAGGACCTCTCCGACCTCCCGCACGACTGGGACACCACCCACCTCGCGATCAACGGCGGGCGCAACGACCGGTGGGTCGCCGCCAAGTCCGAGGCCACGATGGGCTACTTCACCGCCTCCGACATCCCGTTCCAGCGGGCGCTGGCGTCGGCGTTCACCATCTGCGACCACTACTTCTGCTCGATCCAGGGCGCGACCACGCCCAACCGGCTGTTCCACTGGACCGGCACGATCGACCCCGACGGCAGGGCGGGCGGCCCGGCCACCGACAACCCGGTCGACTACGTGCCCGTCTTCACCTGGACCACCTACCCGGAACGACTCGAGAAGGCCGGCGTCCGCTGGCAGGTGTACGCCGACGACGAGGTCGGCGACGACGGTGCCCACGGCTACGTCGGCGACTACGGCGACAACCCGCTGTGGCTGTTCCAGGCCTACCACGACGCGCTGGCGTCCACGGACCCGAAGGTCCGCCGGCTCGCCGACCGCGCGAGCCTGCGCACCGCCTGGAAGCCCGACTCCGGGCAGGGCAGGAACATCGACCACGTGCTGGCGCAGTTCCTCGGCGACTGCGCCACCGGCTCGCTGCCCACCGTGTCCTGGGTGGTGGCGCCGTACCTGTACTCCGAGCACCCCGCGGGCCGTCCCGTCGACGGCGCGGCGTACGTCCAGGCCGTCCTGAACGGCATCTGGGGCAACCAGGAGCTGCGGGACTCCACCGTCGTGTTCCTCAACTACGACGAGAACGACGGCTTCTACGACCACGTGCCGCCGCCGGTGCCGCCGCCCGGGACGCCGCAGGAGTACCTGCCCGCGGTGCAGCCGGCGTTCCGCGGCCTGCCGCCCGCGTCGGGACCGCTGGTGCCGGTCGGGCTCGGCCCGCGCGTGCCGATGACGGTGGTGTCGCCGTGGAGCCGCGGCGGGTTCGTGAACTCGCAGGTGGCCGACCACACCTCGGTGCTGCGGTTCCTCGAGACCTGGACCGGCATCCGGGAGACCAACATCTCGGCCTGGCGCCGCGCGCTGTGCGGCGACCTGACCAGCTGCTTCGACTTCTCCCACCGGGTGACGTCGGTCCCGGTGCTGCCCGACACCGCCGCGCTGCGGGCCGAGGCCGACCGCACCCAGAAGACGCTTCCCGCGTCGACGCCGCCCGCCACCCAGGTGGCGCCCGTGCAGGATCCGGGCACCGCGCCCGCCCGGCCGCTGCCCTACCAGCCGGAGGCGAACCTGACGGTCGGCGCGCAGGTCACCGTGGCGGCGGCCAACCACGGGAGCGCCGCGCTGCAGCTCGCCGTGTACCCGGGCACCGGTGCGCCCCAGCACGTCGACGTCGCGCCCGGCGGTACCACCACGGCGACCGTCCCGCTCGTCCCCGGCGCCTACGACGTGACCGTCCACGGCCCCAACGGGTTCCTGCGCACCGCGGCGGGCGACGCGTCGGGCGCCGGGGTGGAGGTGGCCGTCACGGTCACCGGCCCCCGGAGCCGTCCCGTGCTCCGGTTGAGCGCCACCAACACCGGGACGGCGTCGGCCACGCTGACGCTCACCGGCGGAACCCTGACCGTGCCGGCGGGCGCCACGCGCACCCACACCTACCAGCCGTTCGACCACGACCACGGCTGGTACGACATCACCGCCACCCGGGCCGGGCACCCGTCCTGGGTGCGGCGGTTCGCCGGCCACCTGGAGAACGGGCTGCCCAGCGTCACCGGCTGAGACACTGGGCGGGTGAGAACTCCGTCGTCCGGCCGGGTGATCCTGCTCAACGGGGCGTCGAGCTCCGGGAAGTCCACCCTGGCCCGGCGTCTCCAGGACACACTGGACATCCCGTTCCTGCTGCTCAGCGGGGACCTGCTGATCGAGGCGAGAAGCCTTCCGGGGCGTCGCGACACGGAGGGGCCTCATCCGTGGGTCGGGCAGATGCGGCCACGCTTCTTCGACGGCTTCCACCGGTGCATCCCCGCCATGGCCGCCGCCGGCAACGACCTGATCGTCGAGCACGTCGTCGAGTTCGCCGGGTGGCGGGCCCAGCTCGACGAGCTGCTCAGCGGGTTCGACGTGTTCTGGGTGGCGGTCCACTGCGACCTCGCGGAGATCGACCGCCGGGAGGCCGCCCGCGGCGACCGCACGCCCGGCGAGGGGGAGCACGGTCCCTACGACCTGCACGTCGACACCACGGCCGGCGTGACCGACGACCTGGTCCGGACGGTCGTCGACAGCTGGAAGGACGCGAGGCGATGACGGGCATGCGGCTCGAGAACGTCGTGTGGGACGCCCGCGACCCCCACCGGCTCGGCGGGTTCTGGGCCGCCGCGCTCGGTGCGGAGGTGATCACGGACGAGCCGGACCTCGTCGAGGCGCGGCTGCAGCTCTCCGACGACGTCTTCCTCGACCTGTGCTTCCCGCGCGTGACCGCGCCGGCGGCCCCACCGGCCCGGCTCCGTCTCGATCTCGCCGGTGGCCCCGACCTGGTCGACGACACCGATCCGGAAGGCAACGCCTTCCGCGTGGTCGAGCACAGCGGGACCGGGCCGATCGCCGCCCTGCGGCTCGACAGCGCCGATCCGGACCGGGACGCCGCCTTCTGGTCGTCGGTCACCGGCTGGATACCGGAGGGGAACGCCACGCTCCGCCATCCCACCGGGGTCGGCCCACGACTCGAGCTGCGCCGGGAGGCCGAGCCCAAGAACCGCAAGAGCCGCCTGCACCTCGACGTGCGCCGGAACCCCGGGGACGACGACGTCGTCGAGCGCATCGTGGGCCTCGGAGCCACCCACCTCGCCAACCCGCCGGAGCACCCGTGGCTCCTGTTTCTCGACCCCTCCGGCAACGAGTTCTGCGTACTGGACGCCCAGAGCTGAAGGAGGTCGCCGACGAGTTCGGCCGGCACGTCGGGTCAGTCATGGCAGAAGGAACCGACGGAAGGACCTCCGACGCCCCAAGCTGAACACCGATGTCGCCCGGCGAGCGATCGGCGACCACACGCGGCGTCTGGCCGAAGCAGCCGTCGCGGCCGGCCCGGACGCCGCCGTGCCGACTGCCCCGAAGCGGACCGTCACCCGACCGGGTCGGCCACGTAGGCCGGCGCATCACCGACCCCACACAGCTGCCCGAGGAGCGGGTCCGGCCGATGTGACGGCTGACCGGGACCCGCCGCATCACTGCTGCTGACCCGCCGGCTCCCACTCGCCGACCGCGACGCCACCGGCATCAGCATCGACGGCGACACCGACCTCGCCCGACACTCGATCGACAACACCGCTCATGACAGCGACTGACCTGCTCCGAGGCACCCACCGCCACGACAGCAGGGCGTTCGGCATGGGGCGCGCAGGGCCGGGCCCTTGCCTCGACGGCAGTCCAGTCTGTCGGGGGCCTGACCCCGTGGTTGGCACAAGGCTCTACGGCGCCGGTCCGGCGGAGCTGTCGTAGGTGTGGCCGGTCGGGGTGGTGGTGCGCACGGTGTGTGGTCGTTCCCCGAGCCCGTCGTCGATGACCTCGACCCGCCAGCCGGGCATCTCCCGCACGTAGTTCCCGCGGGCGCAGGTCCCGCGTCCGTTGACGAAGCTGGTCGGGCCGCCCGCTCGGCGGCGGTCGATGTGGTCGAGATGCCGGATCGGGGCGTCGCAGAACGGATCGCGGCACCGTCCGCCGTCCCGAACGGTGATCAGGTGGGCCAGGACGCCGTCGAACCGGCGTCGGCGCGGGTCGCAGCCCACGAGTGACCCGCCTGCGGGGGCGGTGAACAGCCGCCGCCACCAGAGCTTGCCCTCGGTGGAGGCCAGCAGATCGTGGGCGATGGCGGCCGGGACGGGGCCGTGCCCGACGATCTCCGCACTGCCGCCGTCGTCGGGGTCGAGCAGCGATTCGAGGGGCATCACGATGCCGACCTCGACGTTCACATCCGCGGCGGTGGCCTGACCGGTGATCCGTTCGATCAGGGTGTCGGCCATGACCTGATCCCGCGTACGGCTGTCCCCGGCGGCGAGGACGGTGTCGGCGTGCGCGCCCAACACGGCGAGACAGGCGACGCCCTGCTCGACGGGCAGGAACCCCGACAGCACGCTCATCGTGTCCGGGGCCGGCCGCAACCCGACCCGGCGGTCCTTCCGCGCGGTACGACCACGGGCGACGTACCCGGCCCGGTCGGCGTCGTAGGCGCATCGCTTGACCAGACTCTCGGCCCGCCGTAGTGACAGGTTCTCCAGCCCGGTTGCGGCGAGCTGCTTGTCCACCAGCCGCCGCTTCGCGGGATCGAGGTGGGAGGTCTGCGACACGACGATCTCGGCGATCTGTTCGCTGATCCGCCCTGCGGCGAGCAGGGCACCGACTGCGGGCAGGTCGCGGTCCAGGGCTCGGGCGATCCCGAGCCGGCGTGATCCGTGGAACGGCGACACCTTGCAGGCGAACGCGATCTGGTCGGCGATCCCCCGCCCCAGCGCCACAGGATCCAGGCGGTCGGCCTCGACCAGCGCGATCTGCTCCTCCACCTGCTGGCGGCCGAAGGCGACCATCTCGGCGTGCTGGGCGGCGGCGAGCGCGGACCGGATCTGTTCGAGAACGGCGATCCGATCGATCCGCGTCGTGCTGCTCCCCGGGGCGGGTGAAGTGGCATGTGCGGTCAGAGCGGCGAGCCCGGCGAGCAGCGCGGCGGTGACGTCGTCGACTGCCTCACCTGCTCGTTCCCGTGTCGCTCGCATGTTCGAAAGTGTACCGGCGAGCACCGACGATATCGGGCGTTCCGCCTCGAACCGCGCGATCCGTCAGCCGCTTCCGGCCGACGCCCACCACACGGCGGTCACAGGTCGGTGCCGCGCCGTGCTCGACCGGCACCCGTCCTCGAACGCGAGGACCGCGGCGAGGTCCACCTCGTAGACGGTGGCGCCGGCGGCCCAGGACAGCCGGACGGCGCGGGGGTCGAGGCCGGCCGCGAGCAGCACGACCTGGTCGATCCCGCGCTCCGCCGCCGCAGCGAGCGCCGTGTCGAATTAGCGCGAGCGAACGCCGTGGTAGGTGGGCATCAGCGACCAGAAGGCGTCGACGTCGTCGCCGCGGGTGGTGCGGCCAGGGCTGCTCCGGTTTCCCGGCGGCGTCGACGAACCGCTCGGCCCACGGTTCGTCGACGAGACCGCCGTCGCGGCGGGTCTCCACCGCCCGCCCCGCCGCCACCATCGGCGCGGTGAATGCCACGCTGAGAAGTCCCACCACGTGGGCGCTGGACCGGAACGACGTCAGTACAGCTCCGGCCGCCGGTCGTGGACCGCATGGTTGCGGGGGCCGACCGCCTTGTCCCGGGCCGCCACCGGGTCGAGGTCCGCCACGAGCACGGCCGGACCCGCGACACTCCCGGGAGCGGTGGCCGGACCGGCGAGCAGGTAGCCGTCCGCGCCGCACACCAGGCTGCCCCCGACCCAGTCCACCCCGCGCTCGCTCCCGCACCGGTCGGCGACCACGACGTGCACGCGGTAGGTGCCGGCCGCGGCCTGCGCCTTGACCGTCTCGAGCGCCGGCACCCCCGCTGGCCGCGGCAGCAGCGGCCAGTTGACGGGCACGGCGAGGATCTCGGCACCGGCCTCGGCGGCGAGGCGCGCCCACTCCGGGAACTCCAGGTCGTAGCAGATCAGCAGGCCGATCCGCCCGGCCGAGGTGTCGACGACGGCGGGCCGGGCGTCACCGGCGCGGAAGAGGTCGGGCTCGCTCCCCCACAGGTGCACCTTGCGGTAGACGGCAACGAGCCCGCCGCCGTCGGTGAGGGCGACGGAGTTGTGGACCTGCCCGTCGTCGCCCAGCTCGGCGAACCCTGCGACCAGGACGCAGCCCAGCTCGGCCGACAGCTCCCGCAGCAGCGTCACCGTCGGCCCGGTCGTCGGTTCGGCCGCGGCCCGCGCCTCCGCCGCGTCACGGAACACGTACCCGCACGCGGCCAGCTCGGGCAGCACCACCAACCGGGCTCCGCGGCCGGCGGCCTCCCGCACGGCCGCGGCCAGGATCGCCGGGTCCGGAGCATCGACCGACGCCGGGATCTGGCAGGCCGCGACGAGCACCGCGCTCAGTCGTCCTCGGTGGCCGCGGCCAGCACGGCCGCCGGGGCGAGGTAACCGTTGGCGTCCAGGACGACCCCGGCCCGCCGGGCGGACGTGACCACCTCGGGCCCCCACTCCACGGTGGTGCGCTCGTCGCCACCGTTGACCACGAGCATCTCCCCCGTTCCCGGGGTGGCCGAGCGGCCCGCGTCGGCGTGGAGCAGCGTGATCGACCGCCACACCCCCGGGGGTACGGACAGGGTGTCGAGAGGGCCGAGCTCGACGACGGCGGCGTCCGGCCCGGTGTTGAGCGTGACGGCCCAGCAGCCCGCCTTGGCCGTCAGCACCTGGGTCTGGTCGTGGCGGTGGGTCAGCACGCCCTCCCCGGGGACGGCGCGCAGCCACGCCAGGTCGAAGCCGTGCGGGTCGGCGAGCGGCGGCCGTGCGCGCCGGTCCTCGACCATGCCGTGCCCGATCACCGGGGCCAGCTCCGCGCCCCCGCCCGGCAGCTCCGAGCACAGGAACGGCCGGGCCACCCACGCCCGGTCCGGGGCGTGCACGACCCGGGTGCGGAACTGCTCGACGGTGTAGACGTCGAGCTGGTCGATCTCGGCCTGGTCCATCGGCTCGATGAGCCGTGTTCCCTCGGGCACCCGCTCGCCGATCGCGGTGTCGACGAGCGTGTTGTCCGCGGTCAGGTAGAGGCCGAAGTCGGCGGCCTCCTCCAGCACCGGCGGGCCCCAGATGATGCCGCCGGTGTCGTCGCGGCCCAGGACCGTGAGCAGGATGCCTTCATCCGGGCCCACGTTGGTGAACCCGCGGAAGATCCACGGTGGGACGCTGACGACGTCGCCGTCGACGCTGCGGTACTCACCCTGCCGCCCGTCGGCCCCCCAGCGCAGGAGGTAGTCGCCGTCGAAGTTGATGAAGACCTCGGCGGTGAAGTGCAGGTGCAGGCTGTTGGTGGTGCCGTTGGGCATGCCGGCGGCACCGAGGTTGAACCCGTGCCGCTCCCGCAGGTTCACGTACTGGTCCGGGTTCTGCGAGACGCCGGGACCGATGAAGGCGTAGTTGTCCTTGCGGTCCGAGCCCGGGGTACGGCAGTCGATGAAGGCCGACTTGCACGGCACCCAGTCCGAGCGCAGCACCGTGCGGCGGGCGATCTCCTCGGGTGGGATCACGACCGGGTCGAGCATGGGAGGTCCTTCTCAGTAGATGTTGATCTCGGTGAACTCGCCGTCCCCGCGGGTGGCGTTGATCTGCGCACGCAGCGCGATCTCGTCGAAGACGCGGACCTCGCGGACGATGCGACCGTCCTGCACGAGGAACTGCGACACACCGAGGAGGTCGACCGGCCGGTTCGTCAGCGGCCCGAAGGCGGGGGTGCCGCGGTAGGTGCCGTGCATCGTCCACAGCACGGCGATGCGCAGGCCGGCGTAGCGCTCGGCGTGGTGGGTCTGGACGTCGCGGACGGCGAACTGCGCGTCCGGGAAGGGGGCGACGAGCGCCAGCAGGTCGCGCTGGTAGCCGTCGGGGCGCACGATCGTCTGGTCGCCGACGGTGTGCAGGAACAGGTCACGGACCATGTAGTCGCTGACCTTCTGGTAGCGGCGGGCGTTCCACACCTCCGCCATGAACTCCAGCACCATCTCGCACTCGGGGCGGTGGTCGTCGGCGCGCGGCCCGGAGTCGCCCGCGGTGAGCACGTCGGACGGCGCCGGCTTGAGCATCGAGCCCTCGTAGCCGCGGAAGCGCAGGCCGCGTGCGACCTCGTCGGGGTCGAGGCCGCGTTGCAGGACGTCGGCGAGCTCGTCGCGCACCACCCACTCCTCGACCATGCGGCCCCGGCGGTAGAGGCAGTTCGCGACGGTGCGCTTGCGGATGCGCGTCATCCGGCCGTCGACGAGGTTCTCGTCGCTGGAGAACACGAGGTGCGAGCTGAGGAACGCGTCGTCGCCACGGGCCTCCCAGATCACGTCCTCGGCCTGGCCGACGTGCTGCGGGGTGCCGGCGATCCGCATGAGGCTGCCCTCGACGACGCCGTCACGGCCGACGACGGTGCCGAGCCCGCCGTGCACGATCGAGTCGGGCTCGTAGTTGTCCACGATGTAGGACACGTCGCGCTGCACCCAGATGCGGTCGGTGACCTCGCGGATGAAGTCGTCGGGGTCGGTGTAGGGCTGGTACGCGACCGGGTCGAGCGCCATGTCCGTCCTCTCAGTGTCCGCTGTGTACGCCAGCCACTGTATGCGTATGCACAACCCGAGGACAAGGGCGTCGGACGCGATTCAGGAGCGCGGGGGGCCGATCGTGGCCCGCGCCACGTAGCGCGTGGGGTGCACGACGTGCCGGAACTCCGAGCCCGGCTCCTCGAGCCGGGCGACGACCAGCCGGGCGGCCTCCCGGGCGACGGCGTCGAGGTCGTAGGCGACGGTGGAGAGCCGGACCAGGGCCCATCCGGACGTCGGCAGGTCGTCGAATCCGGCCACCGACACGACCCCGGGAACCGCCACCCCCCGTTCGACGGCCGCGTTCAGCCCGCCCAGCGCCACCACGTCGTTGCCGAAGAGCACCAGCGTGGGCGGGTCACCGCCGTCGAGCAGCGTGGTCATGCCGGCGTGCCCGGTGGCGAAGTCGAAGGGGCCGTGGAGCACGTCGCGGTGCGCGAGCTGCAGACCGTGCTCGTCGAGGACCGTGCGCGCGACCTGTTCCCGCAGCTCGCCGGTGCTCGTGTTGCGCGGGCCGAACACCGCGCCGAAGCGCCGGTGGCCGCGGGCGATCGCGTCCTCCAGCAGCGCCCGCAGGCCCGGCTCCGGATCGACGGTGACCGAGTCGGCGTCGATGCTGGCCGCCGTGCGGTTCAGGTAGACGAACGGGACCCCGCGGTCGCGCAGCCGCGCGGGCTGGATCGAGTCGGTGGTGGTGGTGGACAGGACCACGGCGGCCAGGCCGTACGCCGCCACCCGTTCGGCCAGCGACGCGCTCGACGCCGACTCCGTGATCAGCACCAGCTCGTGGCCCAGCTCCTCCAGCTCACGGTGCAGCGGCGCCACCAGGTGCGTGTAGAACTGGTTCTCCAGATCCGTGACGACGAGCCCGATCCGCGTCGAGCGGCCCGTGGACAGGGCCCGGCCGATCGCGTTCGGGGCGTAGCCCAGCGCCTTCGCCGCCTCCCGGACGCGCGCCTTGGTGGCCTCCGACACGCGCGGATGGTCGCTCAGCGCACGGGACACCGTCGGCTGGGAGACCCCGGCGAGCCTCGCCACGTCCCGACTGGTGACCATGCCGTGCGCCTCCTCGCTTGACCAGCGCCACCCCGTCGACCTTGACTATAAGGCGCATACGTATGTTACATCGGTACCCCGCCACGAGGAGGCCCCATGAACCGGGAACCGGACCCCCACGGACCACCTCAGGCCCTGGGGTGAGCGCCGTCAAGGGCCGGACGGCTCTCGTGACGGGTGGCGGCAACGGGCTCGGCGCCGCGATCGCCGGGCGGCTCGTCGCGGCCGGTGCACGCGTGGTGCTGGCGGGCCGCCGGGAGGACCCGCTCCGGCGGACCGCGGCGGACCTCGGACCCGGCGCCCGGGCCGCCGTCTGCGACGTCGCCGACGCCGGGTCCGTCACCGCACTGGGTGCCGAGCTGGCCGGGGAGGAGATCTCGATCGTCGTCAACAACGCGGGGATCGCCGGGCCGGTCGCACCGCTGGTCGAGATCGCGCCCGACGAGTGGGACGAGGTCTTCGCCGTCAACGTGCGCGGCGTGTACCTCGTGTGCCGGGAGTTCCTGCCGCCGATGATCGCCCGGGGTGACGGCGACGTGATCAACGTGGCCTCGGTGTCGGGCAAGCGGCCGCTCGCCCGGCGGGCGCCCTACACCGCATCCAAGACCGCGGTGCTCGGCCTCACCTCCACGCTCGCGTTCGAGGTGGGCCCGTACGGCGTGCGGGTCAACGCCCTGTCGCCGGGCCCCGTCGCCGGCGACCGGATGGACCGCAACTTCCGGCTCGAGGCCGAGCGCACCGGCAGCACGGTGGACGACGCCCGCGCCGCGTTCGTCGACCGGGCGGCCCTGGGCCGCATGGTCACCCCGGACGAGGTCGGCCGCGCCGCCGTCGCCATGCTCGAGATGACCGGCATGACCGGCGCCGACATCGACCTGTCCGCCGGGATGATCGCGTGATCCGGGCGCGCCTGGCCGCGGGCGAGCGGCTGACCTGCGGCCTGGTCCGGATGCCGGCCGAGGATGTCGTCGAGATGCTGGCGGTCGCCGGCCTGGACATGCTGCTGGTCGACTGCGAGCACGGCCCCGCCGACGTCATCGAGCTGCGCCGCCACATCGCGCTGGCCGACACCCACGGCGTGCCCGTGCTGGTGCGGATCGGCGAGGGCGAGCACCGCCTGGCGCAGCGGGCGCTGGACCAGGGCGCGCACGGCATCGTCGCCCCGCACGTGGAGACGGCCGCGGAGGCGGAGGCGCTGGTCCGGGCCGTGCGCTATCCCCCACGCGGCGACCGGGGTTTCGCGACCTACCCCCGGGCGGGCCGGTTCGGCACTCGCAGCGCCGCCGAGCACCGCGCCCACACCGACGCGGCGACGTTCCTGCTGGTCATGCTGGAGTCACCGGGAGCCGTCGCGAGGGCGGGCGGGATCGTCGCCGTCGACGGCGTGGACGGCTGGCTCGTCGGCACCGCCGACCTCGGCGCGGTCCGCACACCGGCCGACCCGACCGTGCCGGAGCTGCTGGCCCGGGTCCGGCGCGACCCCGCGGTGGCCGGCTCGGTGCGAGCCGACCTGGCCGGGAGCGCCGCCGAGGCCGAGACGGCGTTCGCGGACGGGGCGCAGATCGTGGTCTACAACGTGGCTCAGGTGATGATGACGGCGTTCCGGGAGCTCCCCCGCAGATCCTGAAGGAAGGCCCCGATCGCGTCCGGAGCGTCCAGCGGCAGCAGGTGGCCGGCCCCGGGGAGCACGTGCAGCTCCGCCCCGGGCACGGCCGCGGCGATCTCGACGTGGTTCGCGACCGGGCAGACCGTGTCGTGCTCCCCCGCCAGCACGAGCGTCGGCACCCGGACGTCCCGCAGGCCGGGGCGTTCGTCGACGCGGGTGGCCTGCAGCCGCAACTGGGCGTCCCAGATGCGTCCGCCGACGGCGTCGGCCATCGCGAGCACGCGCTCGTCCTGCTCGGGGGTGCGGCGGGCGGTGAGGGCCGGGAGCAGGTCGCACTGCAGGTCCCGGGCGGTCCGGCCGGCGGCCAGCGCCTCCCGCTGCCGGGCCCAGGCCGCGTGTTGGGCGTCCGTGGGCGGGCGGGCGTTGGTGGCCAGGAGACCGAGAGCCGCCACCCGTTCCGGTGCCCGGCGCACGAGCGCCATCGCGACGATCCCGCCGAGCGAGAGCCCGGCGAGCTTGAAGCGCGGCGGGAGCGCGCCGAGCAGCCGTTCCACGCAGCCGTCGAGCGTCGGGGCGTCGAGCGCGCCGTGCACGACCTGCTCGCCGAGCCCGAGCCCCGACCACAGGTCGGGCGAGCAGCCCGAGCCCGGCAGCAGGACGAGCGGCGGGTTCACCCCTTGACCGAGCCCGCGTTCAGCCCGGCCACGAGGTAGCGCTGGGCGATGAACGCGAACGCGATCACCGGCAGCGTCAGCAGCATCGCCGCGGCACCCGCCTGCTGCAGCATCGGGAGCGTCTGGCCGAGCTGCGTCGCGATGAACACGGGCACGGTGCGGGCGTTGATGTCGGTGAGGATGGTGGCGGTCAGGTACTCCTGGAACGCGAACAGGAACATGAAGATCCCCGCGGTCAGGATGCCCGGGCCCATCAGCGGGATGATCACCCGCACCAGCGTCTGGACGCGGTTGCAGCCGTCCATCATGGCGGCCTCGTCCACCTCCTTCGGGATCTCGGCGAAGAAGTTGCGCAGCAACCAGATCGAGAACGGCTGGTTGATCGCCACCAGCGCCGCCGCCACGGCGAACGTCGTGTCGTAGATGCCCAACGCCCGCGACAGGTCGTACATCGGCAGGACGACGGCGAAGCGCGGCAGCGCCCGGAAGATCAGCGCGGCGATGAGCAGCACGGCGGAGATCCACCCCGGCATGCGGGCGAGCGCGTACGCCGCCGGCAGCCCGATGAGCAGCGCGACCACCGTGCTGATCACGGCGACGACGAGCGTGTTGATCAGGTACTGGTAGAACTGCGTGGTCTGCCAGAGGTCCACGAAGGACTGCAGCGAGGGCTGGTAGAAGAACACCGGCGGGTTCAGGAAGGCCACGTCGGTCGGCTTCGTGACCGACATGGCCGTCCATATCACCGGACTGAGCATCGCCCAGCAGGTCAGGACGAGGATGCCGCCGACGAGGTAGCGCCGGGCCGACCAGCGCTTCCGCGGCGGCGCCGGCACGACGTCGGCCACGGCTCGCGTGCGTTCGGTTGTCGTCGTCATGCGTGCCGGGCCTCCCGGGCGATGCCGCGGATGAAGGGGTAGAGCATCAGGCAGATCAGCGCGATGAGCAGCACGTTCACGGCGCTGCCGAGGCCGAGCTGCTGGCCGCCGTCCTGGAAGGCGACGTTGAAGACGTAGAGCATCACCGACTCGTTGCCGAGCTGCACCGCCTGCGGCGACAGCGCGATGAGCTGGTCGAAGGCGCGCAGCACGTCCATGATCGAGATGATGGCGACGAAGCCGAGCGTGCCCCGCACCGTGGGGATGATGACGTTCCAGTGCAGGCGCCAGGTGGGCGCGCCGTCGATCTGCGCGGCCTCGACGACCTCCTCGGGCACCGACTGCAGCCCGGCGAGGATCACCAGCATCGCGAACGGGAGCATCGACCACACCGTGTTCAGCGCGACCATGATCCGGTTCGGCCACGTCGAGGCGAACCAGAGGATGTCCTGCCCCAGGAGCGTCGACAGCAGGAAGTTGAGCACACCGCCGAAGTTGGAGTTGAACAGCCAGGAGAACATCGCCCCGCCGACGACCTGCGGGATCACGTAGGACACGAGCAGGATGCCGAGGACGAACGGCCGGCTCCGGCCCAGGCCGTTGACCAGCGTCGCCAGCAGGTAGCCCAGCACGATCAGGGTGGCCACGACCACCAGGGTCAGCTCCACCGTGAACAGGACCGCCTGGCCGAAGCGCGGGTCGGTGAGCGCGTGGGTGTAGTTGTCGAGCCCGACGAACGTGCCGGTCTCGCCGTAGTTCACGCGCTGCAGGCTCCACGCGATGGTCTGGTAGAGCGGCAGCACCAGCAGCCCGGCCATCACCAGGACGCTCGGGGCTACGAAGCCGAAGAACTCACGTCTGCGCACGGGACACACCTCCCCTGTGCCCCGGCGGCCGCCACGCGGGCGGCCGCCGGGGCACCTCGGTCACGGGTACTGCTTGAGGACGGCCGTGGCGAGCTGCTGCATCTTCGCCTGCCCGTCCGGGATCGAGGTCTTGCCGAGGATCACGTCGGCCACGACCGGGCGGATCTCGTTGCTGATCACCGACGTCCACGGGTACGGCTCGGCGGGCGGCGCCTTCGTGATCGAGGCGAGCGCGGCGGCCGCGTACGGGCTGCTGGATTCGGTGAGCACGCCCTGGCGTGCCGGGAAGGCGGCCGGCACGGAGGCCTTCGACGAGTCGGGGCCGACCGAGGAGGCGATGATGCTGAACAGCATGTCCGGATCGGCCTTGGTGTTGGCCGGGATCGACCAGCCGTCCACCGACAGGGTGTTGTAGAGGATGTCACCCCCGGCCACCGACGGCGGCGCCGCGAAGGCCATCTGCGAGGCGAACCGGTTGTTGGACGCCTGGGTCAGGTCGTTCATCCGGCCCGAGAACATGATCGCCATCGCCGCGCCGCCGTTGTAGATCTGCTGCTGCACGGCCGGCTGGTCGAACGTGGCCACCTGCGGGTCCATGAACGGCAGGAGCGAGCGCAGCGCCTCGAAGGCCTGCGCGGCCTGCGGCTTGTCGAAGTTGGGCGTCTTGCTGCCCGGGTCGACGAAGTTGGCGCCGAGCGAGCCCATCGCCGAGTCGTAGGCGGTGATGATGTCGGAGCTGGCCAGCAGCGGCAGCGCGATCGGGTACTTGATCTGCCCGGCGGCCTGGATCTTGGTGGCCGCGTCGCGCATCTCCGCGAACGTGGTCGGCGGCTTCAGGCCGAGCTGGTCGAACACGTCCTTGCGGTAGGCCATGACGTACATCTGCGCCTGCATCGGCAGCGCGTAGAGCTTGCCGTCGTAGGTCATCACCTTGCGCATCTCGGGGCTGATCCGGTCGAGCCCGTACTGCGCCGTGTACTTCGCGAAGAGGTCGTCGAGGGGACGCAGCTTGCCCGCGGCCGCCTGCGTGGGCACGACGAACCCGTAGTTCTCGAGGATGTCGTAGGTGCCGGTGGCCCCGGCCAGCGTGGCGGTGGTCTTCTGCACCTGACCCGCGAAGTCGATCGGCTCGTGGTTGACGGTGACGCCGTCTCGGGTGCAGCTCTTCACCATGGTGTTGGTGAACGGGTCGACGGCGGAGGAGTTGTACGCCAGCACGTTCACGCTCACCGGCTGGGCCGGGGCCGTGAACTGGCAGTCGACCTGCGCGGCGGTCGCCGCAGCCGTGCGCGAGCCTGCGCCGCAGGCCGACACGGCCAGCGAGGCCGCGACGGCGACCACCGCCAGGCACGTCAGCCGGGTCCGAGATCTGATCATGGTGGGAGCTGTCCTTCCAGTGGGGACGTCACAACGTGTTCATACGCATGCACTTGCCGGTAACACTCAACCGCCGACGATGTCCAACCGCAGCTGTGCACTGTCGCGGTGCCCGACCAGCCGTTCGAAGTCCGACACGGCCACCGTCGGCCGCGCCTGCGCGGCCGTGGCGTCCCTGGTCGCCCGCTGGTAGGTCAGCTGCTTGAGGAAGCCCGCCACCGACAGCCCGCCGGTGTAGCGCGCCCCCCGGGCGGTGGGCAGCACGTGGTTGGTGCCGGACATGCCCTTGTCGGCGTAGACCACCGTCGACCACGGCCCCAGGAACAGCGAGCCGTAGTTGCGCAGCTCGCCGAGCCACCAGTCCAGGTCCTCGGCGATCACCTCCAGGTGCTCGGGGGCGAGCAGGTTCATGACCCGGGCCGCCTCCTCCCGCGTCTCGGTGAGGTACACCGAGCCGTGGTCACGCCACGCCGCGCCGGCGATCTCGGCCGTGGCGAGGCCCGCGAGCTGCTTCTCGATCTCGCGCGGCACCTCGTCGGCCAGCCGCTCCGACGTCGTGGCCAGGCTGGCCGGTGAGGTCGGCCCGTGCTCGGCCTGGGCCAGCAGATCCGAGGCCACCATCGCGGCGTCAGCGGTGTCGTCGGCGATCACCGCGACCTCCGACGGCCCGGCCAGCACGTCGATGCCGACCCGGCCGAAGAGCTGCCGCTTCGCCTCCGCGACGTAGGCGTTGCCAGCGCCGACGATCATGTCCGACGGCACCCCGTCGAGCAGCCCGAAGGCCATCGCGGCCAACGCCTGCACCCCGCCGACGGCGTACACCGAACGGGCGCCGGAGAGGTGGGCGGCGTGCAGGACCGCGGGGTGCGGCCGGCCGTTGCGCGACGGCGGGGTGGCGCTGACGACGTTGCCCACCCCGGCGACGTCCGCCACCCCGACGGTCATGAACGCGCTGGCCAGCAGCGGGAACCGGCCCGCGGGCAGGTACGCGCCCACGTTCTCGACGGGGACGAACCTCTGCCCGCAGACCACGCCGGGCAGCACCTCCTCCTCGAAGTCCTGCAGCCGCGCGCGCTGCATCGCGGCGAAGCGACGCGTCCGCTCGGCCCCGGCCTGCAGCGCCGACCGCAGCGCCTCGGGCAGGGCGTCGCCGGCCGCCGCGAGCTCCGCGTCGGGCACCCGCAGCTCGCTGCCGGTGAACCCGTCGAGCTCGCGGGCGTAGCGCAGCACCGCGTCCATGCCGTCGCGCTCGATGCGGGAGAGCATCTCCGAGACCGTCGCCGCGACAGCCGGATCGCGCTCGGCCGGGCGGTCCGGCCCGTCGGGTTCCTTGACGACACGCAACCCGGCGCCGACCCGCTCCTTGTCCTGATCCGTCAGATGCATACGCATACACTAAGTTGGACCTGCCGGTACGGCAAGAGGCGATCCTGGCTCTCCCGGTCCCAGGACGACCGGTGCCCTCGCTGCCGCGGCGCACCCGGCGCAGGATGGGGCCATGGCACTCCATGACATCTCCGGCGGCACCTACCGCGTCGGCGACCTCGACCTCACCCGCATCGGCTACGGCGCCATGCAGCTCGCCGGCCCCGGCGTGTTCGGCCCGCCGAAGGACCGCGACGCCGCGATCGCCGTGCTGCGCGAGGTGGTGACGCTCGGCATCACCCACATCGACACCGCCGACTTCTACGGCCCGCACGTCACCAACAAGATCATCCGCGAGGCCCTCGCCCCCTACCCCGACGGTCTGCACATCGTCACGAAGGTCGGGGCCCGCCGCGACGAGACGGGCGGGTGGCCGCACGCCCGTACCCCCGACGAGCTCCGCGCGCAGGTCCACGACAACCTGGGGCGCCTCGACCTGGAGGCGATCGACGTCGTCAACCTGCGGGTCGGCGGCCTCGACGCCCCCGAGCCGGGCTCGATCGCGGAGCAGTTCACGGCGCTCGCGGAGCTCCAGCAGCAGGGGCTGATCCGGCACCTCGGCCTCAGCACGGTCGACGCCGAGCAGGTGGCCGAGGCGCAGGCGATCGCGCCGGTGGTGTGCGTGCAGAACATGTACAACATCGCCCACCGCGACGACGACGCGCTGGTCGACTCCCTGGCCGCGCAGGGCATCGCCTACGTCCCCTACTTCCCGCTCGGCGGCTTCTCCCCGCTGCAGTCCGATGCGCTCGCGTCCGTGGCGAAGCGGCTCGACGCCACGCCGATGTCCGTCGCCCTCGCGTGGCTGCTGCAGCGCTCACGCAACATCCTGCTGATCCCGGGCACGTCCTCGGTCGAGCACCTGCGCGAGAACGTCACGGGGGCCGGACTCGTCCTGCCCCCCGACGCGGTCGCGGAGCTGGACGCGATCGGCGGCTGACGACCGCAGCCGGGTGGTCACGCCCACGGCCGTGAACAGGGCACCAGCCCGCAGACCGCCATCCCGACGCGGCCGCGGAACACGGGGTCCACCCAGGTCTGCACCGCCGAGTCGGCCGGCGCCTGGACCGCCGGGTTCACCGCGCCCATCACCACGGGCTGACGCGGCTCGGGCCGCAGCACCGGCCGCCGGAGCTGGGCCACATCACGGCCTGAACCGGGCCACGATCTCCGTCCGCCACGCCAGGTCCGCGGCCTCGAGCAGCGCGTGCTCCGACTCCGACGACGCGACGGCCCGCGCGAACGCGGACGCGATGTCGCCGAGACCCAGCGCCGCGAGGCACGCGTCGTGGTCGGCGTGGACCGCCGCGATCTCCTCCAGCACCGGAGCCGGGTCGTCGTGCTGGGTCCGCACCCACAGCGGCGCGTAGCGCACCCACCCCCGGACGGCGCCGGCGAACCGGCGCAGGTGGGCCGGGGTCGGCGGCACGGCGGCGGGGGCGGCGCGGCCGAGCCGGAACGGGTCGTGCCGCACGGGGGCCGCTCCGGTGACGGCCGCGCCCGCCAGCCGCAGCCCGAAGAAGGTGTCCTCGCCCCGCGCCCCGGGCGGGCAGAAGAACGGCGGGATCCGCCCGGCGGCCAGCGCGGCGAGCGAGATCCCCACGTTGCCGCCGTAGACCACGAGCCCGCGGCGCAGGTCGGGCAGCGCGCCCGTCCCGAACGCGGGGGCGGCCGTCAGGCAGTCGGCGGGGAGCACCTCGTTGCCCAGGGCCAGGGCCCGCCCGAGATCGCCGAGGCAGCGCCGGTCGACCAGGGACGACAGGTCCACGAGGGGAGCGGCATGGCCGACGTACCCGCCCCGGGTGACGTCCGCGCCGCCCGCCAGCCCGTCCAGGTGCGAGCGGAGGAACCCCCGCCCGGGGTGCACGTCGTCGTCGACGAACACCGCCACGTCGTGGCCGTCCCGCATGGCCGCCAGCAGCGGCGCGTTGCGGGCGGAGGCGTAGCCCGGCCGCTCGACGAGCCCGCCCACCCCCAGAGCGGCCCGGTCCGCGGCGTCGACGTGGTGCACGGCCAGCCCGAACCCGGCACCGATCCGCGGCTCCCCCGGCTGCAGGGGCGGGTCGGTCGAGAAGTACAGCGACACGTCGTCGATCCCGCTCGCCCGCGCGTCGTCGAGGAACTCCTCCGCGACCCGCCCCGCGTGGGGCCGGACCGTGGGCATGATCAGGGCGACGCGCACGGTCGCACTAGACCCCGGCCGTCACCTGCTCGTCCAGCACGGGGAGCGCTCCGGCCACGACCGCGACGAGGTTGCGCCGCACCCACACCGGGTTGGCGGCGAACGACGGCGACTTCGCCATGTTCTGGGCGACGTGGGCGAGCCAGCCCAGCAGTGTGAGCAGCCGGACGTCGAGCACGCTGCCGCCGAGCATCCGCTGCGCGCGGGCGAGCAGCTCGTTGTCGGCGGAGCGGATGTCGGCCAGGTGCTCCAGCACGACGGCCCCGAGCTCGCTGCCCAGCAGCTCGCGTTCGGAGGTGAGCAGGAAGCTGACGACGTCGAGGACGGCCAGCCCGCGCTGCTGCGCCTGGCACCAGTCGACGATCGCCACCACGCGCCCGTCGGGGGCGGTGAGGACGTTGTCGGCGGTGTAGTCGCCGTGCGTCCACGCGGTGCTCACGACGCGGCCGCGCAGCTGCTCGGTGAGGATCGCCGCGAGCCGTTCGGCCTCGGCGCGGCGGCCGCGGGGCAGCGCGCGCACGACCTGCGCCATCGGCTCGGCCACCCACAGCCGCAGCTCCTCGTCACCGACGACGGCCGGGGTGGCCGTGCAGCGGTGCAGCTCGCTGATCACCGAGACGGCGCTGGAGCGGAACCGGCGGCGGCGCGCGGGATCACGCAGGGCCTCGCCACCGCCGCGGCCCGCCAGCCGCGACTCGATGACGGCGTAGGAGCCGCCCGCGTCGCCGTCGTCGAGCACCGAGGGCACCAGCCGGCGCCAGGCGCCGAGTCGCGTGTCCGTGTGCAGAGCCCGCAGCACGTCGGTCTGGCGGCGCAGGTGGGTGCGGCCGAGCGTGCTGTCGCTCGCCTTCAGCAGGGCGCCCCCGATGCCGCCGTCGGGCCCGCAGGCCACGACGACCGTGTCCGAGCCGCCGCCGAGCCGCTCCCCCATCACCCAGCCGTCGCGTCGCGTGTCGGCGGCCGCGAACGGCCGGACCCGACGCAGCAGGGCCTTGGTGCGCACCCTGTCGACACCGGTGCGCAGGCCGGGCGGCAACCACGGCGCGGTGGCGACGAGGATCCCGAGGGCCATCAGGACCTGCGCGGTCAGCCACGAGATGCCCACCGCGGTGATGCCCAGCACGGGCATGAGCTCCCACGACAGCACGATGACCATGACCGAGATGCCGGCCGGCACCCCGAACAGCACGCCCATCCGCCGACGCACCCGCGCCGCCCCGACCGTGGACGCCGTGACGACGTTGGGGATGGCCGACAACGCCGTCCAGCGCAGCGCGCCGGAACCGTAGTCGGCGTAGTGCCGGCCGAACAGCGACAGGATCAGCGGCGCGCCCACGGCGAGGACCACCGACGCCGGGGCCACCAGCACCATCGCGCGGCGGACCATCGCCCGGCGGGCGCCGTCCAGGCCGTCGAGGTCGCCGGCGCTGTGGGCCACCATCGACTGGCTCATGCCCGAGGCGACCAGGTAGAGCGACTGCGTGATCGTCCAGACCACGGCGTACGCGGCGGCGGCGCCGGCGCCCAGCCGGGCCAGCACCAGCAGCGGGATGCCGAACAGGGCGGCCTGCCAGAACACCCCGCCCGCGTAGTCGGCGCGCACGAAGCGCGCGATGGCCGACACGGTGACCGGCTCGAACGACACGGCCGAGTTCCGGCCGAACTGCGGCACCGCCCGCAGCAGCATCCACACGTTGATCGGGACGACGATCAGCGCGGTGGCCACCGCCCAGCTGACCGCGATGCCGCCGGGCACCACCAGGACCGTGGCCACGAGCAGCAGCAGGATCTTCAGCAGCGAGAACACGAAGTTCTCCCCCGGGACGACGGTGGCCCGGCGGATGCCGGTCAGCACGTAGTCCTGGATCACGAAGATCGACCACAGCGGGGTGGCCACCACGAAGAACAGCAGGAGCCGGCCGGGGCCGAACTCGTCGACCAGCTGCGGCGCCCACACCCGGGCCCCCAGCGCGAACCCCGCACCGACGAGCGCGGCCATGCCGGCCCCCACGACGTACCCGCCGAGCACGACGCGCCGGGCCGCCCATCCCGCGACCGGGACGAACCGCAGCAGCGCGTAGGTCATGTTCAGCTGGGCGATGCCACCCAGGAACATCATGGTGGAGATCGCGACCTGGTTGATGCCGAGCACGTCCGGCGGGAACAGCCGCGCCGCCAGGACCCAGTACAGCAGGCCGACGCCCGAGGTCAGCGCAGAGCTCAGGACGAGCGCCAGCCCGTCCCGGTGGACGGGGGCGAGACGGAGGAGAACCGACCTCGGCATGCGCGGAGGGTAGCAACCCCCGGGCGGCAAGCTCCCGGCAAACAGTCGGTGAAATCGCCCTGACGCGCTGGGTGGTCGTCCGGGAGCGCCGGGTCAGGACAGAGCGCTCCCCCGGACATGTACGGCGAGTGACGGGAGCAGCTCCGACGCCGCCTCGATGTCGAGGTCGAGGGGGCGGTCGGCGGCGGAGTCGTCGAGCACCGCGGCCGCCGCGGAGAAGGCAGCCGACAGCCCCTCGCCACGCGGTGCGTCCGAGCGCTGGCGCAGCGCCCGGACGGCTGCGACGAGCTCGCACGCGAGGACGGTGCGGTTGGACGGGAGCACCTCGCTCGTGCGGTGCGCCGACTGCGCGGAGAAGCTCGCGTGCTCCTCGGCGCCGCGGGAGAGCACGGCGTTGCCCAGGCCGGCGGGCGCCGCCGTGTGGCGCAGGTCCGCCAGCGCGGAGTGGGCCACGTACTCCAGGATCATGACGCCCGAGCTGCCCGCGGGGCCGTCGGCGAGGAACGGGCGCAGCCCGGTGAAGGTCGGCTCCACCAGCGCGCCGAGCCGCGCGGTGGACAGCCCGGCGGTCGAGAACAGGGTGGCCCGCGCCGTGTCGAGCGCGTAGGTCAGGTAGGCGGTGTGGAAGTTGCCGTTGTGCAGGACGTCGCGCGACGCGACGTCGATCAGCGGGTTCTCGCTGGCGGAGTTCATCTCGATCCGCAGCACCTCGGCGAGGTGCAGGGCCGCCTCGACGGCCGGCCCGTGCACCTGCGGCAGCGCGCGGAGCCCGAACGGGTCCTGCACACGACCAGGGGTGAACCCGGCCTCGCCGCCCACGAGCGTGCGCAGCCGCAGCGCGGTGTCGCGCTGCCCGGGGTGCGGCCGGGCGTCGTGCACCGCCGCGGCGAACGCCTCCGCCAAGCCGTCGAGGGCGAGGAAGGACAGCCCCGCCACCACCAGCGTCGCGTCGAGCAGCTCGGTCTTCTCGAAGCACGCCAGCGCGGCCTCGCCGATGGTCGCGGCGTTGCTGCTGACGAACGCGAGGGCGTCGAGGCGGTGAGGAGGGAGATGGCTGACGGGCAGGTGTCCGACCGAGCCGTCGGCCCACGGCCGCTCGCCGAGCAGGCTCAGCGCCGCCGACGCCAGGGCCGTCAGGTCGGCGGTGCCGATCGCCCCCACCTGGTGCACCCGGGGCACCCGCCCCCGGTTCACCGCGGCGGCCAGCGCGTGGAGCACCGACGGGTGCACCCCGGAGCCGCCGACGGCGAGCTGGTTGAGCCGCACCAGCATCATCGCCCGGGCCACCGCGGGCGCCACCAGCGGACCGGCCCCTCCGGCGTGGCTGCGCAGCAGGCGCAGCCCGTGGTCGGCGGCCTCGGCCGTGCCCACCTGCACCGTCCGGTTGGACCCGACGCCGGTGGTGCGCCCGTAGACCGGTCGGCGCAGGACCACCTCCTCCGCCACCTCGTGCGCGGCGGTGGCCCGCGCCATGGCGGCCGGCCCGACCACCACCGGGACGTCGCCGTGGGCGATCGTGTGCACCTGCTCGCAGGTCAGGCCACCGTCGAGGACCACCGAGTCGGTCATCCCCGGAGGATGTCAGGAGGACACCCCGTAGACGGGCACGCGGCTGGCGTTCAGCTTCGCCCAGTACGTCCCGCCGGGCACCGCCCCGTCCCGGCTGAACGCGAACAGCATCCGGGTGGTGCTGGTCATGCAGGCGATCGTGCAGAAGAACTGGCCCGCGGCGGAGATCAGCAGCAGCACGCCGCCCCCGTTGCTGTCCAGCGCCTGCCCGATGATCACCGCGACGCCGCCACCCCCGGTGACCTTGTCCTCGTCCTGGACGGCGAACAGGAACGACAGCATCAGGATCCAGCCGCCGATGCCGGAGCAACGCGAACCCGCTGTTCCGGCCGCCGAAGAACCCCGTGTTGTTGACGGTGTGGATGAACACCGCCGACAGGCTGGCGTGCGTGGGCGGCAGGACCTCCGTGTCGCTGCTCACGCTGCGTGCACAGAGGACCAGGTTGCCCGCCCGTCCGGCAGCCCCTAGAGCACACGACGTGGGCACAGGGACGAAGGACGATCCCTCACGCCCGCATGCGGACGATCCGAGGTCAGAGCGCGGCCAGCGCGATCGTCGTGGCCTGCGCCAACAGGGCGGGGTCGGACGTGGCGTCCTGCGTGGGACGGCTGCTCAGGACGGCGAGCACCACCGGGGCGCCGGTGGGCGGCCACAGCACAGCGATGTCATTGGCGGTGCCGTAGCCGCCGCTGCCCGTCTTGTCGCCGACCGTCCAGCCGCCCGGCACGCCGGCCCGGATCCGCCCCGCACCGGTGGTGGCACCCACCAGCCAGCCGGTGAGCGCCGCGCGACCGGCCTCGGGCAGCGCCGGCCCCAGCGCCATCGCCCGCAGGTCGGCGGCGATGGCCCGGGGGGTGGTGGTGTCGCGCGGGTCGCCGGGGGTGGCCTCGTTGAGGTCGGGTTCGGTGCGGTCCAGGCGCGTGACGTCATCGCCCAGCGTGCGGGCGAACGCGGTGACCGCGGCGGGCCCGCCCAGCTCGCGCACGAGCAGGTTGGCCGCGGTGTTGTCGCTGTGGCGGACGGCCGCGTCGCACAGCTGCCCGAGGGTCATGCCCGCGGTCACGTTCGTCCCCGTGACGGGCGAGTACGGCACCAGCTCGGCCCGGGTGTAGGTGATGCGGCGGTCCAGGTCCCCCCGGAGCGTGATCGCCCCGGCCACCAGCGCCTTGTGCGTGGAGCACATCGCGAACCGTTCGTCGGCGCGGTGGGCGACCGTGGTCCCGGTGCCGGTGTCGATCGCGAACACCCCGACGCGGGCGTCGAAGCGCCGTTCGAGGTCGGCGAGGCGACCGTCGTACACCGGCGCCGGGGCGGCGGCGGGAGCGGGGGCCGCGACCCCGGCCCGGGTGCACGCACCCAGCGGCAGCACCGCCACCGCCGTCAACAGAGTCCTCCGCCTGATCCCCCCGACCATGGTTCCAGCGTCGCCGACAGAGGATCAGCCGCCACCCCCGGGGTCGTCCGGCCCGGGGACGGCGGTGGTGCGCGGCGCCGCCCGGCTCTCCGGCACGCCCGGTCGGGCGGACGGGAACCCGGCACGCTCGAGCGCCTGCCGCAGGTCCGCCGCGCGCGGGTCGGTGGAGCCGGCCAGCGCGGCCGCCAGCTGCCCGGCCAGCTGTTCCCACCGCCGGTCGGCGCTCGGGCCGGACGGGGAGCGGGTAGGTGCCGGCCGGGCTCGGCTCGACGGGTTCCGGGTGGACGGGCTCCGAGGGGACGGACCTCCGTCAGTCGGCGCGGCGGGGGCAGGGGTGTCGGAGGCAGGGGTGTCGGGGGCAGGGACGTCGGTAGCAGGGGCGTCGGTAGC
>NZ_MKVV01000057.1:0-98352 GCF_001899645.1 Pseudonocardia sp. 73-21 | reverse complement strand
GGGGGGGGGGGGGGGGGGGGGGGGGGGGGGGGGGGGGGGGGGGGGGGGGGGGGGCGGGAGGGGGCTGTCGACCCGGTGCCCCCCGACTCCCCGTCGCCCGCCCCGACGTCACCCGGCATCGGCCGTGCAGCGCCGGGGGCGCCCGTGGTCGGCGCCGCGGTGCTGCGCGCGCGGGTCGTCGGGGCGTCCGTACTGTCGGGGGTGCCCGTGCCGCCGATCGCCTGCGCGAGCTTCTGGGCCTCGGGGTCGCTGGAGCCTGCGAGCTCGCCGGAGAGCTTCGCGGCGAGCTCCTGCCAGTCGGCCGGGCCGGCGGCCGCGGTGGTGGTCGGCGCCAGGAGGTTGCGCGCTGACGGGGTGAGGCCGGCCGAGACGAGCTGCTGGCGCAGCGACTGCGCGTCGACGCTCCCCGAGCTCTCCAGCTGGTCGGCCAGCCGCTGCGCCTGGGCCTCCCATCCCGCGGACCCGGTCGTGCTGCAGGCCGTGGTGGGCGCCGGCTCCAGGACGGTGACGACGAACCCGGCGGCCGGGGCGAAGACGCCGAGGACGGCGGCCAGGAGGGCGGCGATCAGGCTGTCGGTCGGTGGTGTCACGTCACCGCGCTCCTCACCGGGAGACCCGGACGTAGTCGATCTGCATGGTCTGGGGGAACGCACCGTCGTCGATGGCGCCGCCCGCCCCGCCCATGGCGTTGTTGATGATCAGGAACATCGGCGTGCTCGGCACCACCTCCTGCTGCGTGCAGGTGGTCTTCCCGTCGATGCCCCAGTTCAGGGCGCTGTCGGTCCACGTGAAGGAGTAGACGTGCCAGTTCTGCGACGCGTCCGGGACGGTGGGTTTGCAGGTCTTGAAGCCACTGCCGCCGGAGACGACGTTCTGCCAGTCGACGGTCGGCCCGTCGGACTTGAACTCGGCGATGTCGACCTCGTCGGAGCCGGGGCTGGGCCAGTCGCATCCCCCGACGTTCTCGGCCGTGCCCTTGAACGCCGTCTGGCACTTGGCACCGAGCAGCCACTGCGCCGGCCACGAGCCCCTGCCGCCGGACTGCTTGGCCCGGATCTCGATGGTGCCGCGGAGCATCGTGAACTGCTTCCACTGCACCATCCCGGAGGTGTAGCGGTAGCCGCTGCACGACGAGTCGACCTTCGAGCGGATCTGCAGGGCGCCGTCGGCGACGGAGACGTTGCCCGGGACGTAGCACTGGGACTCGTTGTTGCTCGCGTCACCGGGGCGGTCGCCGATCGACCAGAGCGCCGTGTCGACCTGCGTGCCGTCGAACTCGTCGGCGAACACGTACCTGCCCGTGTCACCCCCGGACGGCTGGCATCCCGGTGCCGGTCCCTCGCCGGTGAAGCCCGCGTTCCGCAGGATCCGCAGCAGCCGCTGCGCGGCGGGATCGTCCTGGTCCGGCAGGGCCGCGGCCAGCTGCTGCGCCGTGACCCGCCACGTGCAGTCGTCGGCCGGGGCCGCGCCGGCGACGGCGGGCAGCAGCGCGAGCAGGCCGAGCACCACCACGGCGACGACGGTGCGGCGAGGGAGAGGAGTCATGGTGCGGGCACACTCGCACCGCGGACCCCGGCGCCGTGGGCGAACGAAAAAAGATCATGGATCGCGGTAGCGGGCCCCGCGGGTGGCCGGCCTTGGGCACGCGGCGCTCCACCGACTCCTGCATGGTGTGGAGCGCGTACTGCAGGCCGACCAGCCGGCCGAGCAGGATGGCGACGAGCCGGATCCACAGTGGGCCCGGGACCAGCAGCAACACCGGGATCGCGACCGGCGCCATCTGCACGAAGGCGCGCGCGGAGTGCCGTAGCCCCCCGCTCGGGCAGCCGGCGTCGCCGAGCACCCAGGACCGGTGCCGGGCGGGCAGGCCGCCGCCGAAGGCGTAGCAGATCCAGCGGAACGGACCGGGCCGGGGCACGGTCATCCACCCACGCCGGCCGCGTTCGCAGCTGCTAACCCCGCGCGTGACCGATGACTCCGACCCACCACGATGGTCTACAGCCCGAAACCGACACAACGACCACAGGAGCCACCGTGGGATCGATCAAGGTGCACGAGTTCACCACCCTCGACGGGTCCATCGGCGCCCCGATGTGGACGATGGACTACGGGTCCACCCCCGAGATGGGCGAGGCCATCGGCGCCCTCACCGGCCCGGCCACCACGGCGATCCTGCTCGGCCGCACCACCTTCGAGATGTTCGCGCCGTCCTGGTCCACCCGCACCGCGGAGGACGACCCCGGCGCCCCGTTCTTCAACGACACCACCAAGTACGTCGTGTCCTCCTCCCTCGACGACGCGGAGTCGGTCTGGCGCAACTCCACCGTGCTCGGTGGCTACGACGCGGACGCGATCCGCACGCTCAAGGACTCCGTGGACGGCGACATCTACGTCAGCGGCAGCGGCACCCTGGTGCGCGCCATGCTCGCCGACGGGCTGGTCGACGAGCTGCACCTGCTCGTCTACCCGCTGGCACTGGGCGAGGGCCCCCGCCTGTTCCCCGAGGGCGCACCGCGGACCCCGCTGACACTGGCCGGCACCCAGGCCTTCGACAACGGCGTGGTGCACATGGCGTACCGCCCGGCGGCCGGCTGAGCCCGCTCGGCGGGCGGGCGGTCCCGAAGCGCCTCGCACTCACGGGTCCGGTCCCACCGCGCCTTCCCGGGCCCCGGCCCTCAGACGCTGCGCAGCACCGACACGACGACGCCCAGCACGACCGCCCGGTCGCCGTCGATCACGTCGTAGGCGGGGTTGCGCGGCTCCAGGAACACGTGCCCGTTGCGCCGGCGGTACACCTTCACCGCGATGATCGACGACGAGGCCAGTCCCTGGCCGCGCGGCGCAGCGTCCGCCGCGCCGGCGTCGAGGTCACGATCGTGTTCACCGACCTCGTCGGATTCTCCAGCTGGGCGCTCCGCGCCGGCGACGACCAGGTCCTGCGCCTCGTCCGGGCGGTCACCCGGATCAGCGAGGACGCCGTCAACCGGCACCACGGCACGATGGTGAAGTCCCTGGGCGACGGGCACATGGCCGTGTTCGCCGACACCGCCGCCGCGGTCGCGGCCTGCCACGAGATGGCCGGCTCCGTGCCGTCGGTCGACGTCGGGGGGGACCGGCCGCAGCTGCGCACCGGCGTCCACTCCGGACACCCCCGCGTCGTGCGGCGCGACTACCTCGGCGTCGACGTCAACATCGCCGCCCGGGTCGCGGCGGCCGCGAACGGCGGCGAGGTGCTCGTCTCGGGGCCGGCGCTGGAGAACCTCGACCGGGAGCGCTACGTCGTGCGCCGGCGCCGCGCGTTCCGGGCGAAGGGGACGCCGGCCGACCTGGAGGTCTTCGCCGTCGTCCCCCGCCATCCCGGGGGCTGACGCGGCCGGACACCCACCTGGCTCGGGGACGGCGGCGCCGGGTGCCGCTCCCGGAACGGGATCTCCCCCGGGACGATGCCGGGCACCGGGCCCGGCCCGACCACCGACCGTGGACTCGTCGGCCGGGCCGGCGGCGTCATCCGAAGAGGGCCCTGACGTCCCCGGGATCCGGGCCGCCCGGTTCGATCAGCACGACGGCGTCGTCGAAGCCGGCCTCGGCGTAGCGGTGCAGCTGCTCGCCGACGGGTCCGAGATCCTCCTTCCCGGACAGCGGGATCGCGCAGACGATCGCGCGCCGGCCGCCCGCGGCGCGGTACCGCTCGTGGGCGGCGACGATCTGGTCGGCCGTGCTGCGGTACCCCGACGCCAGCCAGCCGTCGAACTCCCGGGCGGCCTTCTCGACCCTGGCCCCCCACGAGCCGAGCAGCAGCGGCGGCACGCGGGCGGGACGGGGCGCGAGGTCGGCGCGCTCGTCGTGGCCCTCGGCGAGCAGCGCCCGCAGGCGCATCAGGTTCGCGTCGAACGTGCGGAAGCGCGTGGCGTGGTCCCGGTCGAACGTGGCGTAGTCGACGTCGGTCGAGCCGGGGCTGACGCCGAGGGTCAGACGGTCGCCGCACACCGCCATCAGCGACAGCATCCGGTGGGCGAGGTCGGCGGGATGGTGCAGCGGCACCTGCACGGTGGCCGTGCCCACCTCCACGCCCTCGGTGGCCGTGGCCGCCGCCGCCAGCGTCACGAACGGGTCCGGGACCAGGAACCCGCGCCCGATCACCTGGGGCACCCAGAGGCTCTCGAACCCCTCGCCCACCAGCCGCTTCGCCGTCTCCGCGATCGGGAGGGGCGGGCCCGGGGACAGGTAGGCCAGCGTCGCGCCCAGTCTCACGTCGCCGAGCCCGCCCGGTCCTCGGCGAACCGCGCGTACCAGCGCAGGGCGTCGGGATCGTCGACCGACGCCATGTTGGCGGCCTTCTCCAGCGGCCTGCCGGCCAGCAGCTTCTTGATCGGGACCTCGAGCTTCTTGCCGCTCAACGTGTGCGGCACGGCGGGGGCGGCGAGGATCTCGTCGGGGACGTGCCGCGGCGTCAGGCGCGTCCGCAGCGTGCTGACGATCTTCTGCTTGAGCGTGTCGTCCACCTCGTGGCCGGCCGCCGGCACCACGAACAGGCCCAGCCAGTAGCTGTCGTCAGGCAGGTCGACGCCGATCACCAGGGTCTCGGTGATCTCCGGCAGGGTCTCCAGCACGTCGTAGAAGTCGCTGCTGCCCAGCCGCACACCCTGCCGGTTGAGCGTGGAGTCCGAGCGGCCGTGGATGGAGATCGAGCCGTCGGAGTGCATCGTCACCCAGTCGCCGTGGCGCCAGACGCCGGGCCAGGTGTCGAAGTAGCTCTCGGTGTAGCGGACGGCGTCCGGGTCGTTCCACAGCTGCACCGGCATCGACGGCATGGGCTGGGTGATCACGAGGTCGCCGACCTCGTCGACCACCGGGTTACCGTCCTCGTCCCAGGCCGCGCAGTCGACGCCCGCGATCTTCCCGCCGATGCGGCCCGCCTGCACGGGCGCGTACTCGTTGGCACCGACGAACGAGCCGGAGATGTCGGTGCCGCCGCTGGTGGAGTCGATCCGCAGGTCACCGACGTGCTCCAGCAGCCACTCGTAGCCGGCCGGGGGCAGCGCCGAGCCGCTGACCGAGACGTGCCGCAGCCGGGACAGGTCGTGCTCCTGCCGCGGCGAGACCCCGGTGTTCGCCGTGGCCATGACGACGGCGGCGCCCAGCAGCATGAGATCGGCCCCGGTCCGCGCCGCGACCTCCCAGATCGCGCCCGCCGGGTGGTTGGGGCTGCCCTCGTACAGGACGATGCTCGCGCCCTGGGTGAGCGCGTCCAGCTGGATGTTCCACAGCGCCCAGCCGGTGGAGGTGTAGGTGAACATCCGCTCGCCGGTGCGGAGCCCGCCGTACAGCCCGGCCCACTCCAGGCCCTGCAGCGTGATCCCGCCGTGGCCGTGCACCAGGCCCTTGGGCAGACCGGTGGTGCCGGAGGTGAACAGCACCCACAGCGGGTGGGAGAACTCGACCTGCTCGAACTCCGGGGCCGCGTCCGTGGCCAGCAGCTCGTCCCACGGCGTCGCGCCGTCGGGAGCGGGCCGGTCGAGCACCGCGACGTGCACGACGTGGCGCACCGTCGGGAGGTTCTCCCGCAGCTGCGCGACCACGTCGCCGCGGTCGATCTCCTTGCCGTTCCAGTGGTAGCCGTCGGCGGCGATGAGCACGGTGGGTTCGAGCTGCGCGAGCCGGCCGGTCGTGCCGTCGGCGCCGAAGTCCGGCGAGCAGCACGCCCAGACCGCGCCGACCGCCGCCGCGGCGAGGCAGCCGATCACGGCGTGCTCGGTGTTGGGCAGGTAGGCGCCCACACGGTCGCCCGGTTGCACGCCCGCCTCGCGCAGCCAGCCGGCCACGGCCGCCACCGAGCGGCGCAGCGCGGCCCAGGTGATCTCACGCGCGGGCAGCCCGCCCTCCTGCACGCACACGAGCGCGACGGCGTCGTCGTCGCCGTGCCGCAGGGCGTGCTGCGCGAAGTTCAGCCGGGCCCCGGGGAACCAGCGGGTGCGGGGCATCGGGTCGGAGGTGCGCACGTGGCGCCACGGCGTGGAGAACTCGACCTGGTAGTAGTCGACCAGCGAGACCCAGAACCGGTCCAGGTCCTCCACCGACCAGGCGTGCAGGGCGTCGTGGTCGGGGAACGAGCACCCCTCGCGCTTCTCCAACCAGTTCAGGTAGTCGCGCAGGGCCGAGTGCTCGATGCGGTCCGCGGTGGGGGTCCAGACGGCGTCCATACGTGCAACATAGAGCGGGTTCGCGGCCGTTGACGGTCCGTTGAGATTCGTGTGTCCGGGTGTTGAGACGGCGGGAGCACGATCTTGCTGACGACGACGTCTCGAAGGAGGCCGCAACCCATGAAACTCGCTCTCTACCTGCCGAACTTCCGCGACGAGGTGACCGTCAAGGAGCTGGAGGACCTCACGGCCCTCGCCGAGGACCTCGACATGGACTCCGTCTGGACGCTCGACCGGGTGTTCGTCCCGGAGCGGTCCGATCGCGCCGAGATGGACTACCCGTTCGGCATGATGGAGGGGCTGCCCAACGGCCTGCCGGTCATCTCGCGGGGCAAGTGGTTCCAGGGCTACCCGCTGCTGCCCTGGCTCGCCGCGAAGACGACCAAGATCCGCTTCGGCATGAGCATCACCAACACGCCGTTCCGCGGCTCGGCCGTGCTGGCCACCGAGCTGGCCACGATCGACCACCTCTCGAACGGCCGCCTCAACGTGGGCGTCGGCTCCGGCTGGATGCCCGAGGAGTTCGCCGCCTCCGGCGTGGCGGACCTGTTCCCGCGCCGGCACGGCCACGTCCGCGAGACGCTCGAGATCATGACCGGCATCTGGAACAACGAGCTGTTCGAGTACAAGGGCGAGTTCGCCGACATCGAGCTCGGCGGCTTCGGCCACAAGCCGCTGCAGGACCCGCTGCCGATCTACTTCTCCGGCCTCAAGGACCCGAAGCGGTCGGCCAAGCGCATCGCGAAGTACGGCCTGCAGGGTTGGATCGGCATCCAGGACACCCCCGAGGACATCAAGCGCTGGAAGGGGGAGATGGAGCGCGAGCTCAACGAGCTCGGCAAGGGCTTCCCCGAGAACTTCGAGATGTCCAGCATGATCTGGACGGTCATCACCGACGAGCCGCTGGACCAGACCGACAACGGCAAGGTCACGAACCTGCTGGCGGGCACCGCCCAGCAGATCGAGGACCGGCTCAAGGCCTACAAGGAGGCCGGTCTGACGATGCCGATGATCTGGCCGCCGTTCCGGGACGTGCCGACGTCCAAGACCATGGACGACCTGAAGCGCCTCGTCGAGGAGATCATGCCGAAGGTCAACGCGTCCTGACGCCCACCCCGCCGGGCCCGTTGCCCATCCTGCCCACGCCGGGCAGGATGGGCGTTCCGACGGGCTCAGTGGGGAGTGGTCGTGGCCGAACACGCGGCGCGGGTGCTGATCGTCGACGACGACGAGCGGGTGCGCACCGTCGTGTCCTGGCAGCTGGAGGCCGACGGGTTCGCCGTCACCCACGCCTGTGACGGCGCCGCCGCTCTGGACCGCATCGCCTCCGACCGGCCCGATCTCGTCGTGCTCGACCTGTCGATGCCCGGCGTGGGCGGCCTCGACGTGCTGCGTCGCGTCCGCGCCCGCGACGACGGCCCACCGTTGCCGGTGATCGTGCTGTCGGGCCGCAGCGGCGAGACCGACCGCATCGTCGGGCTCGACCTCGGCGCCGACGACTACCTCGTCAAACCGTTCTCGCCGGGCGAGCTGGCGGCGCGGGTGCGGTCGGTTCTGCGCCGCTCGGGCCGGACGGCACCGGCCGCGGTCTGCGGCCTCGTGGTCGATCCGGACACCCGCGAGGTCACCGTCGACGGCACGCCCGTCGAGCTCACCGCGCGGGAGTTCGACCTCCTGGCCTTCCTCGCCCGCCATCCCCGCCGCGTCTTCACCCGCGCCCAGCTGCTGCAACAGGTGTGGCGCAGCGAGCCGGAGTGGACCAGCGAGGCCACGGTCACCGAGCACGTGCACCGGCTGCGCCACAAGCTGGAGACCGACTCGTCCCGCCCGCGGCGGCTACGCACGGTGCGCGGCGTCGGCTACCAGCTGGAGCCGTGATGCTCCCGGCCGTCGACCTCGACGTGGATCTCGACCACTCCGACAGCCTGGGGCTGCTGCGGCGCCAGACGAGGGTGCTGGAACTGATCGCCGCGGGCGTCGCGCTGCCCGAGGTGCTCGGCGCCGTCACGCAGTCGCTGGAGGAGCTCATCCCCGGCAGCCGGTGCTCGGTGCTGCTGCTCGACACCGGCTCCCGGACCCTGCGCCACGGCGCGGCGCCGACGCTTCCCCACGAGTACTCGGCCGCCGTCGACGGCCTGCCCATCGGCGAGAACGCGGGCTCCTGCGGGGCCGCCGCCTACCTCGACGACGAGGTCGTCGCCGAGGACATCGCGCGTGACCGGCGGTGGGTGCACTTCCGCGCGCTCGCCATGCCGCACGGCCTGCGGGCCTGCTGGTCCAGCCCCATCCGCGGCCGGGGCGCCGGCGTGCTCGGCACCTTCGCCGTCTACCACGACGAACCGCACGTCCCGACCGACCGCGAGCACCGGCTCGTCGAACGGTTCACCCACCTCGCGTCCGTCGCGATCGAGCACGCCCGGCTCTACGGGGCGCTGGCCGAGAGCGAGGAGCGTTTCCGGCGCGCGTTCGAGGACAACGCCGTCGGCATGGCCCTGACCGCGCCCGGCCGGCGCTTCGGCAAGGTCAACCGGGCCCTGCAGGACATGATGGGCCGCTCCGAGGACGAGCTGCTGGCCGCCGACCTCGCGTCGCTGCTGGAGCCCGCCGCCGTCGGGGCGCTGCGCCGGCTCATCTCCGGCTCGGGCGAGTCCGTCCAGTTCGAGACCACGCTCGCCCGGGAGGGAGGTGCTCCCGTCGAGGCCGCGGTCACGGCGTCGGTGGTGCGCGGCGCGGACGGGGCCCCGCTCTACCTGTCGATGAACGTCCTCGACGTCACCGCGCGGCGCGCCGGCGAGCGCGAGCGCCGGGCCCGCCGCGAGGCCGAGCTCGCCCGGGGCGTCGCCGAGGAGGCCAGCCGCGCGAAGTCGGACTTCCTGTCCGCGCTCAGCCACGAGATGCGCACCCCGCTGCAGGCCATCACCGGGTTCACCGAGCTGCTGGGCACCCTCGACCTCGCCGACGACCGGCGACGCGCGGCGCTGGGCCACATCGCGGGCGCCTCGTCGCACATCCTCTCGCTGGTCGACGACCTGCTCGACATCGCGAGGATCGAGGCGGCCGCGCTCCCGCTGACCCTGTCCGACACCCCCCTCGACGAGCTGGTCGGCGAGGTCGTCGACCTGCTCCAGCCGGCCGCCGACCAGCACGGCATCACCCTCGACCGCACCTGCAGCGGCCTGGTGGTGCGGGCCGACCCCCGCCGGCTGCGCCAGGTCCTGATCAACCTTGTGGCCAACGGCGTGCGCTACAACCGCAGCGGCGGCTGGGTGCGGGTCACGGCCGAGCCTGCGGGCGCGTGCGTCGCGGTCCGGGTGGCGGACTCGGGGCCGGGCATCCCCGAGGAGATGCTCGACCGGCTGTTCGTGCCGTTCGACCGGCTCGGCGCCCACGACGGCCCGGGCACCGGCCTGGGCATGGTGCTGGCCCGCGGGCTCGCGGAGGCCATGGACGGCTCGCTGACGGTGCGGAGCGCACCGGGCGAGGGGACGACGATGGAGGTGCGGCTGCCGGCGTGCGGGCCGTGACGGGGCATCAGTCGCCGACCGCCTCCTCCAGCTGCGCCTTCGTCATGCGCGAGCGGCCGGTGACGCCCTGGCGCTTCGCATCGGCGTAGAGCTGCGCCTTGGTCCTCCCCTGGGCCCCCGTGTGCGAGCGCTTGCCGCCGCGGTGCTGCGGCGACACGTCGTCGAGGGAGGTGCGGCTGGCCTGCTTCGACTCGCCGGCCTGCGCCCGGTTCTTGTTGACGGTGCGGGCCGCGATCTCCTCGGCGCGGTCCTCGCCGGCGCCGCGCTGCTCCGCGGACTCCTTCACGTGCTCGTACTGCCGTTCGCGCTTCCTGCTCCAGCCCTGCTGCGGCACGGCGGGCTCCCTTCCGGTCGGGATCGGTTACCCGTGACGTTCCCGGAACCCCGGCCCGCGAACCGCGTCAGCGGTGGGCGCGGTGCACGGCGCGCAACGCGGGCCCGGCGTCCGGCGGCACCCCGGGCACCCGCAGGACCCGGCCGTCGGTCAGCTCCAGCCGGACCGACTCGTCCCCCGGCTCGGGCGCGAGCACCGACGCCACGTCGGCCCACCGGACCGCCCGACGCCCCATGACCAGCCGGACGCCCCCGGCGTCGACCACCGCGAGCGGCACCGCCCAGATGACGACCACGACCACGACCAGCAGCGGCACCAGCACGACCCACGCGCGGGTGCCGCCGAGCACCGAGAAGAAGATGCCGACCAGCACCGGCAGCCCGGCCAGCGTCGTGAACCAGGTACGCGTGTAACGCCCGCCCCAGTACCAGCCGGTGCCGCTCTCGCGCATCGCATGCCTCCTCGACGATTGCTCCGTGTGCCCGCTGGGTATCCGGCCGGCCCGACGACGGTGTCGGGTTCGGGAAGGAGCAGCGCCATGGCGATGTCCGTCGAACCGCTCACCCTCTCGGTCGAGGATCCCACCGGAACCATCACGGTGGTGTTCGTGGCCGGGGACCTGAACCGGGCGTCCGCGCCCCGGCTGGCCCGGCTCGTGGACAGCCGCCTGGACCGATGCGCCGAGACCGGGCGCAGCCACATCATCGTGGACCTCGCCTGCGTCCGGAACTTCGGACAAGGCGGCCTGCACGTCCTGCGCCACGCCCAGTTCGCGGGCGCCCAGGCCGGGGTCGTGCTGCACCTGACGGGCCTGTCCGACCGCGTCGGCCTGCTGCCGACGTGGGTGTCGGAGGTCGTGGCCCGGTTCGACACCTTCCCGAGCGTCGAAGCCGCGGTGTTGGCCGTCAGCCGGGTCGAGCCGGGCGACGACGGGTTCGGGCCCGACGGGGAGGAGAAGACACAAAACCCCGCCTGACCTGGCATGACCAGGAGACGGGGTGTGGATGCAAGAGTGGAGCTGAGGGGATTCGAACCCCTGACCCTTTGACTGCCAGTCAAATGCGCTACCAGCTGCGCCACAGCCCCTTGCCTTGGAAGAAGTTACACGAGCCCGTCCCGCCCCCGCGACCGGGGTCCCTTACGGGCGAGCGGCGGACGCTCACCGACCGCGGCCTGTCGCACGCCCACCCCTCGTTCAGACCGGACGGCACGCAGATCGCCACCCTCACCGACGAGGTGCGCATCGTGTCGGCGAACGGGCAGGTGGCGGTGCTCGACGTCGCCACGGGGACGCAGCGCATCCTCACGGCCGCGCTGGACCGGACGTGCGTTCCGCTGCCCGGTGCCCGCCCCCGATCTGGGACGGTGACCACCTGCTGTTCGCCACCGAGGACCGCGGCGACGTGCCCGTGCACCGCATCCCGGCCGACGGGATCGGTGAGGTCCAGACGCTGCTCGGCGGCTCGCGGGTCGTCAGCGCCCACGACCTCGCCGCCGGCACGCTGGCGTTCGTCGCGAGCACCGTCTCCGCGCTGCCGGAGGTGTTCGTCCGCGACGCCGACGGCACCGAGCGGCAGCTCACCACGCTCGGCGCCGCGTTCCACGCCGCGGTGCCGACCGCCGTTCCCGAGCAGATCACGGTGCCCTCCCCCGCGGGCGACGGTGACGTCGACGCGTGGATCGTGAAGCCGCCCGGCGTCCGCGAGGGCGACAGTGTGCCGGTGCTGCTGTCGATCCACGGCGGCCCGATGACCCAGTACGGCAACAGCTGGTTCGACGAGTTCCAGCTATGGGCCGCCGCCGGGTACGCGGTGGTCTACTGCAACCCGCACGGCTCGACGGGGCGCTCCGAGGCGTGGTTGCGCTCGATCCGCACGCCCGAGGCGGCGGAGCACCCGGGCACCGGCTGGGGCGGCATCGACGCCGACGACGTGCTGGCCGTCCTCGACGCCGCGCTGGCCCGGGAACCCTCGTTCGACCCCGACCGCGTCGGGGTGCTCGGCGGCTCCTACGGCGGGTTCCTCACGAGCTGGCTCGTCGGCCACACCGACCGCTTCGCCGCGGCGTGCAGCGAGCGGGCGGTGAACAACCTGGCCTCCGAGGAGTGGAGCGCCGACGTGGCCGGCACGTTCCGCCACGAGCTGGTTCGGGAGGCACCTCGGCGGCCGGCGGCCCGAGATCACCTGGGACCACCCGTCGCGGAGGAGCTGATCAGCCGGCGGTGATGGCGTTCTTCAGCCAGTTGCTGTCGTTGAGGTCGACCTTCTTGCCGTTGATCGCCAGCGTCGGGGTGCCGAACTGGCCGTTGGTCTGCAGGGCGGGGTCGGCGATGGCCTTCTTCGTCTCGGCGGTGACGGCCGCGGTGTTCGTGCCGCCGTTGACGCAGCCGGCGAAGTCGCCCTTCGCGCCCAGGTCGGTGCCGAACTTGATCAGCTGCTCGTTGCTCAACCCGGCGCTGCCCTCGGCGGGCTGCTCCGCGAACAGCTTCGCGCGGTAGGCCGGGTAGATGCCCGCCGACACCGAGCAGACCGCGGCGTTGGCCGCGCGCGTCGAGTACCCGGCGGGGTTGCTGCTGGGGTCCAGGATCGCGATGGTGTGGTAGCGGACGCTGATCTTGCCGGAGTTCAGCGCGTCGACGATCTGGGCCGAGTAGCGCTTCTCGAACTGGTTGCAGATCGGGCAGAGGAAGTCCTCGTAGGAGTCGACCACGACCTTGCCGGTGCCCGCCGTGACGACGGCGCCGCTCACCGTGGCGGTGTAGGTCGGCGCGGCGGCGGTGCCGTTCGCGCTGTTGCGGAAGTACAGGACGGCGGCGGCGATGACCACCGCCACGACGAGGACGACGCCGACGACGATCAGCGGCGTGCGGTTGGCGGCCTTCGCCGGCACCTGGATGCCGGCCGCGGCCAGCCGCTGGTTCGCGGCCTCCTGCCTGCGCTTCTTGTCGTTCCGGGACGCTCCGCCCATGTCAGGTCCTTCCGCTGTAGCGCGAGTCGAATGAAGCCACGGTGTGGGGCCGCACGATCAGCCAGGCGGCCATCGCGAGGAACCCGGTGTCGCGCAGGATCTCCTGCACGTACGCGGTGTTGCCGGGGTCGACGGCGCCGCCACCGCCGAAGCAGCCGCAGTCGATCGACAGCCCGCGCGCCCAGGCCTGCGACACCCCCGCGACGAACACCAGCAGCAGCACGGCCGAGAGCCCCGCGACGGCCCGGGTGCCGACGCCGGCCAGCAGCAGCAGACCGAGCGCGATCTCGAGGAACGGCAGCACCGCGGCCACCAGTTCCACCCCGGTCTCCGGCAGGACGTCGTAGGCGCGGACCGCGACGAAGGTCTGGTCGGGGTCGACGGCCTTGAGAGTGCCGGAGACGAGCCAGACGGCGGCCAGGCCGACTCGGGCCAGCGTCCCGAGCACGTCGAGAGCGCGGGCCCGGTTCACGCGAACAGACTAGTCGGGGGGTCAGAACTCCTCGCGGGCCGACTCCTGCTCCAGCACCGCGTCGAGGTCCTTGAGCCGGTTCATCGACGCCACGGCGCGGGCGGTGCGGTGGTTGGCGGCGAGCAGGTCGCGGTGGCGGTGGGTCCAGGCCCAGTAGCCGGCCGTGAACGGGCAGGCGTCGTCACCGAGCCGCTTCTTCGGATCGAACGCGCAATCCTTGCAGTGGTCGGACATCTTCGCGATGTAGGCGCCACCGGAGCTGTAGGGCTTGGTGGCCATCATGCCGCCGTCGGCGTGCTGGCTCATCCCGATGACGTTGGGCGGCATCACCCACTCGAAGCCGTCGACGAACGCCTCCCGGAACCAGTCCGACAGCTCCGCGGGCCGGTAACCGCGCTGCAGCGCGTGGTTGCCCAGCACCATCAGGCGCGGGATGTGGTGGGTCCAGCCGCGGTCGCGGACGCCCTCGAGCGCCGTGCTCAGGCACGTCGCCGTGACGGCGTCGGCGTCGAGCTCGCGCCACCAGTCCGGCAGCGGCGTGCGGGCCGCCAGGGCGTTGCGCCGCTGGTAGCCCTTCCCGAACCGCCAGTACAACTGCCACACGTACTCCCGCCAGCCCAGCACCTGCCGGATGAAGCCCTCGGCGCTCGGCAGCGGCACGGCCCCGGCGCGGTGGGCGTCCTCGGCGGCGCGCACGGCGTCGAGGGGATGCAGCACGCCGAGGTTGAGCGGCACCGACAGCAGCGAGTGGGCCGTCGCCCAGTCGCCGGTGAGCATCGCGTCCTCGTGCGGGCCGAAGTGCGGCAACCGCTGCTCGACGAAGTGCGCCAGCGCCCGCTGCGCCTCGTCGGCGGTGACGGCGAACAGGCGCGGGCCGTCACGGCCGACGGTGGGCAGCTCCATCGCGTCGAGGTCGGCGCGGACCCGGCCGTCGATCTCGTCCTCGGTGGGCAGCCACGGCCCGGGCACGTCGAGGGTCACCCGGCCCTTCGGCGGGGGCTCGCGGTTCTCGGCGTCGAGGTTCCACTTCCCACCGACGGGCTCTCCCGCGTCCATCAGCACGTCGAACCGGCGGCGCTGCGCGCGGTAGAAGTCCTCCATCCGGAACGACGTGCGGTCGCCCGCCCACTCGTCGAAGTCGGTGCGAGGCAGCGCGAACGTCGGGGTGGGGAGCACCTCGGCGACCAGGCCGTCCTTGCGCAGCCGCTCGACGAGATCGGCCGCCGCGAACGAGGTGGGCTCGTGCACCACCACGGGCCGTCCCACCTGCTCCAGGGCCTCGCGGTAGGTGCCCGCGCGCAGGTGGATGGCCCGGTCGCCCAGCTCGGCCGCGGTGTGGCGCAGGCCGGAGAGCACGAGGTGCAGCTTCTGGCGGTGGAACCGGCGCCGCCGGAACACCCGCTCGGACTCGACGAGCACCACCTCCCGCCCGTGGTGCTCGTCGGTGCTGTGCACGTGCGGCCCCAGCTGGTCCCCGAAGATCCACAGCGGTGCCTCGATCATCGGGCCAGTGTCCCGGCCCCACCCCACCCCCGCGAGTCGGCGGTTCGCCGTGCGCGAGTCGGCGGTTTTCCGGGCGCGAGTCGCCCGTCCGGATGACGCGCGTTCCCTGCGCGTGCGTTCTATGCTTCCGCGCATGACGCCGGTCCCGGGCCCCGCCGAGTTCGCCGACCACACCGACGACCACCACCACGCCGACGTCTCCGGCGGCTGGCTGCGCGCCGGCGTCTTCGGGGCGATGGACGGTCTCGTCACGAACATCGCGCTGGTGGCGGGCGTGGGCGGCGGTGGCGCCGACCGTCAGACGATCATCCTGACCGGCATGGCCGGGCTCGTCGCGGGCGCGTTCTCGATGGCGCTGGGCGAGTTCGCGTCGGTGGACACCCAGAACGACGCCGTGGCGAACGAGGTCCGCGTCGAGCGCGACGAGATCCGCCGCCACCCCCACGCCGAGCAGGCCGAGCTCACCGAGATGTACGTCGAGATGGGACTGAGCCGGGAGACGGCCGAGGCGGTCTCCCGGGAGGTGAGCGCCGATCCCGAGCTGGCCGTGAAGGTGCACATCACCCAGGAGCTCGGCGTCGACCCCGACGACCAGCCCTCCCCGTGGACGGCCGCGATCTCGTCGTTCGTCGCGTTCTCCATCGGTGGCATCGTCCCGATCGTCACCTACCTGCTCGGCTACTCGTCGCTGGCGCTCGCTCTGGGCGTCGGCGCGGTCGGACTGTTCATCGCCGGCGCCCTGACCTCGCGCTTCACCACCCGGTCGTGGTGGCTCAGCGGGCTGCGGCAGCTGCTGTTCGGGGCGATCGCGGCCGGCGCCACGTACGTCGTGGGCATGCTCATCGGGGTGGGTGTCGGCGGATAGGTCGCCCGTCTGACGATCTGGAGCCGTGACGGCCGAGGTCACCACCGAACGGGCTCGTCGATCCCGCGGTGCGGCGGCTGCGCAGCGAGATCCTCAGTGGTGCGCTGATCCCCGGGGAACGGCTCGTCGAGGAGCAGCTCACCCGCCGTCTCGGGATCAGCCGGGCGTCGCTGCGCGAGGCGTTGCGGCTGCTCGGCCAACAGGGCCTCGTCGAGCTCCCTGCCGCGCCGGGGCGTGCGGGTCATCCAGCTCTCGGCCTCGCCACGACCTCACCCAGGACCCGAGCGCTCACTGATTCCGGTTGCCGCCTGAACCACTGCGCAATGATCAGGCCGGCGGGTGGGACTCGTGGTGATGTGCAGAGCGTGGCTGCGTCGTCCCGACCTCCTTCTCCCGGTCCCGGCTCGGGCCAGACGGGTCCGCGCGCACCCTGTGCGTCCGCGCGCCTGTGAGGGCCCTGCGGGAGGTCCTGCGCCGCGGCGACGTCACCGTCCACGACGTCGTCCGGAACCTCCACCCCGACCGTCGATGCCGGGGCCGCCCGCCGCCTGCTCGACGCGGGCGCGGTGGTGGTCGCTGCATCGGATTCGGCGGTGCGCCCGTCTACGCGGGCGAGACCGTGTAGGTGTGCCCCGCCACACGGAGCCGGTCGATCAGCGCCTCCCCCATCGCCGAGGCGGGCGTGAGCGACCCGGCCCGGGCGGGCAGGCGGTCGCCGTCCAGCGCCAGGCACAGCGCGCTCTCACCGAGCATGACGGCGGTGGCCGCGTAGCCGGGGTCCCCGGGGCCGGAGACGACCGCGCGGTAGCGGCGCCCGCTCGTCGTCGCGGCATCGAGGTCCATGCGGAACCAGCCCTTCTCCCGCTCCTCCGGCGTCGGTCCGGTGCCCGGGGCGGGCAGCACACGATCGAGCACCGAGCGGGTGGGGCCGAAGCTCATCCCGGCGAGCGCCAGGCCGAGCCCCGCCGTCACGCCCGCGGCCGCCACCGCACCGGCCGGGCCCCGTCCGGTGCCCATGACCTCCTGGTAGCGCAGTGTCCGCCCGTAGGCCCAGTCCTGCAGCGCGTTGCTGCGCCGCACGATCCGCGTGTTGTAGGACGCCATGACGAACGGCGCGGTCCACATGCCGCGCGAGCCGCGCCGGCCCGGTAGCGGGGCGTCGGCCGGCTGGGCCTGCGTGGACTCGGCCGTGCGGTCCGGGCTCAGCGCGTACGGGTCGGTCACCACCCGCCGCAGGGCCGGATCGGCCCCGACGGCCTCCATCTGGGCCCGCATCGAGTCGATCGTCCCGCCGCTGAACCCGCCCCTGGCCGTGGCGACGAGCCCGACGGCGGTCAGCTCACCGGCGTCGTCGGCGGCGGCCTGCTGGTGGCACAGGAAGACCCCGAGGTCGGACGGGATCGAGTCGTAGCCGCACGAGTGCACGATCCGCGCACCGGTGTCGCGGGCGGTCTTGTCGACCAGCTCCATCGCGTCGCGGACGAAGAGGACCTCGCCGGTCAGGTCGCAGTAGTGGGTGCCGGCCCGGGCGCAGGCCCCGACGACGGGCAGACCGTAGCGGGCGTAGGGCCCGACCGTCGTGACGAGCACCCGCGTGCTGGTCACCAGCGCCTCGAGGGACGCCTCGTCGGTGGCGTCGGCCACGATCAGCGGCCACGACCGGCCCCGCTCCGGGAGCTCCCGGCGCGTCGTCTCCAGCTTGGCCGCCGACCGGCCGGCCAGCGCGATCCGCACGTCCGCGGGCGCGTGTTCGGCCAGGTAGGCCGCCACCAGCGCGCCGACGTAGCCGGTGGCGCCGTAGACGACCACGTCGTGGGTCCGCTTCTCATCACTCACGATCGCGACCGTACAGACAACGGCAGCCCCGCCGGCCGGGTGGCCGACGGGGCTGCCGTCAACGGTGGAGGTGCCGGGAATCGAACCCGGGTCCTCTGTCGCTTCACAAGGGCTTCTCCGTGTGCAGTCCGCTATGCCTCTACTCGGATCCACCGTTCATGCGAACGAGACGGTGTGACGATCCCAGTCACTGTTTGCTGTCCCTGCCCACCCCGTGACCGGGCGGACAGGTGAGTCCCCTAGCTGATGCCGGCGACCGGAGCGGGGACGCCCCCGGGCCGACAGCGAAGTCAGATCAGGCCGCGAGGGCGAAATCAGACTTCGCGTGCTGCTTATTAGCGGCACTTATTGTTTTGCGACGGATGGTTAACGAGCTCATCGTCGCCTTCCTCGACACGCTTCCCCTTGATCGACGGCCAGAGTCGAAACCGTTCACCCCCATTGGCCCGCACCGTGCAGGCGTCCGTACAGCATAACGCCGCGGGCAAGCCGGATTATTCCGACGCGAGCCGCAGCAGGCGCGCGGGCGCGTCGTGCAGCACCGAGCGCAGGAAGTCCTCACCGAGCCGGTCGTCGGCCGCGGCCCAGCCGGCCACGGCCCGCACCTGCTCGACGTAGGGGTAGGGGATGTTCGGGAAGTCGGAGCCGAACACCACACGACCGGGCACGTCGACGAGCTGCGCCGCCCAGTCGTCGGGCAGCGGCGCCATCTGCAGGCTGTAGGGCGTGCCGACCATCGTCGTGTCGATGTGGACGCCTGCGTAGCGGCGCACCAGGTCCAGCGCGCCGTCGAAGTCGGGCATGCCGGCGTGGGCGAGCACCACCGGCAACGTCGGGTGCTCGGCGAGCACCTCGGCGAACACGTCGAGGCCGGTGTGCGAGCCGGGAATCGGCCCGTGGCCGCAGTGGACGATCGACGGCACCCCGGCGTCGGCCAGCAGGCCCCACGCCGGGCGCAGCAGGGGGTCGCGCGGGTCGAAGCCGCCCACCTGCACATGCACCTTGACCGCCCGCGCGCCGGCCTCGACCGCGGCGCCGAGATAGTCGGCGACGTCGGGCTCGGGGTAGAGCGTGGCCGTCGGGACCGCGCCCGGTGTGCGGGCCGCGAAGTCGGTGACCCACTCGGTGAGCCATCGGCCCATGTCCGGCTTGTGCGGGTACACCAGCGGCGCGAAGGCCTGCACGCCCAGCTTCTCCAGCGTGGCGACGCGGTCGGCCTCGGGCGTGCGGTACCGGATCGGCCAGGCGCGGCCGTAGTGCGTCTCGGCCTCGTCGAAGTAGGCCCAGACCTTGGCCAGCACGCGCTCGGGCAGGAAGTGCACGTGGACGTCGACGATGCCGGGCAGACCGAGGTCGGCGAGGAAGCGGGGGACGTCGTCGTCGCTCTCCGGGGGAGCGGGAACCGTCAGTGCCGATGGTTCGCTCGCGGGCTCGCTCACCGCATCTCCCGCACGCGCCCCTTGGCCGCCCGGCCGTACGCCCTCTGGATCTCGCGGTCGGCGTCGCGCTTGGCCAGGTCGGTGCGCTTGTCGTAGGACTTCTTGCCCTTGGCCAGCGCGAGCTCGCACTTGACCTTGCCCTCGTTGAAGTACAGCGACAGTGGCACCAGCGTCAGCCCGCCCTCGCGGATCTTGCCGATCAGCCGCTCGATCTCCTCGCGGTGCAGCAGCAGCTTGCGGGTGCGGCGCGGCTCGTGGTTGGTCCAGCTGCCCTGCGTGTACTCGGCGATGTGCAGGTTGCGCAGCCACACCTCGCCGTCGTCGACGGTGGCGAACGCGTCGATCAGCGACGCCCGGCCCAGTCGCAGGCTCTTCACCTCGGTGCCCATCAGTGCGACGCCGGCCTCGTAGGTGTCGAGCACCGTGTAGTCGTGCCGCGCCTTCCGGTTCTGCGCGATGACCTTGCGCCCCTTTTCCTTGACCACCTGTCCAGCCTACGCGGGGACTACAACCGCACGTAGAGACGCAGCGTGACGTAGCCGGTGATGGCGGCGATGCCCGCGCCGATCATCAGCAGGAACGGCGAGACCCAGAGGATGTCGGCCACCTGGATCGGCGGCACGACGCCGTTGGACACGATGCCCGAGAGCAGCGAGTCGATGAACAGGAACTTCCCGGCCAGCAGCCCGCCCGACGCGATCAGCGCGCCGATCACGCCGGTGACCACGGCCTCGATGAGGAACGGCAGCTGCGTGTACCAGCGCGTGGCCCCCACCAGCCGCATGACGCCCACCTCGGTGCGGCGGGTGAACGCCGAGACCTGCACGGTGTTGGAGATCAGCAGCAGGGCCGCGACGGCCTGCACCAGCGCGAGCGCGAACGTCACGTTGCGGACGCCGCCGAGGAAGTCGAACAGCTTCGCCACCACGTCGCGCTGGTCGATGATGTTGCGGACGCCGACCTTGCCGGTCATGGCCTCCTTGACCGCCGCGGCGCCGGCCGCCTGGTCGGCGAGCTTGACGCGCAGCGTGGCCGGCAGTGACTGCGGGCGCACCACGTCGGCCAGCGACTGGCCCGCGAACAGCTGCTTGTAGCGCTCGTAGGCGGCCTGCTGGTTCTCGTAGCTCACCGACGCCACGAGCGGGGAGTTCTGGAGGATCGTCTTGAGGCTCGCGCAGACGGGCTGGCTGCAGTCCTGGTCGGCCGCGGACACGTCCGAGGTGAGCGCCACCTGGATCTCGACGCGGTCGCTGTAGAGCTGCTCGGTGCGGTCGATGGTGCGCACGGCCAGCAGGCCGGTGCCCACCAGGCCCAGCGAGATGGCCGTGGTCAGCACCATCGCGATGGTCATGGTGACGTTGCGGCGCAGCCCGGTGAGGACCTCGCGGACGACGAAGTCGGATCTCATGACGCCTCCCCGGGAGCAAGCACGTCGTCGCGCCTCATCTAGCGCCCCACCCCGTACACCCCGCGGGACTCGTCGCGGACGACCTGCCCGAGGTCGAGCTCGACGACGCGCCGGCGCATCGAGTCGACGATGGAGTGGTCGTGCGTGGCCATGACGACGGTGGTGCCCGTGCGGTTGATCCGCTCCAGCAGCAGCATGATGTCCTGGCTGGTGTCGGGGTCGAGGTTGCCCGTGGGCTCGTCGGCCAGCAGCACCAACGGCCGGTTCACGAACGCCCGCGCGATGGCCACGCGCTGCTGCTCACCGCCGGAGAGCTCGTGCGGGAGGCGGTCGGCCTTGCCCTGCAGCCCGACGAGGTCGAGCACCTCGGGCACGACCTTCTTGATCGTGGACGGCTGCTTGCCGATCACCTCGAGCGCGAACGCGACGTTGCCGCCGACGGTCTTGTTGGGCAGCAGCCGGAAGTCCTGGAACACGCAGCCGATGCGCTGGCGCAGCCGCGGCACCCGCCGTCGCGGCAGTTTGGCCACGTTGAGGTCGGAGACGAAGATGTTGCCGCGGGTGGGCACGTCCTCGCGCAGCAGCAGCCGGAGGAACGTCGACTTCCCCGAGCCCGAGGGTCCGATGAGGAAGACGAACTCCCCCTTGTCGACGTTCACCGAGACCCGGTCCAGCGCGGGGCGTGTGGAGGTCTTGTAGAGCTTGGTGACGCGTTCGAGGCGGATCACGGTGCGTGACGCTACCGCCGGGGCGGGACCGACCCGTTATCCGACCCGCCCCTTCGGCGACGAACCCCTACCGGTCAGCTCTCGGTGGCCTGGTTGCGGCGCCAGCGGATGCCGGCCTCGATGAAGCCGTCGATGTCGCCGTCCAGCACCGCGGACGGGTTGCCCACCTCGTACTCGGTGCGCAGGTCCTTCACCATCTGGTACGGGTGCAGCACGTAGGAGCGCATCTGGTTGCCCCACGACGAGCCGGTGTCCTTGAGCGAGTCCATGAGCGCCCGCTCCTCCTGCTGACGACGCGCGAGCAGCTTGGCCGCGAGCACCACCATCGCGGAGGCCTTGTTCTGGATCTGGCTGCGCTCGTTCTGGCAGGAGACGACGATGCCGGTGGGCAGGTGGGTGAGCCGCACCGCGGAGTCGGTGGTGTTGACGCCCTGTCCACCCGGCCCCGACGAGCGGTAGACGTCGACGCGCAGCTCCTTCTCGTCGATCTCGACGTGGTCGGTGGTCTCGACGACCGGCGCTACCTCGACGCCCGCGAACGACGTCTGGCGGCGGGCCTGGTTGTCGAACGGCGAGATGCGCACGAGCCGGTGCGTGCCCTGTTCCACCGAGAGCGTGCCGTAGGCGTAGGGCGCGTGGACGGCGAAGGTGGCCGACTTGATGCCCGCCTCCTCCGCGTAGGAGGTGTCGTAGACGTCGGTGGGGTAGCCGTGGCGCTCGGCCCAGCGCAGGTACATGCGCAGCAGCATCTCGGCGAAGTCGGCCGCGTCGATGCCGCCCGCCTCGGACCGGATGGTCACCAGGGCCTCGCGCTGGTCGTACTCGCCCGACAGCAGCGTGCGCACCTCCAGCGAGGAGATGTCGGAGCGGAGCTTGGCGCGCTCGGCGTCGGCGTCGGCGATCGCGCCCTCGTCGCCCTCGTCCTCGGCCAGCTCGTAGAGCACCGGCAGGTCCTCGAGGCGGCGGCGCAGCTCCTCGAGCCGGCGCAGGTCCCCGGTGGCGTGCGCGAGCCGGCTGGTGACCTTCTGCGCGGCCTCGGTGTCGTCCCACAGGTCGGGCTGGCCCGCCTGACCGGAGAGGTCCTCGATCTCCGCACGCAGCTTGGGCAGGTCGGTGACCGCCTCGATGCTCTCCAGGGTGGTGGTGAGCTCTTTCAGGTCGGCCGCGGCGTCGGGGTTCACAACAGTCCAGGGTACGCGGGCGTGCTCACTCCCCCGGGATCGCGTCCAGCAGCTTGAGCATGGCCCGCAGGTGCGCGACGACGAAGTCGGCCACCGCCTTCTTGTACGGGTCGCCCTCGCCACGGGCCGCCGCCCTCGCCGCGACGAGCCGCTCCGCGTAGGCCTCACGGCTGGCCCCCACCAGCTGTGCGCGCTGCTTCGCCGTCAGCGTCCCGGCGTGCAGGATCCGCAGCACCAGGGGGCTGCGCACCGCGTCGACGCCGCCGTCGTCCGCCAGCCACGCCTTGAACGACCGCCGGCCCGCGGCGGTGATCGCGTACTGCTGCGACGCCCGCGCCCCGACCTTCCCGAGCTTGAGCAACCCGGCCTCGGCGAGCACCGGCAGCTCCCGGTAGACCTGGCTGCGGGTGACGGCGAAGAACGACCCGAACCGCTCCCCCGCCGCGGCCACCAGCTGCCCGCCGGTCATGGGTCCGGCGTGGAGGAGCCCGAGAAGCGCGGCGGCGGTGGCGTTCACGGGAGTGGCACGTGCGGGCGGCATACCCCTACCGTGCCACCCGAACGTCCGTTTCGCAGGATCCACAGTGGCCGTGTGTTGTCCAGAGTGGGCCGACCACACCCGATCGGATGATCATCTGTCCTCCTCGACCGACGCTCACCCCGTCGAGCACGTCGAACCCGTCGACGAGACCGCTGCTAGATCGTCAGCGTCGCGATCTTCTCGCGCTGGGCGTCGGCGTCGCCGTACTGCCCGGCCAGCCGCTTGGCGCGCTTGTAGAAGAAGTGCGCCTCGTGCTCCCAGGTGTAGCCGATGCCGCCGTGGTACTGGATCATCGCGGCCGTCGCCGCGACGGCCGCGTCGCCCGCCTTGGCCTTGGCCACCGCGACGGCCAGGTCGGCCCCGTCGAGCTTCGCGTCCACCGCGTAGGACGCGTAGAGCACCGCGTGCTCGGCCAGCGTGACGGCCACGTGCAGGTCGGCCAGCGCGTGCTTGATCGCCTGGAACGAGCCCACGGGCACGCCGAACTGGGAGCGCTCCTTGTCGTAGGCCACCGTGCGGGAGACGGCCTCACGGGCGATGCCGGCCAGGTCGGCGGCGACGAGCACGGTGGCCCGCGCCTCCAGCTCCGCGATCACCTCCGCCGTGGCGCCCGGGAGCGCCTCGCCCGCGCCGGCCTCCACCGACGCGAGCCGGGTGGTGCCGTCGTAGGAGCCCTGCGGGGTGGCGGTGGCGCCGGTGACCAGCACCAGGCCGTCCGCGGAACGGGCCACGACCACGTCGGCCACGCCGCCGTACTCGACGGCCGTCAGCGTGCCGGGGGCCGAACCGCGCAGCGTGAACGCGCCGACGGCGTCGCCCGTCGCGAGCCGGGGCAGCCAGGCCGCCTTCTGCTCGTCGGAGCCGGCCAGGCGGACCGCCTCGGCGGCCAGGACGGTGCCGCGCCACGGGCCGGGGGCCGCGCCGGCGCCCAGCGCCCGGGCGATGACCTGTGCCTCGACGAGCCCCAGGCCCAGTCCCTCCTGGTCCTCCGGGACGGTGACGGCGAGCCAGCCCTGATCGGCTGCGGCCTTCCACAGCGAGGCGGGGTGTCCGTCGCCGGAGACGTCCTCGAAGACCTCACGCACGGCGGCGAGGTCGAAGCGCTCCGACAGGTAGGAGCGGACCGCGCCGTCGAACTCGCGCTGGTCGTCGGTGAGTGCGAAGAACATGGTGGTCCCTCCTTATCGGGGCAGGCCGAGCACGCGCTCGGCGGTGACGTTGCGCTGGACCTGCGAGGACCCGCCCCAGATCGTGACCGACCGGGACCACATCGCCTGCGCGTGCAGCGCGGTGATGTCCTCGCTCCCACCAGAATCGAGGCTGAGCTCGGAGAGCGTGGCGTCCTCGCCGAGGATGTCGTCGAAGACCTCCCAGAGGTCCTGGCTCGGCTCCGACCAGATCAGCTTGGTCATCGAGGCCTCGAACCCGAGGTCGTGGCCCAGCTCCACCTCGGTCTGGACGTGCATGGCGTGCAGGCGCAGGCACTCGAGGTCGGTGAGCACGCGGGCGAGCTTGCCGCGGATCACCGGGTCCTTGTCGCGGCCCAGCTTCTTCGCCACGGCGACGACCTCGTCGTACTGGCGGCGGAACTCGGTGTACTGCGAGATGCCCGACGCACCGCGCTCGAACGAGAGCAGCAGCATCGCCGTGCGCCAGCCGTCGTCCACCGCGCCGAGGACGTCGGTGGCGGGCACGCGCGCGTCGTCGAAGAAGACCTCGCCGAACTCGCTCGCGCCGCTCATCTGCTTGAGCGGGCGGGCGTCGACGCCGTCCTGGTGCATGTCGATGAGCAGCATCGAGATGCCGCGGTGCTTCTCGCTGCCCGGCGTGGTGCGGACCATCGTGAAGATCTTGTCGCCGTGGACGGCGTTGGTGGTCCACACCTTCTGGCCGTTGACCACGAAGTCGTCGCCGTCGCGGACGCCCTTGGTGGACAGCGCCGCGAGGTCGGACCCCGCGCCGGGCTCGGAGAAGCCCTGGCACCAGATCACCTCGCTGCGCAGCAGGGGGCCGATGATGTCCTTCTTCTGCTGCTCGGTGCCGATCGCCATGACGGTGGGCGCGAGGAACGTCAGGCCCAGCGGGTTGACCGACCGCGGCGCGTTGGCCAGCACCATCTCGACGTCGTAGATCGCCTTCATGCCGGGGGTGCCGCCGCGGCCGCCGAACTCGGTGGGCCACTGGATGCCGGCGAACCCGGCGAGCGCCTTGTCGCGCTCCCAGTCGCGGCGCAGACGGAAGCTCTCGTCGTCGTCGAGGGACTCCCAGAAGTTCGGGCGCTGCCACTCGTCGGGGATGTTGGCCTGCAGCCAGGACCGCAACTCGCTGCGGAACTCCTCCTCGGCTGCGGTGTAGGTCAGGTCCATGCCCCCACCTTGGCATACCGGTGGGTAACCTGCGCCTCCCATCACCCATCTGACCGCGGGTGACCAGCGGGTACGCTCGGCAGATGCGTACGGAGCGGGTGACGGTGAGCCTGCCGGCCGACCTCCTGGCCGAGGCTCGCGAGGCGGTGACGCGCGGGGCGTCCACGAGCCTGGCCGCGTACATCGCCGAGGCGATGGGCGCGCGGCAGATGCGCGAGCGCTCCCTGGCGGTGCTGGCGGACCTGTACGGCGGCCCGCCCCCACCCGACGAGCTGGCGCAGGCGAGGCGGTCACTGCTGCCGCGGGCGGGCGTGTGAGCGGCATCGGCGGACGCGTCCTCGACAGCACCGCACTCGCCGCCTTCGCCGTCGGCCGGCCCGTCTACATGCGGGCCCTGGTCTGGGCCGCGGTCGAGGAGAACATCGTGCTGGCGGTGCCGAGCGCCGCGCTGGGCCGCGCCTGGGCCCTGCTGGAACCCGAGCACCACGCGGCCCTGCAGGTGCTGCTGGACCTGCCCAACACCGTGATCGACGACCTGAGCCCGGCGTCCGCGCAGGAGTCCGGCCTGCTGATGGCGGCGTCGGGCGGCGACGACATCGCGGCGGGCCAGGTGGCGGCGAGCGCGCGGCGCCGCGGCTGGCCCGCGGTCACCGGCGACCCGGGCGCCCTCCGCAAGCTGGACACGGCGGTGGCGATCGAGGAACTCCCCTGACGGTCATGCGGTGAAGCGGGCGCGGAGGTGGTCCAGCTCCTCGTCGGTCAGGCCGTGGGCGCGCAGCCAGCCCGCCGCACCGCCGTGCCCGGCGTCGAGGCGGTCGAGCACCGCCACCATGACCTCACCCCGGGGGTGGTGCGGCGCGAGCTCCTCCGCCGAGGGCATCGGGGCGCCCGAGGCCGCGGTCCAGCGCCGGAACATCGCCTCGATCTGCTCCGACGACCGCACGTAGTCGGCCACCACGGCGTCGCGCTCGACCCCGACGGCGTCGAGCACCAGCGCCACGAGCGTGCCGGTCCGGTCCTTGCCCGCGGCGCAGTGCACGAGCGCCGGGCCGGCGTTCTCCGCCGCCAGGCGGCGCACCGCCGTCACGACGTTGCCGGGGTGGTCGGCGAGGTAGCCGAGGTAGTTGCGCAGCAGCGGATCGGTGTCGTCACCGGTCTCGGGCAGGTACTCCCGGCTCACGCCGATGAAGTTCAGCGCCACGGTCTCGACGCCCGCTGCCGCGACGGCGGTCGGACCGTCCCGGTCGATCTCCGTCGGCGTGCGGAGATCGAGCACCAGCGTCAGCCCGAACTCCTCCACCAGGTGCTGCACGTCCTCGGGCGTGACGTGGTGCAGCGACCCGCTGCGCAGCAGCACACCGGAGCGCGTGGCACCGCCGTCGCGCAGGGGCAGGCCGCCGACGTCGCGCACGTTGTCGACGCCCTGGAGCTCCACCCATGTCATGCGAAGGGTCCCGGGTTGAGCACGCGGCGGCTGATCCTCGCGACGATCGGGCCGTCCTCCTCGCTGGCCTTGCGGGCCGCGCGCCACTGCGGGTCGGCCTGGAACGCCGCCCACTTCCCTGCCATGTCCTCGTAGGAGTCGAACTTCATGACGTAGACGAGCTCGTTGTTGGAGTCGCCGCCCAGCTCGGTGACGGACATGAAGGTGACCTCCATCCCCATCCGGGCGAAGATCGGCAGCGTGTGGTCCCTGAAGCGCTTCACGAGGGCGGGCATCCGGCCGGGCACCGTGGTGTACTCACGAATCTCGTAGATCACACGACGATCCTAGGACGGACAGGCGTGCCATCACCCGACGACGACGTGCCGGTCGGCACCGGCATCGACCTGCTGGCCGCGGCCGATCCGGACGCCCCCGCCCTGATCTGCCCCGACCGCACGGTCACGCGCGCGGAGCTCGCGGCCGCGTCCAGCCGCGCCGCCCGGCAGTTCGCCGCGCTCGGCGTCACCGAGGGCTCGATGGTCACGATCGGCCTGCCCAACGGGGCCGCCTTCTACATCGCCGTCGTCGCGGCGTGGAAGCTCGGCGCGATCCCGCAGCCGGTGTCGGCGAAGCTGCCGCCCGCCGAGCTCGCGGCGATCGTCGAGCTCGCCGACTCGTCGCTGGTGGTGGGCACCGAGGCCGCCGGACGGTCGTGGCTGCCCGCCGACTGGGCCCCTGACGAGACGCTGTCGGCCGATCCCCTGCCGCCCGTCGTGCCCCCGAGCTGGAAGGCCCCGACGTCGGGCGGCAGCACCGGGCGTCCGAAGATCATCGTGGCGGGCAACGCGGGCTGGCTGTCGTCGGTGACCAGCCGGGCGGAACGCCTGCGCATCGGCGGGCCGGGCGACGTGTTCGCCGTGACCGCGCCGCTCTACCACAACGCTCCCTTCATGTTCTCGCTGATCGCGCTGCTGCGCGGGTGCACACTCCTCGTGCTCGACCACTTCGACGGGGCGCGGGTGCTCGAGGCCGTCGTGCGTCACCGCGTCGCCTGGTTCTACGCCGTCCCCACCCTGATGGGCCGCATCCTGCGGCTGCCCGCCGAGGTGCGCGAGGCGGCGGACCTGTCCGGCGTCCGCACGCTGCTGCACGTAGGCGCCCCGTGTCCGGAGCCCGTCAAGCGCGCGTGGATCGACTGGCTGGGGCCGGAACGGATCGTCGAGCTCTACGCGGGCACGGAGTCGCAGGCCGTCTGCATGATCGACGGGGTGGAGTGGCTGGAGCGGCCGGGATCGGTCGGGCGCCCGACGTCGGGCGAGATGCGCGTCCTCGACGAGGACGGGCAGCCCGTGGCTCCGGGCGAGATCGGTGAGATCTGGATGCGCCCGCCGCCCGACACCACGCCCTACCACTACGTCGGCGCGGAGGCCCGCTCCCGCGACGGCTGGGAGTCCATCGGTGACATGGGACACATCGACGCGGACGGCTACGTGTACCTGGCCGACCGGCGCTCGGACCTGATCCTCGTGGGCGGGTCGAACGTGTATCCCGCGGAGGTCGAGGCGGCACTGTCGGAACACCCGCGGGTGCTGTCGTCGTGCGTGGTCGGCCTGCCCGACGACGATCTCGGGGCCCGCGTGCACGCGATCGTCCAGCTCGACGGCGACGCCTCCGACGAGGAGCTGCGGGCCCACGTCCGGGCCCGGCTCACCGGCACCAAGGTGCCGGCCACGTTCGAGCGTGTCGATCACCCGCTGCGCGACGACACGGGCAAGATCCGGCGCTCGGCGCTGCGGGCCGAACGCCTCTGAGCGGCCGCTGTCAAGCACGGCGCGGAGCATGTCGCCGGTTCGAGGAACGTGCCGTCGGGCACCCGGAGGACACCCCGTAGGCTACGGCGAACGAGTGACAACGACTGCGGAGCGATTTGACGCCGGAGTCGTTGGTGACAGAGAGTGGCGCCCCTCCCAACCCGAGGAACTCCATGACGGACCCCCGCACCAGCCTGATCCGCCAGCAGCTCGCCGACCTCGGCCGTCGGCACGCCGCGCGCCAGGGCGGACGCACCACGAGGGTGCTGGTGATCGGCAATTTCGGCAACGGCAACACCGGCGACGAGGCCATGCTGGCCCGAACGCTGCAGGAACTGCCCGGCGACGCCGAGGTCAAGGTCGTCTCGCGCAACCCGCGGATGGTCGAGGCCCTGCACCGCGTCCCGGCCGTTCCCATGGACGGCCTCGGGTTCGCGAAGGCGCTGCACTGGTGCGACGGCATCGCGGTCGTCGGTGGCGGTCTCTTCGGAAGCGGCGCCTCCCCTCTGGTCAAGGCGCTCCCGGCGATCATCTGGGCCGCCACGGCGCGGGGCCGCGACATCACCTACCTGGCCATCGGCGTCTACCCGGGCACCCCGGACCGCGTGCTCGACCTGCTGCGCCGCTCGGTGCGCAAGCCGGGCCGCATCTCCGTCCGGGACGAGACGTCGGCCGCTACCCTCGGTGACGCCATCGTTGCTCCCGTGGTGGGTGACCTGGCCATGGGCCTCGCCCCCGCCCCGCCCGCCGACGCCCGGCGCGCGCTGGCCTCCGCGGGCGTCGACCCGGCCGTGCCGCTGCTGATCGTGGCCCCGAAGGCGCTGCCGAACCCGATCCTCGTCGACGCCCTCCAGGACGCCGCGGCCACGCTCGCGAAGCGGTGGATCGAACGTGGCGGCGCCGTCGCGGGCCTGGCCATCAGCACCCACGCCGACTACGGCCTCGGCCTCGCCCGCCGTGACGAGGTGTTGATCAACGAGCTCGGCGAGCGCCTCGGCCGCACGGTGCCGGTGCTCGGCCCCCAGCTCCCCCCGGCGCTGGCCAAGGCCGTGGTCGGTGAGGCCGACGCGCTGTTCGGCCTGCGCCTGCACGCGCTGATCTTCGCGGTCTCCACGGGCGTGCCGTGTCTCGGCGTCGGCTGGGAGGAGCGCATCACCGCGTTCCTGGCCGAGCACGAGCAGGCCGCGATCAGCACCCGGCCCCCGGTGGAGGACCTGCACGCGTGGGTGGACCGCACCCTCCCGGCCCGCTGGTCCGCGAGGCCCCGACTCCTGAGCTCGTAGCCCCAGGGGGCGCCTGCCCGCCGTCGCCCACGTGTTCCCCAGCTCCGTCAGGGCCTCCCCCGGCTTCCTCGGCAGCCGGCCGGGTTGCACCGGGAGAACCAGCGCCCCCGCGGCCGTCATGTTCCCCGGCGCTCCAGGGTCGCGTCGTACCCACCGGGGCCCAGGTGCCATTGTGCCGCAGCACGATGCCGGGCACGAGCGAGGGCCGCGGCCCGCCCGGGCGGCGGCGGTGGGCGATCGTGGCCCGGTGCGGCCCGAGCTCCACGAGATCGGCGACGCGGACGACCGTGGAGCGGCGGAGGGCGGCGACCTGCCCAGGTCGCAGGGAGTGGGTTCGACGAGGCATGCCCCCGAGCGAAGCGCGGCGGCCCCGGGGAGACCACCCCGATCCGGGATCTGTGGATGGCCACACCCCGATGTGGACAACTCCCCCTCCGCGACGAGCGGTTACATGCCCTGGGCGGGCGTGCGCCTCAGCAGCTTCGGGAGGAGCTGCGCGCCCGTTCCGCCCTCCGCCGCCCGGTCCCCGGGGTTGTAGAGGCGGCAGCGCTGCAGGCTCAGGCAGCCGCAGCCGATGCAGGAGTCCAGGCCGTCGCGCAGGGCCACCAGCGCCTCGATCTGCTCGTCGAGCCGGCCCCGCCACGACCGGGACAGCCGCGTCCAGTCGGCCCTGGTCGGGGTGCGGCCGTCGGGCAGCTGGTCCAGGCCCTCACGAACCTCGTCCAGGCCCACGCCGATGGTGCGGGCGGCGCGGATGAACGCCAGCCTCCGCAGCACCGAGCGCTCGTAGCGCCGCTGGCCTCCCGACGTCCGCGCCGTGCGCAGCAGGCCCTCCCGCTCGTAGTACCGAAGCGACGACGGCGGGAAACCGCTGCGATGGGCCACCTCCCCGATCGTCAGCAGGTCCTTCGCGTCCACACATTCCCCCTTGACCTCAACCTGACTTCAACTTGCACGGTACCGACATGACCACCGACACCGCCATCGTCACCGGCGCCGGCCAGGGGTTCGGCTTCGCGCTCACCGCCGCCCTCGCCGCCCGCGGCACCACCGTGATCGCCTGCGCCCGCGACGCCGACCGCCTGCACGCCGCCACGGCCGGGCTCGCCGGCGTCACCGCGCTGCCCGGCGACGTCACCGACCCGGCCTTCCGCGAGCAGCTCGTGTGGGCCACCCGCGGCCGGCTCGACCTGCTCGTCCACAACGCCGGCGAGCTCGGCCCGTCACCGCTGCCGCGGCTCGAGCGCTACCCCCTCGACGCGCTGCGCGGGGTGCTGGAGACCACCGTCCTCGCCCCGCTGGCCCTGACCCAGCTCGCCCTGCCACTGCTGCGCGAGGCCGCGGCACCGACCGTGGTGACGTTGAGCTCCGACGCCGCCGTCGAGGCGTACGAAGGGTGGGGCGGCTACGGCCTCGCCAAGGCCGCTCTGGACCGGATGGCGGCCGTGCTCGCCGTCGAGGAGCCCCTCCTGCGCGTGCACGCGTTCGATCCCGGCGACATGCGCACCGCGATGCACCAGCGCGCCTTCCCCGGTGAGGACATCTCCGACCGGCCGGAGGCATCCACCGTCGTCCCCGCCTTCCTGCGCCTGCTCGACGACCGACCGGCGAGCGGCCGCCACCGCGCCACGGACCTGCCGGTGGCGGGATGAGAGCCACGACGACCTTCGTCCTGCCACCCGAGCTCGAGGCCGACGCCCCACCGCCCACCCGCGACGGGGTACGGCTCCTGGTGGCCCGCAGCCGCCGCCCCCTGCGGCACGTCCGCTTCACCGACCTGCCGTCCGCGCTGGTTCCCGGTGACCTGCTGGTGGTCAACACCTCCGACACGGAGCCGGCGGCGGTGGACGGCCACCGCGACGACGGCCGCCCGGTGGTGCTGCACGTCTCCGGCCCCACCCCCGCGGGTCGGCGTTTCCCGGCGCGCGAGTCGGCGGATCTCCGTGCACGAGTCGACACCTTCCTCGTCGAGCTCCGCACCCCTGACGGCAGGCGCGTACGGGACGGGCGACCCGGTGAGGTCGTCCACCTCCCGCGCGGGGTGGACGCCGAGCTGGTCACGACGGGCCGCATCCGGGAGGCCCGCATCGCCGTGGAGGGTGACGTGCGGGCGTGGCTCGCGGCGGTCGGCCGTCCGGTCCGCTACGCCCACCTGCGCGAACACCCGCCACTCACGGAGTACCGCACGGTGTTCGCCGAGCCCACCGGGGAGTTCGCCAGTGCCGAGTCCCCGAGCGCCGGGCGCCCGTTCACCCCCACCGTCCTCGAGGGGCTCCGCACCCGGGGCGTCGGGGTCGCGCGGCTCGTCCTCCACACGGGAGTGTCCTCCCTGGAGGAGGACGAGGTGCCGCTGCCCGAGCGCTACCGGGTGCCGGCCGCCACGGCCGACGCCGTGAACCGCACCCGGGCCGCGGGCGGCCGGATCGTCGCGGTCGGGACGACGGCGACGCGGGCGCTCGAGACCGTCGCGGAGCCCGACGGCTCGGTGCGTGCGGGCGCCGGGTGGACCGATCTCGTGCTCGGCCCGGACCGCCCCGCCCGCGTCGTGGACGGCCTCGTCACGGGCTGGCACGAACCCCAGGCGTCCCACCTGCTGCTGCTCGAGGCGGTGGCCGGGCCCCGGCTCGTCGGACGGGCGTACGCCGCCGCCGTCGAGCGAGGGTACCGGTGGCACGAGTTCGGGGATTCCTGCCTGCTGCTTCCCGGACCGGGCGCCGTTGGTCGCACTCCGTGACCGTTGGACGGGCCGCCGAGCCGCCGCCCGACGGGGCTTCGAGAGACGAACGGATGCTGACGTGCGCCGACAGGCACCGGTTCACCTTGTCTCGCGATAACGCCGTCTCGTAAGGTCTCCCGCAGCGTCACGATCCGATCACGAGCGCAACCGAGCCGGGACTCCCCACCCGGCTCGACCGGCCCCGCTGTGACATTGACAGAGCCGGGTCTGCCCTCGCGTGAGATCGCTCCCCCACGCTGAAAGGGCAGTTTCTTGGCTGGACACCGTTCCCCCCGTGGTCGGCGTGCGCACTGGAACAGCGAGCTGGTTCCGGCACGGCACCTGGTAGCCCCGGGCCCGGCACCGACCGGCCCCTCCCTGCGCACCACCGTCGTGGCCTCCGCGGCCGCCGTCGGCGCCGTGGCCACCGGCACGTTCACCGCGCTCGTTCCCACCCCCGGTGACGGCACCACCACGCAGGCGGCGGCCGACGAGACCTCGATGTCCGCCACGCTCGCCGCCAGCACGATGAAGATCCCCAGCAACGCGCACGCGATCGGCACGCTGGCCCCGGTGTCCTACTCCGCCCCCGGCTTCTCCGCCGCGGACGAGCACCTCGCCGCCCTCGGCAAGGGTTCCGACCTCGCCGCCCAGCTCGCGAAGCAGCTCGCGGACGAGCAGGCGAAGCAGGCCGAGCAGGCCCGCATCGACGCCATCGTCGCCCAGGGCGGGCTCGACGGCTGGATCGCCGAGGCGCTCAACATCCTCGACCTCCCGCAGTCGCTCGCCCCGAGCGTCAAGAAGATCGTGATGGCCGAGTCGGGCGGCAACCCCCGGGCCATCAACAACTGGGACGCCAACGCCCGCCGCGGCACGCCGTCGCAGGGCCTGATGCAGACGATCCCGGTGACGTTCAAGCACTACGTGGCACCGCAGCTGGCCAACCGACCCATCACCGACCCGGTGGCGAACCTCACCGCGGGCATCAGCTATATGATTGCCAACTATGGCCTCGACACCGTCGAGGCCGGCGGCCGGTCCAACAGCAGCGGCGGATACGTCGGCTACTGATATGCGCCCGCCCCGGCCCTCTCCCCGTTCCGCCGGACGAGGGCCCCGTGGACGCCCGTGACCACCACGCGGTCCGCCCCTCCCGCCGGTGTCGTACCGGCCACCACCAACGCCTACCGGCCCGAGCTGCAGGGCCTCCGGGCCCTCTCCGCCGCGCTGGTCGTCTGCTACCACGTGTGGTTCGACCGCGTCTCCGGCGGCGTCGACGTCTTCCTGATCGTCACGGGGTTCCTGCTCACCGGGCAGCTCTACCGGGCCGCCGCGCGCGGGAAGTTCAGCCTCCCGCAGCGCTGGAGCCGCACCCTCGTGCGCCTGCTCCCGTCGATGGCCGTGGTGCTGGTGACCACCGCTGTCGCGGGCTTCCTGATCCTGCCCGAGGGCCGCTGGCACCAGACCGTCCGCGAGATCGTCGCGTCGGTGCTGTTCCTGGAGAACTGGCAGTTGGCGGCCGACTCGGTCGACTACGCGGCGCGCAGCAACACCACCAGCGTCGTGCAGCACTTCTGGTCGCTGTCGATCCAGGGGCAGGTGTTCCTGTTCTGGCCGATCGTCATCGCTCTCGTCGTGCTCGCCGCCCGCCGGGTCACCGCCTCCCTGCACACCTGCCTGACCATCACCTCCGCGGTCGTGTTCGTCGCCTCCCTGGCCTACTCGGTCTCGCTGACCATCACCGACCAGCCGCTGGCCTACTTCCACTCGCTCACCCGGGCGTGGGAGTTCGCGCTCGGCGCGCTGCTGGCGCTCTGGATCGACCGCATCATGCTGCCGATGTGGGCGCGGATCGCGATGGGCTGGGTCGGGGTCGTCGCGCTCGTGGCGTGCGGGCTGGTGATCGAGGGCGTCAACGTCTTCCCCGGTTACGCGGCGCTGTGGCCCACCGGCTGCGCGGTTCTGGTCCTGCTCGCGGGCCACACCCGCTCGGCGTTCGCCGCCGACCGGATCCTCGCCGGCCGCTGGGCCCGCTACCTCGGCGACCTGAGCTTCACGCTCTACCTGTGGCACTGGCCCGTGCTGATGCTCTACCTGTCGGGCCGCGACCACTACACCGTAGGGCTGCTCGGCGGCCTCGCGATCATCGCGGTCTCGATGGTCCTGTCGGTCCTCACCCACCACCTCGTCGAGAAGCCCCTGATCGCCCGGGGCTTCGGCGTGCGCGGCGGGGTCAAGCTCGCGGCCGTGTGCGCGGCGGTCGTCCTGCTGGCAGCGGCAGCATGGCAGGGCGCGGCCAGTGTGCGGGCGATGCCCAGCGGCGTGGTCGGCGACGCGCAGCACCCCGGCTCGATGGCCCTGACCACCGGCCCGGTCAAGGCCGCTCCCCTGCTGCCCACCGCGGTCTCGGTGCTCGACGACTGGGACAACGAGACCGACTGGAACTGCTCGCCCGTGCAGACGTTCCCCACGTCGAACGTGTGCGTGCAGCCGGTGCAGAACCCGGCCAGGAGGGTGGTGATCGTCGGCGACTCCCACATCCAGCAGTTCGGTGCGGCCCTGCGCCCGATCGCCGAGAAGTACCACTGGCAGCTGATCTCGCTGCTGCGCGGCGCCTGCCCGTTCTCCACGGCCTCGGAGACCGACCCGAACCAGCCCGGATGCGTCGAGTGGAACAACGCCGCCGTGCAGGAGATCGCCGACCTCAAGCCCGACGCCGTGGTCACCCTCGCCTCGCTCGACGTCATGCCCGGGCTCACCGAGCACACCCCTCCGGGTTTCCCCGCCCAGTGGAAGCGGGTCACCGACCTGGGCATCCCGGTGCTGGCGGTTCGCGACAACCCGCGTTTCACGTTCTCCATGCCCGACTGCGTGCAGCAGAACGGCATCGACTCGCCCCGGTGCTCCTTCCCCCGCGCCGACATCTACAGCGCGGTGCCGCCGTACGAGAAGGTCCCGGGGGTGCCGCCGGGCGTCACGTTCCTCGACACCGCCGACGCCATCTGCACCGCGACGGTCTGCCCGCCCACGATGGGCAACGTACTGGTGTACCTGGACGACAACCACCTCACCCGCTCCTACACGACCACCATGGCCGGAGTGATCGAGGAGCAGGTTGTCAAGGCCGTGGACCGATAGCCTTCCGCTCCCGCTGGAGCCGACGCAGGACGTCGATGACGAACCCGATGCCCGTCTCCAGCAGGTGGATCTCGTTGTTCGGGTGCAGGGCGAGCCGGAAGTACTTGCGGACGTCGGCCTTGCGTCCGGGGTCGCCCGGCCCTCCCGGCACAACCGCGATCGTGTCGGCGACGGCCTTCGGCCTGCCGAAGCCCTTTCTCATGATCCACCCGATTCCCCGATTCCCCGGTGCCCCGGCCCGGAGCCGGTGCGATGGGGAACGTCGGTCGTCGGGCCGTTGCCGCCCCGGGCGAGGGGAGCCGGCCTCGGGATCCGACGGCGCTACTACGCCTACCGCAGGATCTCGACGGTCATGACTTCACCGGTCGGGCGCGCCGCCCACCCACCGCGACGACGTCGCCCGACCGCAGCTGAGCACCGCGGCGGGTCTCCACCCGCCCGTTCAACTCGACCTCACCGGCCTCGAGCAGCGCCTTGGCGTGGGCACCGTGCTCGGCGAGTCCGGCCAGCTTGAGGAACTGCCCCAACCGGATGGGGTCCTCGGTGATCGGGATGTCCAGGATCGGGGGCTTCGACACGCTTCATCATGACCAGCGGCGGCCCACCTCACCACGGCAGGGGTCGCGCGTCGCGGAAGAAGCCACCGGTGGGCCCGTCGTCGGGCAGCGTCGCGGCCCACACGACGCCATCGGCGCTCTCAGGGCCTGCGCGCCAACCCGTGGCGGCAGCCGAGACGACCTATGTAGAATTCTTTCTATGACGCGCCCACCGCGGATGACCGTGCAGACCGAGGCGGTGCTGGCCGCCCTGCTGGAGCACGGCGGCGAGCTGTGGGGCTTCGAGCTGAGCCGGCTCAGCGGGCTCGCCGCAGGCACCATCTACCCGATCCTGCAGCGGCTGGCCGCGGCCGGGTGGGTCGTGAGCCGCTGGGAGGACCAGTCCGACGCCGAAGCCGGAGGGCGCCCGGCCCGGCGCTACCACCAGCTCACCGTCGAGGGCCGGAGCCGGGCCGTGCACGCACTGGAGGCCACGGCCGCGCGCCGGGCGGATCTCTCGCGCCTGCTCGGCCTGCGGCCCGACACCGACGCGGCTCCGTCATGACCGCTGCGGCGGCGCCGGCCACAGGGGCCCGGCTCAGGACGCTGTCGTGGGCGCAGCGGGTGGGCGGCGTCGCCGCGCTCGTGGTCGCGGCGTCCTGCGTGCCCGGTGACGCGCTGGCGCTGGCCACGGCCGCGCTCACGGTTCTCGCCGTCGTCGTGGCGGCCGGCTGCGGTCTGGCCCGGAGCTGGGCGGACGTCGCCTCGGGCCTGCTCCCCGTCCCGGAACGGGCGCACTGGCGGGCCGAGGTGCGGGCCGTGCTGGACGCCGCCCAGGACGGGCCCGAACGGCGACGCCAGCTGTGGGGATTCGTACTCGGCCTGCCGAGCTGGGCGGTCACCAGCTGGTGTCTCGCACTCCGACGGAACTGACGTGGACGTCGAGCCCCCGCCCACCGTCGAGCTGAGCCGCGTCGAGGTGCGCTACGGCCGCGCCGCCCCCGTGCTCCACGAGCTGGACCTGCAGGTCACACCCGGCCGTCCGGTCGTGGTGCTCGGCGGCAACGGGTCCGGCAAGTCCAGCCTGCTGCGTGTGGTGGCCGGGTGCCAGGCGCCCAGCGCCGGAGTGGTCACCGGCCGCCCCCGCCACGTGGGCTACGTGCCCGACCGGTTCCCGTCGCAGCTGCGGATGCCCGCCCGCAGCTACCTGCGCCACCTGGCCGCGATGCACGGGTCCGACCCGTCCGAGGCACCGGCACTGCTCGACGAGCTGGGCTTCACCGGAGGGCTCGACGTGCCGATGGTGCGGCTGTCGAAGGGCAACGCGCAGAAGGTGGCGCTGGTCCAGGCGCTGTGCAGCCGGGCCGCGCTGCTCGTGCTCGACGAACCGTGGTCGGGCCTCGACGCGGCCGCGGCCGCCGCGCTGAGCAGCCGGATCAGCGGCGCCGCCGACGCCGCCGTGCTGGTCGCCGACCACACCGGCACCGCGGCGGCGCTCCCGGGTGCGCGGGTGCTCGCGCTGGTCGGGGGCCGGCTGGCCCCCGCGTCACCGCCCCGCCCGATGGTCACGATCACCCTGCTCGGTGCGGACCCGCTGCTCCCCCACCTCCCGGCCGACACCGCGGTGGACGGCGACCGCGTGGTCGTCCGTGTGCCCGTGGCCGACCGCGACGCGCTGCTGTCGTGGGCGCTCGCGCGGGGCTGTGGCGTGCTGGCGGTGCAGCCGTGATCGTCGCGCGCTACGTCCTCGCCGACCTGCTGCGCTCGCAGCGGTTCATCGTCCCGGTGTTCGTCTACGTCGCGACACTCGGCGTGCTGTTCGGGGGCGACCCCGGGCCCGCCCCCGCCGGCTGGCCCGCGTCGGCGCTGATCCTCTATCCGGTGAGCGCGTGGCTGGCGATCACGACGGCCAACAGCGAGGACCCGGTGGCCCGGCTCGTCACCGTCGCGGCGGCGGGCGGGCCGGCCGTCGTGGCCCGCGGGGTGCTCGCCGCGTGCCTGCTGGCCGACGTCGTGCTCGCCGCGGCGTCCGCCATCCGGCCGGTCATCCCCATCGTCACCCACGTCTACCCGTACCCGGCCATCGCGCTGCTCGGCGGCGGGCTCGCCCACCTCGCCACGGCGACGGCGGGCACGGCCGTAGGGCTGCTGTGCGCCCGGCCGGTGATCGAGCGGGTGGGCTGGTCGCTGCTGGCGGCCGTCACGGTCGTGGTGGTCACCGGCGTGACGCCGTGGCTACCGCCCGTGGGCACCGCGGTGAAGGCGATCGAAACGGTTCCGCCGGACCTGCCGGCGCTGGCCGTCGACGCCGCGATCGGTCTCGCCATGGCCGTCGTGGCGTCCCTGCTGAGCGCGGCGTCGACGATGGCTAGACGAACGCCCCGACCCCGGTGATCGCCCGGCCCACCACCAGGGTGTTGATCTCGGGGGTGCCCTCGTAGGAGTAGAGCGCCTCGACGTCGGCGAAGAACCGGACGGCGTCGTTCTCCAGCAGGATCCCGTTGCCGCCCATCAGCTCCCGCGCCCACGCGACGGTCTCCCGCGCCCGGCTCGTGCAGAACGACTTGGCCAGCGCGGCCTGGTCGTCGCGGCACTCGCCCGCGTCCTGCAGCTGCGCCACGCGCACCGCCATCGCCATCGACGCGGTGACGTTGCCGAGCATGCGCGCCAGCAGGTCCTGGATCAGCTGGAACCCGGCGATCGGCCGCCCGAACTGCTCGCGCTCGCCCGCGTAGGCCAGTGCCGCCTCGTACGCGCCGCGCTGGGCACCCACCGCGTTCCACGCGACGCCGCCGCGGGTGGCCTTGAGCACGCGGTTGACGTCGCGGAACGACGCGCAGCGCTGCAGCCGGTCGCCTCGGGCACCCGGCAGCCCTCGAGCACGATGTCGGCGTTCTGCACGGTGCGCAGCGCGAACTTGCCCTGGATCTTCGTGGCGGTGAAACCCGGCGTGTCCTTCTCCACGACGAACGCCTTGACCTGCTCGTCCTCGACGTCCTTGGCGAAGATCACCACGAGGTCGGCGAACGTGCCGTTGCCGATCCAGCGCTTGGCGCCGTCGAGGACCCAGTCGTCGCCGTCCCGGCGGGCGGTGGTCTCCAGACCGCGGGCCACGTCGGAGCCGCCGTGCGGCTCGGTGAGCCCGAACGCGCCGATCTTGTCCACCGCGGTCATGGCCGGCAGCCAGCGCTCCTGCTGCTCCTCGGAGCCCAGCTCGGCGACGCTGCCCATCGCGAGCCCGTTGTGCACGCCCAGGAACGTGGACATCGACGGGTCGACGCGCGAGAGCTCCATCCCGACGAACCCGGTGAGCAGCTTGGACGCCTGCTTCTCGCCGTAGGCCAGCCCGACCAGGCCCGCCTCAGCGAACTTCGGCACCAGCTGGAAGGGGAACTCCGCGGCCTCCCACGCGTCGTTGACGAGCGGCCGGACCTCGGCGTCGAGGAACTTCCGGACGCCGTCGAGGAACGTGCGTTCCTCCGGGGGGAGCAGGTGCTCGAAGTCGTAGTAGTCGCTGGTGGTGACGGCCTCGTGCATCAGATCTTCTCCCTCAGCTCGGCCGGCACCTCGTCGGTGTGCTCACCGATGTTCGGGGCGTGCCGGCGGACCGAACCCGGGGTACCCGAGAACCGCACCGGGATACCGATCGAGCGGTAGCGACCCTCGGTGGGGTGCTCGACGGTCTCCAGCACCCCACCCTCGACGACGTACGGGTCGTCGGGTGCGTCGGCGAGGTCGAGCACCGGGCCCATCGGGATCGAGTGCTCCGCGCACAGCGCTTCCCACTCGGCGGTGGTGCGCGTGCCGGCCACCTGTTCGATCAGCTCGTAGAGGTCTCCGTGGTGCGCGGCGCGGGACGCCGAGGTGGCGAAGCGCGCATCGTCGGCCAGGTCGGGACGGCCGGCGGCGGTGAAAGGAGTAGGCGATGGTCAGCGCGCAGACCTTGTCGGCGAGGATCGTCGGCACGTAGTCCGGGCGGCCCGTCGGGCGGCGCATGAGGTCGGTCAGCCCCGACGACGCCTGGATGATCTCGTCGTAGGCGGCGCGGTCGGCCAGCGCCGAGTCGCTGCGGAACCCCTGCGCGGTGCGGTGGACGAGCCGCGGGTTCTCCCCCGCCAGTGTCTCGTGGTCGAGGCCGAGGCGCCGCAGCGCGCCGGGACGCATGTTGGTGACCACCACGTCGGCGGTGCGCACGAGCGCGAGGAAGTCGCGCCGGCCGTCGTCGGACCTGAGGTCCAGGGCCACGCTGCGCTTGTTGCGGTTGACCGCCATCGTCAGCGCGCTCATCGTCTCGTGCCGCTGCGGGAAGATGCGCCGGGTGCGGTCACCGTCCGGCGGCTCCACCGTGACCACGTCGGCACCGAGGTCGCCGAGGACCTGGGTCGCGTACGGGCCCATCACCACGGTGGCCAGGTCGATCACGCGAATGCCCGGCGCCCCCGACGGCCTGACGCTCAGCGCGCTCTCCGTCCGCCTCGACGCGCCCGTCTCCTCGATCCAGAAGCTGGTGAACGGCCTGGTGGCCACCGGCTACCTCGCCGAGGTGGACCTGCGCTGCCGCCTCGGACCGGCCGCGATCTGGAACGCCTGCACGCCGCCGCGGACGCACCCGTCCTGCTCGCGATCCGGGTGGGCCACGACGCCGTCTACGTCGACTGGGCGGGCACCGACGAGCCCTTCGACTACGCGCTGGCCCGGCGGCTGCGCTCCCCGCTCATGCACACGGCCGCCGGCCGGGTCCTCGTGGCCCACATGACCGCACCGGAGCGCCGGGAGTGGGTGGCCGCCACGTTCGGAGCGGACGAAGAGGGCGCCGTCCACGCCCTGCGCACGGCGGCCCGGATCCGCGACGACGGCCTGGAGCGGGGGCCGAGCGGACCCGTGATGCCCGACGTGCGCACCGTCGCCGTGCCCGTCGGCGCGGGCGACCGCGTGGTGGCGGCCGTCTCGATCGCCCACCACCTCCCCGGCACCGACGAGGTGCTCGACCGCTACGAGGGGCTGTTACGCACCGCGGTGACCGAGTGGGAGCGGCGCGGCACCTCGTGATCGTCGTGCTTCCACGCCTTGCGCGTGCGCTGCACGAGCGTGGCCCGGTGCCGCGGTGCGGCCACGAGCCGCCGGTAGGCCCTCCGCAGCAGCACGGCCAGCACGATCGCCACCGCGACCGCCACGATGACCTGCCACCAGGCCGTCGCCCAGAAATGGATGACGCCGACGACCAGCGAGGTCGACACGACCGCGGCGGTCTTGATCAGGAAGATCCGGATGCGCAGTCCGCGGCACCGCATGGTGCGGCGCAGCTGGGGTGCGGTGCTGGAGACCACCCACAACCAGTAGAGGCCCAGTAGTGCATGAGCGATGTAGCCGGTGACCGCGCGGATGTCCATCGAGCCGTTCCTGTAGAGGGCCATCCATCCTCCGCCGTGAACACCCCTCGACAAGCAGGCGAAAGGAGTAACTGCGCAATGACTTCCGGTAACCATTCGGCGGCCGTGCGAACGTGCTGATGCGGTCCCGGGCCGACGGCCCGCAGCGGCTACGGATCGAGACGCTCGCCGACGACGCCGTCGTGCTCCCGACAGCCTCCCGTGTCGGGTTCACCGTCGAGGGCACGCTGCGCCGGTCGGCCCGGGTGTACGACGAGTTCGTCGGCATCGCCGTCCTCGGGCTAGTCGTCCACGGGTGGACGGGCGACCAGTCCGGCCAGGGCTGGTGGCAGCGGACCCTCGTGCAGGACGCCGAGGCGCTGGGTCGCGCGGGTGAGGGCGACGTAGAGGTCGGCCGCGCCCGCTGTGCCGTCGCCGAGGATCCGCCCCGGCTCCACGACCAGCACCGCGTCGAACTCCAGGCCCTTCGTCTGCGACGCCGGCACCGCGCCCCGGACGCCCGGAGGACCGATCACGACGCTCGTGCCGGGGCGGCCGGCCTCGTCGCGGACGAACTCCGCCACGGCCGCGGGCAGTTCGTCCGCGGTGACACGGCGCGACCACGGCGGCACGCCGGACGCGCGGACCGACTCCGGGGGCTGCACGTCGGGCGCGAAGCCCGCGAGCACCGACGCGGCGACGGCCATGATCTCGGCCGGGGTGCGGTAGTTCACCGTCAGCGACCGGTGGACCCAGCGGCCGGGCACGTAGGGCTCCAGCATCGCCGCCCACGACGTCGCGCCGGCCGGTGACCGGCGCTGGGCCAGATCGCCGACCACCGTGAACGACCGGCTCGGGCAGCGCCTCATCAGCACCCGCCACTCCATCTCCGACAGCTCCTGGGCCTCGTCGACGACGACGTGCCGGTAGGTCCAGTCCCGGTCCGCCGCGGCGCGCTCCACGAGCTCGCGGGTGTCCAGCTCGACGAACCGGTCCGCCAGGAGCTCGCCGACGGTCAGGTCCGCGACGCGCACGCCGATGTCCTCGTCCAGCTCCTCGTAGTCCAGCGCCAGCACGTCCATCGTTCCCTCGGCGTACTCCTGCTCGGCCCGGCGCTCCCGCGCGGCGGCCTGCGCGGTGGCCCGCTCGTCGTTGGTGTCGCGCCCCAGCAGGTCCACCAGCTCGTCGAGCAGCGGCACATCCGACACCGTCCAGGCCTCGCCGTCGGCCCGCGCCAGCACCGGGTGCCCGCCGGAGCGGTAGAAGGACGCCAGCAGTGCCTCCGGTGTCAGGATCGGCCACAGCGCGTCGAGCGCGGCGGTGAACGTCTCGTCGTCCGCGAGCTGTTTGCGCAGGTCGGAATGCAGGTCCGCCCACGCGTCGCGGTCCTCGCGCGTCAGCCAGCCCCGGCCGATCCGGGCCGACGCCCGCTCGGTGAGCACGTAGGTGACGATCTCGGCGAACACCGCACGGGCCTCGTTGTGCGGCAGCCCGCTCGCCCGCGCCTCCTCGCGCGCCCACTCCGCCGTCTCGGCGTCGATGCGCACGGACGCGTCCCCCAGCGCGATCGGGATCGGGCTCCCGGGCAACCGCTGCCGGTCCGCCACCGCCGCCGCGAGCACGTCGAGGATCCGCAGCGAGCCCTTGAGCCGGGCGGCCTCCGGGGTGTCCTCGGCCGTGACGTGCAGCCCGGGCACGAGGTCGCCGGAGGTCACGAAGACCACGTCCGACTCCCCCAGCGAGGGCAGGACCCGGCTGATGTGGTCCAGGAACGCCGGGTTGGGGCCCACCACGAGCACACCGTTGCGCTCGATCCGCTCCCGTTGGGTGTAGAGCAGGTACGCGACGCGGTGCAGTGCCACCACGGTCTTCCCGGTGCCCGGGCCGCCCTCGATCACCAGCACGCCCGGGTGGTCGAGCCGGATGATCTCGTCCTGCTCGGCCTGGATCGTCGCGACGATGTCGCGCATCCCCTCGCCCCGGGGAGCGTTGACGGCGGCGAGCAGCGCCGCGTCCCCGCCCTCGCCACCACCGTCGCCGTCGAACACCTCGTCGGTGAAGTCGACGACGTGGCGCCCGCGCGAGTGGAACTGTCGGCGCCGGCGCACGTCCTCCGGCGTCGCGGCGGTGGCCGTGTAGAACGCCCGCGACGCCGGGGCCCGCCAGTCCAGCAGGACGGGTGCGTAGTCGTTCTCCTCGTCGAAGAGACCGATCCGGCCGATGTAGGAGCGCTCGCCGGACGTGGAGTCCAACCGGCCGAAGCACAGCCCGTTGTCCGCGACGTGCAACCGCTTCACCTGCTTCGCGGCCGTACGCACCTCGACGTCACGCTCCACGGCGGTGCCCTCGTGCCCCCGCAGTGCCGCGTCGAGCTGCCCCTGTACCCGCACGCGCTCGGCGTCGAGCCGCGCGTGGAGCCCGGCGATGTAGTCCCGCTCGGAGTCCAGATCCGCCACGTGCGTCACGCTCCGAACCACCTCGGCAGGTGCTCGAGCAGGTCGGCCTGGTCGTCGCCGACCCAGACCACGTGGCCGTCGGGCCGCAGCAGCACCGCAGGCACGTCCAGCTCCTCGCTCACGTCGACGAGGTGGTCGACCCGGTCCGCCCAGTTCTCCACCGTCAGCCGGCCGGTCTGGTCGAGCAGCAGCCCGCGACCGCCGTGCATCCGTTCGTAGAGACGCCCCTGCTGGAGCCCGATGTCCCGCAGCCGGCGGCCGAGCAGCTCGTGCCCCTCGCCGACGTCGTACCGGATGCCGACCGCGATGATCTTCTCGGTCAGGAAGCGGTTCACGTCGGCGAAGTCCATCAGCTGCGACAACAGCCGGCGCACCGCCTGGGGGCCGGGCCCCACCGCCATCAGCTCCGTCTGCGCGCGGACGTTGGACAGCACGTCGGCGGCCACCGGATGCCGCTCGGCCTCGTAGGTGTCCAGCAGCCCCTCCGGCGCCCAGCCGTTCACCTCGGCGGCGAGCTTCCAGCCGAGGTTGAACGCGTCCTGGATGCCGAGGTTGAGCCCCTGCCCACCGGCCGGCGGGTGGACGTGGGCCGCGTCGCCGGCCAGCAGTACCCGATCGACCCGGTAGCGCTGCGCCTGCCGGGTGGCGTCGCCGAAGCGCGACAGCCAGCGCGGCGAGTGCACGCCGAAGTCGGTACCGGCGACGGCCCGCAGCTGCTGTCTGACCTCCTCGAGGGTCGGTGGCGTGCGGTCGCCGGTCACGCCCTCCGCGGGCACGACGACGCGGAACAGCCCCTCGCCCCCGATCGGCCCGACGCCGAACCACTGCCGGGTCCTGCGCACCTCGGCGACCACCTCCACCACCGTCTCCAGCGGCACACCCACCTCCATCTCGCCCAGCAGCGTCTCGATCCGGGTGGGCTCACCGGGAAAGCCGACGCCGAGCAGCTTGCGCACCGTGCTGCGGCCACCGTCGCAGCCGACGAGGTGGCGCGACCGCAGCTGCGTGCCGTCGGCCAGCCCAGCGGTCACGCCGTCGTCGTCCTGGTGGAGCTCGACCAGCTCGCAGCCCCGCCGGATCTCGACGCCGACCTCGACCGCGTGCTCGGCCAGCAACCGGTCGGTGATCGTCTGCGGGATGCCGAGGACGTACGGGTGCGCGGTGTCCAGCCCCTCCGGCGACGGCGTGGTGATGCCGGCGAAGAAGCCGCCGACCGGGTGCTGCCTGCCCAGCGCGAGGAACCGCTCCAGCAGACCGCGCTGGTCCATGATCTCGATGCTCCGCGCGTGCATGCCGAGCGAACGGACGACCTTCGTCGGCTCCGCGTCCCTCTCCAGCACGAGCACGTCCACGTCGTGCAGGCGCAGCTCGGCGGCCAGCATCAGGCCCGTCGGGCCGCCGCCGACCACGATGACGTCAGTCATTCACTCCCCCAGTTCCTGGCTACGGCGGAGGAGTCTGGAGCACGACCGGGGTCTTGTGGCAAGCCCCCCTGTGCGCTATACGTTGAAGTGGGAAGAGGGCAGGTCGGCCGACGACCCGCGCCTCGCTCGCGGCCACGCGGACGCCACCGCGTCGAGCAGCACCGCGGACCGGCGGCGCAGGGCGTCGGCTGGATCCGGTGCTACACCCGGACGCCCCGCCGCTCGCCCGTGATCGGCCCGGCCTCGCGCAGCAGCGAAATGGCCCCCAGGGAGATCCCTGGGGGCCATTTCGTGTAGTAGCGGGGGTAGGATTCGAACCTACGACCTCTGGGTTATGAGCCCAGCGAGCTACCGAGCTGCTCCACCCCGCGCCGCTGTTGTTCTGTTGTGTCTACGACAGTACACCGGCCCGAAACACTCCCGCCGCGGGGGGTACCCCTTCGCGTTGCCGCAGGTCGAGCGGCACAACACGGCCGCCCCACGGGATCGTGCGTCCGTGGGGCGGCGGTCGTGCCGGCGGTCAGCCTCCGGAGGTGGCTTTCTGGGCCGCCTGGAAGTCCTTCGCGGCCTTGTCCAGGGCCGCGAGCGCCTGGCCCTGGGCCGTGAAGTCACCGGACCTCTGCGCCGCCTGCAGCTGCGTCAGGGCCGACTGGATCGCCGCCGCCGCCGCGACGGCCGCCGGGTTCGAGCCCGTGGCCGGCGGCGTCGTGCCACCCGTGGCCGGCGGCGTCGTGCCACCCGTGGCCGGCGGACTCGCGCCACCCGGCGTACTGCCCGTGGCCGTGTCACCGGCGCCCGTCCCGAACAGCTGGTTGAGCGCGTCCGGGAGGCTCGCCCCGTAACCGATCTTGTCGCCGAACGACACCAGCACCTTCGCCAGCTGCGGGTAGGACGTGTCCTGGCCCGCCCGTTCGATGTAGATCGGTTCGACGAACAGCAACCCGCCCGCCACGGGCAACGTGAGCAGGTTGCCGTACTGGATCGAGCTCTGCCCACCACGGGACAACAGGCTGATGTCGGAGCTCACCTGCGGCGCACCGACGAAGGCCGTCTGCACCTGTTGCGGACCTCTCGTCTGCGGTGTGGTGGGTAGCTGCAGCACGGTGATCTTGCCGTAGGTGTCCGGATCGGAGCTCGCCGAGACGTAGGCCGACATGATCTGCCTGTTGTTGAACACGAGCGCGCTCGTGATCTGGAACGAGGGCGTGGAGGCCCCCTCCGCGCCGGGTTGTCCGGCCAGCACGTAGTACGGCGGTTGCGCCGCATCACTCCCACTGCCGGGTGCCGCCGTCGGGTCCGATGGCACCGCCCAGAACGACGATCCGCCGTAGAACTCGTTCGGGTCGTCCACGTGGTACTTCGTGAGCAGTTCGCGCTGGACCTTGAACTGGTCCTCCGGGTAGCGGAAGTGCGCCCGGAGGTCCTGGCTGATCGCCGACACCGGCTGCACCGTGTCGGGGAAGGCCTTCATCCAGGTCTTGAGCACCGGGTCGTTCTGGTCGAACTCGTAGAGCGTGACGGTGCCGTCGTAGGCGTCGACGGTGGCCTTCACCGAGTTGCGCAGGTAGCTGACCTGCTGGTCGGGCTGGCGGGTGGTCAGGCCCTGCTGGGCGTCGGCGGTGGCCTGCCCGAGCGACATCGACTGCGAGTACGGGTAGTTCGCGAGCGTGGTGTAGCCGTCGACGATCCAGGTGAGCTTGCCGCCCACCACGGCCGGGTAGGGGTCGGAGTCCGTGGTCAGCCACGGGGCGACCGCCTGGACCCGCTTGGCGGGGTCCCGGACGTACATGATCTTCGAGTCGGCGTTGATCGAGCTGTTGAACAGGATGTTGCGCTCGCCGTAGAGCAGCGAGAAGGCGGCCCGGTTGACGAAGCTGCTCAGCGACACCCCGCCCTTGCCGGTGTAGGTGTAGTTGGAGCTGTCGGTGTCGTACTCGCGCGGCGTGGCGCCCTGCGGGGCTCCGACGATCGAGTAGCCGGTACCGTCGGAGTCGAGGCCCTCGCCGTAGTACACGCGGGGCTGGGCGATCCGCAGGCTCTCCGGAATCTTGGACTGGTCGGTGGACACGTCGATCGAGGTGAAGACCGGGAGGCCGCTCTGACCCCCGGTGTCCTCCAGGGTGGCGTTGACCTGGTTGGCCGGTGCGACCACCAGGCCGTTGCCGTGGGTGTAGACGAGGTGCCGGTTGATCCAGTCGGTCTGGTTGCCCGACAGCCCCGACGGGTTGAGCTCGCGCGCCGCGACGATGTAGTCCTGCGTCTTGGGCGCGCCGTTGACGTTGGTGGTGTACCGGTCGATGTCGAGCTTCGACGGGAAGCCGTAGAACGCCTTGCCCTGCTGGAGCTGGTTGAACGTGTCGGAGATCTTCGCCGGGTCGAGCAGGCGGATGTTGGACACGGTGGCCGTGTCGTTGCGGACCGCCTGCGGTGTGGCCGAGGACGTGCCGCTGAACGGCACCTCGGTGACCTTGTCCGGCCCGAGACCGAACGCCTGCCGGGTGGCGTCGATGTTGCGCTGGATCGGCAGCGCCTCGCGCACGTTCGCGTTGGGGGCCACCACGAACTGCTGCAGCACCTGCGGCCACGCGGCGCCGATGAGCACGCTGGAGAGCACCAGGAGCACGGTGGCGATCGCCGGGAGCTGCAGGTTGCGACGGAACACCGCGGCGAAGAACGCCGCCGCGCAGATGATCGAGATGAACAGCAGGATCAGCTTGGCCGGCATCACCGCGTTGAGATCCGTGTAGGTGGCGCCGTCGAAGATGTCGCTGCGCTGCGAGAACAGCAGCTCGTAGCGGTCGAAGAAGTACGCGACGGCCTTCAGCAGCACGAACACGCCCGCCAGGACGGCGAGCTGGGCCCGGGCGGCGCCCGAGACCTGGCCCGCACGGCCCGAGAGCCGGATGCCGCCGAAGATGTAGTGGGTGACGAGCGCGACGATGAAGCCGATGGCGACCGCGACGAACAGCCAGTCCAGCAGGAACCGGTAGAACGGCAGCTGGAACGTGTAGAAGCTGATGTCGGTGTTGAACACCGGGTCGGTGGTGCCGAACGGCGTGGAGTTGAGGAACAGCTGCACCAGCTGCCAGTTGCCCGGCGCCTGCGAGGCGAAGCCCGCGATCAGCCCGATCACCACCGGGATGCCGATGGCGAACAGCCGCACCCGCTGGATGATCAGCGTGCGGTAGCGGGCGATCGGGTCCTCGGGGCCGGTGACCGGCACGAACACCGGACGGGACCGGTACGCGATCCACATCGACAGCGCCGCCAGCCCGCCGATCAGCAGTCCGCCGATCAGGAACAGCAGGATGTTGGTGAACAGCTTGGTGCTGAAGACGCTGCGGAAGCCGACCTCACCGAACCAGAGCCAGTCCACGTAGAGATTCAGCAGGCGGGAGCCACCGAGCAGCAGCAGCACGAGGATCCCCGCCACGATCAGCAGGATCCGGGTACGGCGGGTCAACGTCGGGGATCCCACCGGGGGCCGCATGGCCACAGGGCACGCTCCAGTCTTCGGGTTACTTCCCACACAACTCTACGGACGGCGTGTGGGGTTCCCGTTCGGGCCTCGAATGCGCGCTTTGGGGGGTTTTCAGCAGCCGACGACGGGCTTGTTCGCTCTCAGCGCATCCAGTGCGGTCAGCGCGTCGCCCAACGTGCCCACGCGGACGAGCGAGAGTCCGTCGGGATCGTTGGCCGCGGCCTCCGCGCAGTTGGCGGCCGGGACCAGGAAGGTGGTGGCCCCGGCCGCCCTCGCCGCCATCATCTTGAACGGGATGCCGCCGATGGGGCCGACGGTGCCGTCGGGGTCGATCGTGCCCGTGCCGGCGATGAACCGGCCGCCGTTCAGCTCGCCGGGCGTCAGCTTGTCGATCACCGCGAGCGTGAACATCAGCCCGGCCGACGGTCCGCCGATGTCGCCCAGACTGATCGTGATGTCACCGCCCAACGGCTCGATGCCGGGCCGCACGCCCAGGAACCCCTGGGGCAGGCTCGGGTTGGCCCCCAGGACGACGGTGGCATCGGCCTGCTTCCCGTCGCGCTTGTAGGTGATCACCACGGACTGCCCGGGCTTCGTGCCGGTCAGCGCGTCGGACACCTGCTGGGGGGTGGACACGGCCTTGCCCGCGACGGTGACGAGCTCGTCGCCCGGCTGCAGACGGCCGGTGGCGGGCGAGCCGGCGGTCAGCGCCGAGACGACCACCCGGGTGGGCAGCTTGAGGTCGGTCAGCGCCGCCACCTCGGCGTTGGCCTCCGACGAGGCGAACTGGTCGGTGTTCTCCTGCTGGACCTGCTCGGCGCTCTTGTCCGGCGGGAACACCGTGTCCCGCGGGACGACCTGGTGGTCACGGGCCGCCCAGAAGCCGATCGCGTTGAACAGCGTCAGCCGGTCGGTGACCGACACCGTCGTCATGTTCAGGTTGCCCGCCGTCGGGTAGGTCGGCAGACCCTTGACGGCCACGACCATGGTGCCGTCGACCTCGCCCAGCGTGTTGAACGTCGGGCCGGGTCCGAGCGCGACCAGCGGCACCGGCAACGTCGCCCCGAGCACTCCGAGCGCCAGGGCCAGCAGCCCGGCGCAGACGACCGTCCACGTGCGGTGATTCACTCCGCGACCTTATGCGGCGCCCCGGTGGGCTCCTCGTACGGTGGTGCCGTGATCGAACCCACGTACCCCGGGGTCGGGGCCGCGGCGTCCGGGCTGCCGCCCGGCCCGCGCGGGGCGCGTTCTCAGCATCTCCACGGCCTCACTGAAGGCGTGACCCCGCTCGTCACGCGTACCGTGGTGCCATGAGCGACACCCCGTTCGGGTTCGGGCCCGCTGACCGCGACCGTGACGACGACAAGAAGCCGGAGCGTCCGGGCGACGGTCCGCAGGACCCGTTCGGTTTCGGCAACCTGCCCGGCATGCCCCCGGGCGGCTTCCCGGGGTTGCCGGGGATGGGCGGCGCCGGGGGCTTCGACGTCAGCCAGCTCGGGCAGATGCTCACCCAGCTCGGGCAGATGCTGAGCCAGGCGCAGAACAGCGGCGGCGGGCCGGTCAACTACGACCTGGCCGCGCAGCTCGCCCACCAGCAGCTCGCCGCGAAGACCTCCTCGCTCACCGGGGCGCAGCGCGCCGCCGTCAGCGACGCGCTGAAGCTGGCCGAGCTGTGGCTCGACGCCGCCACCGACTTCCCGGCCGGGGCCACCGAGCACAAGGCGTGGTCGGCCACCGAGTGGGTGGACGCGAGCATGCCCACGTGGAAGCGGCTGTGCGACCCCGTCGCGCAGCGCGTCGCCGGCGCGTGGGTCGAGGGGCTGCCCGCCGAGGCCCGCGAGGCCGCGGGCCCGATGATGGCGATGCTGGGCCAGATGGGCGGGCTCGCGTTCGGCAGCCAGCTCGGCCAGGGCCTCGCGCAGCTCGCCGCCGAGGTGCTCACCTCCACCGAGATCGGCATCCCCGTCGGTCCCGACCGGGTCGCCGCTCTGCTGCCGGAGAACGTCGAGAAGTTCACCAAGGACCTCGACCGGCCGGCCAGCGAGGTGCTCATCTTCCTGGCCGCCCGCGAGGCCGCCCACCAGCGGCTGTTCGTCCACGTCGGCTGGCTCAAGGAGCGCCTGCTCGGCGCCGTCGAGCAGTACGCGCAGGGCATCCGCGTCGACACCTCGCGCATCGAGGAGCTCGCCCGCGGCATCGACCCGTCCAACCCCGCGGCCATCGAGGAGGCCATGCAGGGCGGGATGTTCGATCCCGAGACCACCCCGGAGCAGAAGGCCGCCCTCGCCCGTCTCGAGACCATGCTGGCGCTCATCGAGGGCTGGGTGGACGCCGTCGTGGCCGAGGCCGTCGGCGACCGCCTGCCCGGCGCCGAGGCGATGCGCGAGACGCTGCGCCGTCGCCGCGCGTCCGGCGGGCCCGCCGAGCAGACCTTCGCCACCGTGGTGGGGCTCGAGCTGCGGCCGCGGCGGCTGCGCGACGCCGCCGAGCTGTGGCGGCTGCTCGGGGAGCAGCGCGGCATCGCGGGTCGCGACGCCCTCTGGGCCCACCCCGACCTCATCCCGACCGCCGACGACCTCGACGATCCTGCCGCGTTCGCCGCCCGCGACGACGCCAGCGACCCGATCGCCGAGCTCGAGAAGCTCGCCAACGAGAAGGCCCCCGACGACCCCGACGAGAAGCCCGGGGGCGAGAAGAAGGACTGACCCTCAGGCCGACTCGACCTCGGCCAGCTCCTCGGGCTCGTCGCCGTCCAGGCCGACGAGGCCGAGCCCGGCCGCCGCGGAGAGGCCCTCGAGGTAGCCCATCGCCCGCTCCGTCCGCGGGTAGCGCTGCACCCACGCCCAGAACTTGGCGTCGTGGCCCGGTTCGAGCAGGTGGGTGAGCTCGTGGACGAGCACGTAGTCGACCACCCAGCCCGGGGCGTCACGGAGCCGTTCGCTGATGCGGATGGTGCCGTCGGCGGGCGTGCACGACGCCCAGCGCGTGCGCATCGGCGGCACCCACCGCACGGTGGTGGGCTCGGCCCGGCCCTCCAGGTAGCGCCGGGAGAGCTCCATGCTGCGGGTGCGCAGCGCGTCGTCGCCGGTGCGGGCGGGTGAGCGGCGGCGGGCCTCGCTGCGTTCGAGCCTGCTGACCATCTCGTCGACCCAGCGACGTTCCTCCGACTCGCTCATCCAGCCGGGGATGAAGACGATCACAGTGTCGCCCTCGCGCCGGGCGCTGACCATGCGCCGGCGGCGATCACTGCGTCGGACCTCGACGACCGAGGGCTGCGCCATCCGCCCAGCTTAGTCCCCGGCGGTCCCGCGGCGGTCCCGGCCGAGGCAATGGGTACGGGTTGTCCACAGGCCGCCTCACCTGTGGACAACCCGACGCACGATCGGGCGCGTCCGGGCACGATCGGCCCATGCCCGCTTCCCCACTCCCCGCCGTCGTCCGGTTGGCGCCCCACCGCACCGTGCTCCCGCTCGGGGCGGGCGGGCGGCTGATCGGTCTCGACCCCGCGGTGGCGATCGCGGTCACGGGGCTCCCCCCGCCGCTCGCCGGGATGCTCGACGAGGTGGGCGTCCCGTCGACCGCCCACCTGCTGGTGGCGCGGGCGGTCGAGCGCGGGGCCGTGCGGGAGGACGCCGAGGACCTCCTGCACCAGCTCTGCGCAGCAGGAGCCCTGGTCGACGCCGTCACCGGCACCCGCCGGGTGCAGCGCCGGGCAAGCAGCACCGTCGTGGTCGCCGGCCGGGGTCCGCTCGCGGTCGGGATCGTCACCGGGCTCGTGCTCGCCGGTGTCGGCACGGTCCACACCGACACCCGTGGCCAGGTGCACACCGACGATCTCGGCACCGGTTACGTCGACGCCGACCGGGGCGCCGACCGTCTCGCCGCCACCCGGGGCGCGGTGGCGCGGCTCGTGCCGGGCGCGCGCACCGGGCCGCCCCCGATGCGGCTCGTCCCCGATCTCGTCGTGCTGGCCGACGAGATCCCGCAGCCCGTGGGCCTCAGCGCGCTGCACGCCGACGCCGTCACCCACCTGCAGGTACGGCTCCGCGACGGCGTCGGGATCGTCGGCCCGCTCGTGCTCCCCGGCCGCTCCACGTGCCTGAGCTGCATCGAGCTGCAGCGCACCGCCCAGGACGAGGAGTGGCCGCTGGCGGCGGCGCAGCTGGTGGGCACGGCCGGGCGGGCTGATCCGTCGTGCGTCGCGGCCACGGTGGGCCTGGCCACGGCCCAGGCGCTGGCCGCGCTGGACGTCGAGGGTCCCGTCCCACCCACGCTCGACGCCACGCTGGAGCTGGACGTCGCGGCGGGCACCGTGCGCCGGCGGGACTGGTCGGCCGATCCGGAGTGCCACTGTCGGGCGGCAGCCGCCCCGGGTGGGCCTTCCCACGGCCGTGCGACGAGCGCGATGGAGGGGGATGGGGACACAATAAAAGCGTGAGCGAGCTTGCGAGGTCACCATCCGGCGCAGCACTGCCAGGCACGACGGCGACGAGCGCCAGCGAGGAGCCGTCGTGACCGACATCCCCCGACGCACAGCGGCCCGCACCGCGAAGCTCGCCAGCCTCCCTCTCGGGGTGGCCGGTCGGGCCGTCGGTGGCTGGGGCCGCAGGCTGGCGGGTGGCGACGGTGAGCAGATCTCCGCGCAGCTGATGGCCAAGAGTGCCGAGCAGCTGTTCGAGGTGCTGGGTGAGCTCAAGGGCGGGGCCATGAAGTTCGGCCAGGCCCTGAGCGTGTTCGAGGCCGCCATACCCGACGAGTTCGCGGCACCGTTCCGCGAGTCGCTGGTCAAGCTGCAGTCGGCCGCGCCGCCGATGCCGCCCGCGGATGTGCACCGGATGCTGGCCGAGCAGTTCGGACGCGGCTGGCGCTCCCGCTTCCAGGACTTCGACGAGACCCCCGCCGCGGCCGCGAGCATCGGGCAGGTGCACCGCGCGGTCTGGCGCGACGGCCGCGACGTCGCCGTCAAGGTGCAGTACCCGGGCGCAGAGGAGGCGCTGCGGTCCGACCTGCGGCAGCTGTCCCGGATGAGCCGGGTCATGCAGCCCCTCATGCCGGGCCTGGAGATCAAGCCATTGATCACCGAGCTGCGCGACCGCATGGAGGAGGAGCTCGACTACCGCGACGAGGCCGAGAACCAGCGCATCTTCGCCGCCGCGTTCGAGGACGACGAGCAGGTCAAGGTCCCGCGCGTGGTGGCGTCGGCCCCGAAGGCCATGGTGTCCGAGTGGGTCACCGGCCGGAAGCTGTCGGACGTCATCACCACCGGCGACCAGGCCGAACGCGACGCCGTCGCGGCGCTGCTCGCCGAGTTCCTCTACTCCTCGCCCACCCGGGTCGGGCTCCTGCACGCCGATCCGCATCCCGGCAACTTCCAGGTCCTCGACGACGGCCGGCTCATGGTCATCGACTTCGGGGCCGTGGCACGGCTGCCCGACGGCCTGCCCCGGCCGTTGTCGGTCATGGTGCGGCTCGCGCTGGAGAACCGGTCCGACGATCTGCTGGAGCTGCTCCGCGACGAGGGCTTCCTGCGCGCCGGGTCGAAGCTGGGTGCCGAGGAGGCGGAGGCCTACCTGTCGCCGTTCACCGAGCCGCTGCGCGAGGACAGCTTCCGGTTCAACCGGCGCTGGCTCCAGAGCCAGGCGGAGCGCGTCGGCGATCTGCGCAGCCCGCAGTTCAACACCGGCCGCGAGCTCAACCTCCCGCCGCAGTACCTGCTCATCCACCGCGTCACGATGGGCACGCTGGCCGTGCTCTGCCAGCTCGACGTGGACGTCCCCTTGCGCGGCATCGTCCACCACTGGCAGCCGTGGATCTTCGACGCCGAGGACGTCGACAGCACCACCTGAGCGGACGGCGACGACGCCCCGGTCACTCCGCGACCGGGGCGTCGTCGTCATCTCGGTTGCCGTGCCCTCAGAGCGAGGTGCCCTACCTGTCGATCAGGCGAGCCGCACGGTCTGGGCTTCGGTGCGGGCCCGCTCGGCGCGCCTCGCGGCGAACCGGGCGAGCCGGGCCCAGCGCCGGCCCGCGGTCACGCTGCGGACGAGGGCGTGGTCACGTGCGGCCTGTTCGGCTTCTTGCTGTCGGGATCTGGCCAGTGCTTCGTGGAGCAACATCAGCGTTCCTTCGCGGTCGCGGACTACGGGATTCGGGTCGGCCGTGCTCGGGGCAACCGGCGTCTCGACGGGCATGAGGTAGGTCATCGGGATCTCCTTGGGGTCGGAGGGCTCTCACGGAGCCCACGGGTGGTTCAGGCCGAGACGGCTGCGGCGTAGGCGCGGTCGCGGGCCAGGTCGGCCTTGCTCGGGCGGCCACGAGGCCTCTTGCGCGGGATGACCACCCCACGCTCGAAGATCTCTCCACCCCAGACCCCCCACGGCTCCGCACGCCGCAGCGCACCCTCCAGGCACTCGGCCCGGATCGGGCACTGCTCGCACAGGGCCTTGGCCTGCTCCAGCTCGGAAGGAGCCTCGGCGAACCACTTGTCGGCGTCGCCGGAGCGACAGGGCAGATCCAGGCCGGCGCGGGGTGCCCCATCGGGGCCGTCCAGCAGAGCGAGCAGGGATCCCAGTCCGTCGGCTGATTCGCCGCCGAACTGGTCGGGACAGATCGCTCCGCCGTCCAACGGAACTGATCGGACTAACACAACTACCTCCTGAGAGATGTGGTCAGGCAGGACAAACAAAAAGGCCGCGGATCCCGGTGAGGGGGTCCGCGGCCTTCGATCTGGGGCCGGTGGCTGTCGCCTATAGATGGCGACGCCTCCGTGCGGACACACCTGTGCTGTTGTCGATCTGGTTGAAGCCGACGGCCAACGGTCGCTGCTGCTTCCATGCGTGCATGGGCGCCACGGACTCGACGCACGGACGGGTGCCGTAGACGGCTCCGGCGGTGAGGTTCGTCGTCGTGATCATCAGAGGCACCCCCTTCGAAGGTCGGTCGTGGCTGAGAACGGGCTGGTGAGTCCGTCGAGATGTGAGGTTAGAGACGCCCCTTCGGGCTGCACAACCCATTTTCACGAAAGTTCGAGCATCAGTCTGCTTCGGTGATCAACGAGAGCACCGCGGAGCCGTACCGGTCGAGCTTGCGGGCCCCGATGCCGGGGATGCCGACGAGCGCGGCCCGGTCGGCCGGGCGGTGCTCGGCGATGGCTGTGAGCGTGGCGTCGGTGAACACGACGTAGGCGGGAACCTGCTGGTCACGAGCCTCACCGCTGCGCCACTCCCGCAACCGGTCGAGCAGCTCGGTATCCACATCGGACGGACAGTCGGAGCAGCGGCGCATCTTCATGGCGTCCATGCCGATGAGCGGCGACCCGCAGATCCGGCAGCGCGGCTTGGACCCGCCCCGCTCGGTCGGATTCGCGACCCGCGACGCCGGGTGCTGCTCCGGGATCAGCCCGTAGAGGAACCGGCTGCGCCGGCGTCGGCGCGCCCCGCCGGGCTGCCGCGACAGCGCCCACGACAGCAGGACGCGGCGGCGGGCGCGGGTGATGCCGACGTAGAGCAGCCTGCGCTCCTCCTCGATGGCGTCCTCGTCGCCGTCGGCGTGCTGGATGGGCAGCGTGCCGTCCACCAGCCCGACGAGGAACACGACGTCCCACTCGAGCCCCTTGGCCGCGTGCAGCGACGCCAGCGTGACGCCCTGCACGGTGGGCGGGTGGGCGGCGTCGGCACGCGTCTCGAGCTCCTGGGCGAAGCGGCGCATGTCGGCCTCGGGCTCGACGGCGAGCAGTTCCTCGGCGAGCTCGACGATGGCGAGCAGCGACTCCCACTGGGCCCGCTGCTGCGCACCGCCGGGCGGCTCGGGCGTCAGACCGACCACGAGCAGCACCTTGCGCACGACGTCCACGAGCGGGCCGGGGACCTGGCTGTTGATGCGGATCATCGTCATGGCGCGGCGCACCTCGGGCCGCGCGAAGAACCGCTCTCCGCCCCGCACCTGGTACGGCACGCCCACCTCGGTGAGCGCCTGCTCGTAGACCTCGGACTGCGCGTTGATCCGGAACAGCACGGCGATCTCGGCGGCCGGCGTGCCGTCGGCGACCATCCGCTTGATCTTCTTCGCGACGGCGGCGGCCTCGGCTGGTTCGTCGTCGTGCTCGGTGAACTCGGGCTCCGGGCCGGGCGGGAGCTGTCCGACGAGCTGCAGCCGCGTGCCGGCGGCCCGCCCGCGCGCCGCGCCGATCAGCGTGTTGGCCGCGGCCACCACCTGGGGCGTGGAGCGGTAGTCGCGCTGCAGCCGCACCACCGTGGCCTCGGGGAAGCGGCGCGGGAACTCCAGCAGGTGGCGCGGGCTGGCGCCGGCGAACGTGTAGATCGTCTGGTTGGCGTCGCCCACCACGGTGAGGTCGTCGCGCTCACCGAGCCAGGCGTCGAGCACGCGCTGCTGCAAAGGCGTGACGTCCTGGTACTCGTCGACGACGAAGCAGCGGTAGCGGTCGCGGAACTCCTCGGCCACACCGACGTTCTGCTCCAGCGCCCCGGCGACGTGCAGCAGCAGGTCGTCGAAGTCGAGCATCTCGGCGCGGTTCTTCAGCGCCTCGTACCCGGCGTAGACCGCGGCGACCTGCTCGGCCGGACCCGGGGTGTCGCGGTGCAGGCGGGCCACGGTGGCCGGGTACTGCTCGGGCGTGACGAGCGTGGCCTTGGCCCACTCGATCTCGCCGGCGAAGTCGCGCAGGGACGCGGCGTCGGTGCCGGCCTTGAGCCGGGCGGCCGCCTGCCCGACGACGCGGAGCTTGCCCTCCAGCAGCTGCCACTGGTCGCCACCGACGACGCGGGGCCAGAAGTAGCGCAGTTGCCTCAGCGCGGCTGCGTGAAAGGTTCGCGCCTGCACACCGGACACGCCCACTTGACGCAGTCTGAGTCGCATCTCCCCCGCGGCCCGCGCCGTGAACGTGACGGCGAGGACCTGGCCCGGGGCGACGTGACCGGTGCGCACGAGGTGGCCGATGCGGCGGGTGATGGTGCGGGTCTTGCCCGTGCCCGCGCCGGCCAGGACGCACACCGGGCCCCGGGGGGCGGTGACCGCGGCGAGCTGCTCGTCGTCGAGTCCTGATTCGGGGGCTTCGAGCAACGTCACAGGCCCATCCTGACATCCCGGGAAGACAGTTCGGGTCGAGGCCGTTGACCTGGGCATGGCTCAGGTGACGATGTACTCGACCACGTGGTGCGGCTTCTGCCGCCGTCTCAAGCTCCAGCTCGACCAGGCCGGCATCTCCTACGACGAGATCGACATCGAGCGCAACCCGGACGCCGCGACGTTCGTGGAGGGCGTGAACGGCGGCAACCAGACGGTGCCGGTGATCAAGTTCGCCGACGGGAGCACGAAGACGAACCCGAGCCTCCGCGACGTGCAGGTCGAGCTGGTGGCGTAGCCCCCACATCGTCAGTCCAGAGCGGCCCAGCTCTCCACCATCGAGCGGGCGATGCTGACCTTGCCGGGGAGGAGCAGCAGGCGCTCCCCCGGCCCGGCCCGGCCGCCCCAGTCCCCGCGGTCCAGGGCGGCACGGAGCTCGGTCCGCGTCACCCACATCGCCTCGGCGATCTCGCCGTCCGCCGGCACGAGCGGCTGCTCGGGGTCGGCCACCGCGTGGAAGGCCACCATCAGGCTGCGCGGGAACGGCCAGGCCTGGCTGCCGAGGTAGCGGATGTCGGTGACGTGGACGCCGACCTCCTCGTGGATCTCCCGCTCCACGCACGCCTCCAGCGACTCGCCGCCCTCGACGAAGCCCGCGAGCACCGTGAACCGGCCCTCCGGCCACGACGGCTGGCGCGCGAGCAAGATCCGGTCGCCGCCGTCGTGCACCAGGCAGATCACCGCCGGGTCGGTGCGCGGGTACTCCTCGTGGCCCGCCGCCTCGCAGTGCCGGTGCCAGCCGGCGTTGGCGACGCGGGTCGGCGAGCCGTCACGGGCGCAGAACTGTGCGGCGTCGTGCCAGTTCAGGACGGCCACGGCGGTGGTGAACAGGCCGGCCCCCAGGGCGTCGAGCGCGGTGCCCGTCATCCGCAGGTCGGCCCACTCGGACGGGTCGTCGCCCGCCACCAGGTCGGGACGGCCGCGGACCGCCCAGTACGCCACGCCCTCGCTCTCGCCGAGCAGGACCGCGCCCTCGGTGGGGGTCGTGCCCGTGGTGGCGCGCGTCTTCAGCGTGGCCCCGGCGCCCTTCGCGACGTCCCAGCTCGCGGCGTCGCCGGAGTCGAACCCGCCGGTGGGAGTGTCCCAGTCGACGGGCGTGCGGCCCTGGTCGTCGACGACGACGAGCCGCGCGGTCGGCCAGCCCGCCTCCTGACGGGCCAGGTCGGTGCGCAGCGTCTCGTCGCGGAAGGTCGCCGCGCGCGAGAGCATGGGGGGGACGAGCAGCTGGAAGTCGGTCACGACGCGATTCCCCCCAGGGCCCGCACGCCGGCACCGATGACGTCGGCGTCGCCGACGACCACCCCCGTGAACGCAGTGGGTGCGAAGTACGTCAGGGCCGCGGCCGCCACCTGCTCGACGGTGACCGCCTCCAGCCGCGCGGGATGGGACCGCACCCAGTCGATGTCGAGCCCGTCGGCCGCCATCGCCGTGATCGTCGACGCGAGCCCGCCCTGGTTGTCGAGCGAGATCAGCAGCGAGCCGATGGAGTAGGCGCGCGCCGCGTCGACCTCCTCGGCCGTGGGCGGCACCGCCGTGAGCCGGCCCAGCTCGTAGCGGGTCTCCAGCAGCGCGGCGGCGGTGACGTCGCTGGCGACGTCGGTGTCCACCCCGAGCAGCGCGCCGCCGGGGATGAACTCGATGCCGGAGTGGGCGCCGTAGGTGTAGCCCTTGTCCTCGCGGATGTTCTCCATCCAGCGCGAGGAGAAGTAGCCGCCGAAGACCAGGTTGGCCAGCTGGAACGCGGCGTAGTCCGGGTGGTCGCGGCGCACGGCGGGCGCGGTGAGCCGCAGCTGCGACTGCACCGAACCGGGCCGGTGCACCAGCTCCAGGTCGCCCGGGGGCACCGGCGGCGGCGGGGACATCTCGACGGCGGCGTGCTCGGACGTCCAGGCGGCGAGCTGCTTCTCGACCTCGGCGATCGCGGCACCGGTGTCGATGTCGCCGACGAGGGTCAGGATCGAGCCCCGCGGTACGAGCGCGGTGGTCTGCAGAGCCCGTACCTCCTCGGCGGTGACGGCCGCGACCGCCTCCCCCGTCGGCATCTCGCGGGTGATCGGGTGATCACCGAAACGCTTGCGCTGCAACGCCGCCCGCGCGATCGTGCGCGGTTGCGCCCGCGCCACGGAGATCCGCTCGACGAGCCGCTCGCGCTCGCGGGCGACCTCGTCGTCGGGATGCGTGGCCGCGGTGAGAACGTCGGCGAGCACGCCCAACACGTCGGCGAGCCCGTCGGACAGGCCGGAGCCGGTTATCATCAAGCGTTCCGGGTCGACGCTGACGCCGAGGTCGGCGCCGACGGCGGCCAGCGCGTCGTCGATCTCGACCCGGTCGCGGGTGGGCGTGCCGGTGAGCAGGGTGGCCGACAGGAGCTCGGCGACGGCGGGGTGCCCGGGCGCCTCCCCCGCGAACGGCACGCGCAGCCGCAGCTCCACCATCGGCACGCCGGGGCGGTGGGCGGCGAGCACGCGCAGGCCGTTGGGGAGCGTGCGGTCCTCGACGTCGGGCAGCGGCACGTCACGGGTGGGGCCGAGCGGCGGCAGCTCCCGCGGCCCAGCCTCGGTGCGGCCGATCTCCTCGGCGGAGCGGGTCATCGGAGCCCTCCAGGGGTCGTGCGCGGAAAACGGTGCTCCGGCACGGATATCCGCGCACGGGCGGCGGAGCCGCTGCTCATGACGGCTCCACCAGCAGCACGCCGCGCCCCGAGCCGCGGAGGGTGGCCGCCGCGGCCTGCACCTGCGCCGGCGTGACGGCGGCGAGCCGCTCCGGCAGCTCGACGCCGATCTCGGCCCGGCCGTAGAGCAGCTCGCGGGCGCCGAGACCCAGCATCCGGTACATGACGCGGTCGTTCTCCTGGTGCAGGCCCGCCGACCAGCGGGCCACCTGACGGGCGAGCTCGTCGGCCGTGGGGCCGGTGGCGGCGAGCTTGTCCAGCTCCTCGTCGACGGCGGCGAGCACGCGGTCCGCGTCGATCTCGGCCGGGTGCACCGCCGTGATCGTGAACGTGTCGGGGTCGCGGGCGTCCAGCGGGCCCATCAGCCCGGCACTGGCGGAGATGTCGGTGACCAGCCCCGTCTGCGCGAGCCCCCGCTCCAGGCGGGCGGCCTCGCCGTCGCCGAGCACCGAGCCCAGCAGGGCGTGGCCGAGGTACCCGTCGAGGTCGGTGGCCGGGTCGGGCAGGCGGTAGCCGATGGCGAGCGCGGGCATCGGGGCGTGCGCGTCGGTCACCGACCGGCGGCGCTCGGCGCCCGGGATCGGCTCCGCGAACGACGGCCGCACCGGTGTGGGCCGGGCCGGGATGTCGCCGAAGTGCTTCTCGACGAGCCGCAGCGTCTCGTCGACGTCGAGGTAGCCGGCCACGGTCACCTGCGCGTTGCCCGGCGCGTAGAAGGTGTCGAAGAACGACGCCGCGTCCTCCAGCGAGGCCTGCTCCAGCTCGGAGAAGTCGCCGTAGCCGTTGTGCGCGTTGGGGAACGTGTCGTAGAGAACGGGCGGCAGCAGGATCCAGGGGAACCCGCCGTAGGGCCGGTTCAGGACGTTGAGCCGGATCTCCTCCTTGACGACGTCCACCTGGTTGCGGAGGTTCTCGACACTGAGGGTGGGTGCGCGCAGCCGGTCGGCCTCCAGGAACAGCGCGCGCTCGAGCGCGGCGGCCGGGAGGATCTCGAAGTAGTCGGTGTAGTCCTGGTGGGTGGAGCCGTTGAAGACCCCGCCCGAGCTCTGGACGTGCCGGAAGTGCGCGAGCTTCTCCAGGCTCTCGCTGCCCTGGAACATCAGGTGCTCGAAGAGGTGCGCGAAGCCCGTGCGCCCCTCCGGCTCGGAGCGGAAGCCGACGTCGACGTGCACGGCGACCCCGACGACGGGCGTTGCAGGATCCGGGACGATCAGGACGCGCAGGCCGTTGGCCAGCGTCGCCCTGTGGAGATCGACTGTGGGCAGTTCGACAGGCACGGAGCCGAATCTAGCCGCTGCGCGCCGGCGCGGCTCATGTGGAGCGCAGGGCGTCGCTGATGGACTTGACGCCGCCGTGCGCGCTCATCCCGCCGTCCACGGCGATCTCCGCGCCGGTGATGTACGAGGCGTCGTCCGACAGCAGGAACGTCACGATCGGCACGATGTCCTCGACGGTGCCCAGGCGGCCCAGCGGCGTCTCGGCCAGGTTGCTCGCCCGGAACTCCGGCGGCGCCGACGCGGTCATGGGCGTCGCGATGAAGCCGGGGTGCACGGTGTTGACGCGGATCCGGCGCGGCCCCAGCTCCAGCGAGGCCGCCTTGGCCACGCCGCGCAGGGCCCACTTGCTGGCCGTGTAGGCCAGCGGGTAGTGCCCGGACAGCGCGGCCACCGACCCGATGACCACGATCGCGCCGCCGGCGGTCATCAGCGGGGTGACGGTCTGGATGCCCAGCACCGTGCCCGTCACTTTGATCTCGTGGACCCGGGCGAGACCGGCCGGGTCGACGTCACCGAGGCGGGCCCGCCAGGTGATGCCGGCGTTGCAGACCAGGCCGTCGACGCGGTCGAGGTCGAGGTCCTTCCAGGCCTGCGCGTCGGTGACGTCGAGCTGCCGGTAGTCGACGCCGGGCAGCTCCTCGACCGGCTCCGGCGTGACGTCGAGGCCGATCGTCGTGGCGCCCTCGGCCGCCAGGCGGCGCGCGAACGCCGCCCCCTGCCCCTGCCCGGCGCCGGTGACGAGCACGACGCGGCCGTCGAATCGGAGGTCCACGTGCCCACCCTCGCTCCCGGCGCCGGGATCAGGAAGAGCTATCTCCTGATGTCGGCCATCGCTCCTGCTGATGTGGCCACGATGTCACCCTCGATCTCGACGCCCGGGGCGGAGAACGGCACCACGCGGTCGCCGGGGGTCTTGTTGAGCAGCAGGCGCGTGACGTCGGGGCGGGAGTAGTGGCCCGACGGATCCGCCGCGGCCTTGGCCAGCGAGATCATGCCGAGGTCGAGGTCGGCGTAGAGGATGCCCTCGACGTCCGGCGCGAGCGCCTCGGCGATCTCCTGCCCGTCGGGGGCGAAGATGCGGGCGTGGCCGCCGCCGGGCTGCAGCAGCGCGCGCTTGGTGTCGTCGGTGCACATCAGCTCCACCATCTCCGGGGAGACCGTGGCGCACGGGGCCAGCACGAAGCACTGACCCTCGACGGCGTAGACGCGGCTGGCCGAGGTGTTGACCTCCGGACCGAGCGCGTACGCGCCGCCGACGTAGAGCGAGAAGCTCGGCCACGCGCCGACGTGCACCTGCTCGTCCTGGGCGTACATGGCGTACTTGGACAGCGGCTGCAGGTGCTCCCAGCAGCAGAGTCCGCCGATGCGGCCCAGCGGCGTCGGGTAGACCGACAGGTCGGAGCCGTCGCCCTCGCCGAACACCGTGCGCTCCACGTGGGTCGGCTTGAGCTTGCGGCGCCGGGCGATCGTCTCGCCGTCGGGGCCGATGATCCACTGCGCGATGTAGAGGCTGCCGGCCTGGCGCTCGGAGATGCCCATGACGACGGTGATCGCGTGCTCGCGGGCCGCGGCGGCGAGGCGGTCGGCGTGGCGCGAGCCGTAGACCAGCGAGTTGTCGTGGTAGCGCTGCACGAACTGCATGCCCCACGCCGGGGAGTCGAGCCAGATGAACCAGGGGTAGCCGGGCAGCCAGGTCTCGGGGAAGCCGATCAGCTTCGCGCCGTTCGCGGCGGCCTCGGCGATGAGGGCGATCGCCTTGTCCACGCCGGCGTCGAGGTCGAGGAAGGCGGGCGCGGCCTGGACGGCGGCGGCGCGGAACCGGGGGTGGTCGATGCTCATGCGCATCAGCGTGGCGGGGCCCACGGCCCGTCGCTGGTCCGTGCGTGTCCGTCTTGTTGACTCTGCGACGCAGCGACGTCCCTGGGTCTTGCCTGGTCCGGGCCCCGTCCCTACCGTCGGCGCATGGCGCGCCTGCACACCACCGACGAGGTGGACGCGCGCGACCGGCTGGCCTACTGGAACGACGCGGTCTCCGACGCCTACGTCCAGCTGTCCTGCGACGCGCCGGGCGACGACGTCGTGGGCGACATACGCGTCGACTCGCTCGCCACGCTGGAGCTCTCCCGCGTCACGGCCACCGCGCAGCGCGTGTGCCGCACGCCGTCGCTGATCGCGCGGGCGGCGGAGGACTGGTTCCTCGTCAGCATCCAGACCTCCGGCGTCGGGCGCATCAGGCAGGACGACCGCACGGCCGAGCTGCACCCCGGCGACTTCGCGCTCTACGACTCCACGCGCCCCTACCAGCTCGACTTCGACGGCGCGTTCCAGCAGTACGTCCTCATGCTGCCCGGGCCCACCCTGCGCTCCCAGCTGCGCGACGCCGCCGAGCTCACCGCCCGCAGCGTGCGCGGCTCCCGCGGCGCCGGGCACCTGATGATCGAGATGATCCGGACGCTCGCCGCTGACATCAGCGTGCTCGAACCGGCCGCCGCGGCCGCGGTGGCCCAGAGCGTGGAGCACATCGTGGTGGCCGGGCTGAGCTCGCTGGGCGGCGCGGTGCCGGAGCCGTCGGCCGAGGCGCGGCGGGAGCAGGTGCGGGCCGTCGCCCGGGCGCACCTGCGCGACCCCGGGCTGACGGTCGCCGTGATCGCCGCGCAGCTGCACACGTCGGTGAGCACGCTGCACCGCGCGTTCGCCGGGGAGCCGTGCTCGATCGCGGAGTGGATCTGGGCGCAGCGCCTCGACGCCGTGCGCGCCGACCTCTGCGATCCGGCGCTGCGTCACCGCACCATCAGCGACCTGGCGTTCTCGTGGGGTTTCGTCGACGCGTCACACTTCAGCCGGGCGTTCCGCGCACGGTTCGGGCGCACCGCCCGCGAGGTCCGTGCCACCCCCCGTACGCGCTGAAGCGGGTGGGATATCAGTGCCGGGGCCCTGATATCCGCGCACGACCGCCGTCAGGCGGGGAGCACCACGAACTGGCGCAGGCTCAGGTCCAGGTAGGTGACCGGGCCGCGTGGGCCGGGGGTGTGGTCGACGTTGATGCCGGTCTCGGGCAGGCCGAGGAGCTTGTAGCCGTCGAGCAGGCGGGTGGTGGCGTTCCAGAACACGCCGGTGCCGGTGTAGGCGTCGATGAACGCCGTGGCCGCCTTCTCGTCGGCTGCGCAGACGGTGGCGGCGAGGCCCGAGGTCTCGCGGGCCGCGGTGAGAGCGGCGTCCACCGGCCCGTCGACGGTGGTGACCGTGACGTGGGCCTCGGCGCCGGAGTCGAGCGCCCACTCGTGGCCGAGCGGGTGGCTGTGCGGTGGGAGCGACGGCTCGATCGTCCGCTCGCGCAGCGCCTTCTCCGCCACCGGCCACAGGCGGTCGTACGCGGGCGCGTCGATCAGCAGCAGGTTGAGCCGGTTGCAGACGCCGAGCCGATCGGTGCCCTCGGTGACCAGACGCTCGGTCTCGGCCTCGGTGGCGCTCGCGTCGAGGTAGAGGACGCCGCCGCCGTCGGCGTGGGCGAGCACGCGCGTACCCGCCGCGGCCCCGATCGCCGACAGCTTGCGGGTGACCTCGCCGCTTCCCCGGACGACGACGAGCGGCACGAGATCGGGCAGGCCGACCAGGGCCTCGGCGCCGGCGTGGCCGGGCGTCGGGACGAGCTGGACGGCGGCCTCGGGCACACCGTTCTCGCGCAGGGACGGGGCGATGACGAGGTCGATCAGCGCCCGGGCGGAGCCCAGCGCGGCCGACCCGGTGCGCAGCACGGCGGCACTGCGCGCCTTCAGGACCTGCGACGCCACGTCCACCGTGACGTTGGGGCGGGCCTCGAACACCGCCCCGATCACGCCGACCGGCACGCGCCGCTCGAACACGCGCTCCCCGGTGGGCAGCGTCCGGACCTCGCGCTGCAGCGGCGGCTCGGGGGTGGCGGCGAGGACGTCGAGCTGGCCGGCCATGTCCGTCAGGCGCTCGGGGGTGAGCCGCAGGCGGTCGAGCAGGCCCGGCGCCATGCCGTTCTGCTCGGCGGCCTCCACGTCCTCGGCGTTGGCCGCGAGCAGCCGGCCGGTGCGTTCGCGCAGCAGGACGGCGGCCGTGCGCAGGGCGGCGTCGACCGCCTCTCCCCCCGCGGCCCGCACCCCCGGCGCGGCGGCGGCGGCGCGGAGGGCGGCATCGCGGACGGCGGCGGCTTCGGTGGTGCTCACACCGCCAGATTCTCACGGCCCCTGCGCATCGCGGGACGTCGGGGCATCGTCGCGGGCCCAGGGGACCGGCACCACCGCGGCCGGCGCGAACCCGGCCGATGACGAGGTCGGGCGGGGCGAGCACGCCCGCTGCGGCGATCCGCAGCGTCGGCGTGGGCCGACGGAGCGTCCGGTGTTGGCTCCACGATCGCCGGAAGTGGGCACACGGCGCCCGATGTGGCCGCCCCTGACCACTCCCGACGATCATGGCGCGGCACGCCGAGCGACCGGGGTCGTGCGCGGATATCAGTGCTCCAGCACCGATATCCGCGCACGGGCGTCGGCAGGCGCTACTTCCGGGCCGAGGGCGGCGGGACCACCGGGCCGAGGTCGCCGTCGGGGGCCGTGTCGAGGTCCACCATCACCGGCGCGTGGTCGGAGGGGCCCTTGCCCTTGCGCGCCTGCCGGTCGATCCACGCGGCCCGCACCCGGCCGGCCGGGTCGGAGCCCGCGAGCACCAGGTCGATGCGCATGCCCTTGTCCTGGTGGAAGCGGCCGGCGCGGTAGTCCCAGTACGTGTAGATGCGCTCGGACGGCCAGCGGTCGCGGACGACGTCGTGCAGGCCGGTGTCCTGCAACGCGGTGAGGGCCTTGCGCTCCTGCGGCGTCACGTGCGTCGAGTCGACGAACTGCGTGAGGTCCCAGACGTCCGCGTCGGCCGGGGCGATGTTCATGTCGCCGGCGATCACGGTGGTGGCCGGGTCCGTCACCGACGCGGCCAGCGCCGCCAGCCATTCCAGCTTGTAGGCGTAGTGCGGGTCGTCGGGGGTGCGGCCGTTGGGCACGTACACCGACGTGACGCGCAGGCCGCCGCACGTGGCGGTGACGGCCCGGGCCTCGACGGCGTCGCCGAAGCTGGGCACGCCGGGCAGGGCGCGCACCACGTCGTCCAGGCCGACGCGCGAGAGCAGGGCCACCCCGTTCCACCGGCCCTCCCCCACGTGGGCGACCTCGTAGCCGCGCTCGCGCAGCGGCTCGTCGAAGGTCTCGGCGAACGCCTCGTCGGACAGCTTCGTCTCCTGCAGGCAGACGACGTCGGGCGCGCGCTCGTCGAGCCAGGGCAGGAGCCGCGGCAGCCGGGAGAGGGCGGAGTTCACGTTCCACGTAGCCAAGCGCACGTCCGGCACGCTACCGTGCCCCTATTAGTTCGATACCTGAACAAAGGAGTCGGCATGGCGCCGCAGCCCAGCCGCGAGGACCACTTCAGCTTCGGCCTCTGGACGGTCGGCTGGCCGGCGGCCGACCCGTTCGGCGTCGCGACCCGGCCCGCTCTGGACCCCGTCGAGTCGGTGCACCGACTCTCGGACCTCGGCGCCTGGGGCGTCACGTTCCACGACGACGACCTGATCCCGTTCGGGTCGGACGCCGCCGAGCGTGACCGGCTGATCGCCCGGTTCCGGGCCGCGCTGGACGAGACCGGCCTCGTGGTGCCGATGATGACCACCAACACGTTCACCCACCCCGTGTTCAAGGACGGGGCGTTCACGAGCAACGACCGGGGCGTCCGCCGCTTCGCGCTGCGCAAGATCGTGCGCAACCTCGACCTGGCCGCCGAGCTCGGCGCGTCCACCTACGTGTTCTGGGGTGGCCGCGAAGGCGCCGAGGTCGACTCGGCCAAGGACATCCAGGCCGCGCTCGACCGCTACCGCGAGGGCATCGACACCCTCGCCGCGTACGTCAAGGAGCAGGGCTACGGCATCCGCTTCGCGATCGAGCCCAAGCCCAACGAGCCCCGCGGTGACATCCTGCTGCCCACCCTCGGCCACGCCCTCGCGTTCATCGCCGGGCTGGAGCACGGCGACATCGTCGGCGTGAACCCCGAGGTCGGCCACGAGCAGATGGCCGGGCTCAACTACTCCGCGGGCATCGCGCAGGCGCTGTGGGCGGGCAAGCTCTTCCACCTCGACCTCAACGGCCAGCGCGGCATCAAGTACGACCAGGACCTGATCTTCGGCCACGGCGACCTGATCAACGCGTTCTCCCTCGTGGACCTCATCGAGCACGGCGCCCCGGGCGGCGGGCCGTCCTACGACGGGCCGCGGCACTTCGACTACAAGCCGCTGCGCACCGAGGACATCACGGGTGTCTGGGACTCGGCGGCGGCGAACATGCGCGTCTACCTGCTGCTCAAGGAACGCGCCGCCGCCTTCCGGGCCGATCCCGAGGTGATCGAGGCCCTGGCCACGGCGGGCGTCGCGGAACTGTCGAAGCCCACGCTGGCCGACGGCGAGACGCTGGCCGACCTCGTGGCCGACCGCTCCGCCTTCGAGGAGTACGACGCTGACAAGGCCGGGGAGCGCGGCTACGGCTTCGGCCGGCTCAACCAGCTGGCGGTGGAGCACCTGATGGGGGCGCGGTGAGCGGGCGCGCGAGCGAACCACCAGCGCCGCGGCTCGTCGCCGGCGTCGACTCGTCCACGCAGTCCTGCACGATCGTCATCCGGGACGCCGCCACGGGAGCCCTCGTCCGCGAGGGCGGTGCGAAACACCCGGGCGGCACCGAGGTCGACCCCGCCGCCTGGTGGGACGCCCTGCAGGCCGCGGTGGCCGACGCCGGCGGGCTCGACGGGGTCGAGGCGATCGCCGTCGCCGGGCAGCAGCACGGGATGGTGTGCCTCTCCGGCTCCGGCGAGGTCGTCCGACCGGCGCTGCTGTGGAACGACACGCGCTCCGCGGGCGCGGCGGCCGACCTCGTCGACGAGTTCGGAGCGACGGCGTGGGCCGACGCGATCGGCAGCGTCCCGGTCGCCTCGTTCACGGTCACGAAGCTGCGCTGGCTGGCGCGCAACGAACCCGCGAACGCCACCGCGACCGCGGCCGTCTGCCTGCCCCACGACTGGCTGACCTGGAAGCTGCGCGGGACGGGGAACCTCGACGACCTGGTCACCGACCGCGGCGACGCGTCGGGCACCGGGTACTTCGGGACCACGGGTGGGTACCGCCGCGACCTGCTGCGGCTCGGCCTGGGCCGCGACGACGTGCTGCTGCCGCGGGTGCTCGGACCGGCCGAGGCGGCGGGCCGGACGCCGGACGGGGTGCTGCTGGGCCCGGGCACCGGCGACAACGCGGGCGCCGCGCTCGGGCTGGGCGCCCGCTCCGGCGACGTCGTGATCTCACTCGGCACGTCCGGCGTCGTCTCGGTGGTGAGCCCGACCCCCACGGCGGACCCGTCGGGGATCATCGCGGGTTTCGCGTCGGCGACCGGTGAGCACCTGCCGCTGGTGTGCACGCTCAACGCCGCACGGGTGCTCGACGCGGCCGCAGCTCTCCTGGGCGTGGACCACGACGGGCTCTCCCGGCTGGCGCTCTCGGCGCCGCCGGGTGCGGGCGGGCTCGTGCTCGTGCCCTACCTGGAGGGCGAGCGGACGCCGAACAGGCCCGACTCCACCGGCGCCCTCCACGGCCTGACGCTCGGCACCTCGACGCCGGCGCACCTGGCCCGCGCGGCGGTGGAGGGGCTGCTGTGCGGCCTCGCCGACGCCGTGGACGCGCTGGTGGCGGCCGGGGTCCCGGTGCAGCGGGTGTTCCTCATCGGCGGCGGGGCCCGGTCGGACGCGGTGGCGCAGATCGCGCCCGCCGTGCTCGGCCGGCCGGTCCTGCGGCCCACGCCCGGCGAGTACGTGGCCGACGGCGCGGCCCGTCAGGCCGCGTGGGTGCTGGCGGGTTCGGACGCGCCGCCGGGGTGGGCGGCCGCGGACACCGAGACGTTCGAGGCCGACCCGACCCCCGTGGTCCGCGCCCGCTACGCGGAAGCCCGCGACCTGACGGTGCCCCGGCGATGACCCCCGTCCCCCCGCGGGTCGACCGATCCGACGCGGCGAGTTCGCCATCCCACGCGGCGAGTTCGCCGTCCCGCTCGGCGAGTTCGCCGGGTGGCCCGGCGAGTTCGCCACCTGACCGCGGGAGTTCGCCGGATGGCCCGGCGGGTTCGCCGATCTGCGGGCCCAGTTCGCCCGATCGTCGCGTGGGCCGGCTCGGATGAGCCGCGAGACGGCGAACTCGGTCGGTGAGATGGCGAACCCGCGCGGTGGAACGGCGAACTCGCGCGGCGGGATCGCGCACTCGCGGGGGGAGGTGCGGCCGATGGGGGCGGCGGGCGTGCGGCGGCACAACCTCGCGCTCGTGCTGCGTGAGGTGGCCGACGGCGAGCCCGTGTCGCGGGCGGCCGTAGCGGCACGGACGGGACTCACCCGCGGCACCGTCTCGTCGCTGGTGGAGGAACTGCTCGACGGCGGGCTCGTCACCGAGCTGGCCGCCGCCCGCGGTGGCACCGGACGGCCGGCGAACCCGTTGCAGCTCAACCGCTCCGGGCCCGCGGGGCTGGGCGTGGAGATCGGGGTGGACCACGTCGGCGCGTGCGTCGTCGATCTCGCCGGGGCCGTGCGGGCCGTCCGCACCGCGGAGTCCGACCACCGCGGCCGGGCCCCCGCCGTCGGGCTCCGGACGGCGGCCGCGCTGGCCGCCGAGGTGATCGCCGAGGCCGGGCTGGCGGTCGTCGGTGCGACCGTCGCGCTGCCCGGCGTCGTCGGGCCGCGTGGCGAGCTGCAGCGCGCCCCCAACCTCCCCCGCTGGATCGACGTCCCCGTCACCGCCGAGCTGTCCGGGCTGCTGCGCGGGCTCCCGGTCGGCACCGGCAACGAGGCCGACCTCGCGGCACTCGCCGAACTGTGGTGCGGTGGCGGCCCGCCGGACATGCTGTACGTCTCGGGCGAGATCGGCGTCGGGGGCGCGATCGTGCTCGGCGGCGGGCTGTTCCGCGGAGCCGGCGGGCGCGCAGGCGAGTTGGGGCACGTCGTCGTCGATCCCGGTGGGCCGCGGTGCAGCTGCGGCGGTCGCGGGTGCCTGGAGCAGGCCGCCGGCCAGGACGCGTTGCTCGCGGCGGCGGGGGCGACCGACGTCGACGACCTGCTCGCCCGTCAGCACGACGCTGTCCCCGCCGCCGCCGTCGACGCCGCGGGCCGGGCGCTCGGCGTCGCCCTGGCCGGTGCGGTCAACCTGCTCGACGTCCCGGCCGTCGTCCTCGGTGGGCTCTACGCCCGCCTCGGCACGCCCCTGCGCGACGCGGTGGCGGCGGAGCTGGACACGCGGGTGCTGACCAGCCCGCCGGTCGACATCCGCAGCTCCGTACTCGGAGCCGACGCCGCGCTGCGCGGAGCCGCCACCTCCGTCGTCCGTGCCCTCCTGCAGCTCCCGCCCGCGAGCTGACCGTCCCGATACGACGAGTTCGCCGTGTCACCCCGCCGGTCCGCTGCCGGCCACGCGATGATCGTGATCGACCGCACGTCGATGCCCGGAACACGGTGCTGAGGTGCGACCGGCGCCGGTCACGCTGGGAGCAGGGTCATCATGATCGCGACGCGTCGCACGTCACCGCCGTGGCGAGGGCCGGAACGTGCGGCCGGCCACGATCACGCGCAACGCTCAGTTCTCGTCGGGCTGGCTCGCCTTGCGGACGTAGAGGAGCCGGTCGCCGCGCTCCAGGGCGTCGACGGTCGAGGCGTCGACGCGGTGCAGGGTCTCGCCGCGGACCACGCCGAGCACGATGTCGGCGAGGTGACGGGGCGACCCGCCGATCTCGGAGTCCTCGATCTCCCGCTCGCTGATGGCGAACCCGGCGTCCGGGGTGAGCAGGTCCTCGATCACCTCGACGACGCTCGGCGTGGTGGTGGCGGCGCCGAGCAGCCGGCCCGCCGTCTCCGCCGAGACGATCACCGACGTGGCGCCGGACTGCCGCAGCAGGTGCACGTTCTCCGACTCCCGCACGGACGCGACGATCCGGATGGTGGGGGCCATCTCGCGCGCGGTCAACGTCACGAGCACGGCGGTGTCGTCGCGGTTGGTGGCCACCACGATCGCCTTGGCGTTCGGGACCCCCGCGATCCGCAGGACCGACGACCGCGTGGCGTTGCCTGTGACCGTCACCAGCCCGAGCGCGGACGCGGCGTCGAGCTGGGCCCGGTCGGTGTCGACGACGACGATGTTCCCCGGATCCGCCCCGTCGCCGAGCAGGGTCTCGACGGCCGCACGACCCTTGGTGCCGTAGCCGACGACGACGGTGTGGTCGCGCACGCGGGACCTCCAGCGCTGGATGCGGAACGACTGCCGGGACCGCTCGGTGAGCAACTCGACGGTGGTGCCGACGAAGGTGATGAGGAAGATCAGCCGCAGCGGCGTGACGAAGATCGTGGTGATCCACCGCGCGGTCGGGCTGACCGGCACGATGTCGCCGTAACCGGTGGTGGAGACCGACACCGTGGCGTAGTAGAACGCGTCGCCCAGGCTGATCGGGGTGTCGCTGTTGTTGTCCAGGTACCCGGCGCGTCCGAAGTAGACGATCAGGGCGGTGGCGACGAGCGCACCGAGCGCGATGGCGAGGCGGCGCAGCAGCGAGACGATCGGGGTGACGGTGGAATCGGGCATCCGCACCGGCCCGACGAGCGCCGGATCGGCGATCGGCCTACGACGCTCTGTCCGCACCCGCGGAGGGTAGCCGCGCGACGATCACCGCCATGACGCTCCCCCGCCAGCGCGCCGCGGTCGCCATGAGCACGTTCCTCGTCGGGGGCGGCGTGCTGCACTTCCTGATCCCCGCGTTCTTCGACGCCATCGTGCCGAGGCAGCTGCCCGGTACCGCCCGGTTCTGGACGATCGCCTCCGGTGTCGCCGAGCTCGGGGTCGCGGCCGCGGTGGCCGCGCCGAGGACGAGGAGACTCGGCGGGCTGGCCGCGGCGGCGCTGTTCGTGGCGGTGCTGCCCGCGAACATCACGATGGCCGTGGACTGGTCGGACCGCTCCCCGCGCGAGCAGGCCATCGCCTACGGCCGCCTGCCGCTGCAGATCCCGCTGGTGCTGTGGGCGATGAAGGTCCGGAAGGACGCCGTACGGTGAGCACCCGGTACGTCGTGCTGCTGCGCGGCATCAACGTGGGCAAGGCCAAGCGGATCGCCATGGCCGACCTGCGGGTGATGCTCACCGACCTCGGCTACACCGACGTGAAGACCCTGCTGAACAGCGGAAACGCCGTCGTCACCGGGGAGGACGGCGACCCCGACGAGCACGCCGGGCGGATCCACGCAGCCATCGCCGACCGCTTCGCCATGGATGTCCGGTGCCTGGTGCTGACCGGTGAGCGGCTGCGGGCGATCGTCGACGGTCACCCGTTCGTCGAGATCGCGGACAACGGCTCGCGGATGTTCGCGCACATCCTGGACGCGGCGCCCGACCCCGCGCTGCTCGCCGAGCACGATCCGGTCGCCCTGGACCCCGAGCGGGCCCGGCTCGGCGACCGGGTCGTCTACCAGTGGTGTCCGGACGGGTCGATGGAGGCGCCGCCGGTGGCCACGTACGCGGAGAAGCACCTCGGCGTCACCGTCACCGCGCGGAACTGGAACACGATGACCAAGCTGGTCGATCTGCTCGGCTGAGCCCCGGAACCGGCGACTCGTACACGCGAAACCGCCGACTCGCGGGTGTCAACCGGCGGGCACCGAGGCCAGGAGGGCGCGGAGGCCGTCGGCGTCGAGGAGGTCGGCGGGGCTGAGCGTGACGTTCTGCCGCACGAAGTGGAACGCCGCCCGCACCTTCCCGGGCTCGCAGCCGGCCAGCGACGCCCAGGCCAGCCGGTAGGCCGCGAGCTGCACCGACAGCGCCGGGAGGCGGGCGTCGTCGGGGAGGGTGCCGGTCTTCCAGTCCACGACGGTCCAGGTGCCGTCGGGCTCGGCGAAGACCGCGTCCATCCGCCCGCGCACTCCGACCCCGGCGACGACGGTCTCGAACGGCACCTCCACCTCGACGGGCCGCCGCTCCGCCCACGCCGAGGCGAGGAACGCCTCCTGCAGCTCCTCCAGCGCGTCATCGGGGGCGGCCCCCTCGTCGGCCGCGCCGGGCAGCTCGTCGAGGTCCAGCAGCTGCGCGGCGCCGAAGCGCTGTTCCAGCCAGGCGTGGAACGCCGTGCCGCGACGGGCGTGCGGGTTGGGCGGCAGGGGCAGCGGCCGGCGCAGGCGTGCGGCCAGCGCCGTGGGGTCGTCGGCCAGCTCGACGAGCTGCACCACCGACAGCTGCGACGGCAGCGCGACGGTGGGCCGGGCCCGGGCCGCGGCCCGCTCGGCCAGCAGCACGTCGACGTCGGCGGCCCAGCCCTCGGGATCGAGCTCGTCCTCGTCGGGCGGCGGCTCGTCGCCGAGCAGGTCGAGCTGCTCGCCGGGGCCGGCGCGGTCGCGCTGGGCCGCCCGGACGAGGTCGGCGCCGGCGTGGACGTCGGCCGAGCGGGAGCCCAGCGGGTCGGCGGGCCACTCCCCCTCGGGCGTGTCGAGCAGGGCCGGGTTGGCCTCGCCGTCCGCGGGTTCCTCGGCCCAGACCTCCGCGGGATGGACCTGCGCGGCCTCCACCAGGAACTCCGACGGCTCCTTCGGCTTGTCCCCGGCAGGACCCCAGCGGTGCCCCGAGAGCAGCAGCACCCGCTCGGACCGGGTCAGAGCGACGTAGAACAGCCGCCGCTCCTCGGTGAGCCGCCGCTCGTCGAGCGCCTCGGAGTGCTCCTTGACGACGGTCTCGAGCTGCTTGCGGTCCCAGCGCGCCGCGTCGGCGGAGCGCGCATCAGCACTGCCGGCGGGGAGCTGGATGTCGGGGAGGTCGGCCGCGTCGCCGCGCAGCGGGACGGGCAGCTCGGCCGGGCTCGTCAGCCAGGTGCCGCCGATCTTGCGACCCGGGAACACCAGGTGGACGAGGTGCGGCACGGCCACCACCTCCCACTCCAACCCCTTCGCGGCATGCACGGTGAGCACCTGCACGCGGTCGGGGGTGACCTCGACCTCACCCGGGCTGAACCCGTCCTCGGCCTTCTCCGCGGCCTCCAGGTAGTCCAGCAGCGCCGGCAGCGTGGACACCTCCGCGCCCGAGGCGAAGTCGGCCACGACGTCGGCGAACGCGTCGAGGTGGGCCCGGCCGACCGGTCCCGGACGCGCGGCGGTCTCGGCGTCGAGCAGCAGGACGCGCTCGGCGTCGGCGACGAGGTCGGTGAGCGGGGCACCGGCGCGCGAGCGGAGCCAGCCCAGCTCGCGGGCCAGCCGTCCGATGCGCTCGAACCCGGCAGTCGAGTAGCGCTCGGGCCCGCCCGGGTCGTCGAGGGCGTCGACGAGCCCGGCCTGCTCCGCCTGCTCTCCGGGCAGCGCGCCCAGGGCCAGCTCCGCCGGGGTCAGCGGCCCCCGCTGCGACGGAAGGTCGGGCACCAGCTCGCGGGCCCGGGCCCACAGGGCGGCCAGGTCGGCGACGCCGAGCCGCCAGCGCGCCCCGGTGAGCAACCGGACGGCCGCGGGCCCGGCGAGGGGGTCGGCGACCAGTCGCAGGGCGCTGACCAGGTCACGGACCTCCGGCGTGTCGAGCAGCCCACCCAGCCCGACCACCTCGACGGGCAGCCCGCGCGCCCGCAGCTCGGCGGCGATCGGGTCCATGTCGGCGCGGCGCCGCACCAGCACGGCCGACGACGGTGGCTCGGCACCGGCGTCGGACGCGAGCCGCCACTGCTCGGCGACCGCGTCGGCCATCCAGGCGAGCTCGGCGGCGACGTCGGGGTGCATCGCGACACGCACGACGCCGGGGGCCGCGTGCGGAGAGGCCCGCAGCTCTCCCACGTCGACGTGTGCGGGGCCCGGTCCCCTCTGACGAGCGTGCCGTTCGTCATGAGTGGGCAGGGCTCGCAGCGGGGCCGACGCCACGTTCGCGAGGTCGAGCACCTCCGGCGGGTTGCGGAAGCTCGTCAGCAGGCCGTACTGGTCGGCCGGTTCCCCCTCCCCGGCCGGGAAGTCCGTGCGGAAGCGCGTCAGGTTGCCCGCACTCGCCCCGCGCCAGCCGTAGATCGACTGGCAGGGGTCGCCGACCGCCGTGACCGCCGGTCCGTCGTCCCGCACGGGCTCTCCCGGCACCGTGCCGAACAGCGCCCGCAGCAGCACGCGCTGGGCGTAGCCGGTGTCCTGGTACTCGTCGAGCAGCACCGCCCGGTAGGTGGCCCGCTCCGCCGCCCCGACCTCGAGATGGGCGGCCGCGACCTGGGCGGCGACGGCGAGCTGGTCGGAGAAGTCGACCGCCCGCTCGGCCCGTTTGCGCGCGGTGAACGCCTCCACCAGCGGCAGCAGCGCCACGCGCGTGTGCTGGGTCTGGATCCACTTCCGGTACGTCTGGGACGGCTCGGCGCGCTGCCCCTTGCCGCGCGGAGCGCCCTCGAGAAGGTCGGTGAACAGCTCCGCGTGCCGGCGCACGGCCGACGGGTCGACGAGGTGCTCGCCCAGTTCACCGGCCAACGACAGCAGCCGCTCGGTGACGGTGGCCGGCATGAGGTCGACGTCGAGGTCCTCGGCCCAGCTCGTGACGACGCGGTGCGCGAGCTGCCAGGACGCCGTCTCGCCCAGCAGCCGCGCCGCGGGCTCGGCGGGCAGCCGCAGCGCGTGCTCGCCGACGAGTCGGCCCGCGTAGGCGTGGTAGGTGGCCACGGTCGGCTCGCCCGCCAGCACCGCGGCCCGGCGTTCGCCGCTCGGGTCGAGCTCGTCGAGCAGCCGTGACCCGGCGAGACGCCGCAGCCGCGACCGCACGCGGGCCCCGAGCTGCTGCGCGGCCTTGCGCGTGAACGTCAGGCCCAGCACCTGCTCGGGCAGCACCTCACCGGTGGCCACCAGCCAGACGACGCGCGCCGCCATCGTCTCGGTCTTACCCGCCCCCGCACCCGCGACGACCAGCGTCGGACGGGCGGGGGCGGAGATCACCGCAGCCTGCTCGTCGGTGGGCGGCGGGACGCCCAGGGCGACGGCGAGGGCCTGCGGGGTCAGCTCCACAGGCGCAGCTCTACGCGGGGGGCTTGGCCGGGGCGTAGACCCGGACGTAGTCGACGTCGAGGTTGATGCCCGCGGCGGGCGTGGTGTCGTCCGGAGCCTCGATCCAGTCGGTCTTCGGCCCCTGGTCGAGCTGGATCGCCAGGTGCATGGACGTCCTCGGGATGGCGGCCTTGTCCGTCAGCTTGTACTGCTGCTTGCCGTCGACGTACCAGGTGATGCTGTCGGGCAGCCACTCGATGGCGAAGGTGTGCCACTGGTCGAACCGGCCCGGGATGGCGGTGCCGACGGTGGTCTGGCCTCCGTCGCCGGAGTGCACGACGAAGTTGGCGCGGTCCCGCTTCTCGTTGGGGACCTCCATGATGTCCAGCTCTCCGTCGGAGAGCTGCTCGGAGTCGGGCCAGAGCAGGATGGCCGATCCGAATCCGCGGCCGAGATCGGTGCGTGCCCGGAACTCCCACCGGCCGTAGATCTGGCCGAACGAGTCGGCCATGCCGCCGGACATGCCGCCGTCCACGTTCTTGGCGGTGATGTGCATGCTGCCGCCCGACTGGCTGATGGTGTCGGGGCTGCGTGTGCCGTTGCCGAAGGCGCCGACGCTGTCGTAGGTGCCCCACTTGGTGGTGTCCAGGGCGGAGCCGTTGAACTCGTCGCCACCGACCGGCTTCCAGTTGGCGGCGATCTCCGCGGGCGTCTGCCCGGCCGCGGCCGCACCGGTGGCCGTGCGACCCCGCCGGGGCGGCGTTGCGGTGGCCGGTTTGGGCTTGGCCTTCACGGTGGTGGTGGGCGCCACCGTGGGGGTGGGCGGGATCGTGGTGGGGGGTGCGGCCGGCTCCGGCAACGCCTGCAACAGGTCCGGGGGCGGACCGGCGGTGGTGGAATCGGGTGAGGCCGCGCAACCGGCCAGCGCCACCACCACCGCCGTGCAGGCGATCACCACGCGGGCACGGGACGAGACGCGGAACACGAACCCTCCTCGACCACGCCGATGGGGGAATGCAGGGAGCGACGGCGTGCGGCGCTGAGGCTACCGGCGGTCCGGTCGACACTCCCAGGACCCACCCGAAAGCGTGCCCAGATCGTCCTTTATGGTCACGTTCCGTCGCGAAGATCACGGTTCCGGCACCTGTCGCCCCGATCCGTTGACCGGACAGCCGGAACGGACCGGGCACCGGTCGCAGTCGGGCCCGACCCGCGCGACGAACTGCGACCCCGAGGTCTCCCGGGCGCTCGTGCGCACCACCTGCTCCCAGTGGGCCACGCCGTCGGCGTCGAGCGGGGGCTGGACGGGCTCCTTCGCCTCGCCGCCCGCACGCTGGTCGGCCACGTAGACCAGCCGGGCCCCACCCGGACCGGCGGCCTGGTCGACCAGCTCGCCGAACGCTCCGAGCGCGGCCGCGAGCTGGTAGACCGCGAGCTGCGGGTGCTCGGCCGCCGTCCGTGCGCTGACCGCCGTCTTGCCCGTCTTCACGTCGATGACGACCGGGCGGCCCTCGGGGTCGATCTCCAGCCGGTCGACGCGGCCACGCAGCCTCAGCGGAGCCCCGCGCGGCACGTCGGTGGGCGGGAGGTCGAGCTGCATCGGCTGCTCCACCGCGACGAGCCGCAGGCCGGCCTCGCGGCTGGAACGCACCCACGCGTCGAACGCCGCCAGCATGCCGCGCACCCGGGCCAGCTCGCGGCGGGAGAACCACGGCGCACCGGCGTCGAGCCGGGCCCACGCCTGCGCGAGGGCGCCCTCCAGCTCACCCGGCTCGGCGCCCCCCGCTCCGGCCTGCACCAGCGCGTGCACCAGCGACCCCGTGACGGCGGCCAGCGCCCCGACGTCGCCGCCGCCGTGGCGCTCCAGCACCCAGCGCAGCGGGCACCGCATGATCTTCTCGATGTCGGACGGCGACACGGGCACGATCTCGCCCTCGGCGCGCAGCGGGGCGTCGCTGGACACCGGATCGAGGCCGTACCAGTCGGCCGGCCGCGCGCCCGGTACACCGGCCTCGGCGAGCCGCGCCAGTTGGACCGCCGCCCGGTGCCGTCGTTCCCCCGACGATCCGGGGTCGCACACCGCCCGCCGCAGCTCCCCCACCAGCTCGGCGAGCACGAGCGCCCGGCCGGGCCGGTGGACGGGCCGGTCGGCCTGGCCCGCGGGCACGGGGTCGAGCTCGTCGAGGAAGCGGGAGGGCTGCTCGTCGTCATCCTGGACGCCGCTCACCAGCAGCGTGTGCCGCGCCCGGGTGCACGCGACGTAGAACAGCCGCCGCTCCTCGGCCAGCAACGGCGCCACCCGCGACACCGTGCCGCTGGGCTCGGCCACCCCGGCGACGAGGTCGACGAGCCGCTCGTTGCCCAGCAGGCTGCCGCGCTGCCGCAGATCGGGCCACGTGCCCTCCTGCACCGCCGGCACCGCCACGACGTCCCACTCGCGGCCGCGCGCGGCGTGGGCGGTGAGCAGCGCGACCGCCTCGCCCTGCGGAGCGCGCGACGCCAGCGAGTCGGCCGGCAGCTGCTGCTCGGCCAGGTACTCGGTGAACCCGGCGACGGCGGCCCCGGGCAGCCGGTCGGTGTGCCGCGCGGCCGCGTCGAAGAGGGCGAGCACGGCGTCGAGGTCACGGTCGGCGGCCGCCCCGACCGGGCCGCCGCGCGCGCTCGCCTCGCTCCAGCGCCGCCCCAGCCCGCAGGCCTGCCAGACCCGCCAGAGCACTTCCTCGGCTCCTTCCCCCTCGCGGACCGCGTCGCCCGCCGTGGCCAGCAGCGCGCCCACCCGGCGCAGCGGCGCCGTCTCCTGCGGGGGCAGGGTGGCCAGCGGGTCGGGATGGCCGAGCGCGGCCGCCCGGAGGGCCTCGACCAGCAACGGGTCGCTGCTGACGCGTTCGGCGTCGATGCCGGGGGCCACCTCCGGCACCTGGTAGTGACCAGCCGGTGCCCCCTCCGGCGCCGGCCTGCGAACGGCACGCGCCTCCTCCGAGGCCTGCGCATGGAGACGCAGCAACCCGCGGCGCAGGCGGCGCAGCCGCATCGGGTCGGCCGAGCCCAGGGGCGAGGTGAGCAGGGCCGTGGCCGCGTCGGCGTCCAGGAGATCGGGCCGCGTGGCGTAGCGCAGCACCATCAGCAGCGGCACGACGGCGGGCTGGCGGGCCAGCGGCAGCTCGTCGGTGGGCGCCGCGATCGGCACGCCCGCGGCGAGCAGCGCCCGGCGCAGCGTGGGCATCGAGCGCCGGGTGGACCGCGCCAGCACCGCCATCCGCGACCACGGCACCCCGTCGGTGAGGTGGGCGCGGCGGAGCTGGTCGGCGACCCATCCGGCCTCCTGCGCCGCCGAGGTGAACACCCGGACGGCCACGACGCCGTCCGGGCCGTCGGTTCCGCCGGTGCGGGTACGCCCCTCGCCCGCCCCCGGGAGCCGCGCCGCCAGCCGAACCCCGGCCGCACGCACGGCGGGTGCGCCGCGGTGGTCGACCGTGAGCACCACCGTCTCGGCCTCGACGGCGCGCAGGCCCTGCGGATCGGCGCCCCGGAAGTTGAGCACCGCCTGGTCGGGATCGCCGGCGAGCAGCACCGTCTGCGCGGTGGAACCCAGCGCCCGGACGAGCTCCATCTGCTGCGGGTCGAGATCCTGCGCGTCGTCGACGACGAGGTGGCGCACGCGTTCGCGCTCGGCGGCCAGCAGATCCGCGTCGGAGGCGAGCGCGTCGAGCGCGGCCGCCACCAGCTCGGCGGCGTCCAGGGCGGGCGCGGTGGCCTGCGGGGCACCCCGGCCCGCGGCGCCCCGCAGCAGGTTGACCTGCTCGTAGGTGCGGAAGAACCGCCCCGCCGCCACCCAGGCCGGCACGTCGTGGCGGCGCCCCAGGTCGTGCAGCTCCTCGGGACCCAGGCCGCGCTCGGCCGCACGCAGCAGCAGCTCGCGCAGCTCCGCGGCGAAGCCGGGCAGCCCCAGCGCCGGGCGCAGCGCGTCGTTCCAGCCCGAGTCCGGGGCGTCGCCGTCGAGCTCGCCGCCCAGCAGGTCGCGCACCACGGCGTCCTGCTCCGCGCTGGCCAGCAACCGCGGCGGCGGATCCCCGTGCAGCGCGGCGTAGAGCCGCAGCACCCCGAACGCGTACGAGTGGACGGTGCGCACGAGCGGCTCGCGCGAGGTCTGCCCGTCGCCGGGCTCGGTGAGCCGCTCCCGCAGCTCGGCCGCCGCGCGTCGGCTGCCGACCAGCACCAGCGTGCGCGACGGATCCCCACCCGCCCGCACCCGCGCCGCGACGGCGGCCAGCAGCAGCGTGGTCTTGCCGGTGCCGGGCCCGCCCACCACCCGCAGCGGCCCGGCGGTGTGCGCGAGCACGCGCCGGGCCGCGGCGTCCCAGACGGGCTCCGGCCCGGCCTCGCGCGCCCGCCGGACGAGGCCGGGCGCGAGCGGGCGGGAGGAGGTGGTCACCCCGCTGACGGTCATGGGACGATGCAACCACGGGGCACCGACACTATCGGGGCAGGGCTATCTCGCAGACGTGCACGGCCACGCTCAGCACCGGCACGGCGGTGCGGGCGGCGACGGCGTCGACCACCGCCCGCTGCACCGCGGCCGCGACCTGCCCGGCCGGGATCGTGCCGTCGGTGGCCAGCGTGACGTCCACCAGCGCCACCCCGTCCTGCATCTCCACCTCCACCCCGGCCACGTCGGGGTAGGCCTCGCCGGTGGCGCGCTCCCACAGCTCGTGGCTGAGCTGCTGCACCAGGCCCCACAGGCCGGGCTGCAGCCGTTCGACGCCGGGGGTGGCGCGGGCGGCGCCGGCGGCGGCCGACGCGACGTGGACGTCGGCGACCTCACCGAGATTCTCCAGAGGCGTCGTCACAGCTCCTCCTCCGGCCACACGTCGACGATCGTCAGGTCCACGCGGTGCGCGTGCAGGCCGACCTGGCCGGCCAGCGCGGCGGCGAGCCGCCCGCGCACCTCGCCCAGCAGCCCCTCGGCGGGGCCGCTGCCGTAGCGCAGCGACAACGTCATGGCCACGGCGATGGTTCCGGCGCTCCCCGGCTCGACGGTGATGTGGCAGCTGCGGGCCCACACACCCTCCACCGAGTCCGCGGCGAAGCGCAGGACCGCCGCCACGGCCACCTCGGAGACGTCCGCCGGTCCGAGCTCGGCCCCCTCCAGCGCCAGCACGTCACCGCGCCGGGCCTCGGCCCGGACGGCCTGCATGATCCGGCCGAGCAGGGTGGGGGGTGGTTCGGAGGGATCCGCGACGAGCGCCGCGGTGGCCTCCATCAGGTTCTCGAGGCTGCGCCGCGCGGTGGCGCAGTGCTCGCAGGTTCGGGAATGGTCGTCGGTCCGGCCGGCGTCGAGGTCGTCGACGACGTCCTCCACCCACCGTCCGCAGGGAAGCGGGTGACCGTCGATCCGGCTGTTCCCATGGGTCCCTCTGGTCACCGCCACGGTTGCATCATCTCCGCCAGTTGCACACGCGCCCGGGCGAGCCGCCCGCGCACGGATTGGGGGGTCGTGTCGACGAGATCGGCGATCTCGTCGTAGCTGCGGCCGTGGATCTCCCGCAGGAGCCACACCGCCCGCTGTTTCGCCGGCAGCCGCCCCAGTGCGGCCGCCAGTGCCTGCATCTGTTCGTTCGACTCGGCCGAGCGCTCCGGATCGTCCGACGCATCGTGCGACGGCGTGGTCGCCTCGTCCACCTCGGCCGTGGGCTTGCGCGACCGCAGGACGTTGAGACAGCGGTTGGTGGCCGTCTTGTAGAGCCATCCGACGACGGCGACGTCCTCCCGCAGTTCGGGCAGCCGTCGCCACAGGGTCAGGAAGACCTCCTGCGTGACGTCCTCGGCGTCGCCCGAGCTGCCGGTCATCCGCCAGGCGAGCTGGTAGATCCGCCGTTGGTACCGCCCGACCAGTGCCTCGAACGCGCGCAGGTCGCCCTCGCGGGCCCGGCCGACGAGTGTGGCGTCGTCCCACCCGCCGTCCGACGGTGCGGCCTCGGCCACCGCGGAGCCTGTCACCACCTCTAGCTCCCTTCCTCCACAAACGCCCGGACAACTCGACTGCTCTGACACAGGGGAGACACGCGCCGACCACGATCCTCACGGTGGGCCACGTCACTGTGGCACGGCGTGAGGAACGTGGCGTCCCGGTGTCGTCACCGGTGTTCCCGCAACGAGGAACGGACCGTCCACGGAGGAGTAGACATGGCCACGCCGCTCGCCACCCCGCAGGGCACCACCCAGATCGCCGACATCGTCGTCTCGAAGATCGCCGGGCTCGCCGCGCGGGAGGTGCCCGGCGTCCACGCCCTCGGCGGCGCCGCCGCCCGCGCCTTCGGCGCCCTGCGCGAGCGCATCCCCGGTGCCACCACCAACGCCGGCCAGGGTGTCGGCGTCGAGGTCGGCGAGAAGCAGGCCGCCGTGGACCTCGAGCTCGTCGTCTCCTACGGCGCGTCCGTCGTCGAGGTGGCGAAGGCCGTGCGCCGCAACGTGATCGGTGCCCTGGAGCGCATGACCGGCCTCGAGGTCGTCGAGGTCGACATCAACGTCAGCGACGTGCACCTGCCGTCCGACGACAAGGACGAGGACGTCCCGGCCCTGCCCGCGGCCGCCCCGCGCGTGTCGTGACGACCGCGCTCACCCCGACCGGCGCCTCGGTCAGCCTGAGCCCGAACCACCCCGCGAGCGCCTACGGCGGCTTCGGCGCGTTCGTCCTGCCCGGGCTCGACCCGTCGGCGCCCTGATGCCCTCGACCTCGACGACCGGCCACCCCCGCTGCTGCTGCGCGTCGACGCGGCCCGGTCCACTGCCCCGCGGGGCCCGGTGGCTGGCACGATCACGGGCGTGAGTGTGCTCAACGTCGACCTCTACGGGCCCGTGGACGGTCCGCCCGTCCTGGCCCTGCACGGCGGCACCGGGCACTGCCTCCGGTGGCGCCCGCCGGCCGCTGGGCTCCCGGATGTCCGGCTCGTCACCGTCGATCTGCGGGGGCACGGCCGCTCGCCGTCCCGGCCCGCGATCCCCCCGCCCGCCGACCTCCCCACCCTGCTGCCGACAGCCACGAAGGAGGCCTACGTCCACCCGGACTGGGTGGCGCACCTCGGCCCGCTCACGACCGTCCAGGAGTCCGACACGGGCCACGTGGTCTACCTGGAACGCGCGGCCGAGGTGGCGACGGCGATCCGGGCCTTCCCGTGGTGAAGATGGACGACGCCGCCGTCGAGCGGGTGCGCGAGGTCGTCCGCTCGATCCCGCCGGGCGAGACGTCCACCTACGGGGAGGTCGCCGCCCGCGCGGGCATGCCGGGGCGGGCGCGGATGGTGGGCCGGATCCTGGCCGAGGACGGCCACGACATCCCCTGGCACCGCGTCCTGCGCGCCGACGGCACCTGCGCGAAGCACGTGGCACAGGAACAGGCCGCACGCCTGCGCACCGAAGGCATCCTGCTGGTGGACGGTCGCCTCCCCCGCCGCCCCTGACCTCGCAGCCCGTGTGGCGTCCTCGCAGCGCGCCGGCGGGCTGCGAGGAGACCGACGAGCTGCGACGTCAGGCCGTGCGCACCGCGGCCGACAGCGCCGCCTGGTAGCGGGCGGCCACCAGCTCGATCACCGCGTCGTGGTCGGAGATGGGCGCCCCGACCAGGTCGGCGCCGCACGCGTCGAGCTGGCGTTGGAACAGCCCGGGCGCCAGCAGCCACGAGGCCACGGCCACGCGCTTCGCCCCGCCCTCGCGCAGCGACGCGACGGCCTCGCCGACCCGCGGCCCGCCCGTCGCGATCGTGGCCAGGGTGACCGGCGCGCCGAGCAGCCGGCCCAGCCGGCGGGCGGCGGTGGCCCCGTCGGCCTGCGCGTGCGGGTCGCTCGACCCGGCGACGGCCAGCACCACGGCGTCGCCGTCCCGTAGCCCGGCGGCGCGCAGCCGGTCGGCCGCGGCGGCGACCAGCGCCGGATCGGGGCCGAACGTGTCGGCCAGCACCACGTCGGAGCGACCGGTGCCGCCCAGCTGCGCCGGGACGTCCACCCGGACGTGGTAGCCCGCGGCCAGGAACATCGGGACGGCCACGCACGGGCCGGGGAGCTCCGCGAGGGCGTCGGCCGGGGTGGGGTGCCGGACGTCGACGTAGCAGGCCCCGACCCGCACCCCCAGCGCCTCGCGGGCCCGCTGGGCGACGAGCTCGGTGACCACGGCCCCCTCGGGCGCGCGGGTGCCGTGGGCGACGAGCAGCAGGCTGGGCACAGTGTTCATCGACCGGCCCTGACAAGCAGGTCGGTCACCGGCTGTCCCCGTGCAGGCAGTGCCCCCCGACCGGGGCCGGGCCCGCGGCGGGGTCGAGCGCGAGCCGGTAGCCGCGCTTCACGACGGTCTGCACGAGCCGGGATTCTCCCAGGGCCGAGCGCAGGCGCGTCATCGCCGTCTCCACCGCGTGCTCGTCGTTGCTGGTGCCGGGCAGCGCACGCAGCAGCTCGGCGCGGGTGACCACCCGCCCGGGCCGCCGGGCCAGCACCCGCAGCAGCGCCATCCCGGCGGGTGGCACCGGGCGCAGCACCCCGTCGACGAGCACGGCGTGCCCGCGCAGCTCCAGCCAGTGGCCGGCCACCGGGAGCCGCCGGGCCCGCGCGGGCATCTCGGACTCCAGCTTGCGCACCATGGCCCCGAGCCGGGAGCGCTCGGGCTGCACGGTGGGGATGTCGAGCGCTTCCAGCGGTGCGGCGGTGACGGGCCCGACGCACAGCGCCAGCACCGGGCCGCACATCGCCGCGACGAGCTCGTCGCGCAGGCCGCGCTCGGCGGCCCGGGCCAGCAGGCTCGCGGCGGCGGGGGCGCTGGTGAACGCGAGCACGTCGACGCAGCCGCCGAGCACGGTGTCGGTGAGGCGGTCGAGCGGCCCGATGTCGACGGGCGGGGCCCAGCGGTAGACCGGCACCTCGATCACCTCGGCGCCCGCCACCTGCAACGCCTCGACGACGTCGGGCAGCGGCTCGCCGTGCAGCTGCACCGCGATGCGGGAGCCCTCGACGCCGGCGGCGAGCAGGTAGTCGAGCACCTCGGCCGAGGACTCCGACGGCGGTGACCACGCGTCCACCAGCCCGGACGCGCGGATCGCGCCGCGTGCCTTCGGGCCGCGGGCGATCAGCTTCCCCGAGCCCAGGGCGGCCAGCAGGTCCTCACCGATGCCCCACCCGTCGGCGGCCTCCACCCAGCCGCGGAAACCGATGCCGGTGGTGGCCACGGTGATGTCCGGGGGCTGGGCGATGAGGCCGCGGGTGGCGGCGAGCAGGTCGGTGTCGTCGGCCAGCGCGACGATGCGCAGCGCGGGCCCGTGCAGCACGGCCGCGCCGCGGCGCTCCATCATCGTGCCGAGCTCCTCGGCCCGGCGCGCGGCGGTGACGCCGACGGTGAACCCCGCGAGGGGTGGGACGGCGGTCGTGGTGGTGGCGGCGTCAGTGGTGGTCACGGCAGTCGTCACGGTATCCCGATCTGGACGCGGCCGTCCGTGATGCGCACCGCATACACGGTGACGCTCACCCCGTCGGCGTCGAGACAGCGGCCGTCCAGCAGGCTGAACGACTCCTTGTAGACGGGCGACGCGACGGTGGGCACCCCGCCCCTGTCGCCGACGATGCCGCGCGAGAGCACCGCGGCCCCGGAGATCGGGTCGATGTTGTCCACGGCGTGCAGCCCGCCGTCGTGGGTGCGGAAGATCGCGACCTGCCGCCCGTCCACGAGCGCGGCGGCCCCGCGTTCGGGCAGCAGCCGCGCGAGGTCGCAGACGTCGTGCCAGCGCAGATCCGGGACGACGGTGGTCATCGGTCGGCCCCGGCCGGGTCGTGCGCGGTTATCGGTGCCCCGGCACCGATAACCGCGCACGGGCGGCGGAGCCGCAGCTCTGTGGGCTGGCGCACTCCCGGCGCAGGCAGGGGCACCGGCTGGCCGCGCTCCCTGACCACCTCGATCGTCGCGTCGGGGGTGTCCGGTGCGTTGACGAACGACACGAACCGCGCCAGCTTCTCCTCGTCCTCCAGCACCCCGCGCCACTCGTCGGCGTAGCTGCCGACGTGCTTCTCCATGGCCGCCTCCAGGTCCGCGCAGATGCCCAGGGAGTCCTCGACGACGACGGCGCGCAGGTGCTCGAGCCCGCCCTCGAGCGACTCGATCCACGACGCCGTGCGCTGCAGCCGGTCGGCGGTGCGGATGTAGAACATGAGGAACCGGTCGATGATCGTCACGAGCTGCTCGGTGTCGAGGTCGGACGCGAGCAGCTCCGCGTGGCGCGGGGTGAACCCGCCGTTGCCGCCGACGTAGAGGTTCCAGCCCTGCTCGGTGGCGATGATGCCGAAGTCCTTGCTGCGCGCCTCCGCGCACTCGCGCGCGCAGCCCGAGACGCCGGACTTGAACTTGTGCGGCGCCCGCAGGCCCCGGTAGCGCAGCTCCAGCGCGACGGCGAGCCCCACGGAGTCCTGCACGCCGTAGCGGCACCACGTGGTGCCCACGCAGGACTTGACCGTGCGCAGCGCCTTGCCGTAGGCGTGCCCGGACTCGAACCCGGCGTCGACGAGCCGCCGCCAGATCGCGGGGAGCTGCTCCACGCGGGCGCCGAACATGTCGATGCGCTGACCGCCGGTGATCTTCGTGTAGAGCCCGAAGTCGCGGGCCACCTCGCCGATCGTGATCAGCTGGGCCGGGCTCACCTCGCCGCCGGGCAGCCGCGGCACCACCGAGTAGGTGCCGTTGCGCTGCAGGTTGGCGAGGAAGTGGTCGTTGGTGTCCTGCAGGGCGGCCTGCTCGCCGTCGTGGACGTGGCCGGTCCCGAGCGAGGCCAGGATCGACGCGATGGCGGGCTTGCATATGTCGCAGCCCCGCCCGCGGCCGAAGCGGTCGACGAGCTCGGAGAACGTCCGGATCCCGGTGCCCGCCACCACCTCGAACAGCTCGGCGCGGCTCTGCCCGAAGTGCTCGCACAGGGCCTTCGAGACCTCGACGCCCTCGGTGGCGAGAACCTTCTTCAGCAGGGGGACGCAGGATCCGCAGCTGGTGCCGGCCCGGGTGCAGGCCTTCAGCGCGGGAACATCGTGCGCCCCGCCGGCGATCGCCGAGGTGATCGCGCCCTTGGTGACCGCGTTGCAGGAGCAGATCTGCGCCGAGTCGGGCAGGGCGTCGGCCCCCAGCTCCACGCCTCCGGGCGCGATCATCGCCGCGGGGTCGGCGGGCAGCGGGGAACCGACGAGCGGGCGCAGCGACGCGAATCTCGACGCATCGCCGACCAGCACCCCGCCGAGCAGCGTCCGCGCCCCATCGACGAGCTCTCCGCTGTCGCTCCGAGCAGGTCCGCTGACCACGAGCTTCGAGTACGTGCCCGCCACGGGGTCGTCGACCACCACCTCCAGCGCACCCGGCGTGGCGGCCTGGGCGTCACCGAAGCTGGCCACGTCGACGCCGAGCATCTTGAGCTGCGTGGACATGTCCAGCTCGGCCGGCGTCATCGTGGCCTGACCGCCGAGCAGCCGGTCGGCCACGACCTCCGCCATCGCGTAGCCCGGCGCGACCAGCCCGTACGTGCGCCCCTCCAGCGCGGCGACCTCACCGATCGCCCACACGTCCTCGTCGGAGGTGCGGCAGCGGTTGTCCACGAGCACCCCGCCGCGCTCGCCCAGCGCCAGCCCGGCCGCGCGGGCCAGTGCGTCGGCGGGCCGGATGCCGGCGGAGAACACGACGAGGTCGGCGTCGAGCTCGACGCCGTCGGAGAGGGTGGCCGTGAGCCGGCCGCGGTCGGGCGCGACCGCGGTCACCGACACCCCGCACCGCACCGCCAGGTCCGACGACTCGACGAGCCGCCGCAGCAGCGCCCCGCCGCCCTCGTCGACCTGCACGGGCATGAGCCGCGGCGCGATCTCCACCACCTGCGGCGAGAGCCCGAGCCGCCGCAGCGCCCGCGCCGCCTCCAGCCCGAGCAGCCCGCCCCCGACGACGACGGCCGAGCGACGTCCGGGACCTGGTCGGGCCACGGCGGCCTCCGCGGCCGCGGTGATGGCGTCGAGGTCGTCGAGGGTGCGGTAGACGAAGCAGCCGGGCAGGTCCCTTCCCGGCACCGGCGGCACGAACGGCACCGAGCCGGTGGCCAGCACCAACGCGTCGTAGGACAGCGTGCGCCCTGACGCGGTGCGCACCCGCCGGGCGGCCCGGTCGATCGCGACGGCGGGGTCGCCCAGGTGCAGCTGCACCCCCAGCTCGGGCAGCGTCAGCTCGTCGGCCGTCGTGCCGTCGACGTAGGACGAGAGCGCCACCCGGTCGTAGGCCGGGCGCGTCTCCTCCCCGAGGACGGTGACGTGCCACTCGCGCCGGGTGTCCCGCTCCCGCAGCGCCTGGACGAGCCGGTGCCCGACCATCCCGTTGCCGATGACGACGAGCTGTCTGTTCACGCGAGCGACGGTAGGCAGACGGGATTACGGACGGACGGCCCACCGTGACACCGACGTAACGCAGCCCGCACATCGCCGGGCCACCAGCGTGAGCCCCCCACGACGAGCCGCTTCGTGACCCTGCGTCACCGCGTTGTGCGAGCCGGAAATTTGCGATCGCGAACGGTCAGACGCCGACGAGGGCCTTGCGCGGGTGGGTGTGCTCGGCCTCGGCCGGCAGCGGCCGCAGGTAGACCACGTAGGTGACCACGATGCACACGACGTAGAACGCGAGGAACGACCAGAACGCCGGGTCACCGCTCTTCGCCGTGAGGAACGACTGGCGGAGGGCCAGGTTGATCAGCAGCCCGCCCAGCGCCCCGACGGCCCCGGCGATGCCGATCACCGCACCGGAGATGCGCCGGGCCCGGCCCAGCTCCGTGGTCTCGTTCTCGCCCAGCGCGATCGCCGACCGCGCCCTGCCCCGGAAGATCGCCGGGATCATCTTGTACGTCGAGCCGTTGCCGATGCCGGTGAGCACGAACAGGATCACGAAACCGGTGGTGAACAGCGCCAACGACTTCATCCCCGACGCCGCGATGATGATCAGCGTGGCCACGGCCATCGCCACGAAGTTCCAGAACGTCACCCGCGCGCCGCCGATCCGGTCGGCGAGCCGCCCTCCCACCGGGCGGATCAGCGAGCCCAGCAGCGGCCCGATGAACGTGACGGCGGCGGCCTGCAACGGGGTGCGGCCGAACTGGTTCTGCAGCACCAGCCCGAATGCGAAGCCGTAGCCGATGAACGAGCCGAACGTGCCGATGTAGAGGAACGACATCACCCAGGTCTGGCCCTGCCGGAGCGCCTCGGTGAACGAGCCGGTGTCGTTGCGGACCGCGGAGATGTTGTCCATGTACACCGCCGCCAGCACGGCGGCGATCACGATCAGCGGGATGTAGACGCCCAGCAGGATCCGCGGCGCGCCCGTGCCGGCCGTCGAGATGACGAGCAGCCCGATCAGCTGGATCACCGGCACGCCCAGGTTGCCACCGCCTGCGTTGAGCCCCAGCGCCCAGCCCTTGCGACGCTCCGGGAAGAACGTGTTGATGTTGGTCATCGACGAGGCGAAGTTCCCGCCGCCGACCCCACCGATGGCCGCCACGAGCAGGAACGTCGTGTACGAGGTGCCCGGGTGCATGACGATCGCGGCGAGGATCGTCGGGACCAGGAGCATCAGCGCCGAGACGATCGTCCAGTTGCGGCCGCCGAACCGGGCCACCGCGAACGAGTAGGGCAGCCGCAGAAACCCGCCCACCAGCGTGGGCACCCCGACCAGGAAGAACTTGTCAGCTGCGCTGAACCCGTAGTCGTTGCCCATGAACAGCACGAGCACCGACCACAGCGACCAGATCGAGAACCCGATGTGCTCGCTGAGGATGGAGAACCACAGGTTCCGGTTGGCGATCCTCGCGCCGGTCCGCTCCCAGAACGTGGTGTCCTCCGGGTTCCAGTTCTCGATCCAGCGGCCGCGCAGGAACGACCGGCCGTTCCCGGTCTCTACGTCCGTGGTGGTCACTGGCGTCCTCCTGCGTTCGTCTCCGATGTCGGAGGGGGACGCTAGGCAGGGGCCGTTACCGGTTGGTCGGATCTGTGTGACGGCGGAGCAAAAGCGTGCTCACCGGTGGGGGCACCGCATGTGAGATCTACAGCTGGGCGCTGACCAGGCCCGCCGCGCGTTCCAGACCCGCGAGCGTGGACGCCGAGGCCTCGGGGTGCTGGGCGTGCAGGGCGAGCCGGTGCAGCACGGCGCGCAGGAGCATCTGGGGCCACTCGTCGAGGTGCGACCACCGCTGGATCATCGCGTCGTCGGCCCCGCCCCAGGCCAGGGCGTCGACCACCACCACGGCGGCCGCCCACTCCTTGGGCCGCCAGCACGGCACGAGGTCGATCAGCGCCGGCACGCCCTCGTCGTCGAACAGGACGGCGCCGAACAGCTCCGGGTGCACCACCTGCGCCGCGACGCGGACGGGGGTGCGGTAGGCCGCGAGCTGCCAGTACAGGTCGCCACCCGCCGACGGCTTCAGGCTGAGCTTGCGCTCCCCGAACGCGCCGGCGGCCGAGCGGGTCAGCATGTCGTCGCGGTCGTCGAGGACCCGCGGACGCTGGACGTGCGCGGTGGCCGCGTGCAGACGCATCCCGGCCTCCACCACGGCGTCGTAGCGCGGCTCGAGCGTGCCCGGCACGAACCGGCTGGCCGCCCACCCCGCCACGATCCAGCGGCCGTCCGACGACCGCACCGGCCGGGCGAGCCGCAGGCCGTCGACCTCCAGCCCGTCCAGGACACCCGCGGACCAGGCCGCCACGGCGTTGTCGGAGACCGGACGGATCAGCACGTCACCGCAGTGCCACGCCCGGCGCCCCGCCCACACCACGGGCCGTGGTTCCAGGTCCTTGACGCCGAAGGCCGTGCGGACGTGCGGCGGGAGCGCGGTGCCTGCCTCGCCGGCGGGCAGACGGACGGGAGCAGCGGTCACCCCCGGGACGCTACCTGCGCCCGCCGCCCGATCGGGTCTGCCACGCGGGACGAAGGGTCGTGGGCTCCGGAGTCAGTTGGACCGGTCGGAGCCTGCGGAGTAGTCCGTGGAGCTGCCGGAGCCGGACCAGTCGGACGAGCTGCGCGAACCGGAACCGGACGAGTCGGAGCTCGCCGAACCCGAGCCGGACGAGCTGTCCGAGCTCCACGAGCCGCCCGGGTCGGAGATGCCACCCGAGCTCGACGAGCCACCCGAGCCGGACGACGTGCCGGATCCCGACCTGCTCGACGTGCCCGAGCCCGACGAGCCCGAGCCGGACTTGTCCGAACTCGACGTACCCGAGCCCGACGTGCTCGAGCGCGACGTGTTCGAGCCCGACGTGCTCGACTGGCTCGACGTGCTCGGCTGGCTCGACGTGCCGGAACTCGACGAGCTCGAGTACGCCGTGCCACCCGACGATGTCCTCGAGGATCCGTCGCCGCTCGAGGAGCTGCGGGAGCTCTGCTCATGCGTGGAGCCGGAGTCGTCCACCACCGTCGTCGTCAGGTGGGTCGGCGTCTTGCGTGACGAGGACTGCGAGCCCGAGGATGGGGAGCCCGAGGACTTCACGGTCGTCGTCGACGCACCCGCCTGCTCCGCGTACTGGGTCGCCGCCTGCCGCAGCGCCGACTCCATCGCGGGGGCGGCTGCCTCCCCGCCCGGGACGGAGCTGACGATGGCCATCGCCATCTCGGCGCCGGGCATCGACCCGGCGAGATCGCCACCGGTGCGCGCGGGCGTCGCCGCCGGGGCGCTCCTGGCGGGCGCGCTCCTCGGGGTCGGCGACCGCCCGGCCCCGTCGTCCGCAGCGGGCTTCGCCGCCGCGCTCTGCTCCGGCTTGTTCTCCTTCTGGGAGCTCTTCTTCGGGGAGCTCTCCTTCGGGGTGCTCTCCTTCTGGCCCTTCCCGCCGCCGACCAGCCCATCGACGGCACCACCCAGGGTGTCGACGGCCTTCCCGACCGGTCCCTTCGGCTGCTCGGCGGGCTTGTCCGCAGCAGGCTTGTCGGCGGCAGCCTTGTCCGCGGCTGCCGGCTTCGTCTCCTGCTTTCCGGCGCCCAGCACGCCGCCGACGGTGTCGGCGACCTTCCCGACCGGGCCCCGGGACCGATCACCGGTGTTCGGGTCCGGCTTCCCGCCGCCCAGCGCCCCGTCCACCGTGTCGACGACCCCGCCGACCGGCCCCTTCGGTGCCGCCGCAGGCCGCGGCTCGGACCGGCGCTCGGCCGACTCGTCGCGGGGACCACGTGGGTCGGGCGGCGCGCTCGTGGTGGTGGCCTGGCGCTCCTGGCCCTGCTCCCCCTCGCGGCCGCTGGCCAGCACCTCGGGACGGCGCGGGCCGGGCGTCGGCGACGTCGGCCGTCCACCGTCGCGCCCACCGTTGTGGATGACGTCCAGCACCTTCTCGCTGACGACGGTGGTCTGCTGGCCGTCGTCGGGCAGCGGCGCTCTGGCCGCCTTCTCGACGTTGCCCTCGATGCCCGCCAGCTCCAGCTTCTTCGCGTCGCGCTGGCGGATCCGCAGGTCACGCTGTTCCTGCAGGGCGGCGAGCGCGGACGCCTCGTCGGGCGAGGTGACGGCGCCCGTGGTGGGAGCGTCCTTCAACGCCTTCTCGACCGCATCGAGGTTCTGCTCGGACAGCTCCAGGTCGGCCTTCGTACGGGCGAGCGCCCGGTAGGTGTCGAGCTGCGACTGCAGGGCCGCCTTGCGCCGTTCCAGCAGCGCCTTGCGGTCCATCAGCTCGGCGACCGCGGCGGGCGTGCCCACCGTGGCGTGCTCCGGCATGGCGTTCCACGCGGCCTCGGTCTGCGCGATGGTGTCGAGCTGCCTGTCGACCGAGGTCAGCGTGACCTGGGCCCGGGCCGCCCAGCCGTCGGAGGACTCGCCCTGCGGCGTCTGCGCGACGGGCCCGGCGACCTCGGTGGACTGCGACGACGTGACGGCGTAGCCGCCCGCGAGGATCCCCGCCGCGCCGATCACGGCGATGGCGCGGCGGCGGCGCGGGAGGCGGTCACCGAGCCGGGCCGCGAGGCCGCGACCCGCCGGCGACACCGCGCGCGGAGCCGGCACCCGGACGGTCCGCTCGGGTTCGGCGTGCGCCGCCGAGGGCCGCACGAGGACGGGTTCGGGGTCGGGCTCCCGCAGCCAGGGGAGGGTCTCGGCGAGCCGCTCCTGCTGGTCGGGCTGCATCGACGCCCGGCGGGCGTGCCGGGCCGCGGCGCGATGGGCGGCCGTGCAGTAGCGGCGTGCGGGACGCCCCGGGATGTCGTCGATCGGTACGTCGCAGCCAGGCAGCGCGCATCGCCGTACGTAGTCGTCCACCTGTGCGACCCCCCTGACGGGTGACCCGTCTTGATCTTCCGGGAGGGGAACGGTACCCGCGTCCACGGGAGGTTGTCACTGCTCCAATTGGACCGATACCCCTGGTCAGCGTCACGCTGCGTGCTGTTCGGAAGATCTTGTGACGGACCGTGAGCGGCGGCGGGACGACATGAGGATGGCGTGACGGACGAACGGCACTCCCGTCGCAACCGGGCGACGGGAGTGCCGTTCATCGGGTGGTTCGGTGGGGGGTCAGTAGGTGGGGAGGCTCTTGTCCACCTGGTTCGCCCACGCCAGCACGCCGCCCTGCACGTGCACCGCGTCCTTGAAGCCGGCCTTGTGCAGCGCCGCCAGGGCGTCGGCGCTCCGCGCGCCGGACTTGCAGTGCAGCACCACCGGCCTGTCCTGCGGGATCTCCGAGAGCGCCTCGCCCGAGAGGATGCGGTCCTTCGGGATCAGCACCGAGCCCGGGATCTTGACGATCTCGTACTCGTGGGGCTCGCGGACGTCGATCAGGGCGAAGTCCTTGCCCGAGTCGATCATGTCCTTGAGCTCGACGGCCGTGATGGTGTGGCCGGCGGCGGCGTCCTGCGCCTCGTCGGACACCACGCCGCAGAACGCCTCGTAGTCGATCAGCTCGGTGATCTTCGTGGCCTCGGGGTCCTTCCGCAGCCTGATCGTGCGGTAGGTCATGTCGAGCGCGTCGTAGACCATCAGGCGGCCGAGCAGCGTCTCGCCGATGCCGGTGATCAGCTTGATGGCCTCGTTGACCATGATCGAGCCGATCGACGCGCACAGCACGCCCAGCACGCCGCCCTCGGCGCAGGACGGCACCATGCCGGCGGGCGGAGCCTCGGGGTAGAGGTCGCGGTAGTTGAGGCCCTGGCCGTTGGGCGCGTCCTCCCAGAACACCGACGCCTGGCCCTCGAACCGGTAGATCGAGCCCCACACGTACGGCTTGCCCAGCAGGACGGCGGCGTCGTTCACCAGGTAGCGCGTGGCGAAGTTGTCGGTGCCGTCGAGGATCAGGTCGTAGTCGCGGAAGATGTCGAGCACGTTGTCGGCCTCGAGCCGCACCTGGTGCAGCCGGACATCGACGAACGGGTTGACCTCGTTGATGGAGTCCCGCGCCGACTCGGCCTTCGGGCGCCCGATGTCGGACTGCCCGTGGATGACCTGGCGGTGCAGGTTGGACTCGTCGACCTCGTCGAACTCCACGATGCCGAGCGTGCCCACCCCGGCGGCGGCCAGGTAGAGCAGGGCGGGGCTGCCGAGCCCGCCGGCGCCCACCACCAGCACCTTCGCGTTCTTCAGCCGCTTCTGACCGGTCATTCCCACGTCGGGAATGATGAGGTGACGGCTGTAGCGGGCCACCTCGTCCTTGGTCAGTTCGGCGGCCGGCTCCACGAGCGGCGGAAGCGCCATCTTCAAAGCTCCTCGAATCGACTCCACGTACGTGCCCGCGTCAACGCGGACCCGGTGCAGGATCTTCCCAGGTTCCGGCGGCGACCCAACTACCCTCGGACACCCAACGTCCTTCGGCGACGGAGTCCCACATCCCGGCGACGGCCCGCGCGACCGCGTCCGGGGCCTCGATCTGCGCCACGTGCCCGACGCCGGGCAGCACCAGCAGCTTCCCGCCGACCGCGGCGGCGGTGCGGGCACCCAGCCGGGGGTTGACGAGCCGGTCGCGGTCCCCCCAGACGACGAGGGTGGGCACGCGGACCCGGGCCGCCACCGTCCACAGCGACGCCCCGCGCAGCCAGCCCGCCAGCATCGCCTTGCTCGTGCGCTCCACGGCCTCGCCGGCCCAGGGCTGGTGGGCCCGCATCTCGAACTCGGCGGCAGCCTCGGCGAGCCGGTGCTCGGGCGCGAGACCCGGGTCGCCGAAACACAGCCGCACCACGTTCTCCGCGCGCTGGCGGTAGCTGACGGCGGCGAGCTCGGCGCGGGCGCGGCGCCCGACGCGGCCGGGCAGCATCGCGAGCGCCATCCGGGGGTCGGACATCCGCCGCGGGTCGGGCCTGCGGTCGGGCATGGCCGGCGACACCAGCGTCAGCGTGCGCACCAGCTCCGGACGGCGGGCGGCCACCGTCATCGCGACGGTGCCGCCCAGCGAGTTGCCCAGCAGGTGCACCGGGCGGCCCCGACCGGCGAGGAAGCACAGCAGGGCGTCGGCGTGGCCGGACGGCGAGAAGTCCGTGGTCGGCGTCGGCCGGGTGAGCCCGAACCCGGGCAGGTCGACGGCGGTGCCCGCGGCGCGGGTGCCGAGCAGGCCCGCGAGGTCGGTCCAGTTGGTGCCCGATCCCGACAGCCCGTGGACGTAGACGGCGGGGGTGCCGTCCGGACCCGGGGTCTCACGCACGTGCAGCGTCACGCCGCCTGCGGTGATCTCCCGGCCCGGCCACGGTGCCCAGCGCTCGTCGCGCACCGGCAGGCTGGCCGGGTCGGCCAGGGGAACCTCGGCCGGGGAGGTTGCCGGCGGGCGAACGGCGAACGACATCAGGGAGACCACCCGTCGAGCATGACCCGAACGGGCGCGCCTTCGCCAGTGACGGTGACCCGAATCTTGCTGCCGCACCGTCCCGGCTGTTACCCTCGGTAACACTCATGACAGGAGGCCGGGTGCCCGACGAGACCCCGCCGGCGTCCGAGCGCGCCGAGGCACTGGTGAACCAGGCAGGCCGGTTCGCGCGCTGGGCCACGAAGGCCGGCGCCGAGTTCGCCCGCGGCCTGCCGGGCGCGGCCGCCGTGGAGACCGAGCTGCAGCAGCTGGAACGCACGGTGCTCGGCGAGCTGCGCCGCCGGCTCGACAACGTCGATCCGCTGCACGACGGCCGGGCCACGTCCGACACCGAGGGCGAGCCGACGCTGCGCACGGCGGCCACGGCCCCGCCCAAGCAGACCGAGCCGCTGCGCGTGGCGATGGCGGAGCTGCTGCTGCGCTCCATCGAGCAGACGAGGCAGCGCGCCCGCGAGTACCTCTACCTGGCGATCCTGCGCCAGCTGCTGCCCGACGAGGCCCGGATCCTCTCCGCGCTCGCCGACGGCAGCGCCTACCCGCTGCTGCACGTCGACTGCCGCACCGGCGTCACCGGCACCCGGCGCGTGCTGTCCAACGCCTCCACGGTCGGACGGGCCGCGGGAGTGGCCGTTCCGGCATCGGTGCCGCGCTACCTCGCCCGCCTGCTGCACCTCGATCTCGTCGAGGTCGGCGAGATGGACCCGACGCTGGCCGTGCAGTACGACATCTGCCTCACCGACGAGCTCGTGCGCGAGGCCGAGGACGCCGCCCGCGCCGACGGCCGGGCGCGGATCGTGCGCCAGACCCTCCGGATGTCCGCGCTCGGGCGTGAGCTGTGGGACGCCTGCCATCCCCACGACGAGCAGATCTGGACCGAGCCGGGGCCCGACCTGCCGCCCGCCCCGGAGCCCGATCCCGAACCCGAGGTCCACCTGCCCGCCGTCACCGTGCCGTGGGAGGTGCCGGCCGACCACGGGCCGGCCACCAACGGCCAGTAGATGACTGATTCCGAGGTCGATGGTCGGTGGCCGTGGGCCCAGCTCACGGCCACAGGTCCTGTTCGTGAACAGGACCCGGTGTGGGGACGGCCGGTCTTGGCGCCGGCCAGCCGGCTGCACGTGCCAGGTCGCGATCAGGCGTAGGCCCGGAAGAACCGGTGCGGCCGCCGCCGTGGCCGTGCTCGATGTATCCCGGGCGGGTCTGTGCGGCGGTCGCCCGCGAGCGGCCGCATCCGACCGGCCCCACGTCAGCTGGTCCCCGCACCGAACACTCAGATCACCCTGTCGTGCCCGGCCCTGTACTCGGAACCCACCTCAGCCCCGCGGTCGGACCTGACCCTGCACCCCCGGCGACTCAACCCCCAGGCAACACCGAAAGTGTCCTGAACTGCGCAAACACGTAGCAATCGCACGTCTGTTCGACTAGAATCAAGGCATG
>NZ_MKVV01000056.1 GCF_001899645.1 Pseudonocardia sp. 73-21 | reverse complement strand
CCTCGACAGCGTCGCCAGCTACTGCGGGCGAATTACCGACTCAGGACACTAGCAGGTGGACGGCGCCGCGGACGTCGGCGAGGCCCCGTGACGCCACCTCCGGCCCGCCCGGCGCGTGCAGCCCCGCGAGCGCGCGGCCGACGTCGGCCGGGGAGGCGAACCACTCGATCGCGTCGGTCATGCGGGGTCTGGGCCAGGTCTCGGTCACCGCGGCGAGCGGGAGACGCTCCAGCTCCTCGAGCGTCTGCTCCGAGGGTTGCGCCGGGCACTCCTCGGCGGGGGCCGGGTACGCACCTCTACGGTTCCGCGCCATGCGGTTCTACGCGGAACGTCCGGGTCGCCTCTTCCGACAGCTGTTCGCCGACGTCGTGGTGGTGGCGTGGGTGGTGCTGGTGGTGATCATCGCTCGGGCGGCGTACGACCTGGTGCAGCAGCTGCAGGGTCCCGCCCGCACGCTCGCCGACGCGGGCGCGGCGATCGGCGGTGCGTTCTCCGGCGCCGCCCGCACCGCGGGCAACGTGCCGTTCGTGGGCGGCGACCTGGCCCGCGCGCTCGGCACCGGCACGGCGGCGGGAGACTCGCTGGCCGCGGCCGGTCGCCAGCAGGTCGAGACGGTGGCCAACGTGGCACTGGGCACGGCCGTGGGCATCGTGGTGCTCGCCGCGCTGCCGGTGGTACTGCTCTGGCTGACCCTGCGGATCCGCTACGCCCGCGCTGCCCGCTCGGCCATCACCGTCCGCACCGCCGACACCGACCTGCTGGCCCTGCGCGCGCTCGCGCACATGCCGGTGCGCCGGCTGCTGGCCGTCTCCGACGACCCCGCCGCGGCGTGGCGGCGCGACGACCGCGAGGCCGTCCGCGGCCTGGCCGAGCTGGAGCTCCGCTCGCTCGGCCTGCGTCCGCCCCGCACCCGCGTCGACTAGTGCCTGGCCGTCGCAGTGGGCTGTGACAGACGACCTCGACCGAGCACCGCATCCGTGATCGCTACTGGACGTACGGGAACGCCCTCCGCACGGCCGTCACGTGCGGCGAGTAGCGATCGTGGGCAGGACTGCCCCGTGCATCCGGCTCGGGCGCCGCCTACGCGACGGTGATCGACTTGGTGTCGGTGAGCACCGGGCGGCCCTCCCCGTCGGACGGGTCGTCCTCCGAGATGCGCACCTCGTACTCGCCGGGCTCCAGCGTGACGGTGAACGAGAACGGGGCGAACACCTGGCCCTCGCTGGTGGACGTGACGCCCGTGCGCACCACCGTCGCGCCGCGGCGCACCTCCCAGTGCACGGAGGCCTCGAAGACGGCCGCCTCGCCCGTGACCACGACGTCGCGCTCCATCGTGGCCCCGTTTATGGGTGAGTCGATCTGCACGAGCGACCTCATCGCGTAGATGTCACCGCGGGGCACCGGCGCGGCGACCGGGACACTCCCGAGCACCCGCTCGACGGCTGCGCCGTCGACCAGCAGCCGCACCGGCCGCGTGGATCCCGCGGCCCCCTGGACCGTGAAGACGAGCTGCTGCAGGGCCATCGTCGCAGGCACCGGGCCGGTCGGGGCGCCGGTGGCCCGGGTGGTGAGGTCGACCGTGATCGCATCGGCGCCCACCATCACGGGCGCCCGCAGCCCGGTGCCGGCCGGCCAGCCGGAGAGGTAGTCGGGATCGGCGGCCGGGACGTCGAACATCTCCCGGACGGCGTCGCTGGCGGGATCGGTGGTGGTGATCCGGTGGAACTCCCGCTGCAGGCGGGGCCCCGCCGGGGTGAGGGCCACGTAGTAGACCGGGAGGGCCTGAGCCCGGCCCGCCGGCTCCGGCGACATCTCCGGCGACATCTCCGGCGACGCGGCGGGCGGGGCGGCGGGCGGGGCGGTGGGCGCGGCAGGGGGTGGCCCCGCCGAGCATCCGGCCATCGCCACCGCGAGCACGGTGGCCATCACGGTTCGCTTCATCGCGATCCCCCTTCCCGGCGCATGTCGTGACGAGCAGGACGTATCGCCCGGCACCAGGTTGCCCCCACCCGCCGTCGCCACCCGAGCGCCGCGCCGGACCCGCCCGGGTGGCACCGTGTGGACCATGCCGCTGTTCTCCTTCGAGGGCCTCGCCCCGACCGTGCACCCCACGGCGTTCATCGCCCCCACCGCCACGCTGGTGGGCGACGTGCGCGTCGAGGCGCACGCGTCGATCTGGTACAACACCGTGCTCCGCGCCGACTTCGGGCCGATCATCGTGCGCGAGGGGGCGAACGTGCAGGACGGCAGCGTGCTGCACGGCGGCACCGACCCGATCACCGAGATCGGGCCGGGCGCCACGATCGGCCACCTCTGCGTGGTGCACGGATGCGTGATCGGCGCGGAGGCCCTGATCGGCAACGGATCCACCGTGCAGGACGGCGCACGCATCGGGGCCCGCTGCCTGGTGGGCGCGGGTTCCACCGTGGCGCCGGGCACCGTGGTGCCGGACGGGCGGCTCGTGCTGGGCACCGTGGCCAGGGAGAAGGGCCCGCTCACCGACTCGGCCCGGTGGTGGGTGGAGGGCAACCCCGGCATCTACCGGGAACTCGCGGCGCGTCACCGGGACAGCGTGGCCCAGGTGCCCGATCGCTGAGCCCCGATCGGGCCGAGTTGTCCCCATCGCCGGAAGTTGTCCACAGGAATCCTTGATCATCCCCGGGCGCCGTCCCGGCCGGTCATCCTCGGGACATGATCCGATACATCGCCACCGGGCCGGCCCTGCTGCTGGCGCCCACCACGATCGGCGCGGCCGCGCCGCCGCCGGCCGTCGTCGGTGCCTACGCGGTCGGCCTCCCGGTCACGACGCCGCGCGAGGAGCCGCTCACCGACATCGCGGCCCTGAAGGAGTTCCTGGCCGGGTACCACGAGCAGGCTCCGTCGACGTGGCGGGAGATCGCGCCCGGCCGCGCCCACCTGCGGCCGGGCGGTCTTCCGGTTCGTCGGGCCGGCCCCGCCACCGAGGTGAGCCCGGACGGGACGCGGTTCGACGAGGCCCAGCTGCTGGCCACCGCCGCAGCGCTCACACCGTGTCGGGCCGCGGATCAGGCGTCGGGATCGGGAGAGCTGGCATGCGCCCAGTAGCGGCGCGGGATCCGGCCCGCCCCGTGCGCGGCCCGGCCCGCGTCCACGGCCCACCGCATCGCCTGCGCCATCCGCTCGGGATCGCCCGCCCGCGTCACGGCGGTGGCCAGCAGCACGGCGTCGCAGCCCAGCTCCATGGCCAGCGCGGCCTCCGACGCGGTGCCGATGCCGGCGTCGAGCACCACCGGCACGCCGGCCCGGTCCACGATCATCTCGATGTTGTGCGGGTTGCGGATGCCCAGGCCGGTGCCGATCGGCGAGCCCAGCGGCATCACCGCGGCGCACCCCACCTGCTCCAGCTTGAGCGCCAGCACCGGGTCGTCGTTCGTGTAGGGCAGCACGGTGAAACCGTCGTCCACGAGCTGCTCGGCCGCGTCGAGCAGCTCGATCGGGTCGGGCAGCAGCGTGCGCTCGTCGGCCACCACCTCGAGCTTCACCAGGTCGGTCTCCAACGCCTCGCGGGCCAGCCGCGCGGTCAGCACGGCCTCCGCGGCCGTGCGGCAGCCGGCCGTGTTGGGCAGCACCTCGATGCGCAGACGCCGCAGCAGGTCCAGCACACCGGTGCCGGTGGCGGCGTCGATCCGCCGCATCGCCACCGTGGTCAGGGCCGTTCCCGACGCCACGAGCGCCCGTTCCAGGATCTCGAGGTTCGACGCCCCGCCGGTGCCCATGATCAGCCGCGAGGCGATCTTGCGGCCGCCGATCACCAGTTCGTTCGCCAGGTCGTCGTTCATGGTCATCCTCCCTGCACCGCGGTGAGCACCTCGACGCGCGCGCCGTCGGAGAGCGCGGTGTCGGCCCACGTCGCCCGGGGCACCACCTCGCCGTCCACGGCCACGGCCACACCGGTGGCCGGGGCTCCGAGCACGCCGAGCGCGTCGGTCACCCCGGCTCCGTCGGCCAGCTCGTGGCGGGTCCCGTTGATCCACACCTGCACGTGCTACCTCCTGGAGACGAATCGGTGGGGGGCGGCGGGCCGCGCCGCCTCCGGAGGCGGATCGCCGTGCAGCAGGGCCAGCACGGCGTCCGCGGTCACGGGAGCCAGCAGCATCCCGTTGCGGCCGTGCCCGGTGGCCGCGAGCAGCCCCTCGGGGCCGAGCGGCCCGATCAGCGGGAGATTGTCGGGGCTGCCCGGACGCAGCCCGGCCGCACTCTCCACCAGCGCGTACTCGGCGATGCCGGGCAGCACGCGCTCGGCGTCGCGGAGCAGGTCGCGCACGCCGCCGACGGTCACGTCCGTGTCGAACCCGGTCTCGGCCTGCGTGGCCCCGATCACGAGGCCGCCCCCGTCGCGCGGCACTGCGTACACCGGCCGGCCGTCCACGAGCGCGCGCACCGTCCGACCCGGCGGGGGGAAGGCGCCGGCGCGGTGGGCGAGCCGCAGGATCTCGCCCTTCACCGGGCGCACCAGGCCGTCGAGGGTGGGATGCAGGTCGGCGGAGTGCGCCCCGGCGCAGATGAGCACGGCGTCCGCCGGGACGTCGGGCCCGTCGGTGCGCACACCGGTCACGCGACCGCCGTCGTCGAGCACGGATTTCGCCGCGGCCGCCACGAACCGGACGCCGGCGCGCCCGCACGCGGCCTGCAGCGCGGTGAGCAGCAGCCGGTTGTCCACGGCCAGGTCATCGGGCACCGAGAGCCCGCCGCGCACATCCGGTCCGAGCGCGGGTTCCAGCCGCCGCAGCTCGCGGCCGGAGAGCCGCTCCACCGAGCGTCCCAGGCCGGTGAGGTACGTCGCCAGGTTGTCCAGCTCGGCGCGGTCACCGGCACCGGTGGCGGCCACCATGGTGCCCTCGGTGCGCAGCCCGGCCCGGCACCCGGCCGCCGCGGTGAGGTCCGCCGCGAAGCCCGGCCAGCGCCGCACCGACTCCACGCCGAGGTCGAGCAGGTGCTCCTCGCCCGGCCACGCCTCCGTGACGGGCGCGAGCATGCCGCCGGCCACCCACGAGGCGCCGCGGGCGGGCGCGGGGTCCAGCACCGTCACCGCGTGGCCGGCCGCGGCGGCCCGCCAGGCGCAGGACATGCCGATGACGCCCGCGCCCACCACAACAACTTCGATCATCTTCGCTCCCTGCGCCGGCATGACCCGGATCAGGTTCGACGGTCAGGACCCGCAAGTCCTTTCTCAGCCCAGCCGGGCTCCCGTGCGACACCTGATGGCCACCCTACGCTGGGACCCATGCCCGGACTCGACGGAACAGCCCTGCGGCAGCGGCTGGACGCCGCCCGCCTCTACCTCTGCACCGGCGCGCGTCGTGAGCGCGGCGACCTCGCGGAGTTCGCCGACGCGGCCCTCGCCGGGGGCGTCGACATCGTGCAGCTGCGCGACAAGGGCGCCGACGGCCCCCTCGAGGCACGCGACGAGCTGGCCGCCCTGGAGGTCCTGGCCGAGGCGTGCGCACGGCACGGCGCGCTGCTGGCCGTCAACGACCGGGCCGACATCGCGCTGGCGTCCGGGGCCGACGTCCTGCACCTCGGCCAGGACGACCTCCCCGTCGCCTGGGCGCGCAAGATCGTCGGGGACGAGGTGGTGGTGGGCCGGTCGTCGCACAGCGCCGAGGAGACGCTGGTGGCCGCCGACGAGGCGGGCGTCGACTACTTCTGCGTCGGCCCGTGCTGGCCCACGCCCACCAAGCCCGGCCGTCCGGCGCCGGGGCTCGGACTGGTGCGCACCGTCGCCGGGCGCGGCCCGGCGCGGCCGTGGTTCGCCATCGGCGGCATCGACGACGCCCGCCTCGGCGAGGTGCTGGCGGCCGGAGCCAGCCGCATCGTGGTGGTCCGCGCCATCACCGAGGCCGAGGACCCGCGGGCCGCCGCTGCGGCGCTGCGGGCCCGCCTGATCTGAACCCCACCGCCGAGCGGTCCGGGGGCCCTCAGCCGGCCGCACCGCCCAGCAGGCCGCCGGGGCCGGGGGCGGGTGTCGGGGCCCCGGAACCGGTGGGACCCGTGCCCGGGTCGACGGTGGCGGTGAGGCCGCCGGTAGCGCCCGGGCCGGGCACGGCGGTGCTCGACGGCTCGGCCGTCGGGTCGGCCGTGGAGGTGCGCCCGGTGGAGCCGGACGGGGCCGCCGGGGCCGTGGTGGGCTCTGTGGGCGCGCTGCGCGCCCCACCGAGCACCCTTCCGACCGACGTGCCCGAGTCGTTCGAGCTGAGCGTCGAACCCTTCGCCCACTCGATCCCGGTCACGGCCAGCAGCCCGATCACGAACACGAGCACCGTGGCGCCCGCCCACATCCACCAGCGGCGCCGCGGGGAGGCCGGCGGCACCACGGGCTCCACCCGCAACCAGACGGTCTCGTCCTCGCCCGTGCGCTGCATCGGCAGCGTCAGCTCGCTGGGCGACGAGCCCCCGGCCACGGGCCGGATGCGGGCGACGATCGTGTCGCGGGTGCGGTCGAGATAGCGCTGGTAGATGGTGGCGGCCACCGTGCTCGCCACGGAGCCCAGGGCGGCACCGGCGACCGTGCCGGCCGCCCCGAAGAACGACCCCAGCACCGCGCTCGTGGCAGCCGCCCCGGCCCCGGCGAGCACCTTGTTGACCGTGAGGTCCCTGGTCGGGGCCACCACGACGCCGGAGTCGGTGTCCGGGCCGCCTCGATCCGTCGGAGGCAGCGGCGGTGCCGGACGGCTCCCCGGCGGGACGGGCCTGCGCGGGTCACGTCGGGCGCCGGAGCGGTCCGGGACGGGACCGTGCGCGGGGTCGGTACGGGGCGGGCGGGCGGCGGGCTGCTGCGGCATGGCTCCTGGAGGCGATCGGTCGACGTCGGGTGTCCAACGCCCACAACGCCGCGCCCACCCCGATCGCTCCGGAGGATCACCGTTCGTGAGCCCTCTCACCCCTGCCGTGGCGTACGCGGCACGGGCTCCACCGGATGCCGGATGCCGGGATGGCCGGCGGGCAGGGCCGATCGGAGCAACGGCCACGACGCGGCCACGCACACCGCCACGAGCGGCCAGGTGAGCACGATCCGCGTGACGCCGAGCGCCACGACCTGGTCGGCGAGGAACAGCGGCACGAACACGGCCAGCCGCACCACGTACTGCGCCACCCACACCCACGACGCGCGCTGGTAGCCGCGCAGCAGGTCCGGATCACGACGCCAGGCCGTCCGCTGCCCCAGCGCCGTGCCGACCACGAGCCCGAGCAGCGGCCAGCGGATCACGATCGACACCGCCCACGCGAGCGCGCTCGCCGCGTTGGTGGCGATCTGCACGAGGAAGAAGTCCACGGCCCGGCCGGTGTAGAGCGCGATCAGCGCGCCGACGGCCACGCCGAGCAGCCCGAACAGCACCGACCGCGGCCGCCGGCCCTGCCGCAGCCGGAACACCGCCACCACCAGCGCCACCAGCACGGCGGCCCCGCCGCCCCAACCCACCGGCGACGTCCACCCGGCGGCCTGCGCGACGGTGAGCACGACGACGAACACCACCACCGGCACCGTGGCGTCCACGGCTCCACCACGACCGCCGAGCAGGTGCCGCAGGGAGTCGGGGTCGTCGGTTCGCCGGGCCATGAGGTAAGGGTGCCCTATAGGAACGGATCGATCACCCCGGATGGTCTCCAAGCGATCTACACTCGTCATCGGGATGACGGGAACATGAACGGTGAGGGGCGATCGCATGGGCCGGTGGAACACGTTCGTCGCGATCGGTGACAGTTTCACCGAAGGACTGGACGACCTGCGATCCGATGGCACCCCGCGCGGGTGGGCCGACCGGGTGGCCGAGCGGCTCGCCGACGGCAACCCCGGGTTCCGCTACGCCAACCTCGCCGTGCGCGGCAAGCTGCTCGACCAGATCGTCGACGACCAGCTCGCCGTGGCCGAGCGGCTGCGGCCCGATCTCGTCGCGTTCTGCGCGGGCGGCAACGACATCATCCGGTTCTCCTGCGACACCGACGACCTGGCCCGCCGCTTCGACGCCGCGCTGGAGCGGGTCACGGCCACGGGCGCCCAGGTCGTCGTCTTCACGGGCTTCGACCTCGGCCGCATGCACCCGCTCATCCGGCGCCTGCGCGGACGCGTCGCCTGCTACAACGAGCTGATGCGCGCCAGCGCCGAGCGCCACGGCAGCACCGTCGTGGACCTGTGGGGCATGGCCCCGCTCGCCGATCCCCGCACGTGGGGCAGCGACCGGCTGCACCTCACGGCCGAGGGCCACAAGCGCGTGATGCTGCGCGTGCTGGAGACGCTGGGGGAGCCCGTCGCGGAGGACTGGCGCGCGCCGCTCCCCGAGGCCGAGCCCGCCCCGTGGCGGGACCGGCAGCTCGAGGACCTGCGGTGGATGCGCGAGTGGGTGCTCCCGTTCGTCCGCAACCGCGTCCGCGGCCGCCACACCGGCGAGGGCTTCGCGCCCAAGCGCCCGGAGCTCCTGCCCCTCTCACCGACGAACGGCACTTTCGTCACCTAGGTTGCGACGAGAGTGCCGTTCGTCCGACGGGCGTCAGCTCGCTACGGGAGTGAAGTCGCGAGAGCCGATGTACTCCGGGCGGCGCCCGGGGGCGCTGAACGGCTCCTCCAGCGTGTTCTCCACGCTGTTGAACACGATGAAGATGTTCGAGCGCGGATAGGGCGTGATGTTGCTGCCCGAGCCGTGCATGCAGTTGGAGTCGAACAGCGTGGCCGAGCCGGCGGCTCCGGTGAACATCTGGATGCCGTGGGCGTCGGCCAGGGTCGTCAGGCTGTCGGGATCGGGCGTGCCGATCTCCTGCTCGCGCAGCGACTCCTTGTAGTTGTCGGCCGGGGTCTCCCCCACGCACGACACGAACGTCCGGTGTGAGCCCGGCATGATCATCAGGCAGCCGTTGTGCGCGAAGTTCTCGGTCAGCGAGATCGAGATGCTCACCGCGCGCGGCGACGGCATGCCGTCCTCGGCGTGCCAGGTCTCGAAGTCGGAGTGCCAGTAGAAGCCGCCACCGCCGAATCCCGGCTTGTAGTTGATCCGCGTCTGGTGCACGTAGACGTCCGAGCCGAGGATCTGGCGGGCCCGGCCGGCCACGCGCTCGTCGGCGACGAGCGCCGCGATGGCGTCGCTCAGCCTGTGCACCTCGAAGATCGACCGCACCTGCTGCGACGTCTTCTCGACGATCGTGCGCTCGTCGGCCTTGACGGTCGGGTCCGTCGCGAGCCGGTCGAGCTCGGCCGAGTAGCGCTCCACCTCGTCGGGCGTGAGCAGCTGCGGGACCGTGACGAAGCCGTCGCGGTCGTGCGCGTCGAGCTCCTCGGTGCTCAGCGGGCCGGGGTCCCGGCTCCACGCCGCGGGCTCGGCCCGGTCGATCAGCAGCGGCCGGTCGGCGATCCGCGTCGGGTAGCGGTCGGCGGTTCGTGCAGCGGTGACGGTCATCGGTCAGCTGGCCTCCTTCTCCTCCGTGATCAGCGGGTACACCCCGTTCTCGTCGTGCACCTCGCGGCCGGTCACGGGCGGGTTGAACACGCACACCGTCGTCATCCGCGTCCTCGGGCGCAACTGATGGCGCTCGTTGCCGGACAGGACGTAGATCGACCCCGGCGCGAGCTGGTGGGTCGTGTCGTTGTCCTTGTCGTACAGCTCGCCCTCACCCTCGGTGATGAAGACGGCCTCGATGTGGTTGGCGTACCAGAAGTCGTTGACCGAGCCCGCGGCGAGCACGGTCTCGTGGACCGAGAACCCCACGCCGTCGCCGGCAAGGATGATGCGCCTGCTGCGCCAGTTCTCGGTCTTGACGTCGCGGTCGGTGTCGGTGATCTCGTCCAGCGTACGAACGATCATGATTTCTCCTCCACGGGAAAAAGTGCGTCGTCGGTCATTCTGCGGACACTCCTTCCATCACGGCGCGCACCGACTCCTTCACGATCTCGAGTCCCTCGGTGAGCTCGTCGTCGGTGATCGTCAGCGCCGGCATGACCTTCATGACCTCGTCGGACGGTCCGGAGGTCTCCATCAGCAGTCCCCGCTCGAACGCCGCGGCACACGTCTTGGCCGCGAGCTCGGGCTGCGAGAAGGACAGCCCACGGGCCAGGCCACGCCCCTTGGGGGTGAGCACCCGCGACGCGGCCGCGAGCTCGGTGAACACGCCCTCGACACGCTCGCCCTTGGCGATCGTGGAGCGCTCGAGGGTGTCGTCGGACCAGAACTCGCGCAGCGCCGCGGTGGCCGTCACGAACGCGGGGTTGTTGCCGCGGAACGTGCCGTTGTGCTCGCCGGGGCCCCACTGGTCGTGCTCGGGCTTCATCAGCGTGAGCGCCATCGGCAGGCCGTAGCCGCCGATCGACTTCGACAGGCACACGATGTCGGGCTCGATGCCGGCGATCTCGAACGAGAAGAACGGGCCGGTGCGCCCGACGCCCATCTGCACGTCGTCGACGATGAGCAGGATGTCGTTGCGCCTGCACAGCTCGGCCAGGCCCTGCAGCCACTCGACGCGGGCGGGGTTGATACCGCCCTCGCCCTGCACGGTCTCGACGATCACGGCGGCCGAGGCGTTCAGGCCGCTACCGGAGTCCTGCAGGAGCTTCTCGAGCCACATGAAGTCCGACACGGTGCCGTCGAAGTAGTTGTCGTAGGGCATCGGGGTGGCGTGCACCAGCGGGACACCGGCGCCGTCACGCTTCATCGAGTTGCCCGTGACCGACAGCGCGCCCAGCGTCATGCCGTGGAACGCGTTGGTGAAGTTGATGATCGCCTCGCGCCCGGTGATCTTGCGGGCGAGCTTCAGCGCCGACTCCACCGAGTTCGCGCCGGTCGGCCCGGGGAACTGCACCTTGTAGTCCAGACCGCGCGGCTCGAGCACCAGGTCGCGGAAGGTCTCGAGGAACTCCTCCTTGGCCCGGGTGTGCATGTCGAGCCCGTGGGTGATGCCGTCGCGCGTCAGGTACTCGATGAGCGGCTTCTTCAGCGCGGGCGGGTTGTGGCCGTAGTTGAGCGCCCCGGCCCCGGCGAAGAAATCGAGGTAGGAATTGCCGTCGACATCGGTCAGACGCGACCCGACGGCGGTGTCGAAGACAACAGGCCAGGAACG